>NZ_JAVMBO010000017.1:0-777870 GCF_031631795.1 Marinobacter xiaoshiensis
AGTAGGTGGAATGCGCTTAACCAATGCAGGCACGGCGACGCCCATTACATTGCGCCTTCGGCTCCATTCCATGGGCGCGCATGCTGCAGGCGTTATACACAAGGAAGTAATCGATCATGGCAGGGAATCGTGGCCAAGGTGGCCCAATTGAATCAAGGTTGATTAGCCTTTTCGCATCACTGTTCTTCTCGATCCCAACTGCAGCGTTCGTGTGGTTCTGGGTAAATTTAGAACTGGCCGTCTATTGGGATGGTTTTCTCAGCAGTAGTTACCTGGTCACCAGCATCATTGTCTTTGCTGTGTTGGCGTTGCTGCTTCCGCAATTTTTTCCATCTATTCTCGGGGGGGTCTGGCACGCTGTTGCCAAAGTTTGGCGCTGGTGGGGCTGGTAACCTTATGTATAACCAGTAGTTGTAGTACGTTCCGGGCCTACGGCCCTACACCGGACGCCCTTGTCAGGGCGCCGCTAAACAAAAGCGTTACACCTCGCTAACCTAATCTTGAGATTTGTACGGCATTGCCGTATATTTTGGCTATGCTATTCATTGAAACCTCAACATTCACCAAGTTGTTGCCGAGCTACCTCACGGACGAAGAATATCGTGGGCTCCAAACATACCTTTTGCAGAAGCCTGATGCAGGCGATCTCATCAAAGGGTCTGGTGGTGTTCGGAAGGTTCGCTGGGCGCCAGTCGGATCAGGCAAGAGTGGCGGCATTCGAGCAATTTATTATTGGAAGAAGTCTGACCACGAAGTATGGATGCTGACGTTGTACAATAAATCTGAGCGTGCCTCGATTCCTGGGCACATGCTCAAGCAGATAGCGGAGGCCATCAAAAATGAGTGATAGAAATCTTGGTGCGGAAATCCTTGCTGGGCTTGATGAAATCAAACAGTTCAAAAAGGGCAATCTGGCGCTGCGAACTCAAGAGTTGTCTGAGCCCTCAGCGCCGCAGGTTATTCGGCTGAAACTAAAAATGTCTCAGTCTGCCTTTGCGGGTCTCATGGGGGTCAGTGTGCGCACTCTACAGGATTGGGAGCAAGGGCGTAGAGAACCACAAGGCCCAGCAGTTGCACTGTTGCGCATCGCAGAACAACATCCGGAAGTTTTTAGCCAACTGCACTGAGTAAGTCGCAAGGTGTAACCAGACGGTCAACCGGACGCCAAAAGCGTGCCGCTTTTGGTTCCCTCCGCTGCGCTCCGGCGCCGGTTACCTAAGCGTTATGACTACTAAGGAGAGGTAAGTTGGGTTTAGTTCTGAAATTAGCAATACTGATCTACTGCATTCGCCATGTAATGAACACCGCTCGTCCGGGGCAGACAGCAGCAATTTACGCAGGTTCCTTTCTGGTCGTCGGTTTGGTGCTCGCTGTCATAGATGGGTTCTCGGCTCTGGTAGGCATGAGTCTCGGCATCACCCTCGTTTACGACCTGTTAACTGGATTCATTTTTTTCTGGCTCATTGACCGATACCACGGTAATTCGCTCGCGTTTTACACCATCATTATCTTGGGCATCGCGGCCAGCCTTGGGATTAAATTTCTTATCGTCTTCGGGCTACAGTCATAACCAGTAGTTGTAGTACGTTCCGGGCCGAAGGCCCTACACCGGACGCCTACTACGCTGCGCTCCGTAGTCGCCGCTAAACAAAAGCGTTAAGCGTTGAATATGAAACGAGATCGGCTCACGTTTGAAGGCGCATGCAATCGAGAATGCGGGTTGAGGTTCGTGAATTGTGGCGGACCAACGGCTTCTGGTCTTGAGGGTTATGCGTGTGAAAACTGTCTTGAGCATTTAGTCAGCGAAACCGAGACAAGCGACGGTTCAGTTTCGGAACGGTGTAGCTACTGTGGCAAGAGCCCAGCTTATAAGTCTACTGATCAATATTGGGTTTGTCGGTCGTGCGCCCTCAGAGCTCTGGCGGCTGCAAGAGATTGGTACAAGTGGAAGAAGTAGGTGGAATGCGCTTAACCAGTGACTGTGGTGTCAATCCCATATATTAAGCCATATTTTGACGCCACGGTTCCTGATTTTTAACCATGGTATTGAGCACCACAATCATCTTTCGCATGCAGGCAATCAGAGCGACCTTGGGGACCTTCCCTTGGGCTTTCAGATGCTCGTAGAAGCGTTTAAAAACCGGATTGCACTGGATGGATGAAAGCATGGCCATGAACATTACTGTGCGAATCCTGTGACGCCCTCCTCGTATTCTTCGCTTGCCATTGAGTTTGCCGCTGTCTCGATTGATGGGAGCCACACCAACCAGAGCCGCAATCTCTTTTCGGTTAAGTGAGCCGAGTTCTGGCAGTTCGCTGAGCAAGGTGTAGGTGAGGACTTTACCAACGCCTGGAACACTGGTCAGAATTTCCGATTTGATACGCCAGTGATCAACCTTGGCCACCTCCTGCTCGATCTGCTTGGTGATAGTTTCAATCTGACTCTGAAGCATTTTGAGCAGACTTTTGATGGAACGATGAAGTGTTTTTGGAAGGATTTGAAGGCGATTTTTCTCCATGGTAGACATTTCCAGGAGTTGGCCTCTCCTTGTTAATAAGTCTTTAATTTTCTGAGATGTTTTATCCGGAATCGGTTTGAATTCGGGCTTTAGCGTAGCCGCATATTTGGCGATGACCTGTGCATCAATCCGATCGGTTTTGGCAAGCACACCGATGGCTTGAGCGTACCGCCTGACACTGGTGGGATTGACGACAATAGTCGGAAGGCCAGCCTGATCACAGGCTTGAACCAGGGCATGCTCATAACGCCCTGTGGCTTCGACCACGATGCGTTCTATGGAGTAGCCTTTGAGGATTTTCACGAATCGCCGGATATGCGCCTCGCTGTTGGGGATCGAATAAAACTCTCCGGAGGGATGAAGGGCGATATCAAGATTGGCCTTGCCAACGTCGACACCGATATTGACGGGTATTTGGATTTTTGAAGTGTTCATAATAAGCTGACTCTGCCTTGCTATACGGGCTCGAGGCCCCGATGACTGTTCGAGTTATCGCTTTAGAGTCATGCAGCGCTACGCACTGGTTACCGGTCTCTCGAAAGAGGAACCTTACAGGCATCGAGCTACTGCACGAAGGCCCCCAGTTGCAGCTGGGGGTGGGTCTCAACTTTACCCATACACGGCAGAAATTATCCATACAATGCAGGCACGGCGACGCCCATTACATTGCGCCTTCGGCTCCATTCCATGGGCGCGCATGCTGCAGGCGTTAAATCTTTTTGGCGCACCTTTGTCGACTATGATGTAATACATTGTAGTCATCAAATTTGAGGGTCCAGCCATGAGCGTCACTACAGTTCGCCTTCAGGCAGAAGTTGAGAAAAATCTTGATGCGATCGCCAGTAGGCTCCACCGGAGCAAAGGTTGGGTGATCAATCAGGCATTGTCGGAGTACATAGCAAAGCAACAGCTTGAACAAGAGCGTTGGAAGCAAACGCTGGAGGCAATGGAATCTGCAGCCCAAGGTAAGGTGGTTGATGCCAGCGAAGTTCATAGCTGGCTCAATAGTTGGGGAACTGAAAACGAGCAGGATGCACCGAGGTCGGGTAAGTGAAACTGGTTTATACGGACGAAGCCATTGAAGATTTGAAGCGCCTCAGGGAATTTATCGCCATCCACAATCCGTCAGCAGCTGCCAGGATAGCCACTGAACTGGTTGGTAGGATCGAGTTGCTACCAGGTTTCTCCAAAATCGGCACACCAGTTGAAATGGCTCCGGTACCTGACTCTGTCCGAGATATGGTTTTCGGCAAGTACGTCGTTCGATATTCGGTTCATACCAGCGCCATCATTATTCTTCGGGTATGGCATGGCTTGGAAGGTGAACGATAGCAATTTAACCAAGCGCGACACTCAGATGCCTTAGCCTCCGCTTCGCTGCGTCAAAGTCACCGGTGCGCTCGGCGTTGTGTGTATTTCTCCACTGGCCATAGAAGGGATTCAGATGACTCATCATTTCGGTTCTTGTCTGTGCGGCACCGCTAGCTTTGAGGTAACAGGGGGCTTCGATTGCTTTTACCTGTGCCATTGCAAGCATTGCCAAAAAGATACGGGTTCGGCTCATGCAGCAAATCTATTCTCGCAGTCAGCTAAATTGGTCTGGCGGACAGGTGCAGATGCTGTGACCTCGTATACGCTTCCAGGCACTCGTCATAACAAAAGCTTTTGTAAGTTGTGTGGCTCAGCATTGCCCAGCACCCAGACCCCTGGCTTGCTTGTTGTTCCCGCAGGGTGCTTGGACAGTGAAATCTCTATGGCGCCGACAGCGCATATTTTTTCATCCAGCAAAGCTGTTTGGGATGAGGCGTTAGGGGAGGTGCCAGCGTTCGAGGGGCTGCCAGCTTGACCTACCATCACACGAAAGAAGCTAAGGAATAGGCAAGAAAGCTAAAAAAGTTACAAGAGAAAGCGGATGGATTTAACTATATACAAAGATCTATTAACCGAACTCCGCTTAGCTGCAGGAAGGTTTGAAGGCCCAACCGAAGCAGATAGTGAAGCACTGGAAGAAGACTTTTCAGAGATCCTGGAATCTATCGATATTAATAAATGGAGTACCAATATTGACGGAACAGTGAAGTCTATTGATGCTCTATTGCGTGAGCTGGCCGAGGCTAACCGTAATTTAGACAAACAAAAATGTATTGAATCCCTCTCCATGATCAGGGTGGCGCTTTCTGATATAGAAAGCTCGTTTTCAAATACTCTTGATAGTATGGAAAAGTTAGTATTATCAATACGAGATGCATAACAAGACCATTCAGCATCATTTTGCACTCTCTCGTCAGCCTTGCGCTCTAAAAAATTCCATGAAAGGGTTTAAACATGAACTTAAGGCTTACCGGCAGCATTGGGACATTTTTTCTCGTCGTCTTGGGGCTGATGTATAACGTTGGCCAATTCAGCGTTGCAGATTTCTTTATATTCCTTGGCCTTGGGACTGTTGCTGGCTTAATCGCATGGTTTAAGCTGTTTAAGCCAAACCCCCATCGGCAAGGCCGATAAAAGCATAACCATGCGCCTCGCCACCAACATTCAGAACAATCAGCCAAGCTTTTCTTTCTGTACTTCACCGCGAATGACTATCTGGCCGCTGTAAGGTGAAGGCTTGGCCTCCTCCATGTCGGTCTGGTCTGATTTACGGTCAGCCAGGCTGGCATTTGCGGGCAGAGCGGCCACGGCAAACAGGGAGGCGAGTGTAATAAGTGCAAATTTACGCATGTCTGTATCTCCAGAGTAAGTAGGTTTGAACAGTTCGCTGAATCTCCGGGTGTTCCGGGATCAGATGCAGCGAAGTATGCGGCTCTGGAGCAAGCTTGAATAATTGGCAGACGGTATAGGCTACATCACTCAGAATGATGTGTTGGCTGAATTAACGGGTTTTTTAGTGGCAGATAATGAGCTTTATTATACGAATTAATGCTTATATATAACTATGGGTGATGTACTGAATACGATGCTTTGATTAGTCCTGTTCCTGCAGTTTCATAAAAATACAAGCCAACTTGGTTCCGATTCATCACTTCTCGGAGTTGGCTATGCGCTTTCAACACATCACACCTCTTTTGGCTGCCGCCGCTTTTTCGTTCTCAGCTCCGGCACAATCTGCTGACTCTTTGTTGGCGGTGTCTTCCGATAACGATCTTTTTGCTCCGACCCAAACCGACCGGGACTACACCGCCGGGCTGGCGGTCACCTACTCGTCAAATTCCCGGGACTTTCTCAACAACCCGGCAGCTCGGGTGAGCCAGAGCCTGGATAAGCTCGTGCTTCCTCATAGTGATGCACAGGTTGAAAAGCCAGAGAGTCAGTCCCTGGAGTTTGGTGCCTATGGTTTTACGCCAGAGGAAATCAAGGCGTCAGCGGTTGATAGGAACGACCGTCCATACAGCAGCCTTGTGTATTTGTCTTCCAGCCAGAGCTATCGGGCGGCTGCCGGCAACACAGGCTGGACAACCTCGCTTACGGTGGGAATGCTCGGATTGGATGTGTTCAAGTCCGCTCAGAACGCGGTTCACAAAGTAGTAGGCAGCGACCGGGCGAACGGTTGGGAGCATCAGATTTCAAACGGCGGTGAGCCTACCTTCCGTTATTCTGCCGCTTACCATCAGTACCTGGATGCGAGCGTGCCAGACCGTCAGCTCAAGGTGACCTATTTCGGCTCGGTGGGTTACTTAACGGAGTTTGGTGCCGCGCTGGTGTTCCGAAGTGGCCTGATCTCGTCGCCGGATAATCGATTCAACCCGGAGCTGATGGCGTATGGCGAGCGTGCACCGGGGGTGGCGGCTCACGGCGGGCGGGAAAATTACTTCTGGGGAGGCCTATCGGTCAAAGCCCGTGCCTATAACGCTTTTTTGCAAGGGCAGTTCCGGGACTCAGAGCATGAGCTGAGCGCCAGCGACCTCAATGTGCTGCTGGCGGAAGTCTGGGCGGGATACACCCACAGTTTTGTGGCAGGCACCGAACTGAGTTACGTGTTGCGCGTGCAAAGCTCGGAAATCAAACAGGGTACCGGCGACCGTACCCTGGCCTGGGGTGGCCTGGTGTTCAGCAAGCGTTTGTAATGCAGAAATCAATGCCCGTAAGTGATTGCGGTGAAGCCACGCGCAGGCCAGACTTACCGGATACGGATTGCCGGGAAGCCAGAATGCGAACGCAAGAGCTGCAACTGCTGTACATTTTTGATGCCATAATGACTGAGCGTTCGATCACCCGGGCGGCAGAACGGCTGGCCATGACCCAGCCTGCGGTGTCTAACGCGGTATCCAGAATGCGCCAGATCTGGAACGACCCACTGTTTGTTCGCAAAGGCCGCAACATAGAGCCAACTTCTTATGCGCTTAGCCTTTGGGACCAGGTGAGTGAGCCTATGTACACGCTCACTAACGCGGTTAGCGCCACCCAGTTTGATCCGGCCAGCTCAAAGCGTACTTTTCGCATAGCCGTCACCGATGTGATTACAGAAATGATCTGGCGACAGTTGATTCAGATGTTAGAGCAGGAGGCGCCGGGGGTTGATCTGCATGCGGTACCCTACACTATGGAGCGCACCCACCAGGATTTACGTGAGGCCCATGTTGATCTGGCCATAGGCATGCTCAGTCATCATGACCACAGCCTGCGTAGCACCTGGCTGTTAGAGAGTGGTTATGCTCTGGCGATGCGGGATGATCATCCGTTGGCGGGTCGGCCGATCACTCTGGAGGAGTTCACCAGCGCACGGCATTTGTTGGTGAGCATGTCGGGCGATGCTCACGGTTTTGTTGATAGCTATCTTGATCAGAAGGGGCTTGGCCGGCGTATAGCGGCCACGGTAAACCACTTTTCCATTGTGCCTCAGTTGCTCAGGGAGTCTGACCTGATTGCGGCCGTGCCACAGCTGATTACTCAGGATTGCGGCTTTCTGGACGGCCTGTGGCTGGGCGAGCTGCCATTTCCAGTGGACCCGACCAGCCTTTACCTCATCTGGCACAACCGCCACGACCGTGACCCGGGCATTGTGTGGTTGCGGGGACACCTTGAAACACTGATGCAGGCACGCGGGCAGGAAATTATGGCCCAAGCACCTTGCGGCTGAGCCACTTGGCCAGCCAAATCCTTGATCGCTGCGAATTCCTCTATAATGTGTGCCCTGGTCCATTCAGCCTGGAGGCACACTATCACCGTTTTATTGCACCGCTTGTACTCCTTCCGACGTTGCCCTTACGCCATGCGTGCCCGCCTCGGAATCCTGTTTGCCGAGATGAAGGTGGAGCTGCGCGAGATAGTGCTAAAAAACAAGCCGGCGCAGATGCTGGCTATCAGCCCTAAAGGTACGGTTCCCGTTCTGGAGCTGGCAGCAGATGGCAGCTCTGCCCGGCCGGTTATCGAGGAGAGTCGGGAAATACTCGAGTGGGCACTGCAGCAGAATGATCCGCAGTGCTTGCTAAGCACCGATTTGGAGAGTGCTAACGCCCTGATCGATCGCAACGACAACGAATTCAAACATTGGTTAGACCGCTATAAATACGCCGATCGCCACCCGGAATTGAGCCAGCTGGAATACCGGCAGCAGGGCGAGGTGTTTTTGCAGGCGTTAGAGAAGTTATTGGCCCAAAATAGCTATCTGCTTGGGGATGGCATCAGCATCGCAGATGTTGGCATCATGCCCTTTGTACGCCAGTTCGCCCATGTAGACCGGGACGTTTTTTACAGTCTGCCTTATCCGAATCTGCAGCAATGGCTGAAAGGCTGGCTGGAGCACCCGGTATTCCTGCAGGCCATGGTCAAGTTTCAGCCCTGGCAGGAAGGCGATGAGTTGGTGATATTTCCAAGCGACACCCCAAAGGAGGATAAGCGTAAGATGAACACAGCCCCTGAATCCTATCCCATCGGAACCCCCGGCACGCCCTGGGGCGAACAAGAACGCGCCGAGTGGTTGTCCCGGCAGAGCCATCAACGCAGCTATGAAGCCGAGGTGCTGAGTGCGATCGAAGGCCTGCGCTCTCGCTTCGATGTGGAAGAGTATGGTCGACTGGACTATGGCTCTGAGAGTTACCCCCTGATGGCGATCCGAAGCCGCGACTGGAGTGACGGTTTGCCAGTTGTCCTGATTACCGGCGGGGTGCATGGCTATGAGACCAGCGGTGTGCATGGCGCGCTGCAGTTTGTGGATCAACACGGAGAAGATTACGCGGGCCGCATCAACTTGCTGGTCGCCCCTTGTGTTAGCCCCTGGGCTTACGAGCGCATTCATCGCTGGAACGCAGATGCCATCGACCCGAACCGCTCCTTCCATCAAAACAGCGCAGCAGGGGAGTCGGCAGCACTTATGCAGCTGATAGAGCCTATCCGCGACCGTGTGGTACTGCACATGGATCTGCACGAGACGACCGATACCGACGAAAGCGAGTTTCGCCCTGCGTTGGCAGCCCGGGATGGCAAACCATTCGAGCCGGGTGAGATTCCCGATGGCTTCTATCTGGTGGATGACAGCGAGAACCCTCAGTCAGAATTCCAGCAAGCGCTGATCAAGGCGGTGGAGCAGGTTACCCATATTGCTCCGGCTGATGCCAAAGGCGAGATCTTCGGTTCACCAGTGGTTGCCCGGGGTGTTATTCAGTATCCGCTTACACAGCTGGGATTGTGCGCCAGTATTACTAGTGCTCCCTACAAAACCACCACCGAAGTCTATCCCGACAGCGCCAGCGTGACCCCTGAGCAATGCAATGCCGCGCAGGTTGCAGCGGTGTGTGCGGGGATTGATTACGCGCTGGCTTCCAGCGGTCTCAAGTCGTAAGTACGCTATGAAGTTTAAGAATGCGGTTGTTTATGAAGGGCGGGTAAGTCGCGCTGAATCTCAGCAGTGACCTTGAGTAATTCTTCCAAAACCTGGTTCTGGCTTTTATGCTCGCCTTGAATAATCACATCTGCGTAGCGGGTATATAGCTCGTACCGCTCGGCAAACAAGTCTTCCAGGGATTGGTCCGGGCGCTTTGAAATACCTCTCAGGCTGAAGTCGCCGATGCGTTGACGCACCGCAGTGAGAGAAATATCGAGGAATACAACAATACTGTTTTGCTTGAGGTGCCGCATTGCGCGGTCGCTGTATACGGCGCTGCCGCCGGTTGCTATTACCTGGCCAGTCACATCCAGGCTGCACAACACCTGCTCTTCGATGCGGCGCAAGGCCTGGTAGCCTTCGCCATCAACAATGGCCTGTAACGTACTGCCAGTCTGTGATTGGATCAAAAGATCCGTATCCACAAACCCCAATGCGGCAGCCTTGGCCAAAAGAACGCCCAGGGTGCTTTTGCCCGAGCCGGGCATTCCTATCAAGACAACATTATTCAGCGGCGAAAGCACAGTAACCTTACCAGTAAAAAGGTTGGCGGCTTGAAGGTAAACACACTGGGGTTGACCCCAAGCCTGCTGGGTTAATTCCCTAGAACATTTGTTTCATTTTTCTTGGATTTTTTGGCCGCTTTCTTTTCCTTTGCAGTTAAAAGCGGTTTCTTCTTGGTGTCCTTTTTCTTGTCTTGTCCTTTACTCATGACATATACCTCAATAATCGATGCACTGAAGTTCAATGCAAGCTGCTATGCAGCGATATCAGTATGGCCTCTATGCTGAACAACGGAAAGGAGTTGTTATGAGTAAATAGTGGAGAAACCAATTAATTCGTAGTCTCACCTATGTTGTATGGGCGAACTGTGTCAGGCTCATCGGCCGAATATGCAGGCAAGGAAGTATGGCCCGAATGACCAAGAAAAAGAGTTCCGCCCTTTGGCATCCACGATTTTGGCCCTCGTGGGCGATCGTATTCGTGCTGTACCTGCTGTCTTTGTTGCCCATGGCATCCAAGCAACGCTTTGGCGCGCGCCTGGGTCGGTTTCTGAGCCGCAAACTTAAATCCCGGGCTCGGGTCGCTAACCGGAATCTCGAGGTCTGTTTTCCTGAACTGGATGAGACCGACCGCAAACAGCTGGTGGAAGATAATTTTGTAGCATGCACCCGCGGCTTTCTGGAAAGCACTCATGCATGGTGGCGGGATATGTCTCCCTGTTATGGAAAAACTGAGGTGCAGGGATTGGAGCATCTCAGGGAAGCCCAGGAAAAGGGCAAAGGCGTGCTACTGATCGGTGGTCACTACAGCATTTTTGATTTCGCGTTACCGCTTGTTTCCTGCCACTTGAACAACCCGGGTTATGTATACCGGCCTAATAATAATCCGGTTATTGACCGTATGATCGAAAAGGGCCGTCGTCGTCATTTCGGTATTCGCCCGTTTACAAAGCGCGAGTTGCGGCCAATGGTGACGTTCCTGAAGAAGGGAGGCGAAGTCTGGTTTGCCTGTGACCAGGATTTCGGCAACAAAACCGAGCTGTATGTGCCCTTTTTTGGAGTGGAAACCGGGTGCATTACATCCCCGAGCTATATTGCCAAGGTTTCCGGTGCCTCGGTTATTTGCGTAAGCCACCTTCGGATGCCTGATGGAAGCTACCGCGTGGTGTTCTCGCCAATACAGGAGGGTTTTGGGGTCGATAGCCGCAAGGATACGGAAGTCTGGAACCGATATATTGAAGACACTATTCGCAAACTGCCTGATCAGTACCTGTGGTTGCACAAGCGCTTTAAATCCCGCCCCGAGGGCGTGAGTAAAGTTTATTGAGTAGTGACCAGATAACAACGTGAGCCCCATGTCTGTATGCGAGTGACAAAGGTTTGAATATGCTGTTAGCTTAGCATGATAATAGATGTATTAGCTTTGTTCCGGGTTTGCAGTGTCAATAAACAGGCTGGAGAAGAATATGTCGCAATCAGGCGGTAGTGTTTACACCAAAAGCCAACTCATGGTTGTGCAGGGTGTTGTCGGAGATTTGAGCAAGCACTGGGGGTGGCTCCTGGCGCTGGGTATTTTATTTATAGTGCTGGGAACCGTTGCTCTGGGAATGAGTGTTGCCGTAACGGTTGCAACAGTGCTCTTTTTTGGTGTGCTGCTGGCGATTGGTGGTGTTTTCCAGATTATTGAGGCGTTTAAATGCCGGGGCTGGAAAAGTATTCTGATGCACGTTCTGATAGCGCTGCTCTACATAGTTGCCGGCGTTAGTATGATAACCGAGCCAGTGGCTGGCTCCCTGGTGCTCACGGCGTTACTGGGTGGCGTTTTTGTTGCGACCGGTCTTTTGCGGATTGTAATGGGCTACCACTTGAAGGGCACTGGTCTGCGCTGGGGTTGGATGGTATTCGCTGGCGTTGTCTCGCTGGTCCTGGGCGGCATGATTTTCTTTCAGTGGCCCATGTCCGCGCTCTGGGTGATCGGCCTGCTGATTGCCATTGAAATGATCTTCCACGGCTGGGCGTATGTAATGATCGCCCTGGCACTGAAAACCGTTCGGTAAAGCCGGTGCGCTGTCCGGCTTGTTTCTGAACGGATTACAGAGGGTGCGAGAATGTCACCGGTTTTCCTGAAAATAGCTGGTTTGCTCGCAATTGGTATGGCTGTATTCGGGCTGCTTACTGGTAAGGTGCCAGCCGGAACCAGAGGTTTTAAAACCAATTACTACCACCGAAACGAAAACCCCTTTCTGTTTTATGGTTTTATCGTCATTTACCTGGTTATCGGAATGGCTGTACTCGTTAATTCCGGCTAATACCCGGCGCTTTACTTACCCAGCAACTCTCCCACCGGGCGCAGGTTTACCACGTGATCACACAGGGATTTTATGATCATTAATATGGGGGTGGCGATGATCAGCCCTACAGGGCCCCAAAGCCAACCCCAGAACAGAAGCCCGATGAAAATCACTACCGGGTTGAGGCTCGAAACCTGGCTGGTTAACCAGGGTGTTAACAAGTACCCCTGAATGCTGGTGATGGCCAAAGAAATAGCCGCCACAATGATGGCAGTATTAACCTCGCCAAACTGGATAAAGGCGGCAATACCGGTGCCCACAAATACCAGAAAAGGCCCCAGGTAGGGCACGGCACTGGCAACACCCGCAACCACGCCCCAGAGCATGGCCTGTTCTACCCCCAGGGCTACGAAAGCCAGCCAGGTCAGTACGCCCACAAACAGCGCGCCAAGCAGCATCACGAAGAGAAAACGTCGTACCTGGTGGTGAAAATCATTCATGATTCGCGCGGCCTTGCGCATTCGTCCAAACGAAGGCCCGGAGATTTTGACGATCTTGCGCTTGTACAGGGGACCCACCGCCAGAATGAAATACACCAGTAACAGTACGGAGAAAAACTGGGAAACCATGACCAGTGCAGCAGGTGAGTTCCGCAGAACGTACTCTTCAACATCCATGGGTTGATCCACCACCCGCACGGGTGTGATGCCCTGATGTGCCGGGTGGTCGTCGCTTTGCCCCTGTGCAGCAGACTCTTCAATTTTCTTCGCTGCCGCCTGGGCCTTGTCAATGAGGCCCTCCTCTTGCTTTGGAGACCGGGCCTCGTTACGTTGAAAGTCACTAATGGCCACGGGGACTTTATCCAGTATGGCCATGGCTTCACGTTGCAGGGGAATGCTTGCAGCCGCGATAACGCTCAATAGTGAAACCAGAATGATAGCGGCACTGAGTGGCCTGGGAATTCTGAGACGGTCGAGAGCTGAAACTAGGGTGTCCAGGGCGTAACTGATCAGCACAGCCACCGTCAGTGGCAGCAGCACGGCCTGGGCCCAGCTAATAAAAAAGAGTGAGGCGATGCTGGTGAGCACAACCAGCGATATGCTGCGAATGTTTACGGCCTCAATCAGTGCCTTCGCAGGTATTTCGTTGATGTCGGCATTACCCGGGCTGAACTTACTCTGTTCGTCGCGTGCCATAGTGTCCATTGAGAGAGTTGTCAGTTTTAGATTCCACTAAGTGTAGACTGCTGCAGCGGCGCGCGAGCAAAAGCAACAGAGTTGTAATAGAACGCTTTTGTTTTGCGTCGCGATAACACCCCCTCTTATAATCCTCGCTACTGTGATGTGATCGGCATCTCACCTTGAGCTCTCCCTTGCAAATAAAAAAAGGAATACAAAATGTTGAAATTTGGCTCTTTGATGGCTGTTGCTGCAGCGACTTTGTTGCTCAGCTCTGCGGCGAACGCTCAATACAAAGATGAGTACACGGTCTCTACGGTTTTGCCGTCGGCGTTTCCTTGGGGGCAGGCTGCCGATAAATGGGTTGAGCTGGTAAAAGAGCGCTCGGAAGGGCGCATCAACATGAAGATTTACAGCAACTCCCAGTTGGTGTCTGGTGACCAGACCAAAGAGTTTTCAGCGATGCGTTCCGGGCTGATTGATATGGCCGTGGGTTCAACCATCAACTGGTCGCCTCAGGTGCCCGAATTGAACCTCTTCTCTCTTCCGTTCCTCATGCCGGACAACGCCGCCATCGATGCCATTACTCAGGGTGAGGCGGGCAAAGCGGTATTCAAAGCCATTGAAAAGCGTGGTGTAACGCCTTTGGCCTGGGGTGAGAATGGTTTCCGGGAGCTGTCCAACTCAAAGCTTGCCATTAGTGAACCCTCCGATCTGGAAGGCCTGAAAATTCGGGTTGTAGGCTCGCCGCTGTTTCAGGATACCTTTACAGCCCTGGGTGCCAACCCTACCCAAATGAGCTGGGCAGACGCCAAGCCGGCACTGACCACGGGTGCTGTAGACGGCCAGGAAAACCCACTCTCCGTGTTTGATGTGGCGCGAATTGATCAGGTAGGGCAGGAGCACCTTACGCTGTGGCACTACATGGCCGACCCGCTGGTGTTTGCTGTTAGCAACCGTGTGTGGGCCCAGTTCAGTGCAGAAGACCAGGCGCTGCTGAAGCAGGCGGCGGTGGACGCAGGTCAGTGGGAAATTGAAAAATCCCGCGCTGAGCTGGCGGATACACTGCAAGCCATCAAGGATCGCGGAGTGACGGTTACCGAGCTGACCCGGGAACAGCACGATGCATTTGTGAACGCCACACTGTCTGTTTATAAAAAGTGGACACCGCGCATTGGTGAAGACCTGGTAAAACAGGCTCAAGCGGCCGTAGCCAACCGTAAACAGTAATAGCCTGTGGTTTCAGCGCTCGCCTGTGCGTGGCGAGTGCTGATACCGGAACCGGAGTATTCATGCCGTCCCGACCCCCGAAGTTCCGACCGGAAGCCTGGTTGGCATCCGTTGCCCTGATTACCATTTGCCTGATCAGTCTTGGGAATGTGGTTGTCCGTTACACCACAGATGCCTCCTTTGCGTTCACCGAGGAGTTTTCGGTGTTTCTGCTGGTTTTGCTCACCTTCGGTGGAGCTGCGGTTGCGGCTCGCAACAATCAGCACATTCGCATTGAATTGGTGGAGCACTATTTGCCGCCTGCCGCGTTAAAAGGGCTTTTTGTTCTGCAATGGCTTGCGGGTGTTGCCGTTATGGGCGTTACCACCTGGTACGGAAGTATTTTTGCGATGCAGGAATACGACTGGGAGTCCTTGTCGCCGGGATTGGGCCTACCAAACTGGATTTATGTTATCTGGTTGCCTGTGTTATCGGCTGCAATCATTATTCGCATGACCCAAAACCTCATTGATCGTCTTCGCGGAAAAAAAGACCCGGAGGTGATTCATGAGTCCTGATATTTTGATGATCGGCAGCTTTCTGCTGGCACTGCTTCTGGGTGTCCCGGTTGCTATAGCTCTGGGTTTGGGCGGATTGGTGGGCATAGTATCTGGCTTGTCTCCGGATATGCTTGCCACCTTCGGCACCAATACCTACAACAGCGTGGCAAAGTACCCGCTGATCGCGATCCCCCTGTTTATTCTTACCGGTCTTATTTTCGAGCGTGCGGGTGTGGCTGCCAGCCTGGTGCGCTTTGCCCAGGCCATAATAGGACCCCGGCATGGCAGCCTTACGGTTGTGGCGGTGCTGGTGTGCCTGATTATGGGGGGTATGAGCGGCTCCGGGCCTGCAGATGCGGCGGCGGTGGCCATGGTTATGTTGCCCAGTATGCGCAAAGCGGGTTATCCACAACCGTTTTCGGCCGCACTTATTGCTGCCTCGTCGTCTACGGCGATACTGATTCCACCATCCATAGCCCTGATTCTGTACTCCATTGTGGTACCGGGCGTGGACCTGCGTGCCCTGTTTGCCGCCGGGTTGTTTCCCGGCATTCTGGCGGGCTTGTCTCTGCTGGTGCCTGCCCTCTACCTTGCCCGAAAATTCGGTTGGGAAAACCCCGAAGAATCTGAGCGCCCGCCTTTCTGGCCCAGCTTCAAAGCGGCGCTGCCGGCACTGTTTGCCCCTGTTATTATTCTGGGCGGCTTGCGCTCCGGCTTGTTCACGCCCACTGAAGCCGCTGTGGTAGCGGTAACCTATGGCGTAATTGTAGGCACCCTTGTTTACCGGAACCTGAGCTTCCGTAACCTGTTTGATCTGATGACTGATGCTGCGGTGACATCCGGTGTGGTTATGCTGATCATAGCGCTGGCGGGTATTTTCGCCTGGGCAGGGACAACGCTGGGTACCTTCCAGCATCTGGCCGATGCACTTTTGTCGCTCTCTGATAATGGCTGGGTATTGCTGGGGCTGGTCATGGTGCTGGTGTTAATTGCCGGTATGTTGCTGGATGCCATATCGATCTATCTGATTCTTATCCCCATCGTACTGCCTTTGATGAATCACTTTGGCTGGAACCCGGTATGGTTTGGCATTCTGCTGGCCATGAACATCGCCATTGGCCAGTTTACGCCGCCGGTAGCGGTTAACCTGATGGTTACAACACGTATTGCTAATATTCGCCTGGAACATACCATTGGGTGGGCGTTAGTGTTTATAGCCGCTATGAGCGTAAGCCTGTTGCTGGTCATGCTGATTCCTGGCATCGCGCTCTGGCTTCCTGAACAGCTTGGCTATGTAGTTGGCCCTTGGTAAGGACCAGGTAGTTCGGGATTATAGTTAAATGCTATCGTCGGGTTGAATTTAATCAATTTCACTTAAGTTGGCGTATTGATTAATATTAGTAGTGTAAATAAATCAACACGCAAACGAACCAACAGGAGAGTTATCCATGGGCGTGATTAACAGCGAAATCAAACCGTTTAACGCAACCGCCTTCAAACAGGGCGAGTTTGTAGAAATTTCTGAAGCAGACGTGAAAGGCAAGTGGGCGATCTTCTTCTTCTACCCAGCCGACTTCACATTCGTTTGCCCGACTGAACTGGGCGACGTTGCAGATCACTACGAAGAGCTGCAGAAGATGGGCGTTGAAGTATTCTCTGTGTCTACCGATACGCACTTCACCCACAAAGCATGGCACGACAGCTCTGAGACCATCGGCAAGATCAACTACTTCATGGTTGGCGACCAGACCGGCACAATCACCAACAACTTTGGTGTAATGCGTGAAGGTCAGGGCCTTGCAGATCGCGCTACCTTCCTGATCGACCCGGATGGAATCATTCAGGCGATGGAAATCACTGCAGAAGGTATTGGCCGCGATGCGGGCGATCTGATGCGTAAAGTGAAGGCAGCTCAGTATGTACGCAACCACCCAGGCGAAGTATGCCCGGCCAAGTGGAAGGAAGGCGAAGCTACACTGTCTCCTTCTTTGGATCTGGTTGGTAAGATCTAAGCAGCCCTTTAACCGGGACGCGAACAGTTCAGGGTCTGTCAGGGCCTGTAACTGATAGAAAACCCCGGGTCTCCCGGGGTTTTCTGTATCTGCGGCGTATGAATTAGCTTTAGCTTTCTACCGTATCAACGCCGTACTGGGAGCCGCGGGCTTTCAGTCGATAGAATTCCTCAATGACACCCGCCATGGCATCTGGGCAATAGGGGCGAAGGCCCCCTAAAACAAGGCGCTTGGATACTTCACCTACTGGTTTGCCATCGGAGTTCAGCCGGTACTCAAGGGTGACATTCCCGCGTTTTCCGCTGTCTTCCAAATCAGCGTTATGCAGTTCCAGTTCGGGTGATGATGCATCCAGGCTATCCAGAGCAAGGCTCATGCTTTCGTACATCACCATGGGGCGATCCGGGTTGAACATCACACCCTTCGATTCCATCAGTGGTTTGAGCGTGTGAGGAAAGTTTTTACCGGAGGCTGCCACGTAGCAGCGGATAAACTCCTCAATAACCTGCTCATCCCTGGTTGTTTCGCCGCTGCGGGTGACTTCCATATAGACCTTGCCATTCTGGTCACACACTTCGATGGTTTCATCACCGATTTCCCGGAATTCCAGGGGCACACCGTCACCAAGCAGGGCACGGAAGTGAAAGGTCATGGATCGGGACAGGCCGAAACGCGACACCACTACGGCAAAAAGCAGATCTCCGGGAACGCAGAACCGGCGCGCATCGGGATCGTGGATCGGGTTGAAATCTTCGGCCACCTCTTTGGCAAACTGGCTGGCCTGAGATGCGGAGATGTGTACGCGTCCGTCCTGAATTGTATAAAAGCGGTCTGGAAACATGTGCTCTTGGTCCTGAGTGCAATGGGTAACGCCACAACGTCTTGGAGCATGGTACCGGGGTCTGGCGCGTATGGGTATGCGCTATTTGTCCATTGGCCTTGGCAGAAACGCTATCAGGCGTTTTTGAGTGCGTTTCAAGATAATCAGTCAATAGTATTCTGCTATCAATCAGTTTGGGTCAATTGATTTGAGCATTTTGTTGCCAGGCCGTATCGTTATGTCATACCCCAAACAAAGCGTACTTCGAACTCTAAATCCGAAGTATCAGTTGAAAGATTTCAAAAGGAGAATTCCTATATGTTGGATGCAAATATCAAGCAGCAACTGCAAGCCTACCTGGAAAAACTGCAGCAGCCGATTGAGCTGGTAGCAGCATACGATGATGGTGCCAAATCACAGGAGTTACGGGAACTTCTGGAAGAAATAGAGACTATGTCCGAGAAGATCAGCCTGCGCACGGACGAGTCGAATGACGTACGTCGTCCGTCCTTTGCCATCAATCGCGTGGGCACCGAAATGGGTGTCCGGTTTGCGGGCATTCCCATGGGCCATGAGTTTACCTCGCTGGTTCTGGCTTTGTTACAGGTCGGTGGCCACCCATCCAAGGCTTCTCAGGATGTGATTGAGCAGGTTCAGCAGCTGGATGGCGAGTTTGAGTTTGAAACCTACTTCTCGCTGTCGTGCCAGAACTGTCCTGATGTGGTTCAGGCTCTGAACCTGATGAGCGTTCTCAACCCGAATATTCGCCACACGTCTATTGACGGCGCCCTTTTTCAGGACGAAGTGGAAAAGCGTGAGGTTATGTCGGTACCCAGCGTTTACCTGAACGGTAAGCCATGGGGCCAGGGGCGTATGACCCTGGAAGAGATTGTCGCAAAGCTGGATACCAAATCGGACGAGCGTGAAGCTGAGAAGATCAACGAGAAAGACACCTTTGAAGTACTGGTGATTGGTGGTGGCCCCGCTGGTTCAGCCGCTGCTATTTACGCCGCTCGTAAGGGTATCTCCACTGGCATCGCGGCGGAGCGCTTTGGTGGCCAGGTGGCAGACACCATGAGCATCGAAAACCTGATTTCTGTGCCTTACACCGAAGGCCCGAAGCTGGTTGCGGCTATGGAGCAGCACGTTAAAGAGTACGACGTGGATATCATGAACATGCAGGTGGCGGAGAAGCTGATTCCGGCAGCCAAGCGTGGTGAGCCCCATGAGGTTCGTCTGGCCAATGGTGCATCGCTCAAGGCTCGCACCGTTGTGCTGTCTACCGGTGCGCGCTGGCGTCAGCTGGGTGTTCCCGGTGAAGACGAATACCGCAACAAGGGTGTGGCCTACTGCCCGCACTGTGATGGCCCCCTGTTCAAGGGCAAGCACGTTGCAGTGATTGGTGGTGGTAACTCAGGCGTGGAAGCCGCTATCGACCTGGCTGGCCTGGTTGGCCATGTAACACTGATCGAGTTTGGCGATGAAATGCGCGCAGACGAAGTGTTGCAGAAGAAGCTGCGCAGCCTGAAGAACGTGGACATCATTACCTCTGGCCAGACTACTGAAGTGGTTGGTGAGAATGGCAGGGTAAGCGGCTTGAACTACACAGACCGCAAGACAGGTGAAAATCACCATGTAGCACTTGAAGGTGTGTTCGTTCAGATTGGCTTGGTGCCAAACACTGAGTGGCTGAAAGGCGACATTGAGCTGAGCCAGCACGGCGAGATCATCATTAACGACCGCAATGAAACCTCGATTCCGGGTGTGTTTGCGGCAGGTGATGCCACCACAGTGCCCTACAAGCAGATTGTGATATCCATGGGCGAAGGCTCAAAAGCAGCACTGAGTGCTTTTGATTTCCTGATCCGCAACTCTGTGGAATAAGAGGGAAGCTATAGCCGGGGTCTATGCCCCGGCTATAGTCTGACAAGCTCTGTAAACGGCATTCGCTTTGATAGGCGAGTGCCGTTTTGCATTTCAGTTCCCTGAAATATCCTGCACCAGGCTGCCTTCGATGGCATCTGGCGCTTTACCATCCGGAAACAGGTGTCCGTAAGCGGCTTTTATTCCAGACAGAATGAATTCGTGGGGAACATCGTCGAAAACGCCATGATCGTTCACGTATTCCATGTGGGCTTCGCCGGCTTCGGTGTATTCCTGGAAAATCGAGTCGTTAACACCATCAAATTCCAGAGGCTCAACCTTCATCAGCTCGCACAGGCGTTTATCGAAAGCCGGGGTGGCTTTTATCCATTTGCCGTTGAGGTACAGCTCGATAAATCCGTGCATGCGGAAAATATCCGAGCGCAGCCATTCAATGAGTTTTGGGCTTGATAGGTGATTACGCACATCGGCAAGGCCCAGGCGGCTTGGTATACCAACGGATCGCGTAGCGGCGCCGAGCAATACTGCTTTGGGAATGCAGTAGCTTTCAGCTGTTTTCAAAGCATGGCTGGCACTGAAGGTTTCGGGCTCCGGGCGAAAAACGTAAGGGTTGTAGCTTACGCTGTCCCGAACGGCGAGATACAGGGCTTTCGCTTGCTCTACCTTGTCGTCAGGTACGCCTTCCAATTGGGTGGCAATCCAGGCCTTCAGTTCGGGCTGGTTGTAATCGAAATACTCTGTGGGCTGGAGGTAGCGTTCCATTGTTGTTGTCTATCCAGTTGGGTAACAGGTCTCCGATCATCTCTGATTAGCTTGCTACACGCAATAACGATATCCATCACCCTGAGTGCCCAAATGGATCATTCGCTAGCCTTCGATGATTCACTCCTTTCTTGGCTTATTGGCCTCGCCTGAGTTCATAGACACACATGTTGACCGCAGAGGCCAGGTTAAGGGATTCGATCTCGCCATTGCCCGCAATGGTGTAGGGTTTTGCGGCCATCTGTGCCAGGGCTTCCTGCGGTACCCCCCGGGCTTCGTTGCCGAACAGATAGCAGTCGTGCTGGCGGAATGACTCTGCCGTGAGCCCGTCACCGTTCAGGTCGAGGCAGGCGATAGAGCTATAGCGGCTGGACAGGCTTGCCAGCGGTACATCGGTTTCCAGAGCTGTGTGGAAGATCGCACCCATGCTGGCGCGCACCACTTTCGGGTTGTAGGGGTCGACACTGCCGGGGCTGAGCAGGCAGCGAAACCCGCCAAACCAGGCCAGGGTGCGTAAAATAGTGCCGAGGTTGCCTGGGTCCTGAACTTCGTGCAGGTAAATGGCTTGCTCGCTGGCCTCGGTAACGGGCTTATCTTCGTTAGCCGGCATGGGCACGACCGCCAAAATCCCCTGGGGCGTGCGGGTGTCGGCAAGCTGTGCCATCTGGCGGTCGTTAATGAGATGGGTTTTAAACGGGCCAGGCCAATGCTCATACGCGTCGGTCACATACAGCTCTGATGCCCTCAGCGCGGGCTGACTGGTGGCAGCCTTTTGCAGTTCAAGCACCAGATGTTCGCCTTCAACCAGATAATGACCCAGCGCCTGACGGTACTTTTTCTGGTGTAGTTTTTTAATGTCGTCCAGCTTCACGATGGGGTTCCCTAAGTGGCTCCGCTGTTGCTTTCCAGATCGTCCAGCATGGCCAGTGCCAGCGCTTCGGCAACCTTGATGCCGTCCACGCCGGCGGAAAGAATGCCGCCGGCATAGCCTGCACCTTCGCCAGCCGGGTAAAGACCGCGGGTATTCAAGCTCTGCAGGCTGGTGCGATCCCGGGTGATGCGTACCGGTGAGGAAGTGCGGGTTTCAATGCCAGTCAGAACGGCATCTTTTCGGTCAAAACCCCGGATCTGCCTGCCAAAATTTGGCAGAGCCTCGCGGATGGCTTCGATGGCATAGGGAGGCAGGGAAGGCGCCAGATCGCCCAGTTTGACGCCGGGCTTGTAGGAAGGCTCAACCTCGCCCAGCTCGGTGGAAGGTATGCGTTTGATGAAATCTCCCACCAGCTGGGCGGGGGCACAGTAATCACTGCCGCCGAGTGTATAGGCCCGGGATTCCAGCGCTTCCTGAAACTCCACACCGGCCAGCGGGCCGCCGGGGAAGTCTTCTTCCGGGTGCACGGCCACTACTATGCCGGCATTTGCGTTGCGTTCGTTTCGGGAATACTGGCTCATGCCATTAGTGACGACCCGGCCTGGTTCCGAGGTTGCTGCCACCACTGTGCCCCCGGGGCACATGCAGAAGCTGTAGACCGCGCGCCCGTTGCTGGCGTGATACACCAGTTTGTAGTCTGCGGCCCCCAGGGCGGGGTGCCCAGCGTATTTGCCCAGGCGGGCATTATCAATCAGCGATTGCGGATGTTCGATGCGAAAGCCAATGGCAAAGGGTTTGGCTTCAAGAAATACATCGTTTTGCTGGAGCATGCGGAAGGTGTCTCGGGCGCTGTGTCCAAGGGCCATAATCACGTATCGGCTGTCCAGACGCTCGCCGTTGGCCAGTTCCACACCTTCAACGCGGCCATTCTGTATGAGCAGGTCGGAGACTTTGCTTTCAAAGCGGATTTCGCCGCCAAGGCGGATGATTTCCTCACGCATTTTGGCCACTACGCCGGTCAGCCGGAAGGTGCCGATATGGGGCTTGCTCACATAGAGTATTTCTTCCGGTGCACCGGCCCGGATAAACTCATGCATTACCTTGCGGCCGTAGAACTTGGGATCTTTGATCTGGCTGTAGAGCTTGCCATCCGAAAACAACCCTGCGCCGCCCTCGCCAAACTGCACGTTGGATTCCGGAGACAGGGTTTTATTCCGCCAAAGGGCCCAGGTGTCCTTGGTGCGGCGGCGAACGTCTGGCCCGCGCTCTAACACAATGGGCCGGAAGCCCATCTGCGCCAGAATCAGGGCGGCAAACAGGCCGCATGGGCCCAAGCCAACCACGATTGGGCGCTCGGTCAAGTCAGAGGGCGCTTGGGCGACCGGGTAATAGGCGGTGTCTGGTGCTGGTCGCACGTGTTGGTCTTTTTCGAAACGGGCCAGAATGGCGTCTTCGTTACGCGCGCTCAGATCAATAATGTAAACAAACTTGATCTCGGTATTCTTCTTGCGGGCGTCGTAGCTGCGCTTGAATACGGTGAAGTCCACCAAATCGGCGTCGCCGATGCCCAGTCGTTCCAGGATGGCGGCCCGCAAGGCACTTTCGGGGTGGTCCAGTGGCAGTGCCAGTTCGGTAAGGCGGATCATAGTCTGTCCTGCCCGGAACTGGCCGCCGTTAGCGGATCAGGTGCCGGGTATAAAGGGATCGGAACGTGTTGCGGTAATTGTACGTGCGCCGGGCCCGGATGTCAGGGTTTTGCCGCAAGCGGGCCAGCCACGTAGAATGGGCGGTCGACTTCCTTTTTTGATGAGTTCTTATGGCACGTTCCAAAAGCAGTGGCCGCTGGCTTGATGAGCACGTAAACGATCCCTTCGTGAAGCAGGCGCAGGTAGACGGCTATCGCTCACGGGCAAGCTACAAGCTTCTTGAAATCAACAAGAAGGACAAGCTGATTCACCCTAACATGGTGGTGATGGATCTGGGTTCTGCGCCGGGTGGCTGGTCGCAAGTGGCGGTCAATCTGGTGGGCCATAAGGGCAGGGTGCTGGCTTCCGACATACTGCCCATGGATGCTATTGCCGGGGTGGAGTTTGTTCAGGGCGATTTCACCGAAGACTCGGTCTTTGAGGCCATTATGGAAGCGCTCGGCGACAGCCGGGTGGATGTGGTGATTTCCGATATGGCTCCAAACATCAGCGGCGTTACTGTGACTGATCAGGCCTCCTCCATGTACCTGGTGGAACTGGCACTGGATATGGCCAGCCAGGTGTTGAAGCCCAAGGGCAGTTTTATAGCCAAGGTGTTCCAGGGCGAAGGTTACGACGAGTACCTGAAAGCGGCCAGAGAGGTCTTTGACAAGGTGGTGGTGCGCAAGCCGGACTCTTCCCGCGCCCGTTCCCGGGAAGTGTACGTTGTGGGCAAGGGCTTCAAGGGCTGAGCCTGCTGACCTTGCCAGCAAAAAAAGGGGCACCTGAGGTTTCAGGGCCCCGCAAAAGGCAACAGTTTTAGCTTACAGGCTTGCGTGAAGCACCCGGCGGCACATATCCGGCGTGACATCACCATGCTCACCAAGCGCTGTCATGCCGTGGCTTTCCAGGCTCTTGATCAGTGGCTCAATGTGCTCTTCGCCAAGGTCGTAGTCGCCAAGGCGGGTTTTAACGCCCAGTGATTCAAAGAAGTCCTGGGTTTTGGCAATCGCGGCTTCGGCTTTCTCTTCAGCGCTCCCCTCACGAATACCCCAAACCCGCTCGCCGTATTGAACCAGCTTGTCGAGTTTGGATGCCTTGCGCTCACGCAGCATCGACGGCAATACAATGGCCAGAGTCTGGGCGTGATCAAGGTTGTGCAGCGCAGTCAGCTCATGGCCCAGCATGTGTGTGGCCCAATCCTGGGGTACGCCACTGCCAATCAGACCATTCAGGGCCAGTGTTGCGGTCCACATCAGGCTGGCTCTGACCTGATAATTATCTGGCTCAGCCAGAGCTTGCGCGCCAATCTCGGTGAGCGTCAGCAGCAGGCCTTCGGCAAAACGATCCTGTACTGGCGCTTGGGCTGGGTAGGTCAGGTATTGCTCGATCACATGAACGAAGGCATCGACAACGCCATTGCCCACCTGACGCAGCGGCAGGGTGTAGGTTTTCGTGGGGTCAAGGATTGAGAACTGCGGGAACACAAGGTCACTTTGGAAGGGTAGCTTTGCCTTCAGGGAGCGACGGGTTACAACGCCGCCCTTATTCATTTCAGAGCCAGTGGCAGGAAGAGTCAGTACCGAACCAAAGGGCAGGGCGCGCTTAATATTGCGGCCACCTTTGAGCAGGATATCCCACTCGTCACCTTCGAAAACGGCGGCTGCCGCGACAAATTTGGTGCCATCGATGACCGACCCGCCGCCTACGGCGAGCAGAAAATCTATGTTCTGTTCGCGTACCTGTACAACCGCGTTCATCAAGGTTTCGAAGCTCGGGTTTGGCTCAATGCCGCCAAACTCGGTCACCGTCCGGTCGCCGAGTGCCTTGGTAACTTCATCCAGCGTACCTGTGCGGCGTGCACTTTCGCCACCAAACAGAACGAGTACCTTGGCGTCTTTGGGTACCAGTTTGTCGAGCTCCGCAATTTTACCTTCGCCAAAGGCGATACGGGTTGGGTTGTAAAAGTTGAAGTTATTCACATGGAATCCTTAATGTTGAATCTTGAAGTTTAAAGTAGATCGGTCGTCTGGTGTTTGGTGGCCCTTCCTTCGAAACCCTGCATCACATTCACCACATTTACGCCAATGGCATCCACATCGTAACCGCCTTCCATAGTGAAAACTGTAGGTAGCCTTAGATGTTCTATACGTTGGCCCAGAGAAAAGTAGTCTTTTGATTTCAATTTAAAGAACGAAATCGGATCTTCCTCGAAGGTATCCACACCCAACGCAATAATCAGAGCGCCTGGCTGGAAATCTGCAATGCGCTTGCAGGCGGTTTCCAGCCCCTTGCTCCACTCGCTGTAGGGCGTTCCAGGAGGATAAATAATGTTGAGGTTATAGCCTTCTCCTTCAGCCTCTCCGGTTTCATCCTCAAAGCCCAGAAAGTGTGGGAACACCAGGTCTGGATCGCCATGCAGGCTGATGGTCAGTACATCGCTGCGGTCATAAAAAATGGCTTGGGTGCCGTTGCCGTGATGAAAGTCCACATCGAGAATGGCAACACGCTCGTAGCCCTGATCGCGAAATGCCTGTGCCGCAATGGCGGCGTTATTGAAGAAGCAGTAACCCCCGAATAAATCGGCGTGGGCATGGTGGCCGGGAGGGCGACACAGGGCAAAGGCGGCACGTTCGCCGTTTGCGACCAGCTTCTGGGCTGTTAATGCGACATTGGCAGAGGCGCAGGCCGCTTCCCAGGTGCCAGCAGAAATGGAGGTCTCGGCGGCAAAGCTGAAGTAGCCAAGGCGACCGTCTATGTCTTTGGGCATGCGGGGGCGCATACCACGGCCACACCACACAGCGGGAATGGCTTCTCCCGGTTTGCCTTCAGCCACCCAGTCGGCCCAGCAGTGCTCAAGAAAAGCCACGTAATCTGGCGTGTGCACGCGCTTTACGGGTGCAAGGCCAAACTCTTCAGGCTCAATCACCTCACCCAGGGTTTGTGATTTCACTCTGGCCAGTATGGTCTCTGCCCGTGATGGCTTCTCATGGGGTTCAATCAGAATGCCCCCGTCCAGTTCGGTTTTAACGGAGCGGAGGCTGTGCAGAGGTGAGAAAACAGTTTTCATGGCGCACTATCCGGGTTGATGTGTCAGCTGACTGTGCCACAGGCTTTGCGGTGGCTCAAACTAGCCCCAAGTATTTGGATTGCGTATTTTGGTCTATTGTCAAAGCGTGGCAACATGAAAAAACACCTTACTCACTATCCGATAAAGAGGCTCTCTATATGGCGAATGACAGCTATCATGAACCGGTCGGCGAACTGACCGATGAAACTCGCGAGATGCATCGTGCCGTCAGCTCCCTGATGGAGGAATTTGAAGCGGTAGACTGGTACAACCAGCGAGTGGATGCCTGCAAGGACCCTGAGCTTAAAGCGATTCTTGAGCACAATCGCGATGAAGAAAAGGAACATGCAGCCATGGTGCTTGAGTGGATTCGCAGAAAAGACCCAGTGATGGACAAACATCTGCGAGAGTTTCTGTTTACGGAAGGCCCGATTGGCCACCATGACTGACCGAGTGTAAGCACTTATGTTGTACCCCTTATCTACGCTTGCACTGGCTCCGGTTCTTATCGGGCAGGGAAGCTATGTGCGCAAGGTTACCCCGCGCTTGCCGGAGCCCGAGGGCGAGCGTTGCGGCACTCTCGGCGAAGGGCCGCAACTCCGGCTGCTGATTCTTGGCGACTCTGCTGCCGCCGGCGTAGGTGTGAGCCATCAACAGGATGCACTGGCGGGCCAGTTGGTCAGGGAACTCGCCAGGGATCACTGCGTGAGCTGGAATTTATTGGCAGAAACCGGTCGCACGGCAGCCGGTGTTATCGAGGCACTCAAAGCCGCACCCAAAGCCCATTACGATGTTGTCCTCGTGTCTGTTGGCGTAAACGATGTGACGGGCCGCACCCGCAACGGGCAGTGGGTGTCAGCCTTGAAGGAGTTGTCGGACCGGTTGATCAATAGCACGGGGGCAACATTCGTACTGTTCACCGCCATCCCGCCTATGCATCTCTTTCCCGCCTTGCCTCAGCCTTTGCGTTGGTACTTGGGCCTGCGGGCCAAACAGTTGAACACATTGATGAAAGGCCTGTGCGATACCGGCTCTTTCGAGAAAGGGCGCCTTGAATATCTGTGTGTGTCCTTTCCTCTGGAACATGGCTATATGGCCTCGGATGGCTTTCATCCCGGCCTGGATGCATACAGGGTTTGGGCTGAGCATTCCGCGGCCAGTATTCGCAAACTGGCCCAAAATCAGTAGTTTTAGACCCCGCTAGCTAACCACCCCGCATACCCGGCTGCGCTATCGTAACTCTCATGGATACCAGAAGAACGACAATGACTTTGAGAGGTCGGATATGAGCGAGCAGCATTTTGATGTGTTGATCATCGGCGCAGGGGTGTCGGGGATCGGTATGGCCTGCCATCTCCAGCGTGAGTGTCCGGGCAAGTCGTTCGCTATTCTGGAACGGCGTCAATCACTCGGTGGCACCTGGGATCTGTTCCGCTACCCGGGTATTCGGTCCGATTCTGACATGTTCACCTTTGGCTATAATTTCCGCCCCTGGACTGGCGGAAAAGTGCTGGCAGACGGCGCTTCCATCAAAAACTATGTCAGCGAAACCGCAAAAGAACACAACGTTGAGCCGCATATTCGTTACGGTCTTGCTGTAAAAACCGCAGATTGGTCCAGTGCAGAAAAATGCTGGAAGCTGACTGCTGCGAATGAGGCTACTGGTAAAACCGAAACCTATACGGCTGGTTTTCTGGTTGGCTGCACCGGCTACTACAACTACGATCAGGGCTATAAGCCTGATTTCCCCGGCGAAGCGGATTTTAAAGGCCAGGTTGTTCACCCGCAGCACTGGCCGGAAGGCCTTGATTACACCGGCAAGAAGGTTGTAGTGATCGGCAGTGGTGCCACGGCGGTCACACTGGTGCCCACGCTGGCGGAGAAAGCCGGGCATGTAACCATGCTGCAGCGCTCGCCCACGTACCTGATGCCCCTGCCGTCGATGGATAAAGTAACTCTTGGCATTCAGAAGGTGCTGCCTGCCAAGGCCGCATACCGGCTGACCCGGGCGCGCAATATTACGGTGTCCCGGTTTCTGTACCAGCGTTCCCGCAAGAACCCCAAGCTCATGCGCCGCCTGTTTCTGGGCATTATCAAGCATCAGGTGGGCGACCAAACCGACATGCGCCACTTTACCCCGAGCTACAATCCCTGGGATCAGCGCCTGTGTGTGGTGAAAGACGGTGACCTTTTCCGCGCATTGAAGGCGGGCAAGGCATCCATGGCAACCGATCATATTGAGCGCTTCACAGAAACCGGTATTCGCCTTAAATCCGGTGAGCATCTGGATGCAGACATCATCGTTCCCGCCACCGGCCTGGATATTCAGATGCTCGGAGGCATCAAGCCGAAAGTAGATGGCCGGGAAGTGGTGTTGAAAAACAAGATTGTTTACAAGAATGTGTTGGTTGAAGGCGTACCCAATGCGGGCATGATCTTTGGTTACACTAATATCTCCTGGACCCTGAAGGCCGATATTGCCAGTGAATATCTGTGCCGCCTGATCAACCACATGGACCAACGGGGGATGCGGGTGGCGGTCGCCAGAGATCACGGAAACAGTCTGGGCGAGGATACCGTAATGGGTGCCCTGGATTCCGGTTACGTCAATCGCGCCGCGGATCGCCTTCCGCGGCAGGGCACTCATGGTCCCTGGAAATCTTCACAGGATTACCTGGCAGATGTGAAAGTACTGCGCTTTGACCCCATTGAGGATGGCTACATGGAGTTCGACGGCAAGAAAACCCATGCCAGTGAGCACAATCTCCGTGGCTTTCTGCAGCCTTTGCGCTCTGCACTGTTCGGGGCCTGATTAAAATCGACAGTAATACCCCGTTCACCGGTTCCAATTCCTTATGGCTAATTCTTGTTGCCTCTGTTACTGTGCACGCATCCTGCCTCTAAGGATTCTGCAGTTTCCGGCTTTAAGCCGCGTTGCGAACCTCCATACGACCTGTCAGAGGACGTCACCCCGATTACCGGCGCGTGACTGTAGTCGTCTTTTATTCCATGAATCTTCATGGCATCTGCCCGCATTCGCCCAAAACGGTGTTCGTGGAGGCAGAACAATCAAGAGTTAATCATATATGAGTTTTTCTTCACTCGGTTTGTCCGAGCAGCTTGTCCGTGCAACCGCCGATCAAGGTTACGATACCCCTTCACCCATCCAGCTTCAGGCCATTCCTGCCGTACTTTCAGGCAAGGATGTTATGGCTGCAGCCCAGACGGGCACCGGGAAAACCGCCGGTTTCACACTGCCATTGCTGCAGCGTCTGGCTGAGAAGCCGCGCACGGGCAAAGGTCCCCGTGTACTTATTTTGGCGCCCACACGGGAACTGGCCGCACAGGTTCACGATAGCGTAAATCTTTACAGCAAATATGTTCCCACCAAAGCTGCCGTGGTTTTTGGTGGTGTAAAAATCAACCCGCAGATGATGAAGCTGCGTAAAGGCCTGGATGTATTGGTTGCCACGCCTGGCCGCTTGATGGATTTGTATCAGCAGAACGCTGTGAAGTTCAACGAAGTGGAAATCCTGGTGCTGGACGAAGCCGACCGCATGCTCGACATGGGCTTTATTCGCGACATCAAAAAGATTCTTGCGCTGTTACCAGCCAAGCGTCAGAACCTGCTGTTCTCAGCCACTTTCTCCGGTGAGATTCGTGCGCTGGCTCAAGGCCTGCTGAATAACCCGGTTCAGATTGATGTGGCGGTCAGAAACACCACTGCTGAGTCAGTAAAACAGTCGGTGTACACCGTTGATCAGAGCCAGAAAACCGCTCTGCTGAGCAAACTGGTGCGTGATAACAGCTGGGAACAGGTACTGGTGTTTACCCGTACCAAGCACGGCGCTAACCGCCTGACCCAGAAGCTGGAAAATGACGGCATTACCGCTGCCGCCATTCATGGCAACAAGTCTCAGGGTGCTCGCACCCGTGCTCTGGCTGATTTTAAGGCTGGAGAAGTGCGTGTGCTGGTAGCGACGGATATTGCTGCCCGCGGTCTGGACATCAAACAGTTGCCCCAAGTGGTTAACTTTGAGCTGCCCAACGTGCCGGAAGACTATGTTCACCGCATCGGCCGTACCGGTCGCGCGGGCGAAAGTGGCCATGCGTTGTCGTTGGTAAGCGCTGATGAGCTCAAGATGCTGGTTGGCATCGAAAAGTTGATCAAGAAGCAGTTGCCGCGCAAGGAAATAGAAGGTTTTGAGCCAAAGAACAATGTGGCTATGAAGCCCAAAGCCAAGGCAGATCCCAGCAAGGCTCGCAATCGCAGTGGTGGTAACGGACGGCCGGGCAGTAAGCCCCGCAGCTTTGGCGATAAGCCAGGTGGTCGTAGCGGTGGTCGCAGCCAGAGTGGCGGTGGTCAGCGTGGGCGTTCAAGCCAGAGTGCGTGAAGAATAGACCAATAGTGCCTGCAGCCAGGTAAGGCCTCAGGTAACTGAATAAACAATGCGGAGCTTCGGCTCCGCATTGTTGTTTTCGGGAATCAGAACTTGTAGGTGAAGCCTACCATGTAGACCATCGGGTCGATTTCGACTTCGAACTTGTCTGTTTTTGCTGCCACATTGCCTGATGCGTCGAATGCAGTAATAGTGGCGTCTGTGTTGATGTCTGCCCACCAGATAGCGGCGTTCAAACCGAAATTGTCACTGAGCATGTAATCAATGCCAGCCTCAAAAGCAACGCCAACACTATCATCCAGCTTAAGCTTTGTAGAATCAGCTCCCAGGGCGCCATCTACCGTGCTGGTGGTTTTTTCCTCAAAGAAGGTAGTGTAGTTGACGCCCACGCCTACATAGGGCTGCAACATTGATGAGCTATGCATCGGGAAGTACTGCAAGGTAACAGTAGGCGGCAGGTGTTTGGTCTCACCCAGTTTCCCGGCGCCAGCCAGGTCTCCCGCGCCACTGATATTGTGTTTGAACGGAGTAGCACCCAGTACGCCCAAGCCCAGATTGCTCGTAAACATGTAGGTTGCACGAATACCAAGCTGTGAATTGGCGTCTACGGCAACGCGGGCGTCACTGCCAAGTACGGCAGCGCCATTTGCCGTGATCACATCACTGGAATCATCTGGTGCCACATGCACAACACCGGCACGCAGAATGAAATCACCAGCTTCAAAAGCCTGAGCAGCGGGCGCAACGGCCATAACTGCAGCTGCCATAACACTAAGTTTGAACGTACGGGACATATATATCTCCTGAGAACCTGAATCGTTGTTGCGATCAGATTAAAGATCATGGAGATAGAGAACTTGATATAGCGCAATAATTGCTGGCAGTTGAGCCGCGTTACAGCGTCGGATTGACGCAACTCAAGAAAAGGTTCAGGAGTGTAGTTTTGCGGATTGTCAGGCAGAGTCTTTTTTGCTGCCAGGCGCGGCGTCACCGGAAACAAACACATCACGCACAGTGACTGGATTACCTAGGGCGTTTTGCACCTGAACGGTTTGTATTGGCTGCCCTGTGGCTTTATCCCTAAGATCCAGCGGTGTCTCGTCGGGTGCCGGGTTCCACTTGTCTCCCCATTGGCGCAGAGCAATAACAACAGGGAACAGATCCCGGCCTTTCTCGGTAAGCCGGTACTCAAAACGGGAGCCGTGCTCGCCCACATCTACTTTTTTCAGTACGCCGTTATCTACTAATCGGGCCAGGCGGTCGCACAAGATATTTTTGGCAATGCCCAGCTCTTGCTGAAAGTCCACAAAACGGCGGGTACCGTACATAGCGTGCAGTACGATAAGCAGGGACCACCAGTCACCCACCTGGTTCAGGGCACGGGCGACGGAGCAGTTGGAGTCATCAAAACGTTTTCTGGCCATGGGAAGAAGTGTACATAATAAGGTTGCATCTTAAAACCAGATTAAATAAAGTTGCGTTAAGAGACCAAATTAGTGAGGTAGCTACCAAGCGGCCGTGCCTCGTTAATCAATAGTCATCGCCAACATTGAACTTCTACGGAGTAGCCACTGATGACCACCAACCTGGGCCCTATGTTTCAACCCTTTGATATTCACAACCTCACGCTGCGCAATCGGGTCGCCATGGCGCCAATGACCCGCAATTTCTCGCCCAAAGGCGTGCCGGGGGAGAACGTAGTGGCTTATTACCAGCGCCGGGCCGAAGCAGGCGTTGGCCTTATCATCACGGAAGGCACAACGGTGAATCATGCCGGTGCCAATGGCTACCCCAATGTGCCCCAGTTTCATGGTGAAGAAGCCTTGGCTGGCTGGAAAAACGTGGTAGATGCTGTACACGAAGCTGGCGGAGCCATTTTTCCGCAGCTTTGGCACGTGGGTGCGGTGCGTAAAGAAGGTACAGAGCCAGATCCTTCCGTTCCCGGCTACAGCCCATCAGGGTTGTTTGCGCCAGGAAAGCCAAACGGTAAGGCGATGAGCAAAGAGGATATTGCGGATGTGGTCAAGGCATTCGCAGATGCCGCACAGGATGCCAAAGCACTCGGGTTTGACGGCGTAGAGATTCACGGCGCTCACGGCTATCTGCTGGACCAGTTCCTGTGGGAAGGCACCAACCAGCGGGATGATGAATACGGCGGTAGCATGGAAAATCGCCTGCGCTTCGTTGTAGAAATAGTAGAAGCGGTTCGCCACCGAGTAGGCCCGGAGTTCCCCATCATGCTGCGCTTCTCGCAGTGGAAGCAGCAGGATTACGAAGCAAAACTGGTTAACAGCCCGGAAGAGTTGGAACAGTTCCTGAAGCCGCTGGTTGAAGCCGGTGTGGATATTTTCCACGCATCAACCCGCCGTTTCTGGGAGCCGGAGTTTGAAGGTTCCAACCTTAACCTGGCAGGCTGGACGCAGAAGCTGTCTGGCAAGCCCACCATGTCGGTAGGCAGCGTTGGCCTGACCGAAGATTTCATCAGTGGCACCATGGCCAGCAAGCAAGAGTCGGTAGAGCAGTCGGGTATCGACGAGCTGGTAGAGCGCATGAACAACCACGAATTTGAACTGATTGCCGTGGGCCGCGCACTTCTACAGGACCCGGAATGGCTGACCAAAGTGCAGGAAGGACGGCTTGGCGAAGTGGACGATTTCGCCCGCAAATCCCTCACCAAACTATACTGAGACTGGACTGAATATTTCCTGTCTGTAACAGCACACCCCCATTGTCTGAGCGTATGATGGGGGTGTTTTTTTATGGGTGGAATTTCACGGGAGGAACGGTAATGTCTTTTAAGAACAGTCTGTCAGTGCTGATGCTTGCGAGCCTGCTGGCGTTTGCAGGTTGTGCGACGGTGGGTAAGGATTTTTCCACACACAATATTGACCAGATTACCCAGGGTGAAACCACCCGGGCCGAGATTCAGGAAATGTTTGGGGAGCCTTGGCGCACAGGCGTTGAAGACGGCAAGCGCACCTGGACTTACGGCAAGTACCGCTGGTCTGCCTTCGGCGATGCAGAAACTACGGATCTGGTAGTTCGGTTCAATCCCGACGGAACCGTAGCTTCTTACGTTTTTAACACCACCGAGTAAGCGGGCTTAGTCCCTCAGCCCACTAACAAGCTTGTCGATGCTGTCTTTGGCATCGCCAAATAGCATGCGGGCGTTGTCCTTGAAGAACAGCGGGTTTTCCACACCGGAATAACCCGTTGCCATGCCCCGTTTAAGAATCACTACCTGCCGTGCTTTCCACACCTCCAGTACCGGCATGCCTGCAATCGGGCTGCCCGGGTCTTCTGCTGCGGCAGGGTTCACCGTGTCGTTGGCTCCAATAACCAGCACCACGTCTGTGGTTGGGAAATCCTCGTTGATTTCGTCCATCTCCAGCACTATGTCGTAGGGCACATGGGCTTCTGCCAGCAGCACGTTCATGTGGCCGGGGAGTCGACCGGCTACGGGGTGGATGCCAAAGCGCACATCCACGCCACGCTCCCGCAACAGTTTGGTCATGTCGCTCACCCCACTCTGAGCCTGCGCCACCGCCATGCCGTAACCCGGTACGATAATGACGGAATCAGCATTGCGTAACTCCTCGCACACTTCGTCTGCGCTGGCTTCCAATGCTGTTCGATCGTCAGGGTCTGCGCTTGCAGAACTGCTGCTGGTTTGGCCGAATCCGCCGAGGATTACACTGATGAACGACCGGTTCATGGCCTTGCACATTATGTAACTGAGAATGGCGCCGCTGCTGCCCACCAGTGCACCGGTCACGATCAACAGGTCGTTGCCCAGCATGAACCCGATGGACGCTGCGGCCCAGCCGGAATAACTGTTCAGCATCGACACCACCACCGGCATGTCGGCACCGCCAATGGCCATAATGAGGTGAATGCCCAACACTGCCGCCACTATCGTCATAAGCACCAGAGCAAGTATGCCCAGCGCCATGCTTTCGGTACCCAGGAACAAGGCGCCCAGCAGAATCGACACCGCTATCGCAGCCAGATTCATCAGATGCCGGCCGGGGAGGGTGAGAGCCTTGCTGTCGATACGGCCATCCAGCTTGCCGCAGGCCACCAGCGAGCCGGTGAAGGTAACGGCACCGATAAAGATGCCCACAAACACTTCCACCAGTTTGATGGTGTGCTCGGCACCTGTGGTGTGAATCAGCGGCTCGATGTAGCCAGTGAAGCCCACCAGCACGGCGGCCAAACCGACAAAGCTGTGCAGCAGCGCCACCAGCTGTGGCATCTGGGTCATTTCTACCTTGTTGGCAATGGCGATGCCAATGCTGGCACCCACCAGCACCGCAATCACGATGGCAACAAGCCCACTGTCACTGACGCTGGCCATGGTGGCGACCAATGCAATGAGAATGCCGGCTACCCCGTAAAGATTGCCCCGGCGTGCGGATTCCTGATTGCTCAGGCCTCCCAGGCTGAGGATAAACAATACGCTGGCGACCACATAGGCCACACTAACGAGTCCTGTACTCATGGTGGTCGCCTCCTATTTGCGGAACATTTTGAGCATGCGATGGGTAACCCGGAAGCCACCCCCAACGTTGATGCTGGCAATCAGCACCGCCACAAACGCCAGAACTCCGACCACGGCATTCTCTGCCTGGGCCAGGTGCAACATGGCACCGATCACGATAATGCCACTGATGGCGTTGGTGACACTCATCAGGGGTGTGTGCAGGGACGCCGTGACGTTCCACACCACCTGCCAGCCGATAAAACACGCCAGCACGAACACGGTGAAGTGCCGCAGGAAGCTTTCCGGTGCATAGGCGCCAACGCCATAAAGTGCCGCAAGGGTGACGACCAACACGGCCCCCTTACCGATCAGGCTACGGCGTTGGGATTCCTTGTGTGCCGCCGCTTTTTGTTCTGCCGAAGGTTCTTCTGTGCCTGGTGCAGGCTTGGGGCTGGTGGGTGTTTGCGGCTGCGGTGGCGGCCAGGTTACGTCCTTGCCCAGCACCACCGTAAGGCCACGAATCACGTCGTCCTCCATGTTCACTTTTGGCTGGCCGTCTTTCTCCGGTGTCAGTTCAGTCACCAGATGAAACAGGTTGGTGGCATAGAGATCGCTGGCCACCTTGGCCATACGGCTGGGAAGATCCGTGTAGCCGATCAGCGTAATGTCGTGCTGCTCGACAATTTTTCCGGGCTCGGTAAGCTCGCAATTGCCGCCTCGTTCCGATGCCAGATCCACAATCACGCTGCCGGGCTTCATGGATTTCACCATCTCCGCCGTGATCAGTTTCGGCGCCGGCTTACCGGGAATCAGGGCGGTGGTAATGATGATATCTACCTCTTTGGCTTGTTCTGCGAACAGCGCCATTTCCGCCTTGATAAACTCGTCGCTCATCTGCTTGGCGTAACCGCCTGCACCACTGCCTTCTTCCTCGCCAAAATCCAGCTGCAGAAATTCGGCGCCCATGCTTTCAATCTGTTCCTTCACTTCCAGCCGGGTGTCGAAGGCCCGGACGATGGCCCCCAGACTATTGGCTGCGCCCACCGCCGCAAGCCCGGCCACGCCGGCGCCGATTACCATTACCTTGGCTGGCGGCACCTTGCCTGCTGCCGTTATCTGGCCTGTGAAAAAGCGTCCGAAGTGATTGGCGGCTTCGACCACCGCACGATACCCGGCGATGTTCGCCATGGCGCTCAGAGCATCCATTTTCTGGGCCCGGCTTATGCGGGGCAGGCTGTCGATGGCAAAGGTGGTGATGTTACGGGCCGCCAGCTGGTTAAGAAGCTCGGCGTTCTGGGCGGGCCAGATGTAGCTGATGAGAAAGCCCCCTTCCTTCATCAGGTCGGCCTCATGCTTGCCCAGAGCCGGGTTCAGCATGGGTGCGCGAACCTTCAGAATGATATCTGCCTCGCGCCAAAGGGATTGAGCATCCGCGGCAATGGAAGCGCCAACGGCTTCATAAGCTTCGTCGCGATAGTGCGCCGCTTCGCCTGCGCCGGATTCAACTCTTACCTCATAGCCCAGGTTGATCAGTTTGTGTACGGAAGGCGGTGTGGCTGCAACTCGCCGTTCGTCTGTGAATATCTCTTTTGGAATGCCAATCTTCATGATGCAAACGCCCTGTGTTTGAACCGATGAAAGGAAGGAGAACTACCTTCATCCTAGTGCAAGCTCAGGACTTTGCCTGCCATACGTTCTGTTGCGTACGGCAGAAATCCGGATAAGGCGCTATGCTTTGCGTTTTTGCACATACCGGAATTTTTTCGATGATTGAGATGTTTTTCAGCACCTATATCAGCAGCACCATTCGCTTTCTGTTTCTGCTGGCGCCTTTCTTTGCGGTGTCCATGTTTATCGCCTTGACCCGCGGTTTGCCCGCAGCTGAAAAAGCCTCGATCATTCGCCGGGCGTGCATTGCTGCATCCATAATGGGTGTCTTGTTGTTCTTCGGCGGCCCGGTGCTGTTCAGCGCCATTGGCATTACTCTGAACTCTTTCCGTATTGGTGCCGGTACACTGCTGTTCCTCACTGCCATCAGCCTGGTCACCAGCGGCACCCGCAACCATGCCACTGGCTTACCAGAGGAGGAACGCGACGACATCGCTGTTGTGCCCTTGGCTGTTCCAGTGATGATTGGCCCCGCTACCATCGGTGCTATTCTGGTATACGGTGCTGAACTCAAACAGGCTCCGGAAGTGGCGGGAGGTCTGCTGGGCCTGCTTTCCGGCCTGCTGATTCTGGGCATATTGCTGCACTTGTCTGGCTACCTGGAAAAAGCTCTGGGTAAAACCGGCCTCAACATACTCTCCAAAATCAGTGGTCTGGTACTCTCGGCCATGGCAGCAGAAATTGTACTGACAGGCATTACAGGCTTTATCGCCAGTTCCGGTTTGATGGGAGCATAAGGGGGCTCAATGTCCGCTGACACCACAGAGCACAACCGCAACCGACAGGATTTTTCCGGCATCGAGTCGATCTGGTTGTTTGGCTACGGTTCGCTCATCTATAAAGTCGACTTTCCGTATTTGGAAAAACGCCCAGCGTCTATTCAGGGCTGGGCCCGTCGGTTCTGGCAGGGATCTCACGATCACCGCGGTACTCCGGAAGCGCCAGGGCGTGTGGTGACTCTGATCGAGCAGCCGGGTGCCAAGTGCAAAGGTATGGCCTTCCGGGTGTCACCGAAGGTGTTCGAGCATTTGGATGTACGGGAGAAGAATGGCTATTTGCGATTCACCACAACGTTGACGTTCGATAACGGCAGTCATGGTGAGGGGCTGGTTTACATTGCCACTGAGGACAACGAAGCCTTCCTTGGCGAGGCGCCGGATGCGGATATAGCCCGCCAGATTGCTTCTGCGGTTGGTCCGAGTGGCCCAAACTCCGAATACCTGCTCAGGCTCGCTGAGTCATTGCGCGCACTGGGTGATGAGTGTACTCATACTTTCGCAATTGAGTCGTGCCTCAAGAAAGCTCCTGAGGAAGACCTGTAATTCCGAGTAAGCAACCGAGGGCGGGGCACCTTCCGAAACACGCTGTGAATACGTCCGTGTACGCTTGGCTCCGCCATCCCTGGCACCGCACAGTTTCGGAAGGTGCCCCGCCCTCAGTTGCGTCAGGCTTTGGCGGTGGCCGCTTGTTGATCATCTCGGGTAGCGGGATTAAAGCCTCTGGGCGGTGATTTACGGCGCTGGTTCAGGCCGATCATCACCAGCGGCACAACAACCATCAAGCTGCCCACCAGGAACCACCAGTCGGGCACCTCGTTAAACCAGATCCAGCCAATAGCTACTGCCCAAATCAGCCCCGTATATTCCGCACTGGTTACCTGGTTTGCATCTACCTGCCTGTAAGCCAGCAAAACGGTAATGTTGTAACCCAGAATGAAAAACGCAGAAGCCGCCGCTGTAAACAGAATTTCCGGGTGCCATATTGCACCCTGTTGCCACTCCCACACTGCCAGTAGCCCAGACACCGGGATAACCAACAGGTAGTTGAGAAACAGCTTGTGCACAGTGCTCTGGCCCTTGGGTAACTTGCGCACCATCACCGCGTTGATTGCCAGTGTGAGGGCAGATCCCAGCGCCGCCACAACCGCCCAGTTGAACTCCACCGGGCGCAGGATAACGATGATGCCTGCAAAGCCGCTGAAGACTGCAAGCACACTCAGTGGCGACAGTGACTCCCGGAAGATAACCACCGAAAACACCATCACCAGAATCGGTGCCGCGTAAAATACGGCGTTGGCCGTGGCCAGAGGCAGGTTGCTCAAGGCAACGATCATGCACAGCAGGCCTACCAGATGAACGTGCGCCCTGATGGCGTGTACTTTGATGCCGGAGAACAGGTTGTTCCGGTCGATCTTGCGGGCCAAAGGCAGCAAGAAAACAAGGGTGATAAGGCAGCGTAGAAATGCGAACTGCAGAATCGGTGCGCCCGGCTCCATGAGCTTGATAAACACGTCAGATATCAGCGCCATGGCGTTGCCAAGCACAAGCAAAAGAATGGCGCTGTTTACGGTTTTACCTGACATGCTTTCTTATCCTGAAACTCGGGGTGAAATAAAACGCACATATGGGAAGTGGCAGTTGTAGCCTACATGGGTTTTAATATCCGATAAAATGATGTTTATTCGCCAGGTATTAGAAAAATAGATAATGAAGCTGCCCCCTCTCAAAGCATTGCCCGTATTTGAAGCGGTTGCTCGCCTCAACAGCTTTTCAATGGCTGCCGAGGAATTGGCGGTCAGCCAGAGTGCGGTGAGCCATCAGATCAAACAACTGGAAACCTACCTGGGTGAGCAGCTGTTCTGGCGCAGCGGGCGCACACTCGCGTTGACCGATGAGGGGCGGCAGTATCTGGATGCTGTCAGTACCGCGTTGCTGCAAATCGAGCGGGCCAGTGAAAAACTGCTGGGGCATGAAGAGTCCCGGTTACGGCTCGCGCTGTTCAGTTCCTTCGCCGTGCGCTGGCTGGTACCAAGGTTGCCAGACTTGCAACGGCAGCACCCGCAGGTAGAACTGGCGCTGGAAATGACCAGTGAAAACCCGGTGCTGTCTGATCGGGTAGCAGACTGCTTTATTACCATCCACAGGGATTCCCCAGCATACAGTTACGAGCTTTTGTATGTGGAGCGGCTTTTCCCCGTGTGCAGTCAGGATTATTGGCAGCGCATCTGCAGAGAGTTAGGGCGGGAAACCGATGTGACCGGCCATGATGAACCAGCCATGACTCCGGCGGAGATAGCCCGCTTCCCCCTGTTATCTACCCACAGTATATACGACAAAGCCGCTGGCGACTGGGAAGCCTGGTATCAAACCGTGGATGAATCCCTGCCTTCCGGCGCTCGCGTACAGCATTTCAGCCACATGTTGCTGGCGCTGGAGGCGGCGCGCTATCACCAGGGTATAGCGCTGACCAACGACTACATGTTGAGTACCCGTAAGGATTCAGAAGAGTTTGTGCGCTTGCCTTGCCACCCGCTGGTGACCGGCGACCGGTTCTATTTTGCCTGGAAAACCAGCCGGCGAAGGGAACGAAGCATTCAGCTGCTGAGGGGTTGGCTGGTGGATGAAGCCATCAGAGGGGGACTCAGGTCACAATGATGTAAAATTGACCCTTTGTGTCGGCCTTTCCGGCGCTGGTGCTATCGGAGAATGATGTTGCAGCGGGTATCCTTGCCTCAACAGAAATAAAACTGCGCCTCACGCAGAAGTTGTAAACAGGAACCCAACATGTCTTTAAATCGTCGCCAGTTTCTCCAATACGCCGGCGCCCTCGGTGCTTTGGGTGCGCTTGGCAGTCAGGCCGCACTTGCACAAGTTCTCAACCCTCAACGCATGCAGCCCTGGCGCAACTGGTCGGGCGTGCAGACCTGCTTGCCAGCACAGCAGATAACTCCCAAATCACTCGGCGAGTTGGTCAGTGTTATTGCCCAAAGTACGGGAACCATTCGCCCGGTTGGAGCAGGGCATTCATTCAGCCCGCTGGTGCCGACTGACGACACCCTGCTTTCCCTGGGCTATTTTGGTGGCATGTTAAGCCATGATTCAGAAACCCACCAGGCGGAGTTTGGTGCGGGCACTTCCATGGCACTGATGGGCATGGCGCTGAACGATGTTGGCCAGGGCTTTATCAATATGGCGGATATTGATCACCAGACGCTGGGTGGCGCCGTTGCTACATCCACCCATGGTACCGGCATTAAATACGGTTCGTACTCCAGCTACATCAAAGGGTTGCAGCTAGTAACTGCGAGCGGTGAGGTCTTGGACTGCGATGCCACACGTAACCCGGAGGTGTTCCATGCTGCCCGCGTATCCATGGGGTCGCTCGGGGTAATCACTAAGCTCACCATGCAGAACCGGCCAGGCTATCGCCTGCGGGAAACCATGTGGGTGGCCAAAACAGAAGACTTGTTGGCGGATATTGATAAGCATGTGTCCGAAAACCAGCACTGGGAAATGCTGGTGATTACCCATTCAGACTATGCCCTGGCGATTGCCCTGAACGAAACCGAAGAGCCGGCTACACCTCCGGTAAACAAAGCAGAAAGCGGTGGCAATGAGTTTGTCACGCTGCTGGAGAAACTCGACAAATATGGCAGTGATTTCCCCTCTGCCCGCCGGTTTTTGCTGAATAATCTGCGGCACTTTGCGACCTTTGATGAGCGTATTGGCGAATCCTACGAGATCTATTCCAATGTGCGCTCGGTGCGCTTTAATGAAATGGAATACTCAGTGCCTGCGGAGCATGGCCCCGCCTGCCTGCGGGAGATCCTGCAATTGATAGAGCGCAATGACTTGCCCACCTGGTTTCCTCTGGAATACCGTTATGTGCAGGCCGATGACGTGCCATTGAGCATGTTCCAGGGGCGCGACAGTTGCGCCATTTCTGTGCACCAGCACTACAGCATGGATTATCACAACCTGTTTGCGGCCATAGAGCCGATCTTCTGGAAGTACGACGGCAGACCCCATTGGGGCAAACTGCATACGCTGAATGCACGGCATCTGGAAAAGTTGTACCCACAGTGGCGCGAGTTTACCGGGCTGCGCGAGAGCCTCGACCCCCAGGGCAGGTTCCTGAATGCCCACTTGCGCTCAATTCTGGGCGCGTGAAGGAGATAGTGAAGGAGAAGGTATTGTGAATCGTCGTGGTTTTCTGTTCACCGGCCTGCTGGGTGGTGCGGCTATACTGACCGGCGCTGCCTTGCTGCGACCTGCAGATAAGGGCAAACCTTACACGGCTTTCTTTGAGGCGTTGAACGCGGAGCTGAAGCGCGCCGGGCCCATGCGGCCGGTGTTACTGGTGGATCTGGACAGGCTGGATCACAACATTGATGTGGTTAAAGCCTCCCTGCAACGCAGCGGCAAGGCCTTGCGCCTGGTTGAAAAGTCGCTGCCGGCGCGCGGGTTGCTGGAGTACATTGTCAGGCGTACCGGCACAGACAAGCTGATGTCGTTTCACCAGCCCTTCCTGAATCAGACTGCGGAATACTTTCCCGAAGCCGATATATTGCTGGGCAAGCCGCTGCCAGCCCGATCCGTTGAGGTGTTCTACCAGCAGCATCAGGGGCAGGCTGATCCCACAGCGCGAATCCAGTGGCTGATTGATGCGCCTGAGCGCTTGCAGGAGTACTTGCAGATAGCACAAGCACGCAACAGCAGGTTCCGGATCAATATTGAGTTGGACGTAGGCCTGCACCGCGGTGGTGTGGCCGATATGGATACCTTGAATGCGTTACTTGGTTTGATTGCCGATAACCCGGAGCATCTCGAGTTCTCGGGGTTTATGGGTTACGACCCGTTTGTAGGTATGGAATTGCCCTCGGTTCTTGGTTCTCCGGAAACGCTGCTAGGCAAGGTGATGACCCGCTATCAGGGCTTTGTTGATTTCACAAAAAATCACTACCCGGCATTATGGCGGGATGGCTTGGCACTGAATACAGCTGGCAGTCCAAGTTATCGGCTGCACGAAACTGAAACCCTGAGTACAGAGTTGGCGGTGGGCTCTGCCATGGTGATGCCCACTCACTTTGATTTGCCTTCATTGAGTGATCACATTCCCGCGGCCTTTATTGCCAGCCCGGTGCTGAAATCCGCGGGGCCGGTGAATATTCCAGCGCTTGATGGGAAATCCAGAATCTTCTCTTGGTGGGATGTTAACCAGCGCGCCAGCTACTTTATGTATGGCGGTAACTGGCTGGCGGACTTTGTTGCGCCAGAGGGCCTGCAGAGCAATAGCCTGTATGGCAGAAGCTCGAACCAGGAGCTGGTAACGGCCTCGCCGGGAGTGGGGCTTGAAGTGAACGACCAGGTGTTTTTGCGCCCGCAACAGAGCGAGGCAGTATTGCTGCAGTTTGGCGACATACTGGCTATGCGCAATGGCAAGATTGTTGATCACTGGCCGGTATACCAGGACGGGTCCCGGGCATAGCCAGTGAGCCATAAGGCCAGTGGCCAGCATTTGAAAGCGCTGGCCACAGCCTGTGAGCTTACTTGGTGCCGGGGCGTTCAACTACTTTGCGTTTACCCTTGGCGCATCGGGACAGAGCTTTCAGGCCTTCTTCATCGAAAGCATCCACCCGGATAACGTCGTACAAAGCCGTCAGTGCCTCTTCAAGCTTCTCGCGCTCTTCTGTCTTCACAACGCCTTCTGCGCAGGCCCAGTCCACCAGCTTTTTGCGCTCGTGGCCCATCAGCAGTGTCACTTCGTCCAGATCGTCTTTATCCCGATTGCGAACGGCCTCGTGCATACGGCCACGTACATCAGCGGTCTCGTTTGCCAGCTTGTAGGCATTCAGAACCCGACCAAGAGGGTCCTTCGGATCCATTGTGGTATAAGCGCCGCGGCTGATGCGCTGGCGCAGTGGTGTGTCTTTAACGATGCTGGCAGCCACTTGGGCGCCAAGCTTGTCATCCGGCCCGTTCAGACCGGTCGCACCCAGCGGAAACACCAACAGGCGCATTGGCCAGCGAAGAGCGGGTACAGGGAATTTGGTGATGACTTCACGCATGGAGTTCTGCAAGTCCTGCAGGCAGGTTTGCAGGCACCATTCCACCAGCGGGCGCTGGTCGGCAGGGTAGCCTTCCTCGTGCCACTGCTTGATCACGGCCGTTGCGTAATACAGTTGCACCAGGCAGTCTGCCATGCGCCCCGAGAGGCGCTGCCGGGCTTTTAACCCTCCGCCCACGGAGAGCAGAGTTACATCGGTCATCAGTGCAAACGCCGCCGAGAAGCGGGCAAGCTGGCGGTAATATGAGCGGATGTTTCCTTGCCGTGGGACGGTTTCAAACAACCCGCCGGAGAGGGCAAGAACCAGGGCCCTCAATGCGTTCCGTGTGGTGTGAGCCAGATGCTTGTAGAAGATGCCGTCGAACGTCTTTGCCGCCTGATCTTCATCTTTCATATCTGCCGCTGCAATTTCATCAACAATAAACGGGTGGCAGCGGATCGCACCCTGACCAAACACCATCAGGCTGCGAGTCAGGATGTTTGCGCCTTCCACCGTAATGCCAATAGGCACAGCGTTATAGGCGCGGGCCATGAAGTTGCGGGGGCCGGTAATAACGCCGCGGCCAGCGACTACGTCCATGGCGTGGTTGATCACTATTCGCATCAGGTCGGTGTTGCGGTATTTCAGCAGGGCAGACGGCACCGCTGGCCGCACGCCCCTGTCCAGCATACCGGAGGTCAGCAGGCGGGCGGCATCCATCATGTAGGTGTAACCGGCGATGGGCTCCAGAGCCTCCTGAACACCTTCAAACTGGCTGATGGAGCGACCAAACTGTTCGCGGGTATAAGCGTAAGAACCGGTTGCCAGGCTGGCAACTTTGCCGGCACCTGTGCCCAGCGCGGGCAGGGAAATGGAGCGTCCGATAGACAGGCATTCCAGCAGCATGGTCCAGCCTTTGCCGAGCATATCCTGGCCACCGATTACCTGATCCATGGGAATAAACACCTCGGTGCCCCACGTAGGCCCATTCATGAACACAGTATTCATCGGCAGGTGTCGGGCGCCTGCGTGCACGCCTTCGGTTTCCCGCGGCACCAGAACGCAGGTCACGCCTATTTCTTCGTTATCGCCCAGCAGATTTTCCGGGTCGTACACTTTGATGGCCAGGCCAATCAGCGTCGCCACCGGTGCCAGGGTGATATAGCGTTTGTTCCAGGTAACTTTCAGGCCCAGAACTTCTTCGCCGTTCCATTGGCCTTTGCATACGATGCCTTTGTCGGGAATGGCGCCTGCATCGGAACCCGCAATGGGCGATGTGAGGGCAAAGCAGGGAATCTCTTCACCGCCGGAGAGCCTTGGCAGGTAGTGCTTTTTCTGTTCGTCGGTGCCGTAATGCATCAGCAACTCACCCGGGCCGAGGGAGTTGGGTACCATCACGGTGACCGCAGCAGATACGCTGCGGGTAGAAATCTTCATGACGATTTCAGAATGGGCCGTGTTGGAGAAGCCCATGCCGCCGTCTTCTTTCGGAATCACCAGGCCGAAAAAGCCGTTCTCTCGGATAAATTTCCAGACCTTGTCCGGCAGGTCATAGTCTTCGTGGGTGATCTTCCAGTCATCGAGCATGCCGCAGAGTTTTTCTACCGGGCCGTCGAGAAAGGCCTGTTCTTCGCTGGTCAGGTGTGCAGGTTTTGCATCCAGCAGTTTTGACCATTCAGGCTTGCCAGAGAACAGTTCGCCATCCCAATCCACAGAGCCGGATTTGAGGGCTTCTTCTTCGGTTGAAGACAGCTTGGGAAGGCGGCTGCGAACCCACCCCAGTAGTGGGCGACTGAATTTATCAAGACGCATATCGCTGGGAATAACCAGAATCAGGGCAAGAGCCAGAAAAAGGCCGCCAAACAGAATGCTGGCAATGTGCCACTCGTCCTGGATCAGGCCAATCAGGGTTGCGGCAGACATCACCACAGCGGCTGTGGTGCCGCCAACTCCCACATAGATAAGAACCAGGGCACTGATGAGCAGTAAAAGTACACTCACGGGCAGACCTCCATATCGTGGATAAAAATTCAGCGAATTTCAGTTTAACCTTCGGCCAAAGTCCCCCCACATGCAAGGGCTGCGCGTGGGTAGGTCTGTGCCGGCGCCTCTGGCTACAGGCTCAGGCCAACAATCAGCAGGGCCAAGGTGGCCAGAAGAATGGCTACGTTGGTACCCAGCAAGGTGTTCAGTGTATCTGGCTGCTCAAGGGCACCTGGCAGTTTGCAGGCAAGCCAGAACGCGAAGGGCGCCGTTGCTAATGACAGTATAGACGGCAATGGCAACCAGCCAGTGAGTATGCCCATTACCAAAACGACATAACCCGAGAGAAACAATGCGGATACCAGCCGGGCAGCGGCGCTGGTGCCAAGGGTAACCACCAGATGGCGGCGCCCTATCTTTCGATCGGCTTCGACATCGGGAATCTGATTGATCAACAGTAACTCGCTCACCAGAAGCAGGCTGATCACCGATACGGTAATGGCGGTGGCATCAAGCCGGGCCCCGAGCGCCACCAGTGTGCCAAGAACCATCACCGGCCCGAAACCTATGCCCGGTGCAAACAGGCACAGTAACGGAGAGCGGGTAATCCAGCGGGTATAGGTAACCACAAGTGCAATGCCGGCGGTGCCCAGAATCAACATGGGAAGCCCGCGCTGCCAGAGAAAGTAGAGCCCAATAAGAATAACCAGAGCCAGGGTTCCAAGAGCAGCAGCCAGTACACGCTTTGCTGCGCCCGGCACCTCCGGGAGAGCGCCGCTGCCACCGGAAAACGGGGTGCGGGTGGTAATCAGGTCCAGCCCGGACACAAAATCTTCATATTCATTAAGCAGGTTTACTGCAGCGTGGGCCAGCAGTGCGCCCACAAAAACCAGCAGCGTGTCCAGCAGCGCCGGTGGCTCGCCCTGGTGCCAGGCCACGGCAACGCCCAGCCCGACACACAAAGGCGCAAGAATCAGGAAGTTAGGGCGGGAGGCGCGAACCACCGCAATGGTTTCAGACATTCACTATTTCCTCAGATGTAACCGGCGGCAAAAACCAGCCCGAGCACAATGGGCATAACAATAAGGCTGCCGAGGTTACTTAATAGTACGAGAGAGGCCACTTTATGGGGCTCTTGCTGATACTGCTCTGCCACCATGTAGTTGAGCACCGCAGGGGGCAGGGCCGCGAAAACCCAGAGAGAGGCAATTTGAAGGCCGGGGAGATCCAGAAGTGCAATCATCGGCCAGGCCAGCAATAGCCCACTGACCGGGCAGGCAATGGCGCCCAGCATGCCCAGTTTCCAGTCACTGAAGTCGATATCCAGCATACGCACGCCGAGGGTAAACAACATTAGCGGTATGCAGATTTCCCCGAGCATGTTCAGGGAGTGAAGCAGCCAGTCGGGAAGGCTGACGCCCGATAGATTAACGGCCAGCCCCGCAATACTGGCAAATACAATGGGCAGTCTCAGACGCTGTAATATGGATGTGTGTGGGTCCAGCATGTATAGACCCACGGAAAAGTGCAGCAGCATTTCTACAATGAAGAGCACGATGGCTGCGGGTAGCGCCGCCTCACCAAAGGCAAGAACCAGCAGTGGGATTCCCATGTTGCCGGAGTTGTTGAACATCATGGGGGGCAAAAAGGTTTTCAGATTCAGGTTAAGAACCCGGGCAAGCGGATAGAGAACAATGCCCGAGCCCAGAACAACAACCGTCGCGGCCAGGGCAAGCCCGGCATAATCCTGTAATGGCGCTTGTTGGTCGGCCAGCACTGCAAACACCAGCATGGGCACAAACAGTTCCATGTTCAGAACGTTTAGTCCGCGAATATCCGGGGTGCGAAACCGACCGTAAAGGGCACCGCAGCCAGCTATAAGAAAGACCGGTAGAAGGGTCGAGAGAATCTGGCCAATCATCGAAAGCTCCAATAGGCGCCGCAGGTTGGTTGCGGTGGTAGTGTTACCCGACCACAATAGCCCGGATACCTGGATTGCTAATCGGTTATGGAGTTTACCAGTGACAAGCCCGTTTGATCAGCCTCTTAATCGCCAAGATACCTGTTCGGTAAAACTCGATGTCCGCAAGGCGGTATTTGGCCGAGAGGATGTGATTCCAGTGTGGGTGGCAGACATGGATTTCGCCGCGCCAGAGGCCGTTACTCGCGCGCTTTCAGAGCGTGCCGCACATCCGGCTTATGGCTATACGCTTTTCCCCGATAGCCTTTACCAGTCAATACAGGACTGGTTTCGTGAGCAACATGGGTGGGAAATCAAGCGCCACTGGATACTGATGGCGCCGGGGGTTGTGCCGTCCTTGCATGCCGCCTGTATGGCTTATGCAGCCCCGGGTGAAGGCGTGATTGTTCAGCCGCCGGTGTACCCGCCGTTTTTCAGCTCGGTTCGCTTGAGTGGGCGCGAGATTATTGAAAATCCACTGGTTTGCGATGAAACCGGTTACTACCGGATGGATCTGGAGCACCTGGAAGCTTGCGCTGCGCGCCCGGATGCCCGCCTGCTGATGCTGTGCTCACCCCATAATCCTGTTGGGCGCATCTGGTCGGTGCAAGAACTGGAAGCCGTTCTGGATATTGCCCGGCGCCATGATCTGGTGGTCATCTCAGATGAAATCCACTGCGACCTTACCTTTGCCGATATGCCCCGGCACCGGATGCTGGCAACACTTGCGCAACCGGGCGATGCGCTGATTACGGCCATCGCGCCCAGCAAAAGCTTTAACATACCGGGGCTTGGACTGTCTGCCCTTGTCATTCCGGACAGGGAACAACGCAATGCCATGCAAGCGGTGTTCGATTCCCTGCACCTGCCCCAGTGCAATCCGTTCAGCATTGCAGGATTTGAAGCCGGCTACCGTTTTGGTGGGCCCTGGCTGAGCGATCTGATGGCGTATTTACAGAAGAACCGGGACTTTGTAGTCAACACGGTTAACGCGCGCTTGCCCGGCATTAAAACCCGTGCGCCAGAAGGGACCTACCTGGTGTGGCTGGATTGCCGGGATATGGGGCTGGATGACGCGGCATTGAAACGGTTTTTCGTGCAGGACGCCGGAGTGGGTATGAACCCCGGCATCTCGTTTGGTGAACAGGGCAGCGGTTTCATGCGGCTCAATATCGGCTGCCCCAAGGCTGTGCTGGCCGAGGTGCTGCAGCGAATCGAATCGGCTTTGAGTGGCCGCCAGCCATAGCCCTGAGCGTTACTCTCCTGGAACCTTGGCTTCTGTGCCTATGTGGTAGGCGGCAAAGCCCGCCATGACCACCTGATCTACCGCCATGCCAATGATTCGGCCATCGCTGTTGGAGTGGATAGGGTACTGGGCGTTGGTGATCGGATCAGCAACATAGCCAAGAATCTGCCCCTTGGTTACTTTCGCGCCCAGCTTGACCTTGCTGAACAGAATGCCGCCGTCATTGGCGCGCACCCACGCAGAGTTGTAGTACACAGGTTGTGGGTCGCCCCATACGAACATCCGCGAAATCATGCCCTGCTTTTCCATCAGGCTGGTGAGGCTGTTTACGCCTGCCTTGATCTGATGTTCCTGTATACGATGGGATTCCCCAGCTTCCAGCGTCACTGAACGAATGCCCACATCTACCGCAGCGGTACGCAGCATTCCGGGCGATCCACTACTGTGTACCACTGCCATGCGGTCAAACCCGCGGGTAAATTCCGCAACTGTTGGGTTGTTCATGTCAGCACGAAGTTGCGGCAGGTTGGTTCGCTTAAGTGAACCGGTATGTATATCCACCAGCATATCGCAGTGCCGGATAATATTTTCGAACAGTGAGTAGGCAATCCGGTCTGCCAGGCTGCCATTCGGGCGGCCAGGGAAGTGCCGGTTCAGGTCGCGGCGATCTGGCAGGTAGCGGCTACCCTGCTGGAAGCCAGGCAGGTTCACAATGGGGATGCCTACCACGCTGCCACTGAGTTTTTCCGGATCAAGGTCGTACATCGTCTGGCGGATAATTTCGATTCCGTTCAGCTCGTCGCCATGGATGGTGCCTGTCAGGCACAGGGTTGGGCCGGCATTAACGCCGTTGACCACCAATACCGGTGTGGGCTGCGACAAGCCGGCAATCTGAATGCCGGATGACCAGGCCAGGCGTGTTGATGTGCCAGGCAAGACTTCGCTGCCAAGCAGAGCCAGGTTTTTCGCAGGCTGTGGACCTTTAACTTCCGGTTCGGGTGCCTTGTCTTCCGGAATGTCGATTACGACCGGCTCTTCGGTGCCTGGGCTCTCCTGAATGGCGGGGTCTTTCGGCGGCTCAGGGGTAGGTGCCGGCGCAACTTCCTTCAGGTCAATATTAGGTGCTACTTTTTTCGGTTTTGCTGAACGCTTTGGCTTGGGTACTGGTGTTGCTTCTTCGGCTGCCGGGATCACTTCGGGCGCTGGCGCTTCTGTGGGGCTCCGCCGTGGTTCTGAGTGCTCTACATCTTCAACGTTTTCGTCTTCAGCCAACTCTGCCAGCAAAATTTCCTGGGTGGTCGATGTCTGGACGCTTTTCCCGGGCGGGTCTGCCAGTGATACAGCGGGCATGGCCAGCATGAGCAAGCAGAGGGGCGTTGTAAAAGTGGTCAGCATTTTCAGCCTGTAAAACAGCATGATTCCTCACGGGTTGTTCACCAGGGCCCAAGGATAAAGGTTGGCCAAGGGTCATGGATATGGCAATAACACAGGTTTAATGCCATTTTCATGATGTAGTCATGAACAAGGTTGCCAATAATAGTTATGGTCGCAGAGTACATGCGAGCCTGATCTATCCAGTTATATCCGACTGAGGAAGTTAACTATATGGACTTTTTGCGAATTCTTATTGCCATTCTGTTACCGCCACTGGGTGTGTTTTTGCAGGTAGGCATCGGAAAACACTTCTGGATCAACATACTGCTGACGATTCTTGGCTACATCCCCGGTATCGTGCACGCGGTGTATATTATCGCCAAAAAATAGAAACTGGCAGGCACTTTGCGCGCCTGCCAGTGGGCTGGGCTCAGGTAGTCTTTGTGGCTTGCCAGAGGCCGTCTTCCTGTACAGCGCGGCCATCTGCTTCCAGCTTCAACAGGTGCGCCAGTGCTGAACGGGCTGCAACGCCATGAATGGCCGCTGGCACGTCGCCGTAGGCTTTACTGGTGAGGTCTTTCAGGGTGACCGGTGAAAGTTTGGCGAGTGCGCGCGCAATCTTGTGCTCCCTGGCCATCCGGTGGGTGATCAGGTAGTCGATGATGGCTTGCGGTTGCCCCATGACAAAGCCGTGGGCCGGCGCGATGAAACGAATGGGTTCTGCCAGCAGCTCGTAAAGCGATTCCAGATAGGCTTTCATGTCGCCGTCGGGTGGGTTTATAACCACCGTTGAGCCCTGCATGATGTGATCTCCTGAAAACAGCAGCTGCTGATCTTCCAACAAAAAGCACAGGTGGTTGGAGGCGTGTCCGGGTGTGTGCAGAACCTTGAGAATGCCCGCATCGGTTTCGATCAAATCCCCGTGCTCAGGCTGTTCGTCCGGTGCGAATTTATGATCCTGGCCCGGGCCGTCCGGCGCAGATCGACCGTAAACCCGGCAGCCTGTCTTTTCCTTTAGCGCCCGGGTGCCCGGCGAGTGGTCCAGGTGGGTATGCGTGACCACCACCGAATCAATCCTGCCTCCAGTCACCTCAAGAATACGCTCTATGTGCCCCGCATTGTCCGGGCCCGGGTCGAGCACGGTAAACCGTTTGTCGCCCAGAATGTAGGTATTGGTGCCCGGGCCGGTCATTACGCCAGGGTTGGGGGCTGTCAGGCGAATGACGCCTGCCGCAACTTCCACCGGCTCACCGGGAACAATTTCTGCTCTGGTACTGCCTTCACCTTCCGGGTCCAGCTTGACGGCCTCCGCGTAGGCGGGCGAATCCGGCTCCAGAAACACCGGCTTGCCGCGACGGATCGCCGGCCAGGGCTGGCTAGGGTAAGGTTCGGGAGGGTTTGCCCAAGCGTAGCGCATGAGGCTTTCCACAGAATCAAAGTCTCGCAAAACCCTGAGTGTCCCCAGAGTTGGCAAGGTCATCAGGCGCGTGCCGGCACGATGTTCCTGCAGTGCCTGCTCCGGGCGGATCCATACATGATCGATGGTTTCCTCTCCATCGTGGCTCACATACTGGTTTTTTGGCGCTTCGGTTACGAAGAACCGGGTATCAAAACGCCGGGGAGGGCCGGGAGGGGTAATCCAGTGGCTCAGATAGGCCAGCCTGTCCAGCGGGATTGTAAGCTGGTGGCGCTGGCACAGTTCGGCAAGGGGCAGTTCGCCTTTGAATACCGCCTTGCGGTCATCGTGGGCGGGGTGGTCTCCGCTGATAAGTTGCCGGTCGGCATCCATGGCCACCAGTACGCCAGCTTCCTCAAAGCATTCGCGGACGGCGGCCAGCATATAATCTGCACCGCCCTCACTCAGGCTCATGGTATGGCTTATCTCCGTGTCTTTCAGACCAGCGGCATGCTGGCGTCCACGGGATTCCTGCTGATCCACCGCGCCGCCGGGGAAAACATAAAAGCCGGGCAGAAAAACGGCATTCCAGGTGCGTTGTAACAACAGTACCTCGATACCTTCCGGGGTATCTCTTACCAGTGCCAGAGTGGCCGCAGGGCGAATATCCATAGAGTTTCCATTATTCAAAGCTGTAACCTCCGCTTGCCTTTACAACCAGCGCGCAAAGGCTGAATTCAGCGCTAAAAGACCAGCAAAGACGATAACCGATTTTTGCAACAAGATCATTGAGATGAACGTCGCTGTACAAGAGAGTATCATCCAGTGCCCCACACGACCCTTTGCTATACAGGTACCTGAAGTGGCACGAATCAAACTTTCTTTCCCTGATGATGTGTTCTGTTTTGAAACCCTGTTGCAGGTTAGAACAACGGATATCAACGGTGCTAACCACCTGGGTAACGATGCGTTGGTTTCAATGCTGTCGGAAGCGCGAGCCCAGTTTTTGATCAGCCACGGCATTTCCGAAGGTAATAACAGTGGCAAGGGCATTATTGTCACGGACCTGGCGACTATGTATCAGTCAGAATCCTTCTTCCCGGAAGTGCTACGCTTTGAAGTGGGGGTGATGGATTTTAATAAGTACGGCGGGGATTTCGTATTCCGGGTCACCAAAGCTGAGAGTGGTCAGGCGGTTGCCCTGGCGAAGTACGGGTTCGTGTTTTTTGATTACCTCCAGAAGAAAGTAACCCCTGTGCCAGAAAGCTTCCGGTCACGCTTTGCCTGACGCGCTCTCACGGAGCTGCTTCATACCGGCGCGATAGAAGCTGTAAGCCATAATGCCGGCCAGCAGGTTGCCCACCAGCGCACCGCTCATCAAGCCGTAAATGCCGTTGAGCTGGCTGCCCAGCCAAAGCAGGGGCAGAAAGCACAAAAACAGCCGCAGCATTGAAACCAGCAACGCCCGAACGGCAAGGCCAAGGGCGTTGCAGATGGACACCATCAACATGCACACCCCCAGGCCGCTGTAACTGAGTGGCACCCGCACAAGATAGGCACCAAGAATCTCCTGCACCTGTTGGTCGCTGCTGAACAGGTCAGATACCAGGCCGGAGGCAATGAGCCATAGCAGGCCAATGGCCAGTTGCCAGCCCACCACGAAGCGCACCGCAATACGCACCAGTTTGCGGATCTGTTCTATATCCCCGGCACCCAGCAGGCGGCCAATCATCGGCGGCATGGACATGGTGAGTGCGAGTACCACCACAATGGAGAAGAATTCCAGGCGCGTGCCCAGGCCCCAGGCCGCAACCGCGGCCGAACCAAAACCCGCAACCATGGCCGTTGCCAGCATGGCGGAAACCGGCGGCATAAGCTGGCTGACCATGGCGGGCGCCATGATGCTGTTGAGTTGTCTGAGGGCGCGCCCCAAGGCGAGTTCACGAAGATCAAATCTGGCCCAGCCGCGCTTCAGCAGTTTTGGATAGATGAACAGGCAGCCGATTCCGAAGGAGGTTACGGTGGCCCAGGCGGCACCGGGCAGTCCCCAACCGAATACGAAGATATAGAGTGGGTCGAGAGCTATGTTGGCGAGGCTGGTAGCTACCATCATGTAGCCAGGCAGTTTGGTGTCGCCATGGGAGCGGCAAATGCTGTAGCCAAAGTACAAAAAGGCGCCGATCCAGGCGGAAAATAGCCAGGGTACCCAGTAAGTACGCACCATGGGGAGCAGGGTGTCGTCTGCGCCGAGGGCGGTCATGATTGGGGTTTGGAAAAGCCACAAGACGATGCAGAGTACGAAGACCAGTGTGCTGCCAACGGTGATAACCAAACCACCCAGGCGAAATGCCCGGAGTTCGTCACCTACCCCAAGTGTGCGCGAAATGATGGCGGTGGTGGCAATGCCAAGGCCCACTTGTAACCCGATGATGAGCTGGTGCATGGGGAGTGTGAAGCCCAAAGCAGCCAGCGGGTCACGGCCAAGCTGGCCGATAAATGCACTGTCGGCGAGCTGGAAGGTCATGAGTGAGAGAGCGCCAAACAGCATGGGCCAGGTCATGGTGTAGAGCTGGCGGGGTAGGCTGGCGGTTTGGGTGGTGTTGCTCACGGGTTTTGGGATTGCCTTGGTGTTGGGCTGAGGTGCTGAGTCTAACAGGTTTGTCTTTGGGTTCGGGGGTGGTCTGGCAGACGGCACGGCCTCCCCAGACACGCCGTGAACCCGTCCGTGGGGGCTTGGCATTGCCATCCATGGCAATGCACAGTCTGGGGAGGCCGTGCCGTCCGCCAGACTTCAGCCCCGCGGTTATAGAACCTTCAGTGCTGCGTCGTAATCTGGCTCGTCGTGGATTTCGCTGACCAGTTGGCTGCGGATAACCTTATTGTTTTCATCCAGAACCACTACGGCCCGTGCACAGAGTCCGGCCAGTGGGCCGCCCTGAAGAGCTACGCCGTAATCCTGCTGGAAGCTGTAGTTCCGGAAGGTGGATAGGGTTTCTACATTTTTCAGGCCTTCGGCACCACAAAAGCGGGATGCAGCGAAGGGCAGGTCGGCGGAGACAACCAGAACCACGGTATTGTCCAGGGAGCCTGCTTTTTCGTTGAATTTACGGGTAGATGTGGCGCACACGCCTGTGTCGATACTGGGGATGATGTTCAGGATTTTGCGTTTGCCTGCCCAGTTGTCGAGGGTTACTTCTTCGAGGCCGCTGCTGGTGAGTGTGAAGGCGGGTGCTGTGTCGCCGGCCTTTGGAAATTCACCGCTCAGTTCAATGGGGTTGCCGTCAAAAGTGACTGTGCTCATGGAGTGCTCCTTTGGTGATACAGAAGGTGATGCAAAAATAGCAAAACAGAAATAAGTTGAAACCGCTTACCCTGTTTAGTCCATTTTCGTTGAGATTGCATCCCTTCGGGGTGTTTGAGCAGGGTTAGCGGCTGGATGCAGCCTGTGGTTCGAACCCTGGAGCCGGGTGGCGTTGAACCAGAAGCAGGTAGCCTGCCAGGGATGCGACGGCGCAGATGGCGATGGTGGCGGCCATAACCAGTGAGGTGCCGTCGTGGAGGTAACCTACAAGCATGCCTGCGAAGGCGGCGACAGCCATTTGCGCAAAGCCGAACAGTGCAGACGCAGACCCGGCCATGCGCGGGAAGTTGGCCATGGCACCTGCCATGGTTTGGGGCATGACCATGCCCGTGCCTGCCATAAACACGGCTTGCGGAAGGATCACTGCCCACACGCTGAAGACTTCTGCCAGCGCCAAAGCCGCCATTAAGCTGCCACCCACAACGGCAATGATTAAACCGCGAACCAGAATTTGATCTGGCACCAGGCGGCTGCCGAGGCGGATTGCCGAGAGATTTCCGGTGACATAACCGGCAACAATTCCCGCGAAATACAGGCCGAACTGTTGCGGTGGCACTTTGAGAAAGTCGATCAACACGAATGAAGAGCCGGAGAGAAACGCGAACAGGCCGGAGAATAGCAGTGCGTTAGTTAGTGTATAGCCTAAAAAGCTGATGTCTGTCCCTATAGCGCGATAGTTCCGTAGCAGGCTGCACAGTTTAAGGGGCTGGCGGTATTCAGGCCGCATGGGCTCCGGGATGCCGAAGGCGACGACCACTGCCATGATCAGGGCATAGCCCCCAAGTACGATAAAAATGGAGTGCCAGCCCAAGCCGGCCACCATGATGCCACCCAATGTGGGTGCCACAGCAGGGGCAAGCGCCATGATGCTGGCCAGAAGCGCCATGATTTTTGCGGCTTCGCGGGGGGTGTAGATATCCCGAATGGCTGCGCGCCCAAGAACGGGCCCGGCTGATCCGCCCAAGGCTTGCAGAAATCGGCAAAGAATCAGGGTTTCGATGTTGCTGGCCAGCGCACAGCCAATGCTGGCGAGGGCGAAGACTACAAAGCCGCCAATCATGATGGGTTTGCGGCCGAATCGGTCCGCCAGGGGGCCACACACCAGTTGTGCTATGGCAAAGCCAACCATGTAGAGGCTCAGGGTTAGCTGAACCTGACTGGTGCCTGTGCCAAAGTCGCTGCCGATTTGCGGCAATGCCGGCAAATACATATCGGTGGCAAGCGGCCCAAGAGCTACGGCGGCGGCGAGCAGTATGGTTGTCCATATACTGGTGAGTGCTAGCATCTATCATCCATGCGTTGGAGGAGGCGAGCATGGGGGCGAGCTTTCCAAAACACGCCGTGAATACGTCCCTGTAGGCTCCGCTCCGCCATCCATGGCTCCGCAGGGTTTTGGAAAGCTCGCCCCCACGCTCGTGGCAAACTTTGGAGTGGATTCTAGGGGGTGCCTTGCGAAAAAATAACAGGGGCGCTGCTCATAGGATATATGAACAAAACAGATGGGTTAGTCGTTCAGGCCATTCATGGTGGCGGCTACAGCGTTCACCTGGTTTCTCAGCCAACGGTGCGCGGGGTCGTTTTGGTTGCGGCGGTGCCAGACCATCAGCAGGGTAAATGGCTTGAAATTGAAGGGTAAGGGCACCCAGGCAAAATCCCGAAGTAAGTGTTTGCTCATGCGCTCAGGTGCGGTAACCAGCATGTCTGTGCCCCGGAGGAATTCCGGCAGGCCGGAGAAGTTGGAGACGGTAATGGCGTTACGGCGGGTTAGGCCGCGTGCAGATAAGCCGGCTTCGAGAGCGGGTTTTTCTCCGGTGCCGAATACCATGGCGATGTGGTCGGCTTTCAGGTAATCGGTAACCGTCTCAGGGGCTTCGCGTTGGCTGGGGTCGTAAAAAACCACCATGTGATCCCCCATCAGCCCTCGTTGCATAATGTCGGTGGCTTCCGGGGCGTGGGGGGAGATGATCAGGTCGCAGATGTTTTTGCGCAGCATGTCTGCTGTGGGAATGCCGGAGGCAATGACCTGCAGTGTAACGCCAGGCGCTTGCAGGCGTAGGCGTTGCATCAGTTGCGGGAGGAGTAAATCCCGCTCGTAGTCGTTGGCGGCGATGGTGAACGAGATTTCGGTGGTTTCTGGCGTGAAGGGTGGGCCAGAGGCCAGAGAATGCAGGTCATCCAGAATCTGGCGAATATGAGAGCCGGCTTGCACTGCGTAGCGCGTGGGTGTGATGCCGCGCCCGGATTTGACGAACAGGGGGTCCCCGAGGGCTTTACGCAGGCGGTCGAGCGTGTGGCTTACGGCGGATTGGCTGACTCCAAGCTTGACGGCCGCGCGGGAAACACTGCCTTCGTCAAGAACGGCAACGAAGGTGTGGAGCGCGCGGATATCAAGATTGAATGTATCAATAAGGTTCATGGGTAGCAGTGTAATCCACAACTGCCGATCCCGGAACCGGGCTCGTCATTAATCTGAACGCTGGCCCAACCATTCAGCGATTTCCAGCCAGCTTTCCCGAGGCGCTTTGCTACCGGCCAGAATGCCCATGTGCCCACCGGGAGTAACGCGGAAGGTTTTGTCCAGGGAGCTGATATGGTCCATCAAACTCCTGGCCGCAGCCGGCGTTACCATGGTGTCTTCGCTGCCTGCCACGGCAAACAGGTTGGCGTTTACGTTGATCAGCTGTGCGTGATCGTCACCAATTTGCACCTTGCCGCGGGATAATTCGTTATCGATCCAGAGCCGAACCACCGCGTCCTGAACGATACCGCCGGGGTAGGCGACCATGCGATCCAGGAAGGCGGAGGTGGTGGCATGACTGCTAACAAACTCCCGGTCTCCCAGGCGGATAATCAGCTCCCAGTAACCCATAATACTGCCGATAGGGTTGGTTAGTTTGAAACCGATGGTGTTCGCCCAACCCGGGCTGTGAAACCAGTGGGGTTTGAGGTTGTGAAGCTGAAATCCTGTGCGCTTGCGAACAGCTCCGGCAATATCTGCCAGCCGCTGGTTTAGCAGCCCAAGAACGCCGGACGCGTGGCTGTCGATGGGCGAGCCCAGCACAATGGCATTACGAATGTGCTGGTCTTTGCTCAGAGCCGAATAAAACAGGGTGAACATGCCGCCCATGCTCCAGCCGTGCAGCGACAATTCCTGCTCGCCACTGTGTTGGCGAACCCGTTCAAGGGAGGCTGGCAGGAGTTCTGCCACATAGGTATGCAGGTTGTAATGGCTGTGTGCCCGTGTTGGTACGCCCCAGTCTATGAGATACACCTCAAAGCCCTTCGCTCGCAGAAATCTCACCAAGCTGCGTTGAGGGAAAAGATCGTAGATCAACATGTTTACTGCCAGCGGCGGAATAATCACCACCGGTGTTCGGTGTCTGTTTGTCTCAACGGGAATGGTTATGCCATCAAGCTCGATGACGTCTTCTTTCAGTGGCGGGTAATAGCGCAAGCTGACCAGACCATCGGTATGAAGGGTTTCAAAAGGTGTTTGCCCCGCTTGCACCAGGCTGGCAGCACGGAATACACGGTCAAAGGCATTGCCGGCATAACGGGATGTTTGCCGTGCCAGCCTGGCAGCTCTTTTGGTTGCGGCGTTGATAATATTGGGCATTGGGAAGATCCGTGATAAAAGATGTGAGGCTAATGCCAAACCCTTGGCAGCGCCATGGCAATACTGTCACTTTTGGTTGGCAGAGCGGTCACAATCAGCCACTGCCCATAGCCGGTGCTGATTGGTATGATTGCCCACCACTGGCTAAATAATCACAACAGGAACCGTATGCTCAGTTTCCTACCTGCTCCCGTTATTGGTGTGCTCAACTCCATTTTGTTGGCAATTAACACGCTCTTCTGGTGTGTGCTGCTTTATATCCCGGCCTTGCTGAAGCTCATTATCCCACACAAGGGCTTTCGGGTACTTTGTACCAAGATCATTATCTGGATTTCAGAGTCCTGGGTGGCCTGCAACACAGGCTGGATGAAGCTTACCCACGGCACTAAATGGCATGTCACTGGTGCGGAAAACCTGCGTCGTGAAAGCTGGTACCTGGTTCTCAGCAATCACCAGAGCTGGGTGGATATTTTTGCCATGCAGCGGGTGTTCAATCGCCGTGCACCTTTTTTGAAGTTCTTTCTGAAGCAACAGCTGATTTGGGTTCCCGTTATCGGGTTGGCCTGGTGGGGCCTGGATTTCCCATTTATGAAGCGGTACTCCCGGGAATATCTGATCAAGCATCCGGAGAAGCGTGGGGAAGATCTCAAAGCCACTCGCCGTGCCTGCGAGAAGTTTCGTTATACCCCTGTGAGCGTAATGAACTTTGTAGAAGGTACCCGGTTTACCCCTGCAAAACATGCGAAGCAAAAATCCCGTTACAAGCATTTGCTCACGCCAAAAGCAGGCGGCGCCGCTTTCGTACTGGATACCATGGGCGATTCAATACAAACGCTGGTTGATGTCACCATTGCTTATCCCGGCGGAGCACCCTCATTCTGGGACTTTATTTGTGGTCGTATGAAGGAAGTGAAAATGGAAATTCATACCGTGACAATCCCTGAACACCTGAAAGGACGGGATTATGCGACCGATGCAGAGCACCGGCGCAACGTGAAGAACTGGTTGGGTGAGCAGTGGCAGGCCAAGGACGCCCGCCTGGAGGAAATGCTCAAGCCCTAGCATTGACGAGCGACGTCAGCTTTTGCTGTCGTCGCTGTTTTTCCCAGTATCCTGCGCACTTTCCTTTGCAGTGGTCTTTGGCACTTCAACCGCTTCTACCAGTTTGAAGTTAATCTGCCGCCGCTCTTCGTCCACTCCGGAAAAACTCACTTTAACCGCTTGGTCCAGCTGGAATATGCGTCCGTTCTTGTTGTGAATCAGGCGAAGTGTCACAGGGTCAAAGCTGTATTTGCCGTTAAGATCCTTGCAACTGACAAACCCTTCCAGCCCGTTGGCTTCAAGCCGCACGAAGAATCCTGCCGGAATGGTTCGGCTGATTACACCATCCAGAGGCTCCTCGCCCAGGGTTTTGGCAAAATCGCTCTTGAGCCAGGTTTCCAGACTGTTGGCGGCCTGTCGGGCTTTGAACTGAGCGTTCTGGAGAGTCAACAGTTCGTCCCCGCTCAAGGCTTTCATGGGGGCGTCCCAAAGCACTGCTTTAATCATGCGGTGCACATACAGGTCAGAATACTTGCGCAGCGGAGACGTAAACGTGGTGTAGGCGTTTAGCCCCATGCCCTGATGGGGTGCTGCAGTGAACGTCATTTCTGCCCGGGCCAACTGGCGCGAGAGGATGGATTTCACTGGCACTTCTGCCTCCAGAGTGGATGTTTCCTTCATCAGTGCTTTGAAGCCTTCCGGTGTGGTGGCATCTATATCCGCCAGGTGCGGCGCATAAGCTTCAAGCAATGCTCGAATGTTGTCGGCGCGGTCATCCCTGAGCCCCGGATGCTGAATAAACAGGCCAGACGCCTGTTTGGACAGGAAATCGGCCGCGCACCGGTTGGCGGCAACCATGCATTCTTCCACCAGGCGGTGCGCTTCGTTCTGCACCGAAGGTTCGATGCTGCGAATGCGCCGGTTTTCATCCAGCCTTAGACGAAACTCGGGGCGGTCGCCGCTTAGCAAAGCATGTTCGCTGCGCCATTTGCGCAATGCGGTAGCAGCCTGATGAAGTTGATCCAGGCTGTTGCACACGGAATCCGGTAAAGCTTTGATGTCTTCGTCTTCGCGGCCTTCAATCAGGTTGGAGACCAGATCGTAACTGAGCTTGCCCTTTGAGCTGATGACCGCTTGATGGAAGCTGTAATCACCCAGGCTGCCGTCGTTATTAACCTGCAGATCACACACCAGGGCCAGCCGTTTCACATCTGGCATCAGCGAGCACAGTCTGGTGCTGATGGTATCTGGAAGCATGGGTAGGGGATCGCCCGGGAAATAAATGGCGGTGGCGCGCTTGAAGGCTTCAAGCTCGGCTGCGCTTTTTTGGTCGATAACTGCAGCCGGGTCGGCAATGGCTATGGACAGTGCCCAGCCAGTCACATTGGGTTCGGCCAGAAGCGCGTCGTCCATGTCCTGGGTGGCGGGGCTGTCGATGGTCACATAGGCCCGGTCGGTGCGGTCTTCCCGGCCGTCGCCGAGGGCTTCGATAGAAGCCTCGCTCAGGCTTTCTGCCTGTTCAACAACCGGCGCTGGCCAGGAGTCTGAAAGATCGAAAGTTGCCAGAGTCAGGGCGCGCTCTATGCCAGGCTCGCCGGCTTTGCCAATGACTCGCAGAACCTTGGCCTGACCTTTGCCGTCTTTGATTGGATGTTTGTGCATGCAGCAGTACAGGTAATCGTCAGGCTGCGCGTTCATGCGCTCTTTTGGCGGAATGAAAATCCAGCGATTGATGCCCGGAGTTTCCGGCACCACAAAATGGCCTTTGCCCTTTACCAGGTAGCGCCCGACAAAGGTGCTTAGCCGGCTTTCAAGAAGCTCGTCCACGACACCCTGGGTTTTACCTTTTTCCACTTCCTGTTCGATAACATTTACCCGGTCACCCGGGAGCACTCTTTGCATTTCTTCCGGTGGCAGGAATACATCCCGCCCTTCATCCAGTGCGACGAATCCGAAACGGCCGTTTGTGGATTTAACGGTCCCGGGGAAAACAACTTTGCTTTCCTCAATGTCAGACTTTAGCTGGCGCAACTGGCTGAGAGCGTCGGCGTTGAGCATGGGTTAACCTGGCTAAAAAAATGAATGATGGGGCGGAGTATAACGGTTATGGCGATGCGAGTCAGACCCGTTACGCTGGGTTAATTTCCGTATCTTCTGGGGTGTTGATGCAAACGCGGTTGCGGCCTTCTTTCTTGGCGCGATACAGAGCCTGGTCTGCATTTCGCAAAACCCTGTCGGTGTTGTCCCCGGGTTCGGAGAAATATCCACCCACGCTGATGGTGACAGGTGTGCCGGTTTTACGGCTCTCCACCTCAACACTTTCACGAATGCGCCTGGCGATTTGCTTCAACGTTGTCGGGTCGCAAGGGGAGAGCAGTATGACGAACTCATCACCGCCCCAGCGCCCGGGACAATCGTAGGGGCGAAGGCTGGCTTTCAGCCACAGGGCAACGCGACAGAGAATTTCGTCGCCGGCTTGATGGCCAAGCTGGTCATTAATGGATTTGAAGTGATCTATGTCGAGCCAGATCAGGCCAAAGCCATTACCCGAGCGGGCTGAGCGCTGAATTTCATCATCCAGAGCTTCGTCTATCCCGCGGCGGTTTTTCAGGCCTGTGAGGGGATCAATTCGGGCAAGCCGATTCAGTTCGTCGGTACGCTGGGCAACTTTGTTCTCCAGTTGCCTCGTGGAGTCACGTAAGCTCTCGGTCATTTTTTCGAAATGGTCTACAAGACGACCAATCTCGTTATCCGGCTTGTCCAGGCGATGCAGGATGAAACTGCCGCTGCGCACTTTTTCCACTGCCTCTTCCAGCCCCACGATGGGCTTTACGATGCGCGACTGGATAATCAGGTGGAACACCATCAGTGTAATCAGGAGACTGGCGAGGAAAACGGCCACCAGAGGCCACAGATAGCTTTTGGGTAATAGCGTGTTGAGATCCAGCAGGGTGATTTCGAACCAGCCGATCGCTGGCAAATAAGCAACTCCGGCAAGGTGTTGGCGACCCTCTACGGTGACAAATCCGCTTTCGACATGACCTGCTGTGCCAGAGCTTTTCTTGAGTAGCTGGAGCATGCCAAGAATTTTCTGTTTGTCCTCGGGAGCTTCAAACAGCAGGTCGACGGTGTTTTTCTGGCCTTCGGGCTTTATGACGCTGGCAAAATCAATGTAGTTACGATCCCGATATAACTGTATGGCGCCGTTGTAATCGACAAACAGGGTGGTGATACCTTCCTGGTTAATATCAACAATATCCTGCAGAAACCTGTCGAGATTCATGCCGGTGCCCACCATACCCACAATCTGATTGTCAGGGCCGCGCATCAGCACATCAATCCAGAGCTTGGTAACGCCCAGTTCGGTATCGGGATTGACGTTCAGATGGAAATCTCGCCCTTCTTCGATCAGTTGGTAAAACCATGCATCATTGGGCTCATCTGGGCTCAGGACATAGCGGAACTGCTGATCGGCGTATTCATCTTTTTCGTTGTTGAAGTAGTAGCGGCCGCTTTCCCGGAGAGCGACGAAATAGCTGTTGTCCCGGAAGTTGTCGCGAAAGCTTTCCATTTCGTGGATGGCATTAGCTTCCAGAGCCTTGCTATCTGGCTCTTTTGCCCAGTTGATCAGTGCGGTGGAGCTGGCCATTTGACGGGCGAGGCCAATCTCGCGCTCCAGAGATTGCAGCAAGCGGGCGCTGTCATAGCGCACCTGTATTTCGGCTACCTGTTGCCCCCAGCGCTCAATCAGATCGGCGGAGAGCTCCCGGTAGGCTAACCAGGAGGCACATGCAGCGATAATGATCAGGCCGGCAGCAATGCTGAGGAACCGGGTTTTAAGTCGCAAGCAATTCCGTCTCCATTCCAGGGGGGGATCGGGAATAATCATAGTGCACTGGCAGGCAAGATTATAGAAAAGAGCGTGAGGAAATTATCGCAACCTGCGCCAGATCAGCATAGCTACCTGTGCGGCAAGAATGCTGTTACACAGGTTTCGGGGCGAGGCGCTGTGATTCAGCGCCTCGCCGAAGGCTAATTGTGCTCGGAAAAGACTTTGGTCTGGCCGCTTTTGTTAAACAAAAGCACCTGATAATGGTCTTTGCGGTCGCCCATTTCCATGCCCGGTGAACCGGCAGGCATGCCGGGAACCGCAAGGCCACTGGCTTTTGGAGCATCGGCAATCAGCCGGTGAATGTCGCTGGCAGGTACGTGACCTTCGATCACATAGTCACCCACGAAAGCCGTGTGGCAGCTGGCCAGATTGGGGCTAAGGCCGGCTTCCATTTTTACACGGTTCATGTTGTGGGTGTCGGTAACTTCCACCTCAAAGCCGTTGCTTTCCAGATGGTCGATCCAGTCTGTGCAGCAGCCGCAGGTGGGCGATTTGTAAACATGGATGCTCTGTGCGGCGCCGGCCGCCAATAATGGGGTGCTGAAGCCAAGGGTGGCAGTCAGGGCCATTCCGAGAATCTGTTTTTTCATGGTCGTTCTCTCTCTGTAATGTGGTGTTCAGTGATGGCTGTGATCTTCTGCAGGTGTGTCGGTACTGGATGATGAAAGCCAGAACCACCAAACGATGGCGGCCATCAGAACAAGCCCTCCAGCATTGACCAATATAGTTTCCATCAGTTCCGCTCCTCTTTCTGCTGCTGGTGCTGGCTCTGTTCCCGCGTTTGAGCTGGCTTGTGGCTGGTTTTGAACAGGCGCAGCCGGTTGGCGTTGGTTACAACGGTTACCGACGACAGCGACATGGCGGCGCCTGCAAGAATCGGGCTCATCAATATGCCCCAAACCGGGTACAGCAGGCCTGCTGCTACGGGAATACCCAGTACGTTGTAAATAAAGGCACCAAAAAGGTTCTGGTGGATATTGCTCACTGTCGCCCGGGAGACCTCAATCGCATCCGGGACTCCATGCAGGGAGCCCCGCATCAGGGTAATGGCGGCGCTTTCAATCGCAACGTCGGTGCCTGTTCCTATGGCGAAGCCCACATCGGATGCGGCCAGAGCTGGCGCATCGTTGATGCCGTCACCCACCATGGCCACGGTGTAGCCTTTGGCGCGCATTTCGTTCACCACATCGGCTTTGTCTTCCGGCAGAACTTCTGCACGGTACTCATCAATGCCGGTTTTTGCAGAAATAGCTTTGGCTGTGGCGTCAATATCGCCGGTAACCATCATGACTCTGATGCCAGCGTCGTGCATACGCTGGATGGCGGCCTCTGAATCCGCCTTGATGGCATCGGCAACACCCATTACACCCAGTAATTCTGTGCCCCGGGCAAGAAACAGCGGTGTGCCAGCCTGCTCGGTGATGGCTTTCTCGGCATCGGCCAGCCCGTCAAGCGCAATGCCCTCGGATTCCAGCCAACGGCGATTGCCAAGACGAATCGCATCACCCTCAAAGTCGCCGACGACGCCCTTGCCATTCAGCGCCTCAAACCCGGTGACGTTGAGAGGCTGAATGTTTTGCTCTTTGGCTTTGTTAACCACGGCTTCCGCAAGTGGGTGCTCGGAATGCATCTCCAGGCCTGAGGCCAGGGCCAGCAATTGCGCTTCATCACCGCTCACAGCGTGCACGCTGGTCACAGCAGGGTGGCCTTCGGTAATGGTGCCGGTTTTGTCGAGGATCACCAGATCAATCTTGCCGGCGGTTTGCAGGGCATCGCCCTGGCGAATCAGGGCGCCGTATTCTGCTGCTTTACCAACGCCTACCATCACGGACATAGGTGTGGCCAAGCCTAGCGCGCAAGGGCAGGCAATGATCAGAACGGTGGTAGCCGCGATGATCATATGCACTACAGCAGGCTCTGGCCCAACGTTGTACCAAACCAGTGCCGCGGCCACGGCAATGAGCATTACACTGGGCACAAACACCGAGGATATCTTGTCTGCAAGCCGCCCAATGGCAGGTTTTGAGCCCTGGGCTTTTTTAACCAGATGAATAATCTGCGCCAATGCCGTTTCGCTGCCCACCCGCGTTGCCTTGTACACAATCGCACCATGAGTATTCATAGTACCGGCAGATACCTCGTCACCCTCTGCTTTGGTAACCGGCATGGGCTCGCCAGTGAGCATGCTTTCATCCACACGGGTGCTGCCTTCAACAACAACTCCGTCCACCGGCAAGTTCTCACCGGGGCGAACCCGAATGTGATCGCCTTTGCGTACATCTTCTACCGGAATGTCCTGTTCGTGCCCGTCACGAATCACCCGTGCCGTTTTTGCCCGTAAATCCAGCAGCCGACGAACCGCTTCGGAGGTTTTCCCCTTGGCCCGGAGTTCCAGCGCCTGACCCAGGTTGATCAGGCCGATAATCATGGCGGAGGCTTCAAAATACACATGCCGCGCCATTTCTGGCAAAGCCTCAGGAATACTCACCACCGTAATGGAATACAACCATGCGGTACCTGTACCGAGAGCGATCAAGGTATCCATATTGGCATTGTGGTGCCGAAACGCCTTCCATGCCCCGGTGAAAAAATGCCCACCCGTGCCGGCCATAACCAACAGGGTTAACACGCCGAGCCCAAACCACACGCCCTGGTTTGCTTCGGATATGGTCATGGAGCCGAACGTCATGCCATAGACCATCATGGCAACACCCAGCCCCAGGCTGATTGCCATTTTTACCAGCAGGGTTTTGTACCGCTTCTTGTCCTCTTCCTGCTTCTGGTCGTCTGCCGCGTCAGCATCTTCAATCACACTGGCGCCATAACCGGAACTCTCTACCGCTTTGATCAAAGCTTGCGCATCCGACACGCCCGTTGCCGTAGCGGTATTGTCCGCAAGATTCATGTGGGCATGGGTAACGCCGGGCACCGACTTCAGCGCCTTCTCAATCGTATTCACACAAGATGCACAAGTAGCGCCAGTTACCGCCAGCAGCACTTGATCGTCACCTGGCGCAGGCGCTGCCGGTTTTTCAGGTTTGCTCTCTGGCGCTTTGGCCTGTTTTTCGGCGTTTGGAACAGACTCTGAGTCCTGCTTTTTTGCTTTGGACGCGCAACAGCTGGCGGGTTTTTCAGCTGCGCCCACTAGCTCTGCCGGGAAACCCGCTTCCGACACAATCCTGGCAGCTTCGGTGGAATCAATGCCTTCCGGCAAAGCGACCGTTTGCTCTTCCAGATTAACCTCAACCAGGCTCGCATCACCGATCAACGGCTCCAGGGCATTGCGAATCTTCTTCACACAGCCCTGACAGGTGGCGCCAGAAATACTCAGAGTGGTCTTTAGCTCAGGTGCTTCACTCATAACGATCTACTCCTCAACATGCTGTGCGGGAGTGTTGTCATCCCAATGTTCAATCAAGCGGCAGATAGTTCGGCCATCCGGTGTGCCATCTGGCATATCCTGCCAGGCGCCCAGCGCTGCTTGCATCCGCTTGCGCAACTGCTGCAACTCCTCAATCTCCCGCTCTACATCGGCCAGCCGCTGCTGAAACACATCCCGAACCATAGGGCAGGGCGAATGGTGGTCATCCGCCTGATCGAGAATCTGCCGAACCTCGACCAGCGAAAACCCCAGCTGCCGGGCCTTGCGGGCAAAACGCAGACGCCGAAGGTCTTCGGCATCGAAATGCTGGTAATTGTTATCCGGGTTCCGCGTGGGTTTAAGCAGCCCCTCGCGGGTGTAAAAGCGAACCGTGTCCGGATTAACCCCGGCAGCAGTAGCAAGTTCTTTAACTTTCATAGACAGCAGCACCGCAAAATGTAAATGAGCGGCGGTGTGGGAGACCTGTCCGAAAATGCTCGGAGCCAGGGCAGGCGGAGAGCAAGCGTACATGGACGTATTCTCAGCGGTTTTCGGACAGGTCTCCCACACCGCCGCGGCTATCACCAAAGCGAGACAGCCGAGGGTATTTTGAAGCTTAAGGATAGCCTAAAACCTATGACCTACTCACAGGTCAATGGTTTTCAGGAAGAGGGGCTTTTCGCCCGAAGGAAGGTATCGCAGCTTTTACATTGATCAGGCGCCATCAACTTCGCCTGCCAGCGAATCTTCACGCCGCAAGCCGGGCAGGCCAGGCGCAACTGCAAAATAATAATCGGCGTAACCAAAGCCACCAGCAAAAGCCCCAAAGGCCCCCACTCATCACCACTGGAAAGCCCAAGCTGACTGCTGAATATCAGAACAATAACCAGAGCCACAAACGCAAAAATGAAATAACTCCGGTTCCAACGCTCCCACCGGCGAAGCTTCGCATCCTGTTCCGGTGTCAAATACTCCGTGGCCATAAAAACCTACCTGGACAAATCAAATTTCAAACCCGGGCTCAGTCGCCGCAAACTTCTCTAGCGTACCACCGAGCAAAGCCTGCTCCAGCTCTGCAGCTGGGACCGGCCGACTGATCAAATACCCCTGAGCCATATTACAGCCCTGGCCCCTGAGCAGGTCCAGTTGTGCCTGGGTTTCCACACCCTCGGCAACCACCCGCAACCCAAGGTTATGTGCAAGATTGATCACTGCACGAGTGATTACAGCATCATCATGGCGCAGGGTCACCTCCGTAATGAACGAACGGTCGATTTTCAGAAGATCTACCGGAAAATCTCTCAAATACGCCAGAGAAGAATAACCCACGCCGAAATCATCAATCGCCAGATGCACACCAAGATCGTGCAGGCGAGACAGCTGATCCCGGTTGCGTTCAATATTCTGAATGAAAATTTCTTCCGTAAGTTCCACCTCAAGCCGCTCAGGTGGAATACCTTCAGCGTTCAGGGCATCGCGTATGTGATCCACCAGATGCTCGTTATCCAGCTCACGCCCGGACAGATTCACGGCAACTCTGAGGTGTTCAAAATGGGTGCCTTTCCAGGCAGCCAGCTGGCGGCAAGCTGCCATCACTACCCAGCTGCCGATATCCGTAATCCGGCCACTCTCCTCCGCCAGGGGAATGAACTCAGCCGGAGCCAGAAGGCCACGGTGGGGATGCTGCCAGCGAATCAGTGCTTCCACGCTGGTGATCTCACCGCTGTTCAGATTCAGTTGTGGCTGGTAGTGCAGCACAAATTCATTGTTGGCCAGAGCCTGGCTGAGCTCCTTTTCCAGTTCCAGGCGCATCACCTCCCGCTCCTGCATACCTTCCGTATAGAACTGGTAGGTATTACGGCCCTGATCCTTGGCCCGGTACAATGCTATATCGGCATTGCGCAACAGAGTATCTGCATCCATGCCACTCTGCGGGTACACGGCTACACCCAGGGTGGCGGTAATGCTGTGAACTTCATCCTGAACTTTGAAAGGCGCTTCAAAACACTGCTTGATAAGCCCCAGCAGGTGAATAACGTCGTCAATGTCTTCCACATACTGCTGGCAGATCATGAACTCGTCACCACCGGAATAGGCCACAGATACGCGCTCATCACTGAGCTTGTTCAGACGTCCGGCAACCTGAACCAATAGCTCATCGCCAAACTGGTGGCCCAGAGAGTCGTTCAGCATTTGAAAACGGTCCAGATCCAGCATCACCAGTGCGACTTGTCGGGCCTGGCGATCTGCAAGAGTTAGTGCATGAGCCAGGTCTTCCATAAAAAAGCGGCGGTTAGCCAGGCCGGTGAGAACATCCGTAGACTCCAGCCGCACCAGGTCTTGCTGAATGGTTTTGCGTTGCGCAATTTCCACATCCAACTCCCTGCGTGTTGCCAGCAAATCCTGATTGCGTTTGAGCATGAGCTGCAACAGTAGCGTTGCGATACTGGTCACCAGGCCCATGAAAAGTAGCGCCACAAAGGCCCATCTGGGCCAGGGGCTGCGCTGTTTATCAACCCAGGTCTGAGAGGGCTCTAGAGTTAGTTGCCAGTCTAGTGTTGGCAAGTTGATTGGTACGGTATAAGACATGGAATCGTCGGCACCCTGGAGCCCATCCAGAGTGTAGATAGGGTCGCCGTTGCTGCTCAGTACGATGCGGAACGCATTCTGTTCCCGGGTGGCCAACAATTCGCGGGCCAGTATTTCCATTCTGAAAACTCCGGCGATAAATCCGTTGTTGTCTGCGCCTGTGCCTACAGGTGCATAAATAACAATGCCTTTTCCGCCCTGGCGGAGTTCCAGTACATCAGAAATATCGTAGTTGCCCGAGGCCTGGGCAGCCTCAAGAGCCTGTTTCCTTTGTTCATTGAAGGCCACGTTGAAGCCGAGAACGCTCTCGTTCAATGAAAGCGGTTCCAGCCAGCGAATAAAATAGTCTCGATCTATCCACTCAATGACCGTATAGATGAGGAAATCACCGAGGTGGTTGCGGGCATCCTGGCGCCATTCGCTTTCTGGCGTGCTCGGGTCTGTTGCCAGGCGCATGGCCATTCTCTGGATGGCGCTGGCGTGAGCTTTGAACTCCCACTCGATGTTATGAGCCATACTCTGGGCTTCATTCTCGAGATTGGCCTGGATTTGCTCTGTGTACTGGTGGATAAGGCCGTAACGAAGCCCTGAGGCAGTAATGAAAAAAACAAGGAAGATAACCACCGGAAAGGCAGGGTGTAACATCCGCTTTATGAAAAGCCTGCCTTTTACAGGTGTGTGTTCCAATAGCTGCTCCGTTCATCAGAAAACCGGCCAGAAAGGTTAACGGCTGGTGGCCGGAAATCATTAGCTGTTTTCTGGGGCATCTGCAGGGCCTTATTCAGGAGTCTATTGCAGGAATACCCAGGCGCGGGATTTCCTGCATCGGGCATTTATCCATCACAAATGTCAGCCCTGCAGCTTCAGCTCTGGCGCCACCCGCTTCGTTGATAACGCCAACCTGCAACCAGATGACCGGAATCTTCAGCGCAATGGCCTGGTCAATCACTGCATCTGTGCGCTCCGGGGCCAGGAACAGCTCCGCCATATCCACCGGCTCGGGCAGTGAGGCCAGGTCTGCGTAAACCGTCTCTCCCAACACTTTCTGGCCGGCGAGGCGGGGGTTCACCGGGATCATCCGGTATCCCTGTTGCTGCATGAATTCCATGACTTCGTAGGAGGGCCGGTGTGTTTTCTCGCTGGCGCCAACAAGGGCTATTGTGCGGACACTTTCAAGAATGGTGCGCAACTGGTCAGGTTGGTTGCTTGGCATGGTGACGAACCCTTGTATGGAGTTAACGATATGGAGTCAGCGGTGTGCCTCAAGGCACACAGACACGGATTCTGTATAGCGTAGCGCGTGGGGCTTGTCGATTTCTACCTGCGCCCACTGCACGGCAGAGTGCTCCATAACGATGTTGAGCACTTCGTGGGTCAGGCGCTCCAGCAAGGCAAAGCGATTGCCATTCACGTGGCCAATAATCTGCTTGGTGATGGTGCGATAATTGAGTGCCGCTGCAATTTCGTTGCGACTGATTGCTTCCGTTGCATCGTAAGTCAGGCACACATTAATGATCACATCCTGCTGGTTGTTGATTTCCTCTTCCTTGATGCCGATGTAGGCTCGCAGCAGTAAATTCTTGATCTGTATTCTTGCCTGGTGGTTGCAGGAAACCTCGGTCATACCGCCTCCATCCAATTTTTGCGATCAGCGATTGCTGCTGATCAGATTAAAAAACTCTGTGCGCGTTGCCTGGGATTTGCGGAACTGGCCCAGCATCATGGACGTCTTCATCTTCGAGTTCTGCTTCTCCACGCCACGCATCATCATGCACATGTGCTGCGCTTCGATAACCACAGCAACGCCTTTGGCGTTGGTAACAGTTTCTACCGCTTCTGCAATTTGCCGGGTCAGGTTTTCCTGGATTTGCAGACGGCGGGCATACATATCCACAATGCGTGCAAACTTGGACAGCCCCAGAACACGGCCCTGTGGCAGATAGGCGATGTGACACTTACCAATAAAGGGAAGCACATGATGTTCGCACATGCTGTAAAGTTCGATGTCCTGTATTACGACCATCTCATCCATTGCGGATTCGAAAACAGCATTGTTGACGAGATCGCTGAGGTCTTGCTCGTAGCCCCGGGTCAGGAATTGCATGGCTTTGGCCGCACGCATGGGGGTGTCCTGCAGACCTTCACGGTTGGTGTCTTCACCCAGCCCGTTGATGATGGCGCGGTAGTGGCCCGCGAGGTCGTCAAGGAGTTTGGTCATAGTCTTTTCCGATTCTCTTGAAAATGCTGAGGTAGATACAAGGGACAAAGCTTAAGTGAATTTGTCCGGTATCTCTACGATTTACGACGCTGGGCACGGAAAAGACCAGTCATTGATAGTAGTTTACGGGCGGCAGTAGCGTGGCCCTGGCCAGAGGGTCGGGTCTATTCTTAAGTCGTAGACTGTGAAGAATATATCGGGGACATCGCATGGATCAGCAGACATCGGGTGCATGGAAGGGAAGGCCCGTTGATAGTGAGGTGGCAGCACAGGAGGCGTGGCAGCAGAGCGGTAAGTGGTTCACCTATGAAGGTCATGCGATATTCAGCCGCATGGCGGGGCAGGGAGAGCCGCTGTTACTGATCCACGGGTTCCCTACCGCAAGCTGGGACTGGCATCGCCTTTGGCCCATGCTGGTTCAGGGCAACCATTTGCTGGCGCCGGATATGCTGGGCTTCGGCTTCTCTGACAAACCCCGACATTACGCCTACAGCATTGAAGATCAATCAGATCTTATCCAGGGCATGCTTGAGGGCCTTGGCCTCACGTCGGTTCATCTTCTGGCCCACGATTATGGATGCAGTGTTGCCCAGGAGCTTCTGGCCCGAGAGCAGGAAGGCACGCTGCCTTTCGAGATTGCCAGTGTGTGTTTCCTGAACGGTGCCTTGTTTCCTGAAGTGCACAGCCCCTTGCTGATTCAGAATTTGTTGCGTAGCCCATTGGGTGGGCTCATCAGTCGGGCCTTGACCCGGCGCAGCTTTGAGCGCAGTTTCATGAAGCTGTTTGGTAGCAAAAGCCATCCAGATCAGCAGGATCTGGACGATTTCTGGCATTTGATTACCTATAACAACGGCCGTGGGATTTTGCACCAGTTGATTCATTTTATGGAAGAGCGCCGGTGTCACAGGCATCGTTGGGTCTCGGCGCTGCAAAATGCCAGGCAACCCATGCGTCTTATCTCGGGTGTTGCAGATCCTGTGTCGGGCGCGGCCACGGCGCAGCGCTATCAGGAGATGATCTCAGATGCCGATGTGGTGCAGCTGAAAAATGTAGGGCATTACCCCCACTTTGAGAGCCCATGGGAAGTATTCGGCGCTTACAGAGAGTTTCGTAAGCGCCAGTGATCGGGTTGAAAATAGCCGCTAGCCGGCAACGGGTGTTAAAGAGGTATCTGTATTCTGGTCGCCAGCTGCCTGGTTGGTCGCACTTACGACCTGGTTACGTCCCCTGGACTTGGCGTCGTAGAGCGCCTGGTCGGCCCGATTCAACCAGACAGACCAGGTTTCACCCTTGCTGACTTCGGCAATACTGGCACTGGCTGTTACCTTGATATCCTCAAGAAACGGGCGCGCGCTGATGCTCGTAAGCAATTGATGGGCAAGAAGATTGCCCTCATGCTGATTGGTTTCTGGCAGAACGATCATGAATTCTTCACCACCGATCCGGAAAATCTGGTCGCTTTCCCTGATGCGCTTGCGTAGTCGCAGTGCCATTTCTTTCAGTACCTTGTCTCCCGCCAAGTGTCCCCACTGATCGTTGATCAGCTTGAAGTAATCCAGATCCAGGAGAACCATGCTGGATACCCGCCCATAGCGTTCACGCATCTGGATTTGGCCGTTCAGGATATCTGCCAGTTGTGATCGGTTGAGGCAGCCGGTAAGGGGGTCGGTGGTTGCCAGCCGTGTGAGCTCCATTTGAAGCTTGCCCACTAGCCAGGCAAAAATCATGGAAAACAGACAGGTAAGGCCCAGCGAGAAAGTAATGCGCCAGAAATCTGCTTCGGGAAACTTCATAAACGAAACCACCGCCATAACAGTGACAAAAATGGTATTGCTGGCAATGGCTTCACGGAGCGGAAGCAGGAAAAACAGCGCTGAAGCAGCTGGATAAGCCCAGTAAAGGCCTACATGCCCGTTAATGGCTGTTGAGTAGGCGGCGCAAGCCACTGCGAGTAGAGGGAATAGTCGCCCTTTCAGAAAATAGGTGGAGCGAAACCGCAACAAGACAATGACCGCAAGCGCATTGGCGCAGAAGAGGATCAGCATTCCGGAGAGCAGAAAGTGGTGGTGCTGCCATTGCACGACCACCAGCGGTGCCACCGCAATGAATGCCCATAAATGCAGGTGATAAACCAGCTGGTGTTTGAAACCAAGCACCGCGAGGGTCGGGTTGGTTGAGGTGGAATCCGTCGAGATAAACGCGCTCACAGCAAGCTCCGGCTGTTTTTGTTATATCGCCCAGCTTCTGGAGCCGGGCATGTGTCTAAGTCTAGCATGGGTATTCTCCAGTGAAGCTGAAGTATCCGGGTATCGGCACGATTAGTTTTGTTAAGTTGGCCCATGGTGACCGCTTCGTTAAAATCCTCCCCTCGTCTGAACAGATTGCTATTCACGCTGAACCCTGACAGGAACTCCGCCATGACCGCCATCCATACTCGCGCCCCGGCACTGACTATCCGGGCAGGCCGTCGAACCCTGCAGAGGTTGCAGGAAAAACCACTGACACCGGACGATGTGCACGTTATACCCGGGGCGGCTGGGGGGCCTAAAGCACTTGGGCTCAGTGGTCTGGACAAAGCCATATTTGGTGATTGGTTGCCCAGGGTTGAGCAGGAACGTTCGCTGATTGGTTCGTCTATTGGCAGCTGGCGGTTTGCAGCCATTGCCTCCTCGGACAACCCGCGGGCGCAACTTACCCGGCTTGCAGAACTCTACACGGCACAGCGTTTCGAAAAAGGTGTGACTGCGGCGGAGGTCACCCGCCAGAGCGTACAGTTCCTGAAAGAACTGATTGGGGGCCGGGAGGAGCATATTCTTGAGCATCCCTGGTACCGCCTGAATGTGATGGTTGTGCGCAGCCTTGGCATGCTTGAGCCCGATACGAAAGCACGCCTGAGCTTTGGTTTGATGAGCGCCATAAGTGCCAATGTTGTTGGGCGACGACACCTCGGGCGGTTTATGGAGCGGGGGATTCTTCATGATGCCAGGCTGAAGGCACCCTTGTCGGCGCTGGCAGACTTTCCTAGCCATGAAGTGCCGCTCAGCCGCGATAATTTGCACGCTGCATTGCTGGCATCGGCCTCCATACCCATGGTGATGTCGGGGGTCCGCAACATTCCCGGCGCTCCTGAGGGGATATACAGGGATGGCGGGCTTTTGGATTACCATCTCGATTTGCCGTATGAACAGCCGGGCGTGGTTTTGTATCCGCACTTCACGGATCGAATTGTACCCGGATGGTTTGACAAGACTTTGCCATGGCGTCGCGGTGATGCGACTCGCCTGCAGGATGTGTTGCTGGTAGCGCCTTCCACCGATTACCTGGAGCGTTTGCCAGATGGCAAGCTCCCGGATCGTAAGGATTTCGAAACCTATCTGGGAAATGACAGCGGCCGGGAGCGCTCGTGGCAGAAAGCGATTGCCGAAAGCGAACGCTTGGGAGACGAGTTCCTTGAGCTACTGGAAACCGGCCGCCTGATGGACGTTATTCAGCCTTTGTGAGTCATGGCGGCCAACTGTTCAGGCTGAGCTGCTTGCGGAAAACCTGCCAGCGCTGCCGTAGACAATCAGAAACGTGGTAAAAGCCGTTACCACCACGGATGGGCCTGCGGGCGTGTCGAGATACCACGACATACTCAAGCCCCCCGCGACGGCAATAAATCCGAAAACAACAGCCAGCGCTGCCATCTGTTCCGGAGTATTGGCCAGCCTGCGGGCGGTGGCAGCAGGAATAATCAGCAGAGCCGTAATCAGCAGTACGCCGACCATCTTCATGGCAACAGCAATCACCAGCGCAAACATCAACATCAGCAACAGGCGCAGGCGCTCAACTGGCACTCCTTCCACCCGCGCCAGTTCCTCGTGAATGGTGCTCATCAGCAAACCACGCCAAAGCACCGATAATAGCGTCAGAATCACCGCTGCGCCGCCGTATATCCATAGCAGGTCGTTGCGGTTCATGGCCAGCAGATCGCCGAACAGAAGACCGGTGAGGTCAATCCGCACCTCGGGCATGAAGCTCAGTGCCACCAGACCAATGGCCAGGGCGCTGTGAGCAAGAATGCCCAGCAGAGTATCTGTTGCCAGGGTTTTGTTGCGGGAAAACAGTAACAGTGCCATGGCCAGAATAACGCTGGTAATGAGCACGCCGAGGTTCAGTGGAATACTGAACAGAAAACTCAGCGCTATACCCAGGAGCGCGGAGTGCGCCAGGGTGTCACCAAAATAGGCCATCCTCCGCCACACGACAAAGCAGCCCAGAGGCCCGGCAATCAAGGCTACGCCGAAACCACCAAGGAGGGCGCGCCAGAAGAAATCATTCAGCACAGTATCAATGATGTTCATGGTTGCACTCCCCATGCCCGGTGGCTGAACCCGGGTGGCCTGTACCAACCACATTGCCGCTCAGGTCGTGGCTGTGGTTATGGTGGTGGTGATACACCGCCAGAGACTCGGCAACCGGCCGGCCGAAGGTTTCAATAAACGCAGGGTCGTGTGAGATGTCGGCAGGATGCCCGCTGCAGCACACGTGCTGGTTCAGGCAGATCACCTTGTCAGTTGCAGCCATGACCAAATGCAAATCGTGAGAAATCATGATGACGCCGCAGTTGAGTTCATCTCGCAACTGGCGAATCAGATCATAAAGTGCCGCCTGGCCATTGATATCCACACCCTGTGCCGGTTCATCAAGTACCAGAAGATCCGGCTTCCGTACCAGCGCCCTGGCCAGCAAAAGCCGTTGCTGCTCGCCTCCGGACAGATGGTGTACAGATGCCTTCAGCAGATGGCCGACCCCGGTCCGCTCCAGTGCAGCTATGCAGGCTGCAAGCGGTTGGCCGCTGAGTAACATGAAGCGTTGGATGCTCAGGGGCAGTGTTGATTCCAGGCTCAGGTGCTGGGGAACGTATCCGATAACCAGGTCCTTTGCCCGCAGGATATGGCCGCTTGTAGCGGCCTGAATGCCCAGGACGGCTTTGATCAAGGTGGTTTTTCCAGCCCCGTTTGGGCCAATGATGGTAATGATATCGCCGCGGTAAAGCGTAAGACTGACCCGATCAACAACCGGGCGATCATCAAACCGGACGGTAAGGTGCTTGATGTCAACCAGCGGTTCATCCATGAGGCTGCTCCGCCTGACAGCGGGGGCACAGACCGGCTATTTCCAGAGTTATGGATTCGGAAATGAAAGCTTCGGCGCTGGCGGCATCGTGTATAGCTTTGGATACAGCCGCATCTGTCAGTTCCAGGGCATTGCCGCAAGAACGGCAGATAAGGAACATTCCGGTGTGGTGTTCGCCGGCGTGGGCACAGCCTATAAAGGCGTTCAGGGAGGCTATGCGATGCACCAGACCGTACTGTTGCAGGAAATCCAGTGCCCGGTAGACCGTCGGTGGTGCAGCACTGTGGCCTTCTGAGGCCAGCTTCGCGAGTACATCGTAGGCGCCGAGTGGTTTGTGGGATTCCCAGATAAGTTCAAGAACCCGCTCACGGGTGGGTGTCAGGCGGGCATGTTGCTCCTGGCAGATGGCCCGGGCTTCGGCTAAAGCCTGACTGACACAATCATCGTGATTGTGAGGACGGTAAGGGAGTGCGCGAACGGACATGGTCGGAATCCTGCAGAATTTGTAACATTATAACATCCGCAGGAGCCCGACTGCCAAGGGCAAGAATTGAGACGGCTTACACCATGGAATCGTTGGCGAGAGATTCAAGATAATCGAGATTGGGAATCCAGGCGGTTTCGCCGTCAACGTCGACGAGCATAAGATCCGCAGGCCCGTTTTCTGCCTCCATTTTTTTGATTTGCTCTTCGGTAATACGGACCTGGCTTGGAATGCCCTGTGTAATCAATGCCATGAAGCGAAGCTTTTTGTTGTTGTCGGTGATGCTGTTGAGTACCACGATACGGCCCCGGTTTTCACCTGGTACGGACAAGGTTCCGCCATTGGCGGCATCGTAGGAAATAACGGGCAAGTTAAGGCCCCGCCATTCCAGCCGGCCAGCAAGCCAGTCAGGTGCGCCGACGCCGGCCTCACTACTGGCATAGTCCACCACCTCGGCAATGGATACGTTGGGCAGTAACAGTTGCCGTCCGCTCACGGGAATCATGACGCAGGAGAGGGTTTGGCTGTTGTCATTCATTGCTTGTGTCCTCAGGCGGAGCCCCGTTTCTGCCGGCCTTTCAGCAGGCAGGATTCTTCAATGGTTTTGACCAGTTCCCGGGCCAGTTGCTCCGGGGTGCCGGTAAAGCTCGTGCAGCCGGTGGCAGCCACGGAATCCGGCATCGAGCTATTGCCACAGCTGGTGCTCTCCTGAACCCAGATTCGGCTGCCATAGGCCTTGAGCAAAGGTGCTGCAATTGCGCCATCATTGCCCATGCCGGAAAACAGGATGACATGGCAGTGGGAGCCATAGTTGTCTGCGGTATTCAGTAACACCTGGTCAATCGACGGGCTATAGGGCCCGGGCCAGGGTGTATCCAGCTCAGTTAGTGCACCAGTGGCAGAAAATTTCCATTCGTGTTCAACCGGCATCAGTACCACATCGCCGTTTTTTACCCGGTAGTTCTCTTGTGCATGCTGCAGCTTGTAATGTGCATGGCGGCCAAGCACCCGGGTAAGCACTTCGGCAAAATTTCCGTCAATATGCTGGGCATAAACGAAGCCCACTGGCAGGCCCGGCGGAAGGCAGTCCAGAAATGCTTTCACGGCGGCTGGGCCACCCAGGGAAGCGCACAAAACCCAGATGTCTTCAGCTACGGAACCCGGTGCCGCAGGGGTTAGCCACTGCGGAAGTTCCGACGATTCCGGGCTTTCCGAAGGCTCTGCTTCAAGCTCTTCGATGCTGGCCTTGGAATCCAGCTGCGACAGATCGCCCAGCTCTTGTTCCAGTTTGCCCAGCAGTCGCCGTTCCCAGCGAAAATACTCTGTACTACCAGCCCCGGGTGCCTGATCCAACCCGAACAGAACCGGAGCCTCGGTATTATCCAGAAGGTAATCAAACAGGGCAGGGTGATCTGCCTCGTCTTCCAGTGTCACCAACCAGAGCCCGGCTTCCGGGAACTCACGGTGGCCTTGCAGGCGCTCTGGATCTCCAGAGAAGCATACCTCAAGGCCGAATTTGGCGGCCGCGGCCTGCAGTCTGTGTCGCTGCAGGACAACGTCCGACACAATGCCGACCTGAGCCCGACCATTTTGGCCGGCCATCACTGCTTACCAGTTAGCCGTTCAATGGTCTTCAGCAGTTCCGTCTCCTGGAACGGCTTGCCGAGGTATTCGTTTACGCCGATGGCCAATGCCCGCTCACGGTGCTTTTCGCCGGTCCGGGATGTGATCATGCAGATCGGCATATCCCGCAGGTTGTCATCGTGCCGCACAAAGCTGGCTACCTCAAAGCCATCCATACGTGGCATTTCGATGTCCAGAAGCATGATGTCCGGCTTGTGGTCCTGCAGTTGCGCCACTGCATCCAGGCCATCTTTTGCAGTGATAACCTCCATGCCGTTACGCTCCAGCAGGCGCGAGGTAACCTTGCGTACGGTAACCGAATCGTCCACCACCATAACTACCGTGGCGCGCTCTTCGTAGCGTGCAGACTCTCTTGCCTTGTCCAGTTCGGCCAGACGCTGGCGTTCAGACAATATGTCAGAGCGGATCATGGCAGGCAGGTCGAGAATTACCACCACGTTGCCATCACCAAGAATAGTCGCTCCGGACACACCGCGAACGGTGCTGAACTGCGGTCCTAGCGACTTAACCACGATTTCACGGCTGCCCATCAGGTTATCTACCTGCAGAGCCATAGGTTGCTCGGCACCGCGTACCAGAATTACCGGAAGCGGCAGGGCCTGGCCCTGAAGTTTCGGATGGTGATCACTGTTCAGCAGGCTGCCAAGATACTGCAGGCGGTATTCCTGGCCAGCGTATTCGTACATGGGCGCATCCGGCTTGTAGTATTCCTCAAGCTCGTAAGTGCTGACCCGCACGATACCCTCAATGGTGTTGAGCGGGATGGCGTAGAAATCTTCGCCCGTGGATACCATCAGGGCCCGGTTTACAGAAACGGTAAACGGTAACCTGACGGTGAACACGGTGCCGCGGCCGACCTGCGATTCAATGTCCAGGCTGCCGCCGAGTTGTTTGATCTCACTTGCGACCACGTCCATCCCAACGCCACGACCGGAAATCTGGGTGACGTTCTGTGCGGTTGAGAACCCTGGCTGTACGATAAACTGCAGAATCTCGCGCTCGGAGAGTTCTTCATCCTCCCGCAACAGTCCTTGGCGAATGGCTTTTTCCCGGATGACATTTGAGGGGATGCCAGCACCGTCGTCTACCATGCGCAGAACCACGTCGCCACCTTCGCGAGCCAGAGACAGGGTGACTGCACCTGCCTCTGCTTTGCCGCTCTTCTTCCGGTCAGCCGGCTTTTCAATTCCATGGTCAATGGCGTTACGCAGCATGTGTTCGAGCGGCGCAATCATCCGCTCGAGTATGGTGCGGTCCATTTCACCTTCGGCGTTGCGTACATCAAACTCAACTTTCTTGCCTAGCTCACCACTGATCTGGCGAACAATCCGGCGTAGACGAGGCACCATGGAAGAGAAAGGAATCATTCGGGTCTTCATCAGACCTTCCTGAAGTTCCGTGTTAATACGGGACTGCTGAACCAGCAAGGTTTCTGTATCCCGCACCCGGTCTGCAAGGGTCTCACGCAGATCTGCGAGGTCTGAAGAGGATTCCGTCAGAGCGCGCGACAACTGCTGGATGGAGGAGTACCTGTCCATTTCCAGCGGGTCGAAGTCGTCACCGTAATCCGGACCGTGTTCCTTTTCGGCACTGAACAGAATCTGTGCTTCTGTTTCGATCTCCATCCGGCGCAACTGCTCCCGCAGACGCTCGATGGTGGCAGCCATTTCATCCAGAGTATGGCTGAAGTCGCTGCTTTGCTGCTCCAGTCGACCACGGGTAATACTGGTTTCACCGGCCAGGTTAACCAGGTCATCCAGCAAAGGAGCAGATACCCGAATGGTTTCCTGTGCAGCACGCTGTGCATCAACAACGCGCTTGGAGGTTTTGGCCTTGGCCCTGGCAGGCGCAGGCTTTGGTGCAGGTTCTGCTGGTGCCTCTGCTATTGCCGGTACTTGCACTTCCGGTGCGGCTTCGGCCACAGGTGCGCTTGCAACTGCGCCAGACTCGTAGCGTCCCCGTATGTCAGCAACCAGGGCAATAATGCTGTCGTGATCTTCGGTGATGGCTTGCCACTGAGTGTCATCAGGCAACTTGCCAGCGAGGTCAATCAGGCGTGTTTCGAAATTGTGAGCCTTGTCGCCCAGCAGTGTGAGCTGCGACAAACGTGCACCGCCTTTCAGGGTATGCAGTGCGCGCTGAGCTTCCTGATTGAAGTGCTTGCTGGCTGGATCCTTGCGCCAATCTGCAAGAAGGTGCTCCAGTTGGTCCATGATCTCGCCAGCTTCTTCCAGGAAGATTTCCAGAATTTCCGGATCGATCGCTTCCTGATCGGCGATGGCCGTTTCTTCTGGTGACATCTCAAAGCTGACTGAATCCAGAGTCTGGGCGCTGCTGAAGGACATCAGAAGATCCGGGTCTGCAGCTGGTTCCGTACCAATTGCCAGTTCACCGAGCATGGACTTCAGGTTATCCAGCCCACGGGTGCTCAGAGCCAATAACAGCCTCTGGTTACCTGGGCTCGATGTTACCGCTTCGAGGGCGCCAGCCCAGGCTTCCGCCAGTTCAGCAATGGGGTCCACATCGGAGAGTCGAGCACCACCTTTGAGAGTGTGCAGCTCTTGCTGAAGCTGTGGAACACCGTGCATTGCCTGGGGGTCTTCACGCCATTGGTCGAGGCACTCGCTGATAACGTCGTGGATCTCATGGCCTTCATCCAGGAAAATACTGGCGATGTCATCGTCATGGCTTGTGTCAGTTTGCGTGGCTTCCGGAAGAGGTGCCGGAATATCAATGTCTGCTGACTCAACTTTTGCATCTGCATCTGCTTCGGGCTCAGCTTCGGCCTCTGTGGGGACGGCTTCGCCACGGAGAATCGCTTCAACCTGATCCACAAGATCGTTGGCGGGCGGGCAAGGCTTCTGGGTAGCAACCTGCTCAACCATCTGCGCCAGTCGGTCGTGGCACGCAAACAGTAGATCGTTCATGGCAGTGCTGGCTGCAAGCTGTCCTTCTGCTACTTTTTCAAACAGGTCTTCGAGGACGTGGGTCAGGTCGCCAATGGCGTCAACCCCGGCCATGCGAGCGCCGCCTTTCAATGTATGAACGTCTCGCTGAAGCTCTGCCGCCACGGACCGGTTCGACGGGTCTTCACTCCAGGCATGCAGGGCACTGCCTGTGGAGTTGATCAGGTCGTAAGCTTCCTCAAGGAAAATGCCGGTGAGCTCCGGATCCATGTGCGAGAGATCGGTGCCGACTTCGGCAACTTCTGGCTCCTCTGCATCCTCAAGTTCGGGCAGAGGTGGCAGATCATCCACGGAATCAGTGCGTTCTGGCTCTGCCGGAGCTGCCACATCTGTAACCGGTCGCGAACTGGTCGTGTTGTCCATGTAGGCATGGATTTCGCTAATCAGATCAGGTGCCGGGCGGGGTGGCTCCTTGACTTCCAGGTTGTCCACCATACCGGCGAGGCGGTCGTGGCAACGGAACAGAAGGTCAGACAGCTCGTCATTTACAGAGAGTTGTTTATCCGTCAGACCCTCAAACAGGGTTTCAAGTTCATGGGCCAGATCACCCACTGCCGCAATTTCGGCGAGGCGTGCACCACCTTTGAGGGTATGGAGATCCCTTTGCAGCAGGCGCAAAATATCGAGATTTCCGGTATCTTCGCTCCAGCTTTGCAGGGCCTCAGCGGTGCTGTCGATAAGCTCGCGAGCTTCTTCGAGGAAGATCTCCGCAAGCTCGTCGTCCATATCACTGTCGGAAGCTTCAGCAACTTCGTCAGTTTCAGGCAGAGGAAGGTCTGTGGGTGTAGTGGCTTCCAGCTCTTCCATGTCGAAGCTGAGGTCGATTTCTTCCAGATCTTCGGTGAATTCCTGATCAAAGGCGCTTGTGGCTTCAGTTTCGGAGCCAAGCAGAGACTGGGTGAGCGCTTCAAGCTCGGCCACCAGCTCGTCACCGGTCTCGGTAGCCAGCCCTGCAGCAATCTGATCCATCATATTGATCAGGTGCTCGTGGGCATTGCGAACGGATGAGAAGAACCATTCGTCCGGTGCCTCGCTCTGGTTCGCAGTGGCTACATAAACTTCGTGGAGCGCTTCTGACAAGGCAGCGACATCGGCTAGCCCGGCGTCAGATGCGGCATCAGTAAGCTGCGCCAATTCTTCGGTCAGGCGTTGGAGTGGGCCACGGTCTTCAGGGCTTTCTGCCCACTGCGCCAGGATAAGGTCGGCATCCAGAACAACATCCAGCCCTTCACTCAGGAACAGCTGGACCAGCTGGGACGGCGCTGGCTGTGTGCCGTCATGGCTGGTTTCTTCGCTGTAGGTGCGGAGCCTGTCGTTGGAGATGTGTTCCAGTTTATCCAGGAAGGCTTCCGTGCATGGCAGTGAAGCTTGTGGCTCCTCACGTATCTGGGCCAAACCTTGCGTCAGGAAATCGCAGGCTGCTTCAATCAGTGACAGCACGTCGCGGTCTGCCCGAAGGTTCTGGGCGCGGGATTCTTTTACAAAGCGCTCAAGCGGCGCGATTACTGCCGCAATCGGCGCGATACCGGCGGTGTGGGCACTTCCTTTCAGAGTGTGGAGAGCGCGTGACAGGTCGTCAGTATAGGAAACGCTAACCTTGTCGCCTGCAGCCGCCAGATACTCTTTAAGGGTTTGCAGATGGGTTTCTGTTTCACTCTCGAAGATGTCCAGCAGTACTGGATCAACGTCGCTATCGTCATCCGTATCGTAGTCGGATTCCGGCAGCTCTATAGCAGTACTGGCGAAGGCGCTGTCATCGTCAGCGGAGGGCATTGTGCTTGCGTCAGGGATATCACCGTTAGCAAGGGCCCGGGCGCGGTCTTCAAGACGGGAGGGGTCTATCGACGGCGGCTGTTTATTCTCAAAATCATTGACCAGAGCCGGCAGAACCCCTGTGGCCTCTTCCAGCAGGCTGGCAATATCGTCATTCATGAAGGTGCTGCCGTCGATCACACGGTTCAGCATGTTTTCTATAGACCAGGCCAGCTCACCAACTACCAGCGCACCGACCATACGGCCACTGCCCTTGAGCGTGTGGAATGCGCGGCGCACTTCGGAAAGCGCACTGCGGTCATCGTGTTGACGCAGCAGCATGGGGAGGTATTCGCGGATGGTATCCAGAACCTCACCGGCTTCCTCAACAAAGATTTCGAGGATTTCGTCATCAATCAGGTCGTCTTGCTGGTCGCTATCGGCCGCCAAATCCTGTGCCGGAGTGCTTTCAGGTGCTGGTTCAGGCCTGGTGTCTTCGGCCGTTTCCGCTGCGGTAACTTGCTCATTGTCACTGCGGCGGGTTGTTGCCATGGCTTCCCCACGGGCAACCAACTCTTCCACATCGTCGGCGGCTTGGCCGTCACGGAATGCATGAATCAGTGCGGGAATGCGGGCATTCGCTTCATCAATAAACGAGAACAGATCATCGGTTGGCTTGATGCTCTGGTCGATTACACGGTTCAGCAGGTTTTCCACTGACCAGGCAAGGTCGCCAAGCCTGTTAGCACCTACCAAACGGCCACTGCCTTTGAGTGTGTGGTAAGCGCGGCGGACTTCTGTCAATGCCGGGCGGTCGTCGTGATTCTGGCGCAGGCGTGGATAGAATTCGTGAATGGTCTCCAGAACCTCTTCGGCCTCTTCCACAAAAATGCCGAGAATTTCGTCGTCCAGAAGCTCTTCATCCGATGCCTTGGGTGCAGTGCTGCCGCTCTGGGATGCGCTATCTTCTGACGCCGTTGGCTCAACAACGGGCACCTCATCCGGGGCCAGTTCAGTGCCCCATGTGGGCTCTTCACCAACCGGAAAGCCGAGGCTTGCAAGGCTTTCTTCAGCAATTCGAAGAATGTCCGCGTTGTCACTGATGCCTTCAGCAAGGCGTTCAAGGTAGTACTCGATACTGGTAATGGCATCTGCCAAGGTATCCAGTTGCTTCCAGTCGGGTACATGCTTGTCACTTAGCAGAACATCGGAAATATAACGCTCGGCAGACGCCAGCATGCTGGCAACACGATCCAGTGGCACCAGGCTCAGGCCGCCGCGGATGCTATGGAGCAGGCCGGGAACGTGTTCGATTTCACGGGTGTCCCACTGGGATGCGATGAAATTGATAACCGCTGATTTCACCTGCTCCAGTGTGTTTCGCGATTCTCTCAAAAGCGCACTGCTGGCTTCACTGAGCTCGCGGGAACCCTGGTAGGCCGGAAGACTGTCGACGTTTCTTGAGGATTGCTCTGGCTGCCGGTCGCTATCCAGACCTGCAAGGCTGGCTTCTACATAAAGCAGAGCCCCGGCAATGTCCATCAGAGTACCGTCATCAACCAGTTCGCTTTGGACCGCCAGCTTTTCAATCAGCTCGATTTGTTCGGTAATAACCTTGCGAGGAATCCCAAGGCCAAGCACCGCCAGAGTGTTACCCACCTGAACCATGCCGGGAAGAAGGTCTTCAAGCTCGCTGTTCTTACGCAGTTCTGAGCGCACGAACAGGTCCAGCTGGTCTTTCAGCTTGGCAAGTTCTTCATTTAATGCGCTGACAACGGAATGTATGGCTTCACGGCCTGGGCCGGAGACGCGATTTCGGGCTGCATCCACATCGTCTTCTGAAGGTAGCGCCTCTACGAGCTGATAGCGGCTACGCAGGTCCCTTACATTTTCAGAATCCAGATCCCGCGCCCGTGCTACGTAATAAAGCAGGTGTTTGAGCAGTGCATCGGGTGCTGGTTGAGCGAGGATATCTCCATGCTCGTCGGTGAGGCGGCGGATTTCGCTATCTAGCTCCCGAAGCAGGGACTTGACCGCTGCGTTGACCGGGTTGGCTTTTGCCTGAAGTGTTTCTACAAAGGCAGCTGCAGCTTTCCAGAGCTCGCCACGGGGCGTTCTCTGACAAAGGCGGGTTAGCCGGTGAATAACCTTCTGCAGGTAGACGAACTGGGCATCAAGGTCTTCTTCGCGAATGATCCCGGCAAGGGCAAACTGGTACATCTGCCGCAGTTTGCGGATGTGGCCAAGTACCTTTGGGTCCTGCAGGCGTTGCGACACATTGTCTGCAACCTGCATGCGTGACGGGCCGAGGTCTGGCTTGAACAGCGATGTGTCAGACAGCAGAGAGTCGCCACGCGCAGCCCGCAGGTCGTTCAGTAGAGGCAGCAGTACCATGGGGAAATCATCCTGGCTGCTGGCCAGGTGTTCCAGATACTGTGGAAGCTGAAGAATCGCTTCCATCAGAACATTAACGGCTTCGTCCACACTGGCGACGCTGTTATCCAGCACCGCCTGGGTGAGCTTTTCCATTTCTTCGGTCAGCAGTGCTGCACCGTAAAGCTCAACCATCTGCAGGGTGCCATGCACCTGATGGAGATAATTCAGGCAGAAGCGCAGGCGTGCAGTATCGTCGCGATTTTCGACGTACGCCTCTAGCGCATGCTGACCCTGGGTCAGCGTGTCCTGTATCTCGCCCCGAACCCAGTCGAGGGCGATGCTGTCATGGTGGTTGCCCATAACCTCTCCGGTTATTCTTCGTCAGTCTGGCGCTTGATCCACGCCAGTACATGTTCCGAGGGTACTTTTTGTAAGCCCGGGGGCTGCCAGTCGGTCAGCTCTCCCTGGCCCAGAACCAGTAGTCCCCCGGGCGCCAGCCGCTCTGCAAGACGCCTGACAATGTCCCGTCTGCGCCAGCGACGGAAATAGATCAGCAAATTCTGGCAGAAGATAATATTCATTCCGTGCATGGGCGCTTTATCCAGATCCAGCACATTCAGTCTGGTAAAGCAGACCCGCTCCCGGATGCTTTCGACAATTTCTACGGTGTTCCGCTCGGCCGGGCGGAAATACCGGGCTTTCAAGTCTTCTTCCATGCCCAGCAGTTTGCGGGCATTGAACTGGCCTGTCCGGGCCTTCTCGATAACCGGTGTGCTGATGTCCGAACCGGTTACGCCATAGAGCGGCTGTAGCCCCAGTTGAGCCATACACTCGTTCAGCACCATGGCTAAGGTGTAAGGCTCTTCACCAGATGAGCAACCGACGCTCCAGGCCTCAATCGGCCGCTTTCGGAACTGCTCTCTTGGTCGTGTGAGGACATAGTCGGCGACCAGCCGGAAGGCGTCAGGGTCCCGGAAAAAACGGGTTTCCTGCACCGTAAGCCGGTCCACCAGCGTTGACCATTCCCGAATGGCATCCGGCCCCGAGATAATCGTTTCGTAGTAGGCCTGATAGCTGCTGCAGCCTATTTCCCGCATCCGGATAGCCAGATTGGTTTCCAGAAACGAGCGGCGCTCTGCAGGCAGTGTCATGCCGGTACGGTGTTCCAGTAGTGTCTGCCACTGGCTGAACTGCGCCTCATCCATTTCCGGAAGACGGCGCAGAAACCAGGCGCTTTCGGCAGTTGACGGGTTGTTATGAAGTTCAGACATAAACCGCCATTAGCCTCGGGCTGTAAATCAGCCCACCACCGGAACGTTGCTGTCTTCCTCTTCGTCGTGGCCTGCCATATCTTCTTCGGGCAGCGTAAAGCCGGCAACGGAGGACCGCAGCTCGGAAGCCATTTCCGCCAGATTCCCGATAGACTTCGCGGTAGCGTTGGTACCGGATGAGGTCTGGGAAGTGATTTCCTGGATAACGTTCATCGTGTTGGAAATGTGTGCCGCAGAAGACGACTGCTGGCGTGCCGCGTTGGAAATGTTCTGGATCAGTTCCGCAAGGCTCATGGATACGTTCTCGATTTCTTCGAGCGCGATACCCGCGTCCTGTGCCAGTCGTGCACCACGTACCACCTCGGCGGTGGTGTGTTCCATGGAGATAACAGCTTCGTTGGTGTCAGACTGGATCGTCTTAACCAGCGCTTCAATCTGCTTGGTTGCTGCAGAGGAGCGTTCCGCAAGGCGCTGAACTTCATCCGCAACTACCGCAAAGCCTCGACCCGCGTCACCGGCCATAGAGGCCTGGATAGCAGCGTTCAGAGACAGGATGTTGGTTTGGTCAGCAATGTCGTTGATCAGGGATACGATGTCACCGATTTCCTGGGAAGACTCACCCAGACGCTTGATACGCTTGGAAGTTTCCTGGATCTGCTCACGGATGTTGTCCATGCCGCGAATGGTGTTCTGTACCACTTCTGCGCCTTTCTTGGCGATGGCAACCGAGCGCTCCGCAACCGCAGAAGATTCAGCAGCGTTGGAAGATACCTGGTCGATAGAGACAGCCATTTCGTTAACAGCAGCAGAGGCACCGGCAATTTCCTGGGCCTGGTGCTCGGAAGCGTCGGCCAGGTGCATGGCGGTAGACTGGGTTTCCTGGGCCGCGGAGGCTACTCGTACCGCAGTACCACGAATCGCCTGTACCAATCCGCGCATCTGGTCGATCGCGTAGTTGATGGAGTCAGCGATGGCACCGGTGAAGTCTTCGGTTACTGTGGCCTCTGTGGTCAAGTCACCATCAGCGAGGTCGGCCAGTTCGTCCAGCAGTCGCAGGATCGCATTCTGGTTTTGCTCGTTCTGTTCCTGGGTAGTAGACAGGCGCGTCTGGGCTTCCCGGTACAGGGCAAGACCGATGAATACAACCATGGCAACCATGGCGATCAGGATAATAAATGCCAGAGTCGGGCTTACCAGCCGCGAGCCACTTTGGGCACGGAAGCTTTCGGCAAGAACAGACAGTTCAGACAGCAGGATCTCGGAGTTCTGGAAGATGTCGCTGGCTGAGTTACGTACCTTGAAGAGGTCGGGAGAGGCTTCAAGGATTGCGTCTACGTTCTGGGCGACAAACTCGAACAGCTCATCAACAGCCTCAAGACCGTAGATTGCGTCTTCATCATCAACCCTGGTTGTGCCCATTGTCGGGTTGCCGTTCAACTGACCGTCGAGTACGCGGCCAAACAAGCTGGCGTCACGACCAAAGCGGTCAGCGGCAATTACGGCGTCTTCGTCACCGGAGAGTACGTTGTTTACCGAGCGCACAATACGCTCTGCAAGCAGGGACTGGCGCTGAGCCAGTGCAATCTGTTCGGCTGGTGCACCGCTATCCAGCAGGATTTGTACAATATCGTCGTACTCAACCTGAAGCTGGGGGATGGTTTCGTTCAGGGTGCGTGCTACTTCGTGCAGGCCAAGAACGGCGTCCCGGGTGGACAGGATGCTGTCTGCGTTCTCACGTACCGAATTCCAGTGCTGTTGAACACCACTTTCGCGGGCCAGTTCACTGGGCGGCAGGCCGGTTTCCGGGTTGCCTTCAGTAACGTTGGACCAGAGCTGCTGGAACTCATCGCGGGAACGGCGCAACTGGTTGAACGCCTCGGCGGTACCACCGGCGGCTTCAGTCGCGTTTTTCGCGATTTCCTGCGATAGCACCCTGAGTTCAGCTGCGTTGGCAATGTATTCCTGGTCGTTCTGGCTGTCCCTGTTGATGATAAACAGGACCACAACGAGCAGGACAGTGAGTGCGATCAGCGAGGTAATCAGGCCAGCAACGAGTTTGTTGCCCCCCTGACCCGTACCGATTCTTCCGGCTCTGTTTTTCATTTTCTGGCTCCCGGCCTCTATCTGGAATTTGGCAAGTTGTTTTAATGAGGTTTCAGGCAGTCAGGGTGTTTTTCCTGCCACTGTCATCACCCTTACCACTGCGCGACGTCAAGAAAGCGTTCGTCTTCGAGCAGGTCGACGGCGGAAAACACTTTCCAGACTTCTTCGTTTCGTTCATAGCCGCCTGCAACAAACGGCTGAACACTTTCAGGTACACCCGTGGGTGTGGCCTTGAAACTATCGGTTGCAAAGTACTGCATGCCCAACACGGAATCGACGACCAAACCACTGAAGATGTCGCCCTGCTCAATCACAAGCACCCGCCGCTCCCGCTGACTGCGGGATGAGCGGGGAATGTCAAAAAAGCCGGCAAGATCAACCAGAGGAAGGAGGCGCCCACGCACGTTGGCGGCACCCATCAGAAACGGCCGTACGCCCGGTATATGTGTAAACCGGGGAACGTGCAGTATTTCAGTGACCTCACCCATAGGAGCCACATAGCGCTCGCCTGCGAGAACAAAGCCGATACCGTTCCAAAGTTCAACGGCTTCTTGCTGTTCGGGCAGACCGGCGGCCATGGATCGGCTGCGTCGGGCGATATCCGTCAGTACGGCAAAGGGGGCGGCCTGTGCGGACATGCTTTCTCCGAAGTTAGGATCAGCCAATCAAGCTGTTGATTGTTTTGATCAGGTCGTCTTCGTTTACCGGCTTGACCAAGTAGCCTTTGGCGCCCTGGCGGGTGCCCCATACACGGTCAGTTTCCTGATCCTTCGTAGTGACAATAATCACCGGAATGGAAGCCGTTTCGGGGGCCCGGGTAAGCTGGCGGGTTGCCTGGAAGCCATTGAGGCCAGGCATAACCACATCCATGAGTACCAGATCCGGGGTTTCGGCGCGGGCCTTGGCTACACCATCTGCACCGTTATCGGCTGTAAGCACTTCGTGTTTGTGCTTTTCCAGAATGGTGGAGATTTTCTTAACCTCGGTAGGAGAGTCGTCAACAATCAGAATGCGAGCCATTGGTTCCTCGATGGTTCTTTAGATGTCAGCAGGGTTTACTGTGGAGCCACAGGTACATAGTGGCGAATGGTGTTAAGCAGCTCATCCTTGCTGAACGGTTTGGTCAGGTACTGGTCAGAGCCGACGATGCGACCCTTGGCCTTATCGAAAAGCCCGTCTTTGCTTGACAGCATAATGACCGGCGTCTTTTTGAATGAGGAATTATTCTTGATGAGCGCGCAGGTCTGATAGCCGTCCAGGCGGGGCATCATGATATCCACAAAGATGATGTCCGGTTGTGAGTCGGCAATTTTTGCCAAAGCGTCAAAACCGTCTGTCGCGGTGATAACCTCACAGCCTACCTTCTTCAGGAGGGTTTCTGCGGTGCGACGGATGGTCTTGCTATCGTCGATCACCATGATCTTCAAGTTCTCGAAGTTGTCATCCATTGTCCAGGTGCCTTGCGCTCAGCGACTGTCATTGTTTTAAACGGGGGCTTTTTAGCATAAACCTTAAGGTTCTTCTATAAACCCTGTTCATTTATAGATTATCAGTGGCCCGATAAAAAGTATTACTTTGTGACCAAATGTACTTTTGCCTGCAACATCACGTAATTTACCCAGGATTTCTCCGGATGCATTCAAGGCTCGGGTACAATACCATCTGATTTCTCAGCATAGCACTTATTGCCCGGTTTACTCTGCATACCGGTTCTTGTTTTTCACCCCCAGGAGCGCCAGAAATACTATGACAGTTCGACTAGGGATCGTGATGGATCCGATTGAGGATATCCATTTCAAAAAAGACAGCTCACTGGCGATGTTGCTGGCTGCGCAAAACCGCGGCTGGAAAATCGAATACATGGAGCTGCAAGACCTTTATCTGGACGGCGGCAAGGCGATGGCGCATACGCGCAGCCTGACGGTGCGCAAGGATCCGGAAGACTGGTTTAGCTACGGCCCTGCCAGGGATCGTGCTTTGGGCGATCTCGATGCAATCCTGATGCGCAAGGATCCGCCCGTTGATGATGAGTTCCTTATGTCCACCTATATCCTTGAAGCCGCCGAGCAACAGGGCGCTTTGGTGGTTAACCCGGCAGCAGCTTTGCGCGACTGCAACGAAAAGCTGTTCGCTACCCAGTTTGAGGATCTGACTCCGCCGTTGCTTGTCAGTCGGTCGGCGAAGCGTTTTCGGAAGTTTTATGCGGAGCATGGCGACATCATCATGAAGCCAGTGAATGGCATGGGTGGTCATTCCATTTTCCGCGTCAAGGAAAACGACTTTAATCTGGGGGTGATTATTGAAACCCTGACCAACTATGGTGCCCGCCAGGCCATGGCCCAGAAATACATTCCGGAAATCAGCGATGGCGACAAGCGCATTTTGATGATTGAAGGCGAAGCCGTACCCTACTCCCTTGCGCGAATTCCTTCGCAAGGTGAAAATCGCGGAAATCTCGCGGCCGGTGGTCGCGGTGAGGGTCGTGAGCTGACTGACCGGGATCGTGAAATCTGCGCGCGGGTGGCTCCGGTAATTAAAGAGAAGGGCTTGATGTTTGTAGGCCTGGATGTGATCGGTGATTATCTGACCGAAATCAACGTCACCAGCCCAACCTGCATCCGGGAGCTGGATGACACCTTCGGGACAGATATTGGCGGAATGTTGATTGATGCCATTGCGAAGCGTCTTAACCGGGGCTGACGTGAGTATAATGGGTCAACTACGGGAACGGGTTTAGTCATGGCGGTGCAGGTAAGCGATTTTGACAGGTTTTCCTTCACGCTGTTTATGGCGCTGGTGGTGCATGCAGTTGTAGTGTTGGGGATTACCTTTGCCCCGGAGTCTCCGCGCTCTTCTGCCCAGACAATGGAAATCACCCTGTCGCAGTTTGATGATGAGCAGGCGCCGGACAAGGCAGATTTTTTGGCGCAGACCAACCAGCAGGGCAGTGGTACCGAGGATGAACCCCGGGAAATGACCTCGCCGCAACCCGCGGACATCAGCCAGCCGGAAGTGGCTCAGGTGCAGCCGGAGCCCATGGCCCAGGTGGAACCAGTTCGCCGGCAGGAGCGTGCGGTTGTGCAAACGGAGGGACGATCCACTCAGCAGGTTCAGCAGCCTGAGCAGCGCGCTGAACCAGAAGACGAGCCCTTGCCGGTTAAAGAAAAGAAAAGCCTGATGGAGCGTAGTCTTGAGATTGCCAGTCTGGAAGCGCGCTTTGATGCCCAGCAGCAGGCCTATGCCCGCAAACCCAGAGTGATGCGGGTGACCGCAGCTTCCACCCTGAAATCCAGCAACGCATGGTACGTGCAGAACTGGGTAAGCAAGGTTACGCGGGTTGGCAATATCAACTATCCCACCGAAGCCCGACGTGCCGGCGTTTATGGCACCCTGCGAATGCTGGTATCCATGCAGAAAGATGGCACAATCAAGGAAGTGGCTATTCTGCAATCGTCGGGCAGTACACTGCTGGATGATGCAGCCATTCGTATCGTCAGGATGGCCGCGCCCTTCGCGCCTTTTCCTGACGATATGCGAAAAGAAGTGGATGAACTGGAAATCATACGCACCTGGTCCTTCCAGCAAAGGGGGCTGACATCTGGATGACGGCATCTAAGCATTCTCCTCACAGCTTGCGACATCACTTTCTGGTGGCATCGCCCTATCTTGCGGACCCTCGCTTTCACGGCGCTGTTATCTACCTTTGTGAGCACTCCAGTGATGGAGCCTTGGGGTTGATGGTCAACCAGCCTCTGGATATTCATTTGGGGGAGATTCTGGAACAGCTTGATCTCCAGGGTGGCGAGCTTGACCTGCCTGTGTTCAGCGGTGGGCCGGTGGAGCAGGAGCGAGGGTTCGTGCTGCACTCCCCCGGAGCAGACTGGCAAAGTACTGCCAAAGTTTCTGACGACGTTATGTTGACCACCTCCCGCGATATACTGGCCGGTATTGGCCTCAACGAGGGCCCGAAGGAGTTTCTGATGGCTCTGGGATACTCGGGGTGGGGTGAAGGGCAGTTGGAGGAGGAGTTGGGCAGCAATTCCTGGTTAACCTGTCCTGCTACTACCGACATTCTGTTCAGGACACCCTGGGCTGACCGTTACAAGGCTGTTCTTGGCCTGATAGGGATAGATATTAACCAACTCAGTGAAACGGTGGGGCATGCCTGAACGCGGTCAGCGCAGTGTGATGGCATTCGATTTTGGTCTCCGCCGTATTGGCGTGGCTATGGGGCAGGAGATGATCGGTACAGGCCAGCCTCTGGTGATGATCCCCGCCGACAACGGAACCCCCGATTGGGCTCAGCTCGAAAAGCTGTTGGCGGAGTGGCAGCCGGATCTGGTGCTGGTTGGCCTGCCTCTGAATATGGATGGCAGCGAAAATGACATGTGTGGCCGCGCCCGAAAGTTTGGTAAGCGCCTGCATGGCCGTTTTCATGTACCGATCGACATGGTAGATGAGCGCCTGACCAGTTACGAAGCAAAGGGCCAGGTGATGGCTGCCGGTGGTAGCCGGGACTATGGCCGTCACGGCGTGGACGATCGCGCAGCGGTGCTGATACTGGAAACCTGGTGTCGGCTGCAAACAGAATAATAAAGTGAGGATTTAATGAGCGCATTGCTTGATGTGGACCAGCTTCTGGACAAGTTGGAGGCGGGGCTGCGTAACCTGCTTGAAGAACGCGGTATCAAGTCGCCGGTGCTTATCGGCATCCGCACCGGTGGCGTATGGGTAGCAGATATCATTGGCAAGCGCCTCGGGATTGAAGAGCCGTTCGGTGAGCTGGATATTTCTTTCTACCGGGATGACTTCAGCCGTATTGGGCTCAACCCCAAGGTAACCCCCTCAAGCCTGCCGTTTGATACCGAAGACCGGGATATCATATTGGTGGACGACGTTATTATGAGTGGCCGAACCATACGTGCGGCGATGAATGAGCTGTTCGATTATGGTCGCCCAGCCAGTATCATACTCGCCACGTTGATTGATCTCGGTGCCCGTGAATTGCCCATCCAGCCTGATGTGGCCGGGCAGTCGCTGAAGCTGGATGCGCCGCAGCGCATAAAACTTCGTGGCCCGGATCCGCTCCGGATAGAAATTCAGGCAGCCGAACAGTAAACCTCCGAACCCGATAGCAGGCACTCCATGACCGCAAACCTAGCTTCCCCTAACCACTTGCAGCTTACCCGGGATGGCCAGTTGCGGCATTTTCTGACTTTGGACGGGCTGGGCAGGGAATTGCTGACCGACATTCTGGATACTGCAGATTCCTTTATCGAAGTGGGTGAGCGAAGTATCAAGAAAGTGCCTCTGCTGCGAGGCCGAACCGTGGTCAACCTGTTCTTTGAAGCCAGCACCCGCACCCGCAGTACCTTTGAGCTTGCTGCAAAGCGCCTGTCTGCCGACGTACTTAACCTCGATATAAACACCTCCGCAACGTCCAAGGGCGAATCGCTCTCAGACACGCTTTTGAATCTTGAGGCCATGGCCAGCGATATGTTTGTTGTGCGTCATGCCCAGAGCGGTGCGCCCCACTTTATTGCTGAAAGCGTTACCCCAGGCGTAGCCATTATTAATGCAGGCGACGGTCGCCATGCTCACCCAACCCAGGCCATGCTCGATATGCTGACTATTCGGCAGCACAAGGGCGGTTTTGAGGGCCTTAAAGTGGCCATAGTGGGCGACATCCTGCACTCGCGTGTAGCGCGCTCCCAAATCCGTGCGCTGAATGAGCTGGGTGCCGAACAGATACGGGTTATCGCCCCCGGAACCCTGTTGCCAAAAGATGTGGAAAGCCTCGGCTGCACCGTGGAATACGACATGGCCAAGGGTATGAAGGACCTGGACGTGGTGATCATGCTGCGCCTGCAGAAAGAACGAATGGAAGGTGCACTGCTGCCCAGTGAGCGTGAGTTTTACCGGCTCTACGGTTTGAGTCAGGACAAGCTGGCACTGGCGCACCCCGAATGCATTGTCATGCACCCGGGCCCGATTAATCGTGGCGTCGAAATTGAATCCGCAGTGGCGGATGGCCCGCAATCGGTGATCCTGAATCAGGTCACCAATGGTATTGCCATCCGCATGGCTGTGATGTCCATGGCGATGGGCGGGCAAATGGCCGAGCGGCAGCAGAAACAGAACGAGATAAATGAGAGGGGCTTGGCATGAGCGGTAACGACCATTTTTCCGGCGCCAGCCTGAAAATCACTGGCGGCCGACTTCTGGATGGCCATGGAAGTGAAACCCCTAACTCTGCCCTGTTAATTAGAAACGGGCGCATCGCAGCCATTGGCGAAGCGGCTGAAAAAGCCGATGCAGACCAGTCATTTGACGCAAGGGGTTGTGTAATTTCACCGGGTTTTGTTGATCTGTCTTGCAACCTGCGTGAGCCGGGCAATGGCCAGAAAGGCAACATGGTGTCCGAAACCCGCGCTGCGGCCCGGGGCGGCTTCACCACTGTATGCGTGTCTCCGGAGACCTCACCGGTTAATGACTCCCGAGCCGTGACTCACCTGATCAGGGATGGCGCTTATGTCTGCTCGCCGATTCGGGTGTTGCCCGTGGGTGCACTCACCCGCGGGCTTGATGGGGAAATGCTCAGTGATATGTCGGGCCTGACTGCTGCCGGCTGTATTGCTGTGGGTAATGGTTCCCGCGGTGTGCGCAATGCCCGAGTGTTGCGCCGCTGCATGGCCTATGCCCAGACCTTTGGTTTGATCGTGATGTTGCGCCCGGAGAATCAATCCCTGGCTGCAGACGGCTACGCCCATGATGGCCTGGTGTCGGCTCGCCTCGGCTTGCTGGGTATTCCGGAGGTGGCAGAAACCGCTGCTGTAATGGAGATGTTGCTGCTTGCCGAAGAAACTGGCGTGAGACTGCACCTGAGCCAGCTCTCATGCGGCCGCAGCGTGGAGATGGTTGCCGACGCCCGCAGTCGTGGCATTGCTGTGACCGCCGACGTAGCCATGCATCAGCTGGTCTTTACAGAGGAGGCGTTGTCGGGCTTTGACAGCCGCTTCCACTTGCGTCCGCCGTTGCGTTCAGAGGCGGATCGTCAAGCACTGGTTGCTGGCGTTCGCGAAGGTGTAATTGATGCCATCGTCAGCCAGCATCTGCCCCATGAAAGCGCAGCAAAACAGGCGCCGTTGCCAGACACTGAACCTGGTCTTTCCAGTATAGAAAGCCTGCTGTCTCTGGGGCTTGAGCTGGTGCAGAGGGGCGAGTTTACCCTTGCCGAGCTGATTCGCGGGCTTACTTCGGGCCCGGCTTCAGTGGTTGGGCTTAACGCTACGATTGGTCAGGATGATGTAGCCGACCTTTGCGTATTTGACCCTGAAGCGCACTGGACGCCAAGTAAGCGGTCCCTGATTTCTGCGGGGCATCACGCGCCAGTGCTTGATCGGCCGCTGCCTGGCGTCGTTCGGTTTACACTGGTGGAAGGGCGGGAAGCCTGGCCTGGCGCCTGAGAACGCCGGGTCTGGCTATAAAATGCGCCTGGGGTCAGCCAATCTTTGTCGACACCATCACATAATCCAAAATGTTGCTTAAAAACCCTTGAGACGGGGCACCTGTGCCAACGTATTCTTATGCCTTCCGGCATAATGTCGACTTCAATAAAAGTGCGCAGCTTGTCAGATCGGATAGCAAGCACCGCCGCCAAACAATAATGATTCAGGAGTCATCCCGTGACATCAGCATTCTTCCCGCAAAAGGTGGCCTTGGCGGCTGCCCTGTGTGCAAGCTTTTTGCTCCCCTCAGTGGGTAATGCCCAAACCAGCCCGAAAGCAGACGATGAAATCATTGAGCGAAGCTTTTGTGTGTTTGATCCGGTTGGCGCTAACGGCCCGCTTTTCACCATTACCAAAACCTTTCAGCCTATTGCTCTTCAGAACGGTATCAAGCTGAACCTGAGCGCCTACACCGACGAAAAAGTTGCTGCGGAAGATTTCAAGGCTGGTCAGTGTGATGCAGTGTTCCTTACCGGAACCCGCGCTCGTGAGTTCAACAAGTTCACCGGCAGTCTCGAGGCCATGGGTGCTGTGCCTGGCCAAGAAGAAATGCGCCTGCTGTACAACACGCTCAGTCAGCCTAATGCCCGCCCACTGCTGGTAGATGGCCCCTATGAAGTGGCGGGAGTGTTCCCGGCTGGTGCGATTTACCTCCACACCCGTGATCGCAGCATTGATTCCGTAGAAAAACTTCAGGGCAAGCGCGTTGCAACACTGGATTTCGATCAGGCGTCGGTTCGCATGGTTCGCCATGTGGGCGCGTCTGTTGTTGGTTCCAACTCCGCTAACTTTGCCGGCAAGTTTAATAATGGCAGTGTTGATATTGCCTACGCTCCTGCGGTGGCATATCAGCCATTGGAATTGTACAAGGGCGTTGAGCCAAACGGCGGCGTTCTGAAATACGCACTGGCCTATATGAACTTCCAGATCATCCTCCACCGCGATCGCTTCCCGGATAGCGCCGGCCAGATGGTGCGTGATGAGGCCGTCAAACGCATGGGCGAGGCCTACGACATCATTTCCCAAGCAGAAGCTGAAATGCCGGAAAGTGTATGGATGACCTTGCCAAGGGAAGTGACAGCCGAGTACGACAAAATGCTGCAGAAAGTGCGCTTGTCACTGGTTGACGATGGTGTGTACGACGAGCGTGCAATCAAGCTGATGAAGGCGATTCGTTGTCGGGTGGATGCCACACGTTCAGAGTGTGCTTCCTGATTAGACTCACAATTTGAAACAGGCCCGCCTGGTGTGCGAAGGGCGGGTCGTTTCAGGCTTGGCTTTCGGGGTGCTTGTCAGTTTGAGCGAAGCGCATCCTTGAATGCTTTACCTGCCTTGAAACCAACGGTTTTGCTGGCGGGAATGCGGATTGTCGCACCGGTTTGAGGATTCCTGCCATCCCGTGCTTCGCGGGTGCGGATATTAAAGGTGCCAAAGCCTATTAGGGTGGTGTCTTCTCCGCGAGCAGCGGCAGCCGAAATCTGATCTGTGATAGCGGTAATCACTTCACTGGCTTTTTCTCGGGTGAGGCCAGTGCGTTCGGCGATAGCTGCAGCAAGTTCAGGTTTGCGCATCGGGTATCCCTTTTTTTTATCCATCGGAGTTGCAGCTCAACGAGAGTGCGGCTGCCTGAATCTATAGCGGCTTGCGGTATTTTGTGCAAATACGATGAGCCATAAAATCTGTGTACACAGGCGTCATTTGCGGTGCCGGTCTCAAAAAGAGCGAGCGCTGTGGGCCATAATGCCCGGCTAACGGCGCGTTCAGAATAATAATTCAAAACGTTAAGAAGGTTTAAAAACCATGAAGCAAACCGGGATTCCATTAGCAGCACCCTCCAACCCGAATCATTCCCGCTCGCTATCTGTCGGGCAGTCAATTCGGCATTCATTCGCCCGTTACAGGGGCGTTGTTGTTGCTCTAAGCCTTGGCACTTTGCTGTCAGGTTGTGGTGTGATCAATAACATGATGTACAAAACCACTGGCGATGTTATGCAGGGTTTCTCTCGTGAGCACACAATTCCCTACTTGATGGAAAGTGGCGATCTGGCTATGGGTTGCGCCATGAGTGAGGCCACTGCCCCTCTGTTGATGTCCTTCGGTCGAGTAACCGACGAGCCCGACCAGTTGGCGGTAATGCTTTATCTTTCAGCCGGTGGCTGTGCTGAAGATCAAGGTCGTGAGCATGAGCTGGCGGCATTGGCTGCCATGTACGAAAGAAAAGGCAACGCCGCAGAAGACGCCATGATTCGCCAGAAGCGGGCTTACGCTCTGGCATCAAAGCGCTATCTGAAGTCCTGGCAGCATCACAATACATACTACGGCGAGTCCGGTACCGGTGAGTGTCCGGATTTCGACGACGACCTGGATGAGTTCATTTACCTTGCCGGACTGCTGTCCGGTTTGCAGGCGCTTAATGCAGAAATCCAGTCAACATCGTCTATTGGCGTTCCCAAGAACGTTGGTTCGATTGTAGCCAGAGCGTCCAGCTGCCTTGAGAATGACAAGTGGTGGGGCGCACCAATGGCACTGAAAGCAACGGTTTGGGCCATGATACCGGGCGCTCAGCCGGAAGGTGAGGATGCCTTTGACCGTCTCGCGATGACCGATCGATTGGGTGAGGAAGCAGGTGTTCGATTGAGCCACGTGTTCCACGCAATCGCGGCAACCAATAAGGGTGATGAAGCCATGGTGAAGTCGGTGGTGCGCCGACACGCTGAGTCGCTCAAGGAGCAGCCGGCTAATGCAGAGTGGGCGTTCGTGGATGCCATGGCGACCAATATTATCGTCTCAATCTCCGACCGTCTTTGGGTAGAGAATACCGGCCACCGCACCCCTTTGGGCCAGCTTGGCAGCTTCTGGGATGACCAGCAGAAAGAAGTTGAAACCATGGACCTCGATGGCCTGCTGTAACTTGTTAATGTTCCAGAGTGTAGAGTTATGACCAAGGGTAGTTTTCGTCGGAGTGGTCTGGAGTGGTTTTCATCACTACCTGCCTGTCTGCTTTTGTTGTCTGTGGTGCTTTTTTCTACAAGCAGCGATATCCATAACCAGATGCTGCGCGGCGGCGAACAGCTCTGGAGTGGCTATTACAAACTGCGGATGGACCCGGTAGCGCCAACCTGTAACGCAGATCGGGATATTGATGCGGCAGTGGCGCAAGAGCTTGCTCAAAAGCCAGCCGACGATGACCCCATGGCGATGTTGCTGGGCGCGCAGGAGAAAGATCCTGCGGATGTCCGGCTTGCGATTGAGCGCTCTGTTGCCGATTGCAAAGCTGCCTATCAAAGCTATGACAGTCTGCAGGATAAGCTCACCCCCGGCGTCAAAGCCTACCGGGCAGTGGAGCTGTTTGTTGCTGATTTGATTGCCTTTGGCCTTGAGTCGCAACGCTACATTCTGGTGTTGTTGGTGATGTTGTGTGCTGCCACAGCCACACTTACACGCCATCATATAGCCATGCGGGCCATGGAGACCCGTTTGGACTATACGGTTTCCCTGACGCTCCAGACGATAGCTAACGCTATGTTGTTGGGGTCCAGCCTGATTTTCCGCCAATCCAGTTTGGGCACCGAAACGGCAGTTTCATCCGACGATCTCCTGCTCCATAACTTTTGGGTCGTAGGGTTTGCGAGTCTTACCCTGGCCAGCCTTTACCGGCTGGTTCGCGTGCCGGCAGGCCTGGCTCCCGGAGGGCAACTGAACAAGGCATTCCTGGCTGTGCCGCTGTACACAGTGATGTGTCTGATTTCCGGAAGCTATTTTGCGCTGATTGGACACACGTCAGGCATTGGCATCTATCTCGGCAAGATGGTCGAACTGGCGGACATGTTCCTGAATGTGGGCCTGTATGTTTGGGTCGGCATGATGCTTAAACAAACGCGCCTGGCAACGCTGGTATTCAACCTGTTTCGACCCTGGCGTATGCCACCGGAATTGCTGGCTGTGGTTGCCGTTCTTGTTGCTGCTGTTCCAACGGCTTATACCGGTGCTTCGGGGATTTTCGTTATAGCTGCAGGTGCGGTTATTTACAGTGAGTTGCGTGCTGCTGGTGCCCGTCGGCAATTGGCGCTTGCGGCCACCGCAATGTCGGGTTCTCTGGGTGTTGTGTTGCGTCCCTGCCTTCTGGTTGTTGTTATCGCATATCTGAACCGGGAAGTGACTACAGATGACCTGTTCGGCTGGGGTATCTGGGTATTTGTGTTGACGGCTGCCATGTTCAGCGCAGTTGCGCTCACCGTAAACCGGCAGAGCAAGTTTAATCTGGCGCCGGCTTCCGAAGCCTTGCCTGCCACGCTAAAGGCGCTTCGCTCCCTGATACCCTACGCCTTGGTTATTGTGGGTGTTGTGCTGCTCTACCGTTTTGCTCTGGATGTGCGTATGGATGAGTTTTCGGCACCGCGGTTGTTGCCGGTCATTATGTTGTCCATCCTGGTATACGAGCATATAAGCTTCAAAAACAAGAAGGGCAGTGCGACGGGTGAGATTAACCATCAGGGGCTGGAACGTAGTGTACGTGGAGCCACCAATGACACCACAGCTGAGATTGGTGCGTTGCTATTACTCCTGGGCCTGTCAGTCAGTATCGGTGGCGTGATCGAGCGTTCCCAGATCATGGAAGCCTTCCCTCAGGCGTTTGATAGTGCCTGGTCTGCGATGCTATTGATGGTGATGATTCTGGTGATTCTCGGAATGATTATGGATGCCTTTGGCGCCGTCATTCTGGTGACTGCCACTGTAGCGTCCATTGCTTATTCCAGTGGAATTCACCCCATTCACTTCTGGATGGTGACCCTGGTGGCCTTTGAGCTGGGCTACCTGAGCCCGCCAGTCGCACTTAACCATCTGCTAACACGACAAGTGGTGGGAGAGGCCGAGGTGCTGGCTGCCCAGCAGGAAGGCGGCACCTTCTATCAGCGCCATGAGCGCATCATCATGCCTCTGATTGCGATGGGCATCTCGCTGGTGCTTGTGGCCTTCGTACCTTTGATGTTCTACGCCTGAGGGTAGCAAGCCAGGCCAGGACTTCCGTCTTGAAACAAAAAAAGCGCCGTGCTTGATTAGCAGGGCGCTTTTTTTTGGGGCTGGGCTCAGAGTTTCGGGCCGGCCTCAACAATGGAATCGGAAACATCAAACTTCTTGAAGTTTTCGACGAACTGACCAATCAGTTCCGCTGCCTTCTTATCGTAGGCTTCTTTGCTGGCCCAGGTATTGCGTGGGTTCAGTAGCGCCGAATCTACGCCCGGTACCTGCTTGGGCACGCTCAGGTTGAGGGTTGGCAGGTGCTCAGTTTCAACCGAGTCAAGCTCGCCATTCTGAATGCCGCTGATGATCGCGCGGGTGGTCGGTATGCTGAAGCGTGTTCCTTCACCATAGGCACCGCCAGTCCAGCCAGTATTCACCAGGAAAACCTTGCTGCCGTACTCATCCATACGCTTCATCAGGAGTTCAGCGTACACGCCTGCCGGACGCGGGAAGAACGGAGCGCCAAAGCAGGTGGAGAAGGTAGACTTCAGTGCAGACGATGAACCCATTTCTGTGGAGCCAACCAGCGCTGTATAACCACTCAGGAAGTGATAAGCGGCACCTTCACGGCTCAGAATAGACACAGGCGGCAGTACGCCAGTCATGTCGCAGGTCAGGAACACAATGTGTGTTGGCTCACCGGCGCGGTTTTCGATTACGCGCTTTTCAATGTGTTCGAGCGGGTAGGCACACCGGGAGTTTTCAGTCAGGGAAACGTCGGTGTAGTCTGGCTCGCGGGTTTCCGGATCAATTGTTACGTTTTCAACAATAGCGCCGAAGCGGATCGCGTCCCAGATAATGGGCTCGTTCTTCTTGCTCAGATCGATACACTTGGCATAGCAGCCGCCTTCAATATTGAAAACAGTGCCAGGGCCCCAGCCGTGCTCGTCGTCACCAATAAGGAAGCGGTGAGGGTCGGCAGACAGGGTGGTTTTACCCGTGCCGGATAGACCGAAGAACAGGCAGGTTTCGCCGTCTTCGCCAACGTTGGCGGAGCAATGCATTGGTAGCACGTCTTTTTCCGGCAGCAGGAAGTTCTGCACGGAGAACATCGCTTTTTTCATCTCACCGGCATAATGCATGCCTGCCAGAAGCACTCTGCGGCGAGCAAAGTTGATGATGACGCAGCCATCGCTGTTGGTGCCATCGCGCTCTGGTACGCACTCAAAATTGGCAGCATTCAGAATTTGCCATTCCTGCTTGTCTGCCTGGTTGTAGCTTTCCGGGCGAATGAACAGGTTGCGGCCAAACAGGTTTTGCCAGGCGGTCTCGGTGGTCATTTTCACTGGCAGGTAGTGCTCAGGGTCGGAGCCCACGTGCACCAGGGACACAAAGCTGTCTTTTTCAGCAATATAGGCTTCTACGCGTTCCCACAGGGCGTCGAATTTATCGGCGTCGAACGGGCGGTTGATCGGCCCCCAGTGGATGTCGTCAGATGTGCTTGGTTCTTCAACAATGTAGCGATCCATGGGGGACCGACCGGTGCGATGACCAGTTTCTACGACCAGCGAACCGTTGGATGCCAGTTGGCCCTCGTTACGCGCCAGTGCCTGTTCTACCAGTCTTGCTGTACTCAGATCATTATAAGTGTTGCTCACTTCGACCTCACCCTCGGGATGTCTTAGTGACTGCTCAGGCCGCCTGCCCGAAAATTGACGGAATTCTGAACAATCGGATCAATTCAGGCGCGCTATTATGCCAGAGGCGCCAATAAAAAACGACTACGCCGGAAGCCGCGTGATTGCTGGCTTCCGGGTGATTCTGTAGCCGTGCCTAGTGTAACGTATGGCCGGTAAAAAGCTGATCAATATCATTCCTGTCGAATCGATAGTGCGCGTGGCAGAACTGGCAGTCCATATCTATGGTTCCCTGTTCCTCCAGTATGCTGTAACACTCGTCTTTGCCAATGGCTTCAAGGGCAACAAGAGTTCTGTCTTTGGAACAACTGCACTGAAATGCCACGGTTTCGGCATCGAAGAGTCGCACCGTTTCTTCATTAAACAGGCGGTGCAGAAGAGTTTCGCTATCAAGTTCCAGCAGTTCATCGGCCTTAACCGTGCGTGCAAGGTGGTTAACCCGCTCCCAGAGTTCGTCATCTTCCTGGGTGGCACCTGGCATACGCTGGAGCATCAGGCCGGCAGCGCCCTGCTCATTGGAAAACAGAAACAGACTGGTGGGGATCTGTTCCGAGCGCTCGAAATATTCTTCCAGACATCCCCCCAGACTATCCCGCTCCCGAGGCACCACGCCCTGGTAGCGGCTGCCTTGCCGGGGTGTGATGGTAATGGCCATACGCCCGTCGCCCAGCAAATCGTGGAAGCTGTCTTCGGTCACCGCGTGCTCGTCGAATCGTGCAAGCCCGCGAATCTTGCGGTCGTGGCTGCATTCCGCCATGAGTGTTCGAAGCGGGCCTTCGCCCTGGGCCTGAATGGACAGTGTGCCTTCGAACTTCAGGCTGCTGCTCATAACAATGCTGGCTACAAGAGCTTCTCCCAGAAGGCCTCTGACCGACTCGGGATAAGGCGCCTGGCCGGTGATTTCCCGGAAGCTCTCGTCAAGCTGTACCCAGGCTCCGCGTACCTGGCTGTGTTCAAATATAAAACGCTGGAACTGGTCGCGGGATGCCATATTGGTTCTCCTGAAAACTGGGTGCTTTAATCGGTGGCTGACAACAGAACGGTCTGGTTCAGATGCTGTTCTGGTCACGGAATCGTTGAATGTCGCGGCGATCTTTCTTGGAAGGGCGCCTTGCCGGCGGCAATTGTGCTGCCTGCATGGTTTTACGTTGCCACGAGAGGTCTTCACGCTTTTTTATGCTGTCTTCGGTTTCGTGGTAGAGCTTTTGAGCTTCCGGCGCACCGCGCCGACGCTCGCTCACTTCATCTACAACCACGACTTTTTCAAGATAGCCAAGGCGCAGGGTGAGCGTGGCGCCAGGCTCAACCAGGCGGCCTGGCTTGCAGCGCTGGCTGTTGTAGTGGACTTTGCCGCCTTCTACAGCCTCTTTTGCCAGGGAGCGTGTTTTGTAAAAGCGCGCAGCCCAAAGCCATTTGTCGAGCCTTACCCGTTGATCGTCCGAAGTGGATGCCGCCATATCTCCTCACCTGAAGGGCGTATGCCTCAATTATAGCGCCCTCAGTCATCAGATGGCAGAGGGCTTTTCTGGTGATGGGGCCTTTGCTGGTGAATCGCTGTCAGAACTTCATCAAAGTGGTGCACGCAAGGTATTTCGGGATGAGATTTGCTGGCGGCCCGTTTGCTGTCTGGCGCCAGAATTCCGAGACATTGGGCAATTCCTGCAGACCGGGCGCTTTCCAGTACGGGGAAACTGTCATCCACCATTAATGTGGAAGCGGCTCTGTAGGGGGCAAGTTGTTGCAGGTCCTGCCAAAAGGCGGTGTCTTCTTTGGGTTTGCCCAGCTGATGGCTGGAAACAATACCATCCACATAGCGGTCGAGGCCTGTGCGCTGCAGTTTCAGCTCCAGAGGATCCGGGTGGCAGTTGGTGACGATGACGGATTGCAGGCCGGCCTTCTTGAGAGATTGAAGAAAGTCCGCCACATGCGGACGGTAGCCGATGCGGTCACTGAGCTCGGATTTCAGTCCGGTTATGTCCAGGGCAAGCTGCTCGCTCCAGTAATCGGTGCAGTAGAAGTTGAGCGTGCCTCTTTGGGCCATGATCATGCTGATGATTTTGTCCCTGGCTTTCTCGGCGTGCATGCCGTTGCGCTCAGCGTAACGCCTGGGCAGGTGTTCCAGCCAGAAATGATTGTCGAAGTGCAGATCAAGCAGTGTGCCGTCCATATCCAGGAATACGGTTTCGAGGGACGTCCAGTTGATCATATGCAAAGCCAGCCTTAAATGTTTTCCTCAGGCTGCCGCAGATCCCGATTTGAGGCAAGCCGGGATATTACGGATGTTGGGCTCAGGTCTGCGGCCCAGAGCTACCGCTGGCATCCTGTGCAGTACACGGTAGATCGCCCGTTCATGCGGATTTCCTTCAGCGGTGTTTCGCAGTTCGGGCAGGGCTCTCCGGCGCGGCCATAAACCAGTAATGACTGAGCGAAATAGCCTGGCTTGCCATCGCTGTTCACGAAATCTCGCAGGGTAGTGCCGCCCATCAGGATCGCAGCGCTGAGAATCTCCCGGATAGCTTCCGCAAGACGCTGGTAGCGATCGAGACTGATGCGCCCAGCCTTGCGTTTGGGATGAATGCCGGCGTGGAACAGTGCTTCGTTGGCGTAAATGTTGCCTACGCCGACCACCACATGGCTGTCCATGATGAAGGATTTCACGGGGGTGTTTCTGGAGCGCGATAACTGGAACAGCATTCGACCAGTAAACTCTGCCGATAGCGGTTCCGGCCCAAGGCTGGCAATCAGGGGGTGCGTCTCGGCAGAGTCTGCCCACAGCCAGCAACCAAAGCGACGGGGGTCATTAAAGCGCAGAGTTACGCCGGAATGCAGCACAAGGTCGATGTGGTCGTGTTTCTCTGCCGGTGCGCCATCAGTGATGATGCGAAGGCTGCCAGACATGCCCAGGTGAACGATGGCAGTGCCATGGTCGAGGTTCAGAAAAAGATATTTTGCTCGCCGCTCGACAGTGCGGATAACCTGGCCGTTCATTTGCGCGGCAAGATCGCCGGGCACGGGCCAGCGCAGGCTGCCATTTCGTACTTTGACCTGTGCAATGGTTTGACCTTCACAGTGGGGCGCAATGCCGCGTCTTGTGGTTTCGACTTCAGGTAGTTCGGGCATTCAACCAGTCTCCGGTCAAATTTGTAGGTGTGATGTTGCGCAAATGTGAACGGTAGCAAGCTTGACTTTAAAGCTTGTTGTTTTAGCTAACACCTGTACGCTAAACTGCCGCGAACAGGCGCCTATATTGGTCGCTTCAGGTTTTGATTTGAGGATTAATTATGTGGTTTAACGGTCTCCTTGACCTGTCGGTGATGCAGTTGATTCTGGTTGTTCTGGGTATGACCCACGTCACTATCATCAGTGTAACGCTTTATCTGCATCGCCATTCGGCCCATAACTCGCTGGATTTGCATCCTGCACTGAAGCATTTTTTCCGTTTCTGGCTGTGGCTGACCACAGCGCAGAATACCAAAGAATGGACTGCGATCCATCGCAAGCATCACGCCAAGTGTGAAACGGCCGAAGATCCACATAGCCCGGTGGTACTGGGTATAAAGAAGGTGTTATTCGAAGGGGCAGAGTTGTATGCCTCGGCAGCGACTGCTGAAAACCTTGAGCGCTACGGCCAGCGGACCCCGGAAGACTGGATAGAGCGCAATCTTTACAGTCGCCACAGGGCGCTGGGCATTGCTCTGATGGCAGTCATTAATCTGGTGCTTTTTGGTGTTAACGGTATCTGGATCTGGGCAGTGCAGATGGTCTGGATACCTTTCTGGGCAGCCGGTGTTGTGAACGGTATTGGCCACTGGATGGGTTATCGCAATTTCGAGTGTGCGGATAACGCCCGCAACATTTCTCCACTGGGAATTATTATTGGTGGTGAAGAACTGCACAATAACCACCACACCTACCCGAACTCCTCCAAGCTTTCACGCCGCTGGTACGAAGTGGATATCGGCTGGGGCTATATCCGCCTGTTCCAGGCGTTTGGTCTTGCCAAACCCAAAGGCTATCGGCCGATCGCCCATTATGTGCCGGGCAAGCAGAACGTGGATGTGGAAACTGTGCAGGCTATTGCCAATAATCGTTTCGACATAATGCGCCAGTACCGCAAACGTGTGACAGAGCCGGTTTTGCGCCAGCAAAAGAGCCTGATGGATGATGAGATACGGCCCAGATATCGTAAACTCAAACAGCTTCTATCGCGGGAAGTTACGCTGATAAAGCCGCGAGATAAAGAGGCGCTGGAATCAGTTCTGGAAAGCAACGCTGTGTTGCGCCAGATTTACGAGATGAGCAACGAGTTACAGGCCCTTTGGCGCCAGCGCGGCCTTAAGCCGCAGGATAAGCTGCACGCGTTGATGGAGTGGTGCAAAGACGCTGAAGCCAGTGGTATTCGTTACCTGGAAGAGTTTGCCGCCCATTTGCGGGCTTATTCGCTGCGCCCTGCGGCTTGAACCACTCTGTATAAGCAGTAAGTGACCTGGCCAGCGGTTTTTTGCCGGTGCAGTTGCCAGTTGGCAGGTGCCGCCGGCGACGGCAGGTCACTTTCGTGCTCCACGTATACCCAGCCTCCAGGTTTCACCCAGCCTTGGGTATTCAGCAGTGGGATCAGCGTTGTCAGCCAGCCCTGATGGAATGGAGGGTCCATGAAAATGATATCGAATGGATGCCGTGAACGCTGGCTCAGGTAGGTGTCTACATTAGCGCAAATCACAGTGCCTGCTTCAGAACCCAGTAGCCTGAGGTTGCCCCGAAGAGCGGCTGCCAAGGCTGTGTTGTTATCAACCAGCGTGGCCTGGCCGGCACCTCTTGAGAGCGCCTCCAGCCCCAAAGCACCAGAGCCTGCAAACAAGTCCAGGCAATCGCTTCCCGCGATATGAAGCGACAACCAGTTAAACAGGGTTTCCCGTGTGCGTGCTGGTGTTGGGCGAACCCCTCCTGCATCCGGGAAGCGCAGCTTCCGGCTGCGCCAGTCGCCCCCGATAATGCGTAGTTCACCCCCGGCACCCGTGTTCTTGGCGGCGCCCTTGGAAGGCTTGCTTGAAAGGTGCTGGCCTGAGGGTTTTCTTCGGGTCATATGGTTGGCTCCGGAAACGGGCGGCAATATTTTCGGCTGGCGTATCTTAGCGGAAATCGGGCTGTTCATGATAATCCACAGCAACCTCACTTCACTGGGACAGTCTGCTAGAATATGCGCTCTATTTGTCCCGCCCAATCAGACTGATGGTATGACTTTATGATGGCAGAGTGGATTTCGGTCGGCCTACTGGCCCTTCTTGTATTTGTATTTTTTCTGGATATCGCCAGCAATCGCCGCCGTGTACCGCGGCCGAAACCCGTGCCCCAGCGCAAACCGGAGGCAGTCAAAGGCCCTGAGCCTTTAGCGCCGACTGAAAAGCCAGCCCCCGCCGCCCCTGAATCCTTGCCGGAGGACGCGCCAACAGCAGTTGCGCCACCGGCAATGCCAGAGCCGGAGCCGGCAAAGGTTCCCGAACCGGAAGCCGCGCCACAACTCAGTGTTTTTGAGCGCATCAAGCAAGGCCTGGGCAAAACCCGTGCAAGCCTGACCGGCGGCATGGCCGACCTGTTTTCGGTAGGCAAGAAAATAGATGAAGACCTGCTGGAAGAAATCGAAACCACGTTGCTGATGGCGGATGTTGGCGTAACGGCCACCTCGGAAATTATTGAATCCCTTACGGACAAACTCCAGCGCAACCAGCTCAAAGACGGCGAAGCACTTCGCAAGGCCCTACGTGACGAGTTGCATGGCCTGTTAAAGAATGTCACCAAGCCGCTGACAATTGATGCCGGAACCAAGCCTTATGTGATTTTGATGGTTGGTGTGAATGGCGTGGGCAAGACCACCACCATTGGCAAACTCACTAAAAAGCTCCAGAGCGAAGGCAAGTCAGTGATGCTGGCGGCAGGGGATACATTCCGTGCGGCCGCCGTTGAGCAGTTGCAGGTTTGGGGTGAGCGCAATAAGGTTCCGGTGGTGGCTCAGCATACGGGTGCCGACAGTGCCTCCGTGATCTTTGACGCTATACAGTCAGGCCAGTCCCGTGGCGTGGATGTGGTGATCGCAGACACTGCAGGTCGACTGCAAAACAAAGACAATCTGATGGGAGAGCTGGAGAAGGTTGTCCGGGTAATGAAAAAGCTGGACGCCACGGCACCTCACGAAGTCATGCTGGTGCTGGACGCGGGCACGGGGCAGAACGCTCTTAGCCAGGCGCAGGTGTTCCAGAAGGCGGTTGGCGTGAGCGGTATTACCTTAACGAAACTGGACGGCACTGCCAAAGGCGGTATCGTATTTGCCATTGCCCGTCAGTTGCAGCTTCCTATCCGGTTTATCGGTGTTGGTGAACAGGTTGATGACCTGCGCAGCTTTGATGCTGAAACCTTTGTGGACGCATTGTTTGCAGACTAGTTTGCCAAATAACCCGGATTGTTGGAGTCGTCGCCCGTTATGATCGAGTTTCGCCAGGTTACCAAGCGATATGACAGTGATCATACTGCGTTGCGGCAGGTGAATTTTCACCTGGATCGCGGTGAGCTGGCGTTTCTGACCGGGCACTCAGGTGCGGGCAAAAGTACCCTGCTGAAACTGCTCATGGTTATGGAGCGCCCCACTGCCGGAGAGGTGGTGGTCGGTGGTCAGGTGCTCAACCGCCTGCCGCGAAGGCAGGTTCCCTACATACGCCGGCACATCGGTGTGGTATTCCAGAATCATCAACTTCTTTTTGATCGCACTGTGTTTGATAACGTGGCCATGCCCTTGGAGGTCATGGGAGCTTCACCCCGTGATGTGGGTCGGCGTGTGCGTGCAGCGCTGGATAAAGTGGGACTGCTCAGTAAGGAAAAAATGAACCCGCTACAGTTATCGGGTGGTGAGCAGCAGCGTGTGGGTATTGCCCGGGCCGTGGTGAACAAGCCGCCTCTACTGCTGGCGGATGAGCCTACAGGTAACCTGGACCCAAAACTTTCTGCAGACATCATGAATCTGTTTGCACAATTCAGCCAGGTAGGTGTAACTGTGCTGATCGCCAGCCACGATCTCGCCCTGATAAACGAAATGGATCGGCGTACCCTGACTCTCGATCACGGCAATCTGATTGCGGGCGGTACCCCACTGCAAGGAGGTTTCCGTGGCCGTTGACCCGTTGTCCAAGCCCCGTAAACCGGATATTGCCCGGGGTGCGAAAGCCTCCCGGTCGCCCTGGCGCGAGCAGGCGGAATCCTACTTCATTCATCATCGAAAAGTGGCACGCGACAGCGCCTCACGCATGTGGCGAACCCCGGTGGCCAGCCTGATGACCTGGACGGTGATGGGCGTTGCGCTGGCATTGCCGGTTGCACTTTTACTTTTGTTGACCAGCCTTCAGGGTGTGAGCGCCGGTTGGGAGAGCGGTGCCCGGGTTACTGCTTATATGAAACTGGACGCCAGCCTTGAGCAGACCCGCAAACTTGCCGAAGAAATTGGCGCAGATGGACGGGTAGATGGAGTTGAATTGATTGACCGTGATCGTGCATTGACAGAATTCCGTGCATCGTCGGGTCTTGATGATGCGTTGGATTATCTGGATGAGAACCCTTTGCCCCACACTCTGCTGATCACGCCTGAGGAAAGTGCAAGGACGGCAGACGGGGTAGCAAGCCTGCTGATGTTTGTTGAAAGCATGGAGGGTATTGAGCGGGTTCAGGTAGATCTGGGCTGGTTGCAACGCCTGAACGCCATGACAGACCTGCTTGCGCGGGCCGTCTGGGCGCTGGCAATCTTGTTGGCGGCAGCGGTGGTGCTGGTGATCGGCAACACGGTAAGGCTATCTATTGAAAGCCGCCGCGATGAGATCCTGGTGGCCAAGCTTGTCGGGGGAACGGATGGCTTCGTGCGCAGGCCCTTCCTTTACACGGGCGCGTGGTTTGGTCTGGGCGGTGGCGTTGTTGCCTGGATACTGCTGCAACTCTCTCTTTGGTGGCTTAGTGGCCCCATTGAGCGCCTTGCTGGTTTATACAGCAGCGACTTCTCGCTGAGCGGCCTGAGTTTTGACGGTGCGTTTGCATTGATTATTGTAGCGATGCTGCTAGGCTGGCTGGGTGCCTGGATAGCAGTAAAGCGCCATCTGGACGATATTGAGCCGGGTGAAATAGCTGGCGGTTAATGATCCGGATTGCGGTAAGAGCGTATTGAATACGGATCGGTTCCGGGGTAGTTTCTAAGGTAGTGAAAGTCAGGGCGAATTCTCCATTTTGTTGATTTAAAACGTTTTACTTGAGAGATTCGGGAACTTTTAAGGTTCTTGGCGGTCCAATCTTTATTCGCTATATTATGCGACCGTCAGGTTCGGAGGCTAAAGCATGGGTACGAGTTTACAGCTTATTGAAAGACTGGTTCCGGGCGCCAATCTCGAGGCTTACATTCAGGCCGCGAGCCGCATTCCGGTACTAACCGTGGATGAAGAGCGGGAACTGGCCGAGCGCCTTCATTACGATGAAGACGTGGATGCAGCTCGCCAGTTGGTTCTGTCGCACCTGCGCTTTGTTATTCACATTGCCCGGAGCTATTCCGGCTATGGTTTGGCACAAGCTGATCTGATCCAGGAAGGCAACGTCGGCCTTATGAAGGCGGTCAAGCGCTTCAACCCGGAGTATGGCGTACGGCTTGTGTCCTTTGCCGTGCACTGGATCAAGGCAGAAATTCACGAGTTCATTCTGCGCAACTGGCGCATTGTGAAAGTGGCGACGACCAAATCCCAGCGCAAACTGTTTTTCAACTTGCGCAGCCAGAAGAAAAAACTGGCTTGGCTAAGCCACGACGAACTGCACGCAGTGGCAGACGATTTGGGTGTTGAGCCAAGGGTTGTGAGGGAAATGGAAGGCCGGCTGGCCTCCCACGACACCGCGTTTGATGGCCCGATGGACGATGATGACGACAGTGCTTACAAGGCGCCGGCGTATTATCTGGAAGACCACCGTAGCGACCCGGCTGTTCAGCTCGAAAAAGCGGACTGGACGGAGGATTCTAACGGCCGTCTGATGGAAGCGTTGGAAATGCTGGATGAGCGCAGCCAGGATATTTTGCGCGAGCGTTGGTTGTCCGAGAGCAAGGCAACGCTTCACCAGTTGGCAGACAAGTACGGTATTTCAGCTGAGCGTATTCGCCAGTTAGAGAAGAATGCCATGAAGAAAATCCGTACGCAGATGACTGAAGAAGCTGCCTGACTAGGCTGTTGATCTGAAAGTACTTTGAAAACGCCACCACCGGTTCCGGTTGGTGGCGTTTTTGTTTGTGTTCTTTGTGACTTATAGTTTGGTGCACGAAGTAATTGGGCAGGCCCTTCCAAAACACGCTGTGAATACATCCCTGTACGCTCGGCTCCGCCATCCATGGCTCCGCACGGTTTTGGAAGGGCCTGCCCAATTACTTCTTCCCGATACTTGAAACCGAGACCTCTAAAATGACTGAGAAACTCCCCCGTATCGCATTTCTTGGCATCGGCCTCATGGGTGCTCCCATGACCCGCAATCTGCTGAATTCAGGCTTCCCAATGACTGTATGGAACCGAACGGCCAGCAAGTGCGAGCCGTTTGCCAGTGAGGCAAGGGTAGCTGAGAGCCCCGTTGATGCAGTGCGAACCGCCGATGTGGTAATCACCATGCTGGAAAACAGCGATGTGGTTGAGCAGGTGTTGGTTGCCAGTGGTGCCATGGCAGCTCTAAAGCCGGGTGCCCTGGTGATTGATATGAGTTCCATTCAGCCGTCGGTCGCTCGTCGGCATGCCGCGCTTGCGATGGAACAGGGCGCTGGCTATGTGGATGCGCCGGTTTCTGGTGGCACGCTGGGTGCTCAGGAAGCGCGGTTAAGTATTATGGCGGGCGGTACAGAGGAAGATGTTTCCAGAGCTTTGCCCGTGTTTGAGGTGCTGGGTAAGTGCACGAGAATCGGGCCGGTTGGAGCCGGGCAGCTTGCCAAATTGGCTAATCAGGCGATTGTTGGAATTACTATTGGCGCGGTGTCTGAAGCTTTGTTGCTGGCTGCCAAAGGCGGGGCTGATCCGGCGGCAGTGCGGGAGGCACTGATGGGCGGCTTTGCTGGTAGCCGGATTCTGGAATTGCACGGTCAGCGTATGATCGATCGGGATTTTGCGCCCGGCGCGCCAGCGCGGATACAGCTGAAGGACATGCGGATGATTCTGGATGAGGCCCGGGCAGAAGGATTAACGCTGCCGTTGTCGCAGCAGGTGCACAACGAATATCTCTCGCTGGTCGCTAATGGCCACAGTGATGCTGATCACAGTGGCCTGCTGCTGGAGTTGGAGCATATTAACCGCACCCGTCTTGGTTTTGCTGGCCCAAGGTATAAGGAGTAACTGTCATGCCGCGTTTTGCTGCCAATCTGTCGATGCTATTCACCGAAGTGCCGTTTACCGAGCGTTTTGCCAAAGCGGCGGCGGCCGGGTTTAGGGGCGTGGAGTATCTTTTCCCCTATGAGTGGCCCAAGGAAGAGCTGAGTAAAGCTCTGGAAGGCAATGGTTTGACTCAGGTTTTGTTCAATCTGCCGCCGGGTGACTGGGAGGCAGGTGAGCGTGGCATTGCTTGCTTGCCAGGCAGGGTTGATGAGTTCCGCGCCGGGGTGGATCACGCCATTGAGTATGCCCGGGCTCTTGGGTGCAAGCGGCTGAACTGTCTGGCTGGATTGAAGCCGGTCGAACTGGATGAAGATACTGCCTGGCAAACGCTGGTGACGAATGTGGCCTGGGCAGCGGATAGGCTGGAGGGTGAGGGTATTACGCTGTGCGTTGAGGCAATAAATTCACGGGTCGATATGCCCCGTTTTTTTCTTGATACGTCTGCCAGAGTCATGGCTCTGATTGAGGAAGTGGAGGCCGATAACCTGCGCCTGCAATATGACATCTACCACATGCAAATCATGCAGGGTGACCTTGTGCGCTCTATGGAGTGTTTGCTGCCATGGATTGGGCACATCCAGTTTGCCGATAATCCGGGACGACATGAGCCGGGAACCGGCGAGATTAACTTTTCGAATGTTTTTTCCGCCATCGATAAAATGAATTATGACGGCTGGGTAAGTGCGGAGTACCTGCCTTCCGGGGCGACGGCAGATAGCTTGCACTGGTTGCCGTCATAGAACCGACCGTCGCCATTGGCGACACCCTCTTACAAGATCGTAACTGGCCGGTGCCCCGAGTTATTCGTACTCTGTTGTTAATGTAATCCGCTATCAGGAGGGGATCCGGTGAAAGCGCTGGTAATCGAAGACGATCAGGACGTAGCAAATTATCTTGTTAAAGGGCTGAAAGAATCAGACTTCGTGGTTGATCACGCTGCCGATGGCAAAGACGGCATGATGATGGCCGCCAGCGAAGAGTACGACATCATGATTGTCGACCGCATGCTTCCGGGCATGGACGGGCTCTCTATCATCAAGACCGTTCGCGCCACGGGAAACCAGGTGCCGGTTCTTATACTCAGCGCGCTGGGCGATGTAGACGATCGTGTTGAAGGCCTGCGGGGTGGCGGTGATGACTACCTTACCAAGCCTTTCTCCTTCACTGAGCTTCTTGCCCGGATTGAATCGCTGGTTCGCCGAAACCGCCAGTCGGCGGAAACTGAAACCGTGCTGCGTGTAGCCGATCTGGAAATGGATTTGCTCGCCCGAACGGTTAAGCGCTCCGGTCAGAACATTGATGTTCAGCCCCGGGAGTTCCGGTTGCTTGAGTACTTGATGCGCAACGCCGGCCAGGTGGTCACCCGGACAATGCTGTTGGAAAAAGTCTGGGATTATCACTTCGATCCCCAAACCAACGTGATTGATGTGCATATCAGCCGTCTGCGGGCAAAGATTGATAAGGAATTCGAAACTCCCTTACTGCAAACCGTGAGGGGTGCAGGGTACATGTTACGTGAAACTGCTTAGCCAGCTCAGGACATCGTCCTTCCAGCTTGCCCTGCTGTATATGGTGGTGTTTGCCACCTCGGTATTTTTATTACTGGCCTTTATTTACTGGCGTACAGCGGGTTTTATGACCGCTCAGACCGACGAAACCATTGAAGCGGAAATCGCCGGACTGGCGGAGCAATACAGAGGGCGCGGTGTAAACGGCCTGATCACGATTATTCGTGAGCGGGTTGCCCGCGATCCCAATGCAAAAACCATCTACTTGCTGACCACCGAAGACTTCCTCAAGCTGGCCGGCAATCTGGAAACCTGGCCAGAGGGCAGTCCCTCAGAGGGTGGTTGGGTTAACTTTACGCTCAGCTCAGCTGTGGGCTGGAAAGGGCCGGAGCGCTTGGCCCGGGCCCGAATATTTGAAGTTCAGGGCGGTTTGCGGCTATTGGTGGGTCGAGATGTTGACGAGCTCACCAGCCTCAAAAGAGTAATTGAAACGGCCATCAACTGGGGCATGGGGATCACCCTTGCGCTGGCACTGCTCGGTGGCTATTTGATGAGCCGAAATACCATTCGCCGCATAGAGGTCATCAATAATACCTCCCGGCGAATAATGAACGGTCACCTCTCCCTGCGTATACCTACCCGTGGCACTGAGGACGATTTCGATCAGCTGGCAGAAAACCTGAATCAGATGTTGGACCGGATTGTTTATCTGATGGAAGGTATCCGCCATGTGTCTGACAGCATTGCCCACGACCTTCGTACGCCTCTCACGCGATTGCGGAACCAGCTTGAAAACACTCTGATGTCTGTCGATAACGATGAGGCACGGGAACAGGCCGGCCGCGCTGTAGCAGAAGCAGACCAGCTCCTTGCGACATTTAATGCGCTGCTGCGCATCGCGCGTCTGGAAACAAAAGGTAATTCGTCTGATATGAAGCGGGTGGCTCTGGACGAATTGGTGTCTGATGCCTGTGAGCTATACGAGGCGGTGGCAGAGGATAAAGATCAAACGTTTGAGCAGTCTCTGGAGCCTGGCGTAATGCTCGAAGGCGACCGGGATCTGTTATTCCAGATGATCAGTAACCTGATCGATAACGCGATTAAATACACGCCCGAGCATGGTGCCATTGGTGTAGCTGTGCGGAGAGACGGCGATGACGCTGTTTTCGAAGTCAGCGATAGCGGTATCGGTATTCCTGACGATGAAAAAGATCAGGTATTCCAGCGTTTTTATCGGGTTGGGAAAAGTCGTTCGCTTCCCGGCAATGGCTTGGGTCTAAGCCTGGTCAGTGCCGTTGCAGAAATTCATAAAGGGCGGATTATACTTAGCGATACTGATGAGACACAGCAGCCGCCCGGATTGACGGTTGCTGTGTACATGCCTGCGCTCACCCGTGCGCGCAAGCGCATACGGGCTACCCAGGCAGAACAGGCGTTGGCGCCGGCCACCGGTGACGCTACTGGTGCCACAGAGACCGACCGCGCCTGAGTCTTAGTGACTCGGGCGGAACCGGTTCACTTGCGACATAACCGGCGCGAATAAAGCATCGGTTCGGGTTTCAATCTTCTGGGTGATGCGCTCAATCTGAGTGCGACGAAGGTTGATGCGCACCTGAATGCTGTCCCACTCACCTTCAAGGTGTTTCTGTTCTGACATCAGAAAAGCCGCGATGTTGTGGCGGTTAACTTTTCCGGTAATGCCCATCTGGTCAAGGCGGAAACCCAGCGCGTCTACGCCTTCAAGAGCCATGTTCAGAAGCTTCTGTGTGTTCATTTATGCTATCTCCATAACTGGAAGCGGGTATAAGGTTCGATACCTTAACGCTATCCCGGTCCCCTAGAGTGTACAACCTAATTTTCTGCACATACTTGCCTGGTTCTCCCTGACTAAAAGGTAATTCATCGGCAAGGGCGTGGTAATTCCGGGTGTGTAGAATTGAAGCTGTAGATAGAGGCAAGCACGAATAGCAGCTTGCTTCTCCCTCCAGCACAGCGCTAGCCTTACCCCGTTTTTACGGGGTTTTTTTATGCCTGGTTGTTCTACTTTTCGTAAGTAATTGAGTTGATGTACCAGGTGATTGTTCCTGCATCGGTTCTTACCTCGGCCTCATCGCCTACTTCTTTTTTCAGAAGAGCCCGGGCCATCGGTGAGTCGATGGAAATGTAGTCATTGCGGTTGAATATCTCATCGTAGCCAACGATTCGGAACTTCAGGGTTTTGCTATCGTCGTTTTCAACTTCTACCCAGGCCCCGAAAAATACTTTTCCTTCCTGATCCGGGTGGTACTCCACTACCTTCAGATTGTCCAGGCAGCGTCTCAGGTAGCGTACTCGGCGATCAATCTCTCTGAGTCGTTTCTTGTTGTACTGATAGTCTGCGTTCTCACTGCGATCGCCAAGGCTGGCCGCCCAGGTAACTTTTTTGGTGACCTCCGGGCGCTCAAATCTCCAGAGTTCGTCGTGTTCCTTTTGCAGATCATCGTAGCCCTGCCGGGTGATAAGTGGCGTCTTCAAAGCGGCTCCTGTTGTCCAAAGGTGGTGCGAAACTGGCAATCTTATTCATCCGAGCCAGTGAAAGTTGTCACAAAACGGTCAATTAACTGAGAAACACGACCGGTTTGGCGATAGACTGATCGAAAATTGACACAATTCTAAAAAGCGTGTCTTCGAGGGCAAATCTAATGAATCTCTTGCACCGTTCTGTCAGAGCGCCGAAATTGATGCACTCCGGTTTGGCTTCTGTCGTTTTCCTGTTCATGGTAACAGGATTGGCCAGTGCGCAGACCAGTCCTGGCGAGAGCCAGGTGTTTGAGGTTGAGCAGCGGTCAACGCTGGAGACTATCCCTTTCAACTCCATTGCTGAAGATGTGCTCTCGGACACGGTGATAGAGGGTGGTTTGGCTGCGCCCGCTGAGGGTGTTCCTGTGCAGCAAGCGGGTGCTGACGATTTCTATCTTGACCCCTTGGCGCTGCAGCCGGGTGACGGCCGTACGGACCTCGGGCGCTCCCAGATACCAGTAGAGTTTCGCTTCAGCAATCCCAAATCCCTTCCCGGGCAGACACACAGCAATAATTACGTAATTCGCCCACCAGAAAACCGCACCTACGAAGCTCTCAATGTGAACATGAACGGCCGCTGACAGGCCCGGAAAATGCAGGAAGGCGTTAAATTACAGGTGGTGTGATCCCGGCAGTGTTTTGGCCGGGACCGGAAAGCTGAGGTGGCTTACTTCAGGGCTTCGAGCTTGTCGATGTACTTCTGCATGGCGTCGTCTTTCGACATACCTTTGCACTTTTCCCAAGCGTCATACTTGGCGCGGCCAACAAAATCCATCATACCCGGGCGCTTGCCTGACACATCACCTTCGGTGCCCTGCTTATACAGTGCGTAGAACTCCAGCTTCATCTCGTTGGATGGCTTGAAGTCACCTTCGGCATTTTGAATGTAGTTTACTGCCTCTTCGAAACGGGATTTCACGTCGCTCATATCAATCTCCTCCTTGGTTATTGTGAAAATACTTTTAAAGCTTTAACTATGGTTTCAGGAGTATAGCTACGACGCTGCGTGCCGTCATTGACCAAATTTCCTGAGGCTGTGGCCAGTGGGTCACATGTACATGCCTGGGCACAAACACTTTGGCAAAAGTTTGCCCGCGCGCACAGTTTGAGGCGCTGCTGGCCAATTATTGCTTGAGAAACCTGAGCCACATGTGTACAGTTTTGTCGCTGCGTGCCAGGACGGTACGCACGAAGGATTGAACAACTGCAAATGATTTGCACAGGGAGCAAGCCATGTCGTCCAAAGACGGTTCTGTCGCGCCGAAAGAGCGCATCAATATCAAATATGTCCCCGCCACCGGAGATCAGCAGGCTGAAACCGAACTGCCGCTGAAGATGTTCGTCGTTGGTGATTTTAAAGGACACGCCGAAGAAACCCCCATCGAGGAACGCAAAGCCATTTCCGTCGACAAGAACAACTTCCGTTCTGTCATGAAGGAAGCCGGCCTTACGTTATCTACTACTGTATCCAACCAGCTGGAAGAGCAGGCCGACGAACTGCCGGTCAACCTCGAATTCCAGTCCCTGGATGACTTCTCGCCCGACAGCATTGCCCGTCAGGTTCCTGAGCTGAAGAAGCTGATCGAGTTGCGGGAAGCACTTGTCGCTTTGAAAGGCCCTCTGGGTAACGTGCCTTCGTTCCGTTCCAAGCTGCAGGAGTTGCTGGATAACGACGAAGCCCGTGAAACCCTCTTGTCTGAGCTGGAACTGGCTACAGAAGGCGAGTAATCATTGCTGCCGCCTTCACGCGGTACACAACACCAAATATCAATCACGTACTGAAGGGATGTGGTATGTCTGATACTGCTGCGCAGCAATCCGCTGCCTCTGAATCTGTAATGGAAGGCTCCTTGCTCGACCAGGTCATGGCCAACAGTCGCATGGCGCCAGCTGACGAGGGCTACGATGTCGCCCGCAAAGGCGTTGCAACGTTTATTGCCAACCTGCTGAAAAGCGAAGAGAAAGGCCAGCCGGTCAACAAGGCACTGGTTGACCAGATGGTGGTCGAACTGGATCGCAAGATCAGCGCCCAGATGGATGAAATTCTGCATGCGCCCAAGCTGCAGGAACTGGAATCCTCCTGGCGTGGCCTCAAACTGATGGTTGATCGCACTGACTTCCGCGAAAATATCAAAGTGGATATTTTGCACGCCACGAAAACCGAACTTCTCGAAGACTTCGAGTTCGCTCCCGATGTCACCCAGACCGGCTTCTACAAGCACATTTATTCCACGGAATATGGCCAGTTCGGCGGCGAGCCCGTAGGTGCAGTTGTTGGTAATTATGCGTTCACACCGTCTACACCGGATATGAAGCTGCTGCAGTATGTATCGTCTGTTGGTGCCATGGCTCACGCGCCTTTCCTGTCCTCGGTTGCGCCGTCATTCTTTGGCGTAGACAGCTACCAGGAACTGCCGGCAATCAAGGAATTGAAAGCCGTTTTCGAAGGCCCGAAATACGCCAAGTGGCGCTCCCTGCGTGAATCCGAAGACGCCCGCTATCTGGGCCTGACATCCCCACGTTTTCTGCTGCGGGTGCCTTACGACCCCAGTGAAAACCCGGTGCGCAGCTTCAACTACAAGGAAGACGTCTCCGGCGATCACGAGCATTACCTGTGGGGCAACACCGCCTACCTGCTGGCTACGCGATTGACCGAGAGCTTTGCCAAATACCGCTGGTGCCCGAACATCATCGGTCCGCAAAGCGGCGGTGCTGTGGAAGATCTGCCGGTTCACCTGTTCGAATCCTTCGGCCAGCTGGAAGCCAAGATTCCTACAGAAGTGCTGATCACCGATCGACGTGAATACGAAATGGCGGATGAAGGCTTTATCTCCCTCACCATGCGTAAGGGTAGCGATAACGCGGCCTTCTTCTCAGCCAACTCCGTACAAAAGCCCAAGCAGTTCCCGAACACCAAGGAAGGCAAGGAAGCGGAAACCAACTACAAGTTGGGTACCCAGTTGCCGTACATGATGATCGTTAACCGCCTGGCTCATTACATCAAGGTGCTGCAGCGCGAACAGATCGGTTCCTGGAAGGAGCGTCAGGATCTTGAGCGCGAACTGAACACCTGGATTCGCCAGTACGTGGCCGATCAGGAAAACCCACCGGCCGAAGTACGCAGCCGCCGCCCATTGCGCGCAGCTCAGGTAACGGTTTCCGATGTAGAAGGCGATCCAGGCTGGTACCAGGTGTCTCTGGCTGTGCGTCCGCACTTCAAATACATGGGTGCCAACTTCGAGCTGTCGCTGGTAGGCCGCCTGGACAAGGATTAATCCGTGTTCAGTAGTGATGCACAACCCATGGGAGGCAGCCTGTTCGAACGATTGGAGCAGGCTGGTTCTCCGGAAGGGCAAAGCATGGGGGAAGTCACCCATGTGGTGGCTTCAATAAAACGCCACCTGGTTCGACTGCTCAATGCACATCCCGGCAATAGCGCCTGTGCGCCGGAACTGGGACTGCTGGACTTCAACGATGCGACTCTGGGTACCCACGATCTGAGTATCCAGATCCGCAGCGCAATTCGGCAGTGCATTGAGAAGTACGAACCGAGAGTAAAGCGGGTTGATGTGGTTGCTTTACCCCAGGGGCCAGACCCTTTGCAGTTACGGTTTCAGGTAACGGTATACCTGAACGTAGGCGCAAAAGACGACAAAACGACGATAGATCTATTACTGGATGACAAACGTTACTACCGAGTGACGTAACGAAACGATCAGCAAACACCAAGGATGGCAGGAGCCGGTGGGGATGCTTTTCTGCAGGGAAAAAAATGTCTGAGCGCAGCGAGTTGTTTTTTCCCGGAAGAAAAGTATACCGACCGGATCATACTCCCAAGGAAGCGGTAGTTGTATGAAGTTAAACCGATTTTACAGGGACGAACTGAGCTTTCTGCGATTGCAGGGGCGGGAGTTTGCTGAGGCTCACCCGCAGCTTACCCGATTTCTTTCTGAGCAAAGCACCGATCCTGATGTTGAGCGCTTGTTGGAAGGCTTTGCGTTTCTGACCGGGAAACTTCGGGAGAAAGTGGAAGATGAATTTCCAGAGCTGACCCATTCATTGCTGAACATGCTTTGGCCGAACTATCTTCGTCCGGTTCCGAGCTGCACCATTATGCGGTTTGATCCGCAGTTGCATTCCATCAGTGAGCGACAAAGGGTTGAGCGGCACACGGAAATCAAGAGCCGCCCTTTGGGAGACTCCACGCGTCAGACTCAGTGCCGGTTTCGTACCTGTCGTGTTGTGGACGTTTTCCCAATCAGTGTCGCCGATGCTCACGCCGAGCATTCCCGGGAAGTGTCGTCGATGACAGTAGACTTGGCGCTGCATACCGATCAACCGCTAAGCGCCCTGGATCTTGATAGTCTGCGCTTCTATCTGGGCGGGGATAATCACACGGCTGAAACGCTATATTTGTGGCTGAACCATTATCTCAGCCGCATGGAACTGGTGGTTGGCGAGTCGGTTTACAGCCTGCCGACTTCTTTGTTGAAACCTGTCGGTTTCGCCAGTGATGAGGCGCTTTTGCCTTATCCAAAGAACGCCTATTCCGGCTATCGGATTCTGCAGGAATACCTGAGTTTTCCGGAGGCGTTCCGGTTTGTGGACATTACCGGCCTGAAGAACCGCTTGCCGGCGGTTCAGGCGGATGAAATCAGTCTGCGTTTTCATTTCAGCCGGATTTTGCCACCGGATGCCCGGGTTCGGGCGGAGAATATGCAGCTTTACTGCACGCCGGCGGTGAATCTGTTTGCCCATGAGGGTGAGCCGGTGGATCTGAACGGGCGTCAGACCGAGTACCGGATTCTGGCCTCGAGCCGGTCGCCGGATCATTTTGAAGTGTTCAGCATTGAACAGGTTGAAGGCTGGCTGGAAGGCCGTTCGGGGCGGGGCGAGCGCCGGCTGTATACGGCTTTCGAAAGCTTTCAGCACGAAGTTGAGCGGGATCGTGGCCGCACAGCCCTGTATTACCGGGTTCGAGCCAGGGATAGCGTGCGCGGTGATGGCTTTGATCACTATATGTCGTTTGTTCGCGGCGATGAATCCGAGTGTATGGATCGCCAGGAAGCTATTTCCCTGACGCTGACCTGCACCAACCGGCAACTGCCGCAACAGCTGGCGGTCGGGGAAGTTTGCATGGCTACCGAAACCACGCCGGCGTTTGCGTCCTTCAGCAATATCACCCGTCCCACCGCTACCTTGAGGCCGACTCTGGATGGCAGCCTGTTGTGGACACTGATCTCCAATCTGTCGCTGAACTATCTCTCCATGCTGGATGTGGATGCCTTGCGCACCGTATTGCGTGTGTATGATTTCCGCGCACTGGTGGATCGCCAGGCGGAGCGGGTGTCCCAGAAGCGGCTTGCGGGTATCAGTGCCATTGAAACCAATCCGGTGGACAAGATGATCCGCGGGCTGCCGGTACGGGGAATTCGTTCGGTGATGAAGCTGGATCAACAGGCCTTTGCCTCGGAAGGCGATTTGTACCTGTTCGGCACCGTACTCAGCCAGTTCTTTGCGCTTTATGCCAGTATCAACGCATTTCACCAACTGGAAGTGGTGAATACAGATAATCAGGAACGGTATACATGGACGTTACAGCAAGGTCAGCAACCGCTGATGTAGCCGGCCTGCAGCCCGTTCTGGGTAATGCGCGGCGGTACAGTTTTTTTCAGCTGGTGGATCTGATTCACCGGCACCACGGTGACGATCTGGAAGGCGGTCGCGACGAGCAACCGCAGCAGGAGCGTATCCGGTTTTCCGCCTCGGCGGGCCTCGGGTTTCCCGGTAGCGATGTGGTTTCCGCTTTGTCGCCGGAGCATGAGCACGGCCCCTACCAGATGGAAGTGAGTTTTCTGGGCCTGCACGGTTCACAGTCGCCGCTGCCGGGTTATTACCTTGAGGATCTCGCCTGGGAAGCGGGTCAGGATCTGGGTATTCGCCGGCATTTTCTGGATTTTTTCAATCACCGGCTGGTTACCCTGTTTCACCGGTCCTGGCGCAAATACCGTTACTACGTGCGTTTTCGCCCCGGCGCATCGGATGGCTTTTCCAATCTGATCTACGCCCTTATCGGCCTTGGCGATAGCCGATTGAGAGAAGCCACACCGGTTAACTGGTCAAAAATGCTGGCCTATTCCGGCTTGATGGCAGGCCGCAGCCGTTCGCCGGAAGTGGTCAGTGGCATTGTGGCTCATTGCTTTGATCTCGACGATGTGAGCATTGAGCAGTGGGTGTTACGCAAGGTCGCCATTGGTGAGGACCAGCAAACGCGCTTGGGCCAGTGCAACGCTACGCTGGGGAACGACACCTTGGTCGGCTCGCAGATCCGTGATCGCAGCGGCAAGTTTATTCTGAGGATACGCAACCTCAGCCGTCAGCGTTTTGCAGACTTTCTACCCAACGGACAGGATCACCAAAGACTGGTGAAGCTGGTGGAATTCGCGACCCGAGAGCAGTTGGCTTACGACCTGGAATTGCAGATGCGCGGGCAGGATATTCGCCCGATGCAGATGGGGCAGGACATACGGTTGGGCTGGAATTCTTTTGTAACGCCAGAGAAATCCCGGCGCTGGCCAGCGGTTCGGATTCAGATACGCCGTTAATATGAAAAGGAATGCAATCATGGAAGAGCGGCAGGTAACCAGACTGAAGTTGACGGTCACCAACCCCGGCACAACACGCAGTGGCGCCGGCATTGAACACAGCTTTGGGCCCCGGGGTGGTTCCATCGGCACCGCCGAAAGTGACACCTGGCAATTGTCGGCGCACCGCACCGGCGCTGTTGCTGGCCATGCAGAAATCCGCCTTCTTGACGGAGGTTATTGCCTGATTGATCGCAGCGGTCGCACCTATATTAACAGCGCAACCCAGCCTGTTGGGCGCGGCCGTCGGGCCCGGTTGAACCAGGGCGATACTGTCAGTATTGGTCGCTACCGCATACGGGCAGAGTTAATAGCAGCGCAGGCGGGTTCGTCCACTGAACAGGAGCTGGAACTCCGCGAAGCGGCAGAAGACCGGCGATTGGTGGATATGGCCGAAGGTGAACTGGTACGCGGAGCTGCGCGTGATAGCGATATGCAGGTAGCTGAGCCGCTGGAAGGGCTGGCGTCGGCTGCCGCTGAAACCCCGAGCGCTGATCCCATGCTGCACTGGCAGGATGAGCCAGTTCGTGTAGATCAGGAAGAGCGCACACTGATGGCAAGCGAGCGCGCCTGGTTTGCCACGGAAACCGACGTAACGGATGAATACCGGGAAAATCGCGATGTGGCGATGGGCCTTCCGGTAAGGAGAGGAGAGAGAGACAGGATGTCAGAAACCCATAACGGCGCATTGGGCGAAGGTTCAGGTGAGAGAAGCCAGCCGCACAGCGATCAAAGCCGCAAACATATCAGTGCCACCCCTTTGATGCAGGGCATGGAAGCGGGGCTCGACTTTGCTGACAGTGATGGCATGCAGTTGTTCCTCGAAGAAGCCGGGCAGACCCTGAAAGCCACAATTGATGGTTTGCTGGCTCTGCACCAGGGCGAAGACAGCCGGCATCAGGCCCTGCGCACACGGTTGCAGCCCATCGAAGATAATCCTTTGCGCCTTGGCGGGGACTACGAAGAAACCGTGCAAACCCTGTTTGCCAGCCAGCGCAGCCCGGTGCACTTGTCGGCACCTGCCGCCGTACAGGAAAGCCTGCAAAGCCTGAATCACCATCAGCAGGCAACTGGCGCGGCAATCAGTGAAGCGCTGGAAGCCATTCTTCATGCGTTTTCACCAGAAGCTCTGCTGCGCCGCTTCCATGGCTATCGCCGTGGCTTGCAGAAGAATGAGGATGAAGGCCGCTGGGCCTGGGATATGTACCAGCACTACTACAAAGAATTGAAATCGAGTCGTCAGCAGGGTTTTGAGCGCCTGTTTCAGGAAGTGTTCGATCAGGCTTACGACCAGCATTTGCGTCAACTACAAAGGGAGAACCTGGTGTGAAAACCTGCAAATGGAAGTTGCTGACGATGGCAGTAGTATTTGTGCTTGCAGGATGCAGCACACCCTATAACGCCGTAACCAAAACCGCGAAAGTACTCTGGGACCCCAGCATTCCTGTGGGTTATCCGGAAGATCTCCCCAGCCGGGTAGATCTGACTATGGTAGCCGAGCCGGGTGTGAACCCGAATGAGTCTCTGGCACCGACACCGATAGCCTTTCAGATTATTGAAATGCGCGACAGTTCCTTGTTGATGGCCGGTGATTTCGACCAGCTCCTGAACAACCTGAAAGACTCCCTGGGCCGGAACTACATCGAGCACAGCGACTACACCCTGCTGCCTGGCCAGTTCAAGTTTATAGAGCCGTTTGAGATCAGCAAGGACACCCGATTTATCGGCGTGATTGCCTTCTATGCCTACCCGAACCTGTCCCAGTGGAAGAAGGTGGTCAGGGTGGATCCTGTGGGTGGCCGTTACCACTTGCTTGTGAATCTGCGGGACAGGGAAGTCAAACTCAAGCGGTCGGAAGAAACCTGATGGCAGTTACAAATAGAGTCGTCTGGAGTGATGGGCTGTTTATCAAACCCCAGCACTTTCAGCAGCAGCAGCGGTATCTGGAACACCAGATCAACGAGCGGTCTCTGGCGGTTTCTGACTACCTGTATGGATTCAGCGATCTGGAGCTGAACGCGGAATACCTGAGCTTCGGGCGCGTGGGCCTGGTGCGTGCCAGCGGCCTGTTCCCGGATGGCACTCGCTTCAACCTGCCTCAAGACGATGTGATGCCAGAGCCTCTGGAAATCACCGATGCATCAGTGGCGAATCAGGTTGTGTACCTGGCTCTGCCGTTAGGTAACGATAGTCTGGCTGAAGTTGAGTGGCCAGATGCGCCTGCAGCCGGGCGCTTCCGGGCTCAGAGCACAGAGATCCGCGACTTGCATTCGATCGACGGCGACGCCCACATCATTGACGTGGCCCGAGTGGCGCCGCGCCTGATGCTTGAACGGGATGACCGAAGCGCTTATGCGGCCGTGGCCATTGGCCGGATTCTGGAAAAACGTCCGGATGGCAGCCTGGTGATGGATCCGAATTTTATACCCACCATGCTCAGCGTTCGGTCGGCGCCCAAACTGCAGCGCTTTGTCGGTGAAATGGCCGGATTGATGCGTGAACGTGCGCGTAACATTGCAGAACGTGTTGGCGCGCCAGGGCAGGGCGGTGTTGCCGATGTGGCGGATTTCATGCTGCTGCAGATGCTTAACCGGGCACACCCGAGATTCATGCACCTGGCTCGTTTGCGCCAGCTGCATCCGGAGCGTCTGTACGAAGTTCTTTTGGAACTCTGCGGCGAGTTGGTGACATTCACCGACGAAAGCCGGCTGCCACGTGAATATCCCCCCTATGATCACGATCTTCCCGAAGACAGCTTTACACCGCTGATGCAGGTATTGCGGCAATCCCTGAGCACGGTGCTGGAGCCGCGGGCTCTGGCTATTCAGTTGCAGCAGCGCCAGTACGGCCTGACGGTCGCGCCGGTTCAGGACGGCCAGTTAATCAACGGTGCCGAGTTCATTCTGGCGGTGAAAGCCGATATGCCCCTGGACGACCTGCGCAAGCAGTTTACCCAGCAGTGCAAGGTGGCCTCCGTGGAGAAAATTCGCGATCTCATCAGCCTGCAGTTGCCGGGCATTCCGCTGTCTGCGCTGCCAGTGGCACCGCGCCAGCTGCCGTATCACGCAGGATTTGTGTACTTCCGGCTGGACGATCAAAGCCAGGCCTGGCAGATGCTCGACAACGCCAGTGGTTTTGCCTTCCACGTGGCGGGCAGCTTCCCGGGCCTGGAAATGCAGTTCTGGGCAATCAGGAGCTAAATTATGACAAATGCACAGGTAATGGATTTACCCAATGGCAGCAGGCAGTCCGGCGGCAGTGCATTCAGTGATCTGTTGTTTGCCGACGAGCAGCCGCAAAACGGCGCGTCCGGCAATGAATTTGGCAATGACCAGTTCCAGCTCCGGGGGCTGGAAGACAACCGCCTGACGGATGCCGCTACGCCTTTGCTTGGGCTGGTCATCCGGATTCGCCGGCTGGCGGACTATCGCGCCGTTGAAAGCCTCTACCAGCAGGTAGTGGACGAAGTGGCCGCCATAGATCGCGAGCTGATCGAGCAGGGCTATGAACGCCCCACCGTGGTGGCCTATCGCTACGTGCTTTGTGCCTTCATTGATGAAGCGGTGCTTGGTACGGACTGGGGTGCCCACAGTGTCTGGTCGCAGCATTCGCTGCTGTCGCGCTTTCACAACGAAACCTGGGGTGGCGAGAAGGTCTTCGCCATACTCGCACGCATGGAGCAGGAGCCGGCGCGCTACAAGGACATGCTCGGGTTTATTTACCTCTGCCTGTGCCTGGGTTTTGAAGGCCGGTACAAAGTGATGGAAAACGGCCGCGACGAATACGAACAGATATTGAGAGGGCTTCATGAGCAGCTGCAATCGCTCCGGGAAAACTCTGACCTCGAGCCTCTGGCAGACGCACAAATCAACGTAACACCGGCGCGCAATCGTCTGCGCAGTGGCCTGCCGATCTGGGTAATTGCCGGGGTGTTCGCAGCAGCCATGGCGGGAATATATAGCTTATACAACATAGCGCTGGAAGAACGCATCAGGGATGTGCTCAGCGTATTGGAACAACTACCGAAATAAGGATATCACTGTGATTCGGGTAGAACTGCCAGCGCTCATCGGGCGCCTCAACGACATTTGCCGCAATGGCCTGGAAGCCTCCGCGGCCCTTTGCATCAGCCGCCAGGGTGCGGAAATTACCCCGGCCCACCTGCTGTTCAAACTGCTGGAAACGCCGTTTTCCGACGTGCGCCAGATTCTTGAGCAGGCCGGTATCAACCATCAGGAATTCCAGCCCATTGTGGGTGAAAGCCTGAACGGCGAGCTGCAAACGGCGGAGCCGTATCCGTCCTTTTCGCCACTGCTGATCGACCTGCTGCAGGACGCCTGGCTGTTGGCCTCCACCGAGCTGGGGCATCGGAACTTGCGCTCCGGCGCCATCTTTCTGGCCTTGCTGATGAACACCGACCGCTACCTCATGCCCCAGGTCAGCCAGCACCTCCGGGACATTAACCGGGAGCAACTGCGCCGGCAGTTCGACACCATGACCGCAGGCTCCGCCGAGCGCCCGGAAATAGCGCAAGGCGAAGCAGGCGCGCCTCAGGTTGAGGCGGATATGGACCCGCTCAAGCGCTACGCCACCGATTTTACTGCACTGGCCCGTGCCGGAAAGCTGGATCCTGTAGTGTGCCGCGACGCCGAAATCGACCAGATGATCGACATCCTCTGCCGCCGACGCAAGAACAACCCCATCGTAGTAGGGGATGCCGGAGTTGGTAAAAGTGCCATCGTGGAAGGCCTCGCCTTGCGCATCGTCAATGCCGAAGTACCTGAGCGCCTGCAAAAAGTAGAGCTGTGGACTCTCGATATGGGCGCGCTACAGGCGGGTGCCTCGGTAAAAGGCGAATTCGAGAAGCGCCTCAAAGGCGTGATTGAAGCGGTGAAAGCCTCAACCACCCCCATCATCCTGTTCATCGACGAAGCCCATACCCTGATCGGTGCCGGCAACAGCGAAGGTGGCTCCGACGCCGCCAACCTGCTCAAGCCTGCTCTGGCTCGCGGCGAACTGCGCACCATCGCCGCGACTACGTGGCGCGAATACAAAAAGTACTTCGAAAAAGACCCGGCCCTCAGCCGCCGCTTCCAGCCAGTGGCCCTGGATGAGCCCAGCCCGGCACAAGCGGTACACATTCTCCGTGGCCTGCGCACCGTGTATGAAAAAGCCCACCAGGTACTCATCGCCGACAGCGCCCTGAAAGCCGCCTCCGAAATGTCTGCCCGCTACCTGGCAGGCCGACAGCTCCCGGACAAAGCCATCGACGTACTGGACACTGCCTGCGCCCGGGTCAGCCTCAACCTGAGCACGCCACCGCGCAAACTTAGCCACGTGCGCAGTGAACTGCACCAGCTCTCCATGGAGCAGGAACTGCTGAACCGGGAGCACACCCTCGGCCAGAGCGTCGACACCGACCGGGAAGCGGAACTGGAGCAACGCATTGCCGAACTGAATGAACAGGCCGCCGAACTGGAAGAAAGCTGGAACACCCAGCGCGACATGGTGGCGCGCCTGGTGGACATCCGCGAACAACTGCTCAACCCGGCGGACGTTCAGGAAACCATTGCAAAAGACGAAGCCGATATTGAAGCAATGCCGGAACAGGCTGGTCTGGAAGAACACCCCGACCTGCAAAGCGAAGCCGCCGCCCTCGAACAGGAACTGGCAGAACTCCAGGCGGACGACCCCCTGGTGCACGCCCGGGTAGACGCCCGCCAGATTGCCGAAGTCATCGCCGACTGGACCGGCATCCCCGTCAACAGCATGACCACCGACGAACTGGAAAAAATCACCCACTTGCCGGCGTACCTGCAGGCCCACATCAAAGGCCAGGACACTGCCATCGACTGCCTGCACCAGCACCTGCTAACCGCCCGCGCCGACCTCCGCCGCCCCGGCCGCCCCATGGGTGCCTTCCTGCTGGTGGGCCCCAGCGGCGTGGGCAAAACCGAAACCGTGGTACAACTGGCCGAACTCCTCTACGGTGGCCGCCAGTTCCTCACCACCATCAACATGTCCGAGTACCAGGAGAAACACACCGTCTCCCGCCTGATCGGCTCACCACCTGGCTATGTCGGCTATGGCGAAGGCGGCATACTCACCGAAGCCATCCGCCAGAAACCCTATTCCGTGGTGCTGCTCGACGAAGTCGAAAAAGCCCACCCGGAAGTCCTCAACCTCTTCTACCAGGCTTTCGATAAAGGTGAACTGGCAGACGGCGAAGGCCGGTTGATCGACTGCAAAAACATCGTCTTCTTCCTGACCTCCAACCTCGGCTACCAGACCATCGTCAACCACGCCGAACACCCGGAGAAAATCGAAGAAGCCCTCTACCCGGAACTGGCCGACTTCTTCAAACCCGCGTTGCTGGCAAGAATGGAAGTCGTACCCTACCTGCCGCTGGGCGAAGACACCCTCAACCGCATCGTCGGCGACAAACTGGAACGCCTGGCCCAGCAAATCCGTGACCGTTACCACACCGAAGTGGTGATGGAAGACGGCCTGGTAGAAGCCATCCGCAGCCGCGCAACCAGAAGCGAAAATGGTGCCCGCATGCTGGAATCGATCATCGAAGGTGAGTTGCTGCCGCCGATCTCGTTGGCGTTGCTGGAGAAACTGGCAGCCAAAGAGCCGGTTAAGCAAGTAACTCTGGGCGTTTCCGAAAACAGGTTTTCAGGCACCGTAGCTTAGGCCAACCGAGATCTAGCGCAGCGTGGGGTTCTGCTCTCCAAAACCCTGCGTAGCCATGGATGGCGAAGCGGAGCCTACAGGGACGTATTCACGGCGTGTTTTGGAGAGCAGAACCCCACGCTGTGCGACCGGGTCAGTACAGAACCGGATAACAGGAACATAAGGGAAAAGAAAATGGGACGGATGCAGATGGAACTGCACACCGGCATAGAGCTGGCAGTCGCACTGACACGCCAAACCACATTGCCGGATTTGCTGAAAACCGCCACCACACAGCTGGAAAACGCCTTCGGCCTGACCCGCTGCTGGGCACTCGAACTCGACCTCAGCGGCCGCACACTCCACTGCAGCGACCTGGCTGAAACCGGCGAATTCGACTGTGGCGACTTCAGCCACCCCTTCGCCCACCTGCTGCAAACCGGCAAAGCCCGCGAACTCACACGGGCCGCCAGCTACCGCCTCGACCACCCCGGCTTCCAAAGCCTCATGGAAGCCAGCGACCGACCAAAATCCCTGTGGCTCGAACCCCTCAAAGGCGACGACGGCCGAACCCTCGGCATACTCGTACTCTGCCGCGAAGCATCAGACTGGGATGGCATCACCGCCCAACCCCTGTACCGCGGCCTCCTGCACCTGCTAAAGCACCAGTGGATCGCCCAGCTGCAAAGCCGTGATCAGGTATGGCAGCGCCGCCTGCTTAAACGCTCCCTGGACAACCTGCACGACGCAGAAACCCTGCGCAAACGCAGCGAAACCCTGGCTCGCACGCTTGTGGGACCCTCAGAGTCCATGACCAGCCTGCGCGCCCAGATTGTTCGCGCAGCCGGCAGCCAACTGTCTGTGCTGGTTCAGGGTGAAACTGGCTGCGGAAAAGACGTCGTGGCCAGAGGCATTCACGAACTATCAGACCGCGCCGACGGCCCCATGGTGGTGGTCAACTGCGCCGCCATCCCGGACAGCCTGCTGGAAAGCGAACTCTTCGGCCACACCAAAGGCGCCTTTTCCGGCGCCGACCAGGCCAAAGAAGGGCTTTTGGCCCAGGCCAGTGGCGGCACCCTGTTTCTCGACGAAATCGGCGACATGCCCATGGCGCTGCAATCCAAATTGTTACGGGTGCTGGAAAGCCGTCAGTTCCGCCCACTCGGGGCACAAAAGGAACAGCACTCCGATTTCCGACTGGTCGCGGCTACCCATCAACCCCTGCGGCAGAGTATTGAAGACGGGAGCTTCCGTCGGGATCTGTTTTACCGTCTCAGCCAGTTTCCGCTGCAAATAATGCCCCTGCGGGAACGCCTGGATGACCTTGAAGCCCTCAGCCGCCACTTTATCCGCCTGTACACCGAGCGCGAAGGCGCCGGGCCTTTGGGCATCAGCAGCCACGCACTGCGCGCCCTCGCAACCTACGATTTTCCCGGCAATGCCCGTGAACTACGCAACATCATCGAGCTGGCCTGCCTGCAGACTCCCGCAGGAGATGACATTCAGCCGGAAATACTCCGGCTCACCGACATGTTCCCAGGCCTGGCAGGCCCGGAAACGCATGGGGCAGTAGCATGCAGTTCCGATGAGCAAGTGGTGTCTGGCACGGAAGATATTCGGGATCTCAAGGCAGCCGCCCAGGCATTTGAAGCGGCGGTTATCCGTGATCGCTTGCGCCAGTATGGCGGCAACCGTGCCCAGGCCGCCGAGAGCTTGGGCCTGCCCAAGCGCACACTCGCCCACAAATGCTTGAAATATCAGGTTGCCGAATCATGAAGCACCCGAACGCCCCGACTCGCTCCAGCTTGCGCCCACTCCCTCTTGGTGCTGTCGCACTGGGCCTGCTTTGTTTCGGCGCCGCTAGCCTGGCGGATGTACCTACGCAAGCCCAGGCTGACTTGCTGGAAGATGCGCGCGGGTGCACCAGCGAAACCCAGAGGCTGGAGCGGTTGGCGTGTTTTGACGAGGTTTTTGGTACCCCTCTGGCAGAGGCTGATGCCGCAACCGGGCCCAATGCCGGAGTGCGCCGCATGGTCGGCTCCCTGCGCTGGCAAGAGGCCTACGCACAGCAGAGTGCTGAGCCTTCTTCTGGCAGCCTGAGCTACCGCAATACGGGGCAGACCGCCGGCCTTCTGGTGACCGTCCCCGCGCTGGGCGCAAAACCGCCACGGCCTCTGCTGGCCCTCCAGTGCCACAACAACATTACCGAGCTGACCCTGATGCTGCCGGAGCCTCTGGATGCAGAACGGGTAAACCTTGGGCTTGGCACCACAGACGCCGCCGGCCAAGGTGCCTGGCGGGTGCGTGATAATGGCTACGTGCTCAGCATCGGGCGCGGCCTGCCGGCTATCCGGGCGGTCAAGGTGATAGAGCACAAAACTGATATCCGCGTTTATTCCGAAAACAGTCGCATAGACGGTCTGCTATTCGATCTGACCGGTTTTGAAACTGCCATTCGCCCGCTTCGTGAAAGCTGTGGCTGGTAGTTGAATACAAACGCAAGGACGCGAGGAGCGAAGGACATGCAGGTAATAGAACAGCATCCCTACATTGAGCAGGTCGTCACCCCGCTGGATGGCGAGTCGCCAACCGGTCACGGGCTGGGAGAGGATGCGGCGCTCGGGTTCCTTGAAGACGAAATCATGAAAATCGGCTCCCTTGCCCATACCGATATTGATTGGGGCAAGGTTGAGAGCGAATCCCTGAAAATACTCTCTGCTCGTAGCAAGGATTTGAAAGTTTTCGGCTTTCTCCTGATTACCTTGCAACGGGGTGTTGATGGAGAACGCTTTGCGCTTTCGCTGTACCTGCTCCAGCAAGTGCTGGAAAGCTGGTGGGACGATGGTTGGCCATACCCGGGCGATAAGGGTAAGCGCGCGCGGAAAATGATGTTCACGCAAATGCTGCAGCGGGCGGCCAAAGGTGTGGCAGGCAGCTCCTTTGATGCCAGTGTGGGCGATGGCCGACGTTTTTGCCTTGACGTGCTGGCAAAACTTGAGGCGCAAGCGCAACAGAAAGAGCTGCCTGATGATGCGCTGGTGGATCTCAAACGAGCTGTTGAAAAACTACCCCAGGCCCAGGAGGTTGGTGGTCAATCGGGAGCGAGCGCAGAGGCAACTTCTGAGCGCTCTACTGCTGCAAGTGATAACGCCAAAACGGCGCCAGCACCTTCCGCTACGCCAGCCAGCCCGGCACTTGGCGCCCTGACGCTGGACCCGGGTAATGAGCGGGCTACCCGCCAGAGTTTGTTGAAAGTGGCAGATTTGCTGACCGGCACCGAGCCCGAGCGGCCCCTGGGTTACCAGATTCGCCGGTACGCCATCTGGCAGAGCATTACTTCGGTACCGCCAACCCGGGATGGCAAACGCTCTGACCTGGCCGCCGTAAGTGCGGATCGCGTTGCGGAATACCGTGAAGCTCTGGAAAAAGCGCCCGATCAGTCGCTTTGGCAGCGCATAGAACAAAGCCTGTCGGTCAGCCCCTTCTGGCTTGAAGGCCACCGACTCAGTGCCGGTGTGGCCGCGGCTTTGGGATGTGATGCCTGCGCTGAGGCCATTCGTGCAGCCGTTAACGAATTTGTGGAACGACTGCCGCAGCTGGCGGAACTGACGTTTAACGATGGCACCCCGTTTCTATCGCCGGAAGCCCAGGAATGGCTTTGGTCTGCGCCTGCACATGCCCAGGGGCAATCTGGCGGCAGTGCCAGCCCATGGGAGCAAGCCTATGACACTGCGCGGGAGCTGATTGCCCAGAAAGGGCTGGCGCAGGCTATGCAATTGCTTGAAGACGGGCTTGCGGGCGCCCGCGAGCCACGGGAGCAGTTCTACTGGCGCTTGGCATCGGCACGGCTGATGAAGGAAAGCGGCCTGGTGAGCCTGGCGTCACGACAGATCCAGGACTTGCAACAACAGATAAGTGGTTTGGTTATCGAAGATTGGGAGCCAGCACTCCTGAAACAACTTGAACGACTGTCCTGAGAGCTTTGGGCGTGTGTTGCCAGAGCTCTCAGTAACGAATCAACGAACTAGCCTGTCGAAAGACTGACTTTTGGAACACGGATACACAGCAGGAATGGACACCATGTGGAGAAAAGCTTTACTCATCGGTCGCTGGCTTCTGCCATACATTCGCAACGCGGCGCCGGTCACCCTGGCTCTTGGCGTTATCGCACTATTGATAGCTACCTGGTGGCTTGGGCCGAAATGGGAGGTGCGTGGTGAGTTCCCCTTGGCAGCCTGGCAGATGCGAGCGCTGGTTACCCTAGGTGTTGTGTTACTGGTCGTGATGGTCTGGGGCACGGTGCTGGCTCGCCGTCTTGGTAAGGTCAATGCTGCGAAAGCCGAGGAGCAGCAAGAGCAGGAAGATCCGATTCTGCCTATGGAGCGCAGGCAACAGCGGTTGCTGGATCGCCAGCTTGCCGCCCTGAAGAGCAACCTGCCGGGCCGCAGGGGTGTTTATCGTTTGCCCTGGTATTTGGTTATGGGTCTGGAAGGGGCAGGCAAAACCAGTCTTATTCAGCGTTCCGGGCAGACATACACCCTCACTAACGTCACCCGCAACAACCGTGCAGACCGTAACCCGTTCGGGTTCGACTGGTGGATTGGCGATAACGGCGTACTGATCGATCCCGATGGTGAGTTGCTGAGTCAGAGCCAAAACCAGAGCGCTGCCGGGGAAATACAACAACGGCTTTGGACGCATTTTATCCAGTGGCTAGAGCACAACCGCCCGCAACGCCCACTCAACGGCGTGATCCTGGCGATCGATCTGGCACAACTGAGCACCGCCAGCGAAAAGCAGCGGGAAGCTCATGCCATTTTGTTGCGCACCCGGCTGCGGGAACTGATGGAGCAGATTGGTTCGCGCCTGCCGGTGTATGTCTCCTTCACCAAAATGGATTTACTCTATGGCTTTGGGCCCTTTGTTCGTACCCTCAGCAAGCAGGAGAAAGAGCAGGCTTTGGGGTTCACTTTCCGGTTGGAAGGTCAGCTGGATAACGATGAGTGGCTGAATGAGTTTGCCGAGCGCTACAGCGAGATGGTTGAGCGTTTAAATGCACGCTTGCCAGACGTACTGGCCAGTACCCGTGATTCTGAAGATCGCGCCGCGGCATACTCGTTCACCCGCCAGTTAGCTGGTATGAAACCCGCGCTTGAAGGCTTCCTCACCAGTCTTTTGTCTGCAGACGCTTTCTCGACACCCGCATTGGTGCGAGGCACTTACTTCACTTCTGTTGTGCAGGAAGGCGTTCCGGAAGATGCGTTTGTCTCGGCGGCTGCGAGCCATTATCAGGTATCCAGCCCAATTCAGCCGGCCCAACGCACGGGCCAGTCGGCAAGCCTGTTCACCCAATCGCTCTTCCCCGGAATTATCTATCCTGAAGCCGGACTTGCCGGTGATAACCGGCGGATTGTACGCAGTCGCCAGCGCAGAGTGGCGATTGCGGCCATAGTCGCAGTATGTGCCGGGGCAGGCATGACGGCGAGTTGGCAGCATTTCTTCATCAAGAATGCTGAAGCAGCGGCGTCGGTTGAAGCACGGGTCAAGCGCTTTATTGATAACTGGCAGCCGGTGGGCTTTGAACCGGATACCACTGGCCGTAATCTGCTTGAACCTCTGGATCAGTTGCGTCAGGCGACTCTGGCGTTTGGAGACCATCGCCAGCAATGGCTGCTGGTCAGTGATATGGGGCTCTATCAGGGCCATAAGGTAGGGCCAGAAGTAGAAGCCTCCTACCTCGACATGCTGGCCTATCAGTACCTGCCTGCTCTGATGTTCGGTGTAATGGGTGAAATGAGTCGTGCGCCAGACAATAGCCCGGAGCGCCTCGAGCACCTGCGCGTGCTACGCATGCTCTACGATGGCAGTGGGCGCAGGAACGATATAGTAACGACCTACATGAGCCAGTACTGGCAGCGAGCCTTTCCGGGTCGGCGGGATGTTCAGCAGAGACTTATGGCACATCTGGACTATGCCATGGTCTACACCGACCTTGCCCATCAGGCCCAGCGCGGCGATGTAACGGCGGACATGGCGCTAGCGCCATTCAAAAGCAGCGTACAGTGGTCACAACACGAGTTGGGGCGCATGTCGACACCTGATCGTGTTTACCGGGACCTGAAAGTTGAGGCTGCCCGCGAGTTCAGTCAGCCAAACGATCTGGCCCGCACATCCGGCCCAGCGTTCAGCAACGTATTCGTGCGTGTGGATCAGTATGGCGAGCCAGGGCACCAGTCAGAAGTGGCCCAGGATCCTTTGAGCATTCCTGCCTTACTTACCCGGGACGGACTGGAGAAGTGGTTTCTGAGAAAGTCTGCCACAGTTACAGATTTGGCGTTGGTAGATGCCTGGGTGCTGGGTCGCAGGGATAATGTAGACTTCAGCAAAGCGGATGAGGCAGAGCTGCTAGCCAGCCTGCAAAACCTCTATGCAGAGCACTACGCCAACGCATGGCGCACAGCTCTGAGCCGGGTAGATATCCAGGATTTTGAAGACCTCAATCACGGGGTTCGGATACTGGAGAGCCTGACCAGCGGCCACCAGCCCATGGCCCAGTTCCTTGGGCAGGTGCGCCAGAATACGCAGCTGATCCCGCCTGCAGAGGGGGACGCTGCCGCGGCGCGTGAGCTGCTGGAGCAGTCGGCGCACTTTCGCATGTTGCAGAACATCGAACGCCAGTTCACCGATCTCCACCAGGTCACCCGAAAAAGTGGGGATCAGCCGAGTGGGCTCGAGCAGATTATGCTCGTGGTAAGCGACTTGCACGAATACATGCGCAATATTCAGGAGGCGCCAGACAAGGGCAGGGCAGCCCTCAATGCGGCTCGGGCCAGAATGGGGCTGCAAGGAGCCGATCCGATTTTCACGCTGCAGCGAATGGCAGGGCACCAGCCAGAACCACTGAACAGAATATTGAACCGGTTGGCTACCGAAAGCTGGCGTGTCTTGCTGGACCAGGCCGTTGCGCAGCTGGAGCGGGAATGGTATCGGGAGGTTTACCAGCCTTTCCAGCAGAATCTGGCCAGGCATTATCCATTTAATGCGGCTGCGGGCCGCGACGTGGCTTTGCAGGATTTTGAGCGGTTTTTCGCCCCGGGCGGCGTACTGGATACCTTCTACAAGGACAATCTGAAGCTGTTCCTGGAGGATCATCCGGAGCAAGTGGGTGATGCCCGCCGGGCGGGGCTCGTGCGCCGGGATGTGCTGGCGTCTCTGAGCAATGCGGACAAGATTCGCAGTGCTTACTTTACGCGCAGCGGTACGCTGGATGTGGAGTTTGCCCTCGAACCCCTGAACCTGTCTTCCAACAAGCGCCGCAGTGTTGTGAACCTTGATGGCCAGCTGGTGGAGTTCAGCCATGGCCCGCGCCAGAGTATTCCACTGGTTTGGCCCAACACCTTGAGAGAGGCGGTTGAAAGCAGGATTACCCTGGTGCCGGTGCAGGTTAACCGTTCACCCCGCAGCATTTCAGAAAATGGCCCCTGGGCACTGTTCCGCCTGTTGGACAAGGCCGACATAACGGGTGTCAGTAACAGTGCCGTAGATGTGCGCTTCCAGGTGGACGATGGCGAAATGCGCTATCGTTTGCATGCGGCAAGCAATATCAACCCGTTTACGCAGCAACTGCTATCGGGGTACAGGATTCCGCGAAGCTTGTACTGAAAAACATCTGCTCGAAACGGGGCGGGGCCGTAACGGGTCTACTGGCTATTTCGGTTACAGTTACGGATTCCCGACCCTGTGCTAGAGTAATTTGTGAACGGTCTTGCGGGCTGAGGGGCAAACACAGGTCTGCTCCAGCCCGTTGTCGAATGAAATCACTAACCGAATCAGGAGACAGCCCATGGATAAGCAAACAACGAAAGATGACTATGCCCGCGTGAAAGATGATCTTCAGGTACTGCGTGACGACATTGCATCCCTGACGAAAGCGTTTGCAGACAGTCAGAAGGCCAGCGCCAATAACCTGAAGGATGAAATCAGCCGTGAGGCCCGCGCGGTGTTTGAAAACCTGCGTGAGCGGGGCGATGCAGCCCTTACTCGTGCAACAGAGGCAGGCTCGAAAACTGTAGAGAGTGTGGAGCACAAAATAGAGGAAAGGCCATTTCTCAGCATTATTCTCATGTTTTTGGCTGGTGTCATTGTGGGCAAAATGCTTGATCGCTGATGCTGCCTGATTCCGCAAGTATCCAGAGCACCCTTCGCAAAGCTGTCGCGGCTATCATCGGGGTAGTGCTGTCTCTGGTGCTGCTTACTGCGCTGCTGGTTACTGGCTTCTACCTGCTGGTCAATGCAGCCACCCTGGCCCTGGCTCCCCTTGTGGGAAAGTCGGGGGCTATGGCAATCACAGGGGGTGCATGCCTGTGTTTGCTGGTGCTGTTTTTCTACCGTCTGACCCGCACGCCCAAACCCCGCCGAAATGGCCAAAGTAGCCAGTCTGGCCCTGACTCAGGTTCCCCTATCGAATTATTACGTGCGTTGATCGCCCGTAACCCGTTGGAGGCTGCAGCACTGGCTTTTGCCGTTGGCGTGGCAGAACAAAATGACCCGAGACTGAAGAAGCTGCTGCTCCAGGGCGGTATGGTTTTGATGCAGCAGTCCTCTGGTTCAGGCTCTTCGGAATCCGGTGGTTTCGAAGAATCAGCCGCGCCGGCCAAAGATAAAGCTTCTTTCGAATAATCCCTCGCCCCACCTTGATTTCCCCGACATTACCTGTCACTTCAAGTCCTGAATCTGTGTTTTTTTCAGCTATGAGGCTGTGCAGGGAAGTGATGGTTATGTGATTGTTTTTCAGTTCTTTTTGCTGGGAAAGTTAAGGGAGTATGACGAGATTTTAGTCTGGATGTAACCCAAAACCGTGATCTGGGGCGCTAGGGTAGTAGCACGTGTTTCGGGGGCGGTGATCAGATCAACGCAGTCACCCGAAGAACGCTTTGACGAATGGAATTTCCAACCAGCGAGGAAAAGCACTATGAACTCCAAAGCTCGTATTGCCTGCGCCACGATTTTGTCTGCCAGTGTATTTGCTGCTCCCGTAGCTTTTGCCCAAGGTTCCTCTGATCGCGACGAATCCGGCCCATACATCAAAGGTAGCTATGGTGGATATAAATCCCATGGTGGCGACTTTGATGATTCCAACGATCTATACGGTGCTGGTCTCGGTTATCAGTTCAACCAGTTTTTTGCGCTTGAAGCGGCTTACATAGATTTTGGCAACTTCGGAAAAGACAAGGTTGAGGGCAAACTCAAAGGTGGGTCACTTGTGGCGATCGGACGCTTGCCCGTAACTGATAGCTTCGGCGTGTATGCCAAGGCTGGCGCGTTTGCGGCTGCTCTGGATGTGGATGCCTTTGACGAAGATGAAACCTACGACGACGTAAGCCCTGTTGTGGGTGCGGGTGTGGACTTCCGGATTACAGAGCACCTGACCACGTTTCTGGAGTACAACCGTTACAACGTCGACATTGATGAAAATGATTTCAATGGTCAGTTGAACAACGACGGACCGGACTTTGATACTGCTCAGGTTGGCCTCAAGTTCCAGTTCTGATCAGTCGTGGTATAGACCTGAAAAGGTGCAAAAGCTTGGCTTTTGCACCTTTTTGCTTGTTCCCTCTCCAATAGCCTGCCTGTCACTCATACAGATATACTGATACCACATGGCCCGCCGGCAAGTCGGGATGTGGCACGGTAAACAGCGAAACAGGAAAAGAGCTTATGTCTGACAACCAACCCTTCGACTGGTCATCAACCCCTGCAGCTGTGTGGCGACGCCATCGCGCAGGCTTGCGCGCAGTGCGCAGGCTGGACCCGGTTCAGTGGGGTTCTCTGACGGGCATTGACCGTCAGCAACAGGCGCTAGCTCGCAATACTGAACGCTTTCTTGCTGGAGAGCCGTCCAATAACGTGTTGCTCTGGGGCGCCCGGGGCACGGGCAAATCATCTCTGATCAAGGCGTTGTTGAACCGATATAAAGATCAAGGCCTGAGAATTATCGAAGTGGACAAGGACGATCTGGTGAACCTGCCAGAGATTGTTGATGATATCTGCGATCTTCCCTACCGCTTCATCATCTTCTGTGACGATCTGTCTTTTGATGTGGGCGAAACCGGTTACAAGGCGCTGAAGAGCGTGCTCGAAGGCTCACTGGAATTGCCGCCTGAAAACGTTCGTGTATACGCCACGTCGAATCGCCGCCATCTTATGCCGGAATTCATGTCTGATAACCTCAAAGGCCACACCCAGGATGGTGAAATTCACCCGGCTGAAGCTATAGAAGAGCAGGTGTCACTTGCTGACCGTTTCGGTTTGCAGTTGTCCTTCTACGCGTTTCCTCAAGAAGTGTATTTGCAGGCAGTGGATGCACTCTTCCCGGGTGTCACTGATCGGGAGAACCTGCACCGCGAAGCCATCCGGTTTGCAACCCAGAAAGGGGTGCGCAATGGCCGCACGGCACAGCAGTTTTACCGGCAGTTTTCCGGTGATGAGAATCTTGGGTGAAACCGCTTCGCTATTGCCGTTTTGCCATGCGCATGAAGTGATGGTGCACAAGCCGCACAACCAGATACACCAAAGCAAGGGTGGCTGGAATGGCAATACCCAGAGCCAGGGTTTTGTTGAAGATAATGCCCGCTTCGTAGATGGAATCGAGGGCCAGTTTGAGTAAGCCGATCAGGTAATAGGTGATGGCCACAACCGAAAAACCTTCAACGGTATGCTGCATCATCAGTTGAATTTGTGATCGCCTGTCCATGGAGCTCAACAGCTGCTGATTCTGGCTCTGTATGGCCAGTTCCACCCGGGTCCGCATCATGTCTGAGGTGCGATCTACCCGTTTTGACAGATCTTCCAGCCGCTCGCTTACCGCTTCGCAGGTCTTTACTGCAGGCGTCAACCGGCGGGTCAGGAACTCGCCGATGGTCAGATGCCCTGATACTTCGTCCTCTCGCAGCTCTTCCAGCCTGGTCAGCACAAGTTGATGGTAGGCTTTGGTAGCGGAAAACCGGAAGGTGGAGTGGGCTCGAAACGCTTCGATTTTGGCTGCAATGTTGGTTAGTTTGGCAAGAATGGTTTGCTCATCCAGGGTTTCGTTATCAGCCAGTGCCTGGGTGATAGTGGCCAGTTGCTGGTCCATATCATTCAGGGCTGGGGTGATTTCCCTGGCTACGGGCAATGCCAGCAGAGACATCAAGCGATAGGTTTCGATTTCCATCAGGCGCTGAACGAGCCGGCCTAGCTGGCTGTCCGACATGGTGTAATTGAGCACCATAAAGCGGCCGAAACTGTCGGAGTGCAACTGAAAGGTGCCCAGTACCCGCGCAGCCCCTTCCTGTGGGCTGCTTCCTACCAGGCGCATACCCTCAAAATGCCGGCGCATGAACGCAGGTTCGTTGCGGGCATGCTCCGTGGATGGGCTAACGTCAATATGAAACGCCGCAACTACCACGCCTTCGAGTTGCGCGAGCCAGCCATGCGGCAGTGCACTGATCCCGGTTTCCTCAAATGGCTCAACGTCAGACGGAGCCAGGTTGGTAAAAGTATAAGCAGTAAATTCCAGGTGAACTTCACGGCGAATGCGCAGATTATCAAAGGTTTGCTCGTAGCAAGTGACTTCCTCCTCTGGCCAGGGTTGCCCCAGCATCCGGTGCAGGCTCTGCAGATGTTTAAACTGGCTTTTGCGCTGCTCTGACGTGGTCAAAACTGCGATATGGCTTACCCTTGCCTGCGGCGGCAATACCTGAAATGGGCGCGAATGAAGCTCCTGATACAGGTCAGGGCGCAGGGGGTGAAAATCCAGTGCGACAGTCTTGGCGGTCACGGGTCAGTCCTTGGTTTATCCGTAAGCTTTGGGATGATAACGCGGAAGGATACGCCGTCAATGCCATTAAAGTGCTGATTTCTGGCGTCAACTCGGCCACCAAAGAAGTCGGCAATCAAGCGCACGATCAACAGCCCCTGGCCCAGGTGCCCCTCGGTTTTGCCTTCACGCTGGGACACAAACGCCTCGAAAATGTCCACGCCCGAGGTGGCTGGCAAGCTTGAACCTTCGTTAAACACTTCGATTTGAACCTGGTCAGTGTGTTGGTCCAGACGTATTTCAATTCTGCCGTTTTCGGGTGTGAAGTCGCGGGCGTTGTCGACCAGTTTGTCCAGCATCTGTACCAGCAGTTCCGGGGAGCCGACAAGGGTGATACCGGATTCCGGCCCGGTGTAGATAAGTTGATGATGTGGATCCAGCGTCTGATAGGCCGCGCTTGCCTGGCTGACCACTTCTGCCAGATCAAAGGCTTCTTTGTCGGCATGATCAAAGCTTTGTTCCAGCCTTGCGGCCTCGCTCATGCCATTGAGAATTTGCCGCAACCGCTCGGTACCTGCGGTTGCGCGCCCAATGTATTGCGAACGCTCTTCTGTAGTTTCGGCGTGAGAAAGGTTTTCCAAGGATGAGCGTACCACGGCCACCGGGGTTTTGAGTTCATGGGAAAGACGCCGCGAAAAACTCTCCAGATAACGGTTATAGCCGTGCAGTCGGTCGGCCATCTGGGCGAAATGGTTCTGCAATTGGCCCAGTTCATCCTTTGCGCCTGAGCCCGGCAGGGTACCGATAATCCGGCCATCCTGATCTATGGTGGCGCTGACCGCTCGCTGTAGGCGGGCAATGCGCCAGGACAGCCAGCTGGCATAGCCCAGCAACACCAGCGTCAGGCCAATAATAATCAGCGTGCTGCGGGCAATAACGGAGCCAAGTGTGGAGCCAGCCAGGGTTAATAGCTGGTCCAGGGATTGCTCAAGCACCAGAGTTCGGCCGCCAAAAACAGGCTTGGATGTCATCAGCCAAACCTTGTCGTCTTCATGCCGGACAAGTCCTTCTTCGGGTATGCCACTCATATCCAGCCGATTGGTGTGGATGGAGAGGCGCGCTGGTTTGGGTTGGTAAAACTGAACCAGCGCCCTTAGTGCATTGAGGCTGATGTGCTCAACAATTTGCAAAGGGCTGAGTTCGTCAAACTCTGGTGGTGCCTGGGGAGACGGTGTTGCCTGTTGCGCGATCACCCAGCCCGCCGGCTCGATCAGCCGTGCAATTTGGCCTTTGCTCATTCCGGGAATCAGTTGCCGCTCAAGCCCGGATTGGCGTTCCACCATTACTGGCAGTGGGTCTGTAGATGTGCCAGCTTGCGCTAACCCTGAACTGTCCCGCCATTGCGCTGAAAAACCGAAACGGCTGCCTTGCGGAGGTTTGGGCAGTTTCAGTTCAAGCTGCCAGCCGTTACCCATGCTGGTCCAGTGCCCGCTAACCCGGTAGTCAGGGGTGTCGCTGGCTTCTCTGTTTGCTGTATCAGTCGTTGTTGCATACACAGTGCCCGGCGGCGAGGCACGCATGAGCCATGATGTGGTTTGGGCATCGGGATTCAGTTGCTTGCTGTCTGCGGGTTCGAGCCAGAGTTTGAGCCGGTCGTGGGGCTGATCCGGTGCGCCAGGGTTGAAGAATTCGGGCTGGCGATTGCTGAGGCGTATCAGCAGGTACAGGTGGCGTTGGTCGGTTGCTGCTTGCCAATGCAGGGTGGGTTTGCCTGAACTTTGGGCGGGAGGTTCTGAATCTGAATAGGCAGAGGGTTGCCAAAGCAGGGATTGTTCACCCTCATCGTAACCGGGCCAGTCATGGCCGTAGCCGTCGAGATTGATCGGGCTGGTGAGGCTTTCCATGTAAATGGCGGGCGTTTGGGGCGCAACGACGGGAAGGCCCAGGCTGAGGTCACCGGCGGATTGGGCCAATCGATCAGCTTGGTCCTGCAGCTGCTGCAGCGCCTGTTGGCGAAGTGCCTGATCCAGCTCCAGCACGAACTGCAAGCCGGCCCAGGGAATTAGCAGCATCAGCAGGCTGGCAATAAAGAGCTGGCGTTTGAGGGTCACGGTTCAGAGCTCACGGGCATTCCAGCGATAACCCATGCCGTAGGCGGTCTGGATACTGTCAAAGGTGCTGTCGATCTGCAGGAATTTGCTGCGGATGCGTTTGATGTGGGAGGTGACGGTGTTGTCGTCCAGGTGTGTGTTGGCGGCTTCCATCAGTTGTTCACGGCTGCGCACGTGGCCGGGGTGTTGTACGAGTGAGTGCAGCATCCAGAACTCGGTCACGGTGAGGTCTATTGCGTTGTCATCCCAGGCTACGGTCATGCGATCAACGTTGAGGTCGAGGCGACCACGTTTCACGATTTCGTCCGGTTTTTGCAGGGCTTCTGCCCAGGCATCTGCCCGGCGTAGCAGTGCGGTCACTCTTGCCAGCAGGTGTTCGATGCTCATGTCTTTGGTGACGTAGTCGTCCGCACCCAGGCGCAGGCCGTGTACTGAGTCTATGTCGCTGTCGCGGGCGGTCAGGAAGATGATGGGTAGGGTCGCGGACAGCGAGCGCAGGTCCTGGCACAGGGTGAAGCCGCCTTCGGGTTCGTTGCCCAGGCCGACGTCGATGATGGCGAGGTCGGGCAGGCTTTGGCGCAGGACCTGCCATGCTGATGACCGATCACCGTAGGTGGATACGCGATAACCGCGGCGTTCGAAGGCGGCGCGGTAGTTGTCGCGGATGGCGGGTTCGTCTTCTATCAGGACGAGGTGTTTTTTCATGATTTTGGCTGTTGTTTGTGGGCGTTGGGGTCTATTTAAACACGGGAGGCGTTTAGAACAAGGGTAGCTTGCGGTGTTGCCATAATTCATCATTTTTTGTTCGTGGAATGTTTGATTCTGCCATGGGGGTGCCTTTTTGGGTTGGTGAAATGGCTGTGTCTGATTTAGTCATGTAGCCAAAGGATTACTGCCATGATGTTTTCTTCTCTGTCCTCTCAGCATAGTGCTTTCCCGTTTGCCGCGAGCTCGCCCTCCCGCAAGGCGGTGCCCCCTTCCGAAACACGCTGTAGATACGTCCCTGTACGCTCGGCTCCGCCATCCATGGCTCCGCACGGTTTCGGAAGGGGGCACCGCCTCACGGGAGGGCTCAGTGTGGGCCGGAAGCGGTGGCTCGTGCGCTTTATGGAGGGGATTAGTTTGTGGATGGCTATGTTGCTGGTTTTGTTTGTGCAGCCGCTTTATGCAGAGGCCAACACCGACAATGAAGATTCCGCAGGAACCTTGCACTTTTTGGACGGTAAAGGGCAGTGGCAGGAACCCGCTTTGGTGCTGGGGAGTGACTTTGATGTTCGGGTTAGTGGGCTGATTGCAGACAGTAAGCTGGTGCGGACGTTTAAGAACACGAGTGATGACTGGCGCGAGGGGGTGTTTGTGTTTCCGCTGCCGGAAAAGGCCAGTGTTTATGGGCTGACCATGAAGGTGGGGGGGCGCACGATTGTGGGGGAGGTTCAGCCACGTGCGGAAGCGAAGAAGACCTATGAAGCGGCTCGGGATTCCGGGCGTCATGCGGCGACGGTTGAGCAGCAGCGGCCGAATCTGTTTACCACTCGGGTGGCGAATATTCCGCCGGGGGCTGAGGTGAGTGTGGAGCTCAGTTATCAGCAGTTGGTGAGCTATCGGGATGGGGTGTTTGAGTTGAGTGTGCCGACGACGCTGACGCCCCGGTATATACCGGGTGAGTCTTTGGCGGTGGCGCCGCAGCAGTGGCAGGGTGGTTGGGCTGTGCCTACTACCGAAGTGCTGGATGCGGATGCGATCAGTCCGTTTACGGTGGATGTGGACGATGTGGCAGCGGACAGTCACAGAGCTTCAGTCAAGTTCACGATTGATGCCGGGCTGCCGTTGGCGCAGGTGTTCAGTCCCAGTCATCAGGTGGCGACTCAGCAGGATGGTCAGGTGGTAACGGTTGAGCCACAGGCGGGGGACATTGTGATGAATCAGGATTTTGTGATTCGTTGGCAGCCTTTTGCGGGGCAGGAGCCGGGCGCGGCTGTGTTTCATCAGCAGTGGGAAGGGGAAGATTATTTGCTGGCGATGCTGGTGCCGGGGCGGGCGGGTAAAACCCGGTTGCCACGGGAGCTTACGTTTGTGATTGATACCTCGGGCTCCATGGCCGGGGAATCCATTCGGCAGGCGAGGGAAGCGCTGCAGCTGGGGTTGGAGACGCTGGTGCCCGGTGATCGGTTCAATGTGATTCAGTTCAACTCACAGCCCCACGCTTTGTTTATGCAGCCGGAAATGGCCACAGCCAATAATCTGGCCCGGGCGCGGCAGTATGTGAATGGGTTGAAAGCTGACGGTGGAACGGAAATGGCATCAGCGCTAACGTTGGCTTTGCAGGGGCAAGGCAAGAGTGCAGGTGAAATGCCGGAAGATGCAGCAAGAGTGCGTCAGGTGGTGTTCATGACAGACGGTGCGGTTGGCAATGAGTCGGCGTTGTTCAGCCAGATTCGTCGCCAGTTGGGTGATCACAGGCTGTTCACTGTGGCCATAGGGTCGGCACCTAATATGCACTTTATGCGAGAGGCCGCGCGCTGGGGGCGTGGCAGTTATACCTCGGTGCAGGATCTGGCCGATATGAGCGGTCCTTTGGCCAGGTTGTTTGCAGCCATGGAAGCGCCGGTGATGACGGATATTCAGGTTACCTGGCCGGGGCAGTCTGCAGCGGCAATGGAAGACAGCTTTCCGCAGCGGCCCGGTGATTTGTTTCAAGGTGAACCCTTGTTGCAGGTTGTGCGTGGAGTAGCATCTGCCGGTAAGCTGAGTGTGTCTGGTCGGTTGCCGGGTGGTGGAAGCTGGCAGCAAAGCCTGGATTTGCAGCAGGCGGCTTCAGGTACAGGGCTGAATCGTTACTGGGCGCGGGAGAAGATCGACAGCCTTCTGGACGATGCCCGGATAGAAGGGCAGGAGCCGGATAAAGAGAGAATCACCAAGCTGGCGGTTGCCCACAACCTTATGTCGCCCTATACGAGCTTTGTAGCTGTGGATAAAACGCCGGTGCGGGCTGCTGAAAGCGCTTTGTTGAAAGACAACCTGCCCACTCTGCTACCTGCAGGGAGCCAGCCCGGCATGGTGCGCTACCCGCAAACGGCTACGTTTGCGCCTCTGATGATTGCTTTGGGATTGCTTGGATTGATGCTATCTGCAGCGATTGTGCTCCTGCAAAGGCGGGCGTACCCATGAGCCGCTCACTGCTGTTGTTGATCACAAGCTCTGCCATGTTACTGGTGTTCGGGTTGTGGGTTCCCATCAAGGCGGTGGTGGCTCAGGAACTGCTGGAAATCGCCTGGGCTGAGAGCCAGGCCAGGCAGACCGAATCCCGGCCCTGGCCCTGGGCTGATACCTGGCCGGTAGCAAAGTTGTCGATGCCAGAGCTTGGGGATTCGATGATCGTTCTGGCAGGTATTCATGGGGAGAGCCTGGCCTTTGGGCCAGGACAAATGATGGGCGGCAGCGGCCCGGAGAGTGCGGTTGTTATTGCCGGCCACCGGGACACTCACTTTCGGCCTCTCAAACACCTGGAGCCAGGCAATGAGCTACGGTTGCAACGCCGGGACGGGCGCTGGCAAGGCTACCGGGTGAGTGCAACAAGAATTGTGGATAGCCGTTCGGAATTCATCGATACTCATAAGCTGCCTGCGGGCACTCTTTTGCTGGTTACCTGTTATCCCTTCGACAGCATGGATGCCGGTGGCCCGCTTCGCTATGTGGTGGAAGCTCACGTAGACGATGTGGCCCGTGTAGCCGATGTAGAGGGTGATCACAGCCAAGTTCGGCATAGTCAGGCCATATTGGACGAAATTGACACTGTTGCAGGCCTATAAACTTGGCGTACACTTGTGCGCCAAAATCCTGATGCAGAGTTTGTCGTATGGGCTTTATCAGAAGTGTTTTGGCTTGGTTGAGTGTTCCCGTGCTTTGCATACTCGCCCTGCCATTCTTTATTGTCAGGCCGTTCAATCCGGATAATAACCGGCTGCTGGCCATTGCATTGGCGCGAACCGGCCGCGCAATACTCGGTATGGAGCGGCCGGTGGAAGGTGTGGAAAACATGCCCCAGGATCGTCCTGTGGTGGCAATTTGCAATCACCAATACAACGATGATCTTTTTGTGGTGGGGGACCTGGTGGCTCCTCGCACCGTAACTGTGGGCAAGTCATCACTGGTCTGGGTTCCGTTTTTTGGTTGGGCATTCTGGCTGGGGGGGAATGTGATATTGAACCGCGCCCGCTCCCGCAAAGCCGTTGCAGTCATGCAAGCCACCAGCGAGGCGATCACCCGCGAAAACAAAAGCCTGTGGGTTTTCGTGGAAGGTACCCGCAGTAAGGGCCGAGGGCTGCAGAAGTTCAAAAAAGGTGCTTTCTACGCAGCGGTGACGGCCGGGGCGCCAATTGTTATGGTATGCGCAGCTGAATATCGCAATAAAACGTTTGGTTGGCAGGGTAGGCGCGAGGCTGTGCCTATGCGGATTCTGCCTCCGATAGAAACCATAGGGCTTACCACTGAGGATGTTCCAGCGCTGATTGCGCGCTGCCATAAGGCGATGGCCGAGGGAATTGCTGAGTTAAGCCGAGCCTGAAGATTCTACTCGAGTGTGAAGTCTCTGGTAGGTGCCGTTTTTCTGCTGGCTATTGTCAGCCAAATAAGGAAGAGCTGAATATGTTGATGCCTGTTACCGGCGTGTTTGCGGCCGTACTCGGTATATTGATGCTGGTGCTTTCAGCCTACGTTGTTAAGTTTCGAATGAAGTACAACAAGGGTATGGGTGTTACCGACAACCCTGATTTTCAGGCTGCGGTTCGCGCCCACGGTAATCTTGTGGAATACGCGCCCATTGTGCTGATCATGCTGGGAATTGCGGAGCTTAATGGCGTGGCAACCGGATATATTTACTGGACCGGCATGGCCTTTGTTGCGGGTCGTCTTCTGCATGCCTGGGGCATGATTAATGGCCATGGTGAGGAACATAAAGCCCGTGCCCTTGGCATGGTGCTGACCTGGCTGGGAATGTTGGCTGCGGCAATTCTACTGCTGTGGAATGTGTGGCAAGTGCACGGCTGATTGTTGCAGTTAAAACCGCCGGGGCCGCACACGTCGGCCCCGGGACGTCCTCTTTAAAGTGCTTTTGCCATATCGCTGGACAGGTATTCAATTTCAACCCTGCGGTTGGCAGCCCTGTCATCAGGTGTTGTGAAAGGGCGGGCTGAGCCCCAGCTCGCAACAAGAATCTGCGATTCGGAAACACCTTCCTTGATCAAAAGCCGGGCAACGGCCTTGGTCCGTTGGCGGGACAGAAAATAGTTGTAGTCTTCAGCACCATAATTATCAGAATGGCCATGTATGCGGACGCTGGCAGACGAATGCTGCCTGAGATAAGCCGCGTGCTGCCGAACAATTGCTGCGTCTGAGTCGTCCAATGCGTGCTTGTTGAAGCCGTAGTGAAACCTCATCCTGTGTGGGCGTTTGCCTTCGGCCATGAGGGTAGCTGCATTAAAGCCGGAAGCCACGGCAGCTTTGGCAATCAACCCCGGGTTGTCCAATACGAGTACAGTCATCTGCAGTATCCTTGATTCAGACCTCTGGTTTTTCTTGTTATTCCCGCTCACTATTACCCGAGACAGAAATAACGGTAATTAGCGGATGGTGTAGTGTCCCATCCCACTGAAAATCATTTAAGCGCGGAAACAAGACACTGGTATGATAGAAAACGGTTTTTCAGGGACAGATTATGATGAATTGTGACCGCCCATGCTGATTATTCCTGCTGAGAACGCCATTAACTGGAAGCGCCCGCCCTGGGTTACCCTCGGGTTGATGCTCGCCTGTATGCTGGTTTTCCTGTTTTATCAGGGAGGAGACAGCCGCAAGCTTGAGCAGGCAGTGAGTGAGTATCTCGATTCCGGGCTGCACCAGTTGGAAGCACCGGCTTATGAGGACTACCTGCAACGGGAAATCCACTTTGAAGGCGAAGAAGATCGCGTTTTTGAACTGCAGCAGTTTCAGAAGCTGAGAGAAGAAGGTGAAGACTTCTGGCTTTCTGCCAGCCTGCTTATGGATAGCGAATTCTACCAATACCTGCTGTCGAATCGCGATCTGATCTGGACCCCTGCAGAGCGCACGCGCTGGCTGGAAAAGCGCAGGTTCATTGAAGAAACCTATATTCAGCGCCTGAGCGCTCAGCAGCTGGGCCTGATTCCTGCTAAGTTGTCGTTATACACGTTGATTACCTACCAGTTCCTGCACGGTGGCTGGGGGCATATAATCGGCAACCTGCTCTTCCTGTTCCTGCTCGGATTTACCGTAGAAAAGGCCCTTGGCCCTGGCCGCTACCTGTTAGCCTATCTGGCATGTGGCGCATTATCGGGCCTTGTTTTCACCGCCTTCTCGATGGGAAGTTTCATTCCATTGGTGGGAGCCTCTGGTTCCATTTCCGGGCTGATGGGAATGTACGTGGCCATTTATGGCCTGCAGAAAATTCGTTTTTTCTATTTCCTGGGTGTGTACTTCAACTACTTCCGCGCACCTGCCATAGCCATACTGCCGGTGTGGCTGGGCAAGGAAATCTACGACTACTGGTTTGCCGGCGCAACTGGCATTGCCTACATGGCCCACGCTGGCGGATTGCTTGCAGGTGCAGGCCTGGTATGGCTGCTGGGCAAAAGCTGGCTGCAGGTGCGCGAGGAGTTTTTTGAGCCGGAAGAAGATGAGCAGGACGAGCGCTTTACCACCGGTTATGCCCAGGCCATGGCCAGCTTGGGCCGCATGGACTTCGACCTCGCTCGACGCCAGTTTGAGGCCTTGCGCGAGGCCTATCCGGACAGGCCCATCTTGCTGGGGCACCTGTACCACCTCGCCAAACTGCGCCCGGATTTACCCGAATACCAGTCCCGTACCCGCGAACTGATGAACGACTCCCTGAGCCGCAGGCAGCCGGAGCATATGATAGCTGTTTGGCAGGAGTACCTGAGTAAAGGCGAAAGCCATAATCCCCTTGCGGCGGAAGATCATAACCGGGTGTTATTCGCCAGCCTCAAACAGCACGATCTGAAAGCCGCAGAGAAAGCCTTTGAGCGGCTGCGTGGAGCGGATGATCCATTATTGACAACTGAGGCATGCAGATTGCTCGCCGAAGAGTTTGAAAAGCTCCAAATGGCTCCTAAGGCTCGACATTACCGTCAGCTGCTAGAGGCGAGCTGACATAGTTAGGGGCCTGTAAGCGTGGGGGCTATTCCAAAACCGTGCGGAGCCATGGATGGCGGAGCCGAGCTTACACGGATGTATTCACAGCGTGTTTTGGAATAGCCCCCACGCTTACAGGTCTTACTCCGAAACCAGAAAGCTCGCCTTGGGCCCTTTAAGAAGTTCCCGCTTCTCAGCCTGCTCCAGAAATACCGGCACCTGTTCATGCAGCGGGTGATTCACGCAACGCTTCTGGATAAACGTCAAAAACGCCGTCGCCTTCTCCCACTGATTCAAACCGTTTGCCAGGGTTTGGGCAACCAGCAAATAGGCCGGAGCCAACTCGTCGCTTTCCGGAAAACGCTTGTGGAAGTCCTGCAGCAGCCTCAGAGCCAGCTTGTATTGCCCCCGCTGATACAGACAGCGCGCGCAGCGTACGGCCAGTTCCGGCTCATCCAGTTTGAAACCAGGCTCAGCCTCCTCGAGCAGGCTCACGACAGACGCAATACCTTCACCGTCGTTGCGGTCTGCCAGCCAGCCAAGAATCCGTGGGTGGTATTGGTAGAGCTCAGTGGCATCGTTTCGGGCTACCAATAGTTGGTATAGCTGGCCAATACGCAGAGGGTCCTCACGGTTACGCTTCAGTGCTTCCTTCAGCATGCCCTGCACCCGGTCGTAGTTGCCGTCCTTCAGGTTCATATCGATATCCGCATCAAAGCGCGCACCACGATCCCGCTGGTGCATATCCACATCGGCGGAATCATCCTGAATATCTGAGGCGAAACCCAGCTCTTCCTGGTACTGGAATAACAGGTAGCCAAGCATATTGAACAGAATCAGCGTGAAGGTACTGTTCAGAAAGCCGGATAACGGCTGTGAAAACCAGAAAGGAAAATGGTTGTAGGCAAAATCCTGAGCCACACCCGAGGCCAGGGTAAGCAGAATCAGGTAACCGTAGAGCAGGAAGTAGGGGGTGCCGATACGGGAAATCAGTACCGCCAGATTCATTGGGTTTACCGCCGCGCCCACAGAGCGCTCCATAGCCAGCACCATAATGCTCGCAGGCAGCGCCAGCACTACGAAAGCCAGTGCAAGCAACATCAGCAAGGGCCCGCCCACCATGGCGGCGGCGCCAACCAGCCCGCCCATCACAATGAAAACCAGCAGTTGGAGAATAACAATGTTGAACCCACTGCCGGTAAAGGCCACAGACACACTGGGCGGTTTCAGATGGCCCTCGGCAGTGTGATTGATCACTGCATAGGTGTACTTGAACAGGGCCAGGGCCAGGACCAGCCAGACCAGGATGCCGATCAGGTTGGCGGGAGCAACAAGGGGCACCAGAGTGCAGATGGCAATAACCATCAGCGGGTCTGTGTGAAACGGATAACTGAAAAAAGATCCAATCCGGTTCCAGAAGGGTATTACTTCCGTCGCTGCGCCCATATGGCGCATGGCTTTACTGCACGAAGGGCAAAGCGCCCGGCGTTGGCGCGTATCGGCATCGGGCATGCAGCGGCTGCAGTAATGAGTCTGACATTCGCCGCAGTGCCATTTGGCAGGGTCGCCTGGGTGGTAGTGACAATCGTGTTTCATGGTCTTGAGACGTCCTGCCGGGATAGAAATATTTTTTTATGATCGCAAAAATAGGGCATAAAGAATATGCCAGCGCCGCCGTAAAATGCGTATCTGAGCGCTTTTGCCGCAAATAAGATTCAACCACGTACTAATGGCAGCACATTTATTTTGAAGCCCGCCCCGATTATTTTGTTAGTGACAGCGTTTTTGCTGGGTGCAGCCTTGCCCTATGGGCAGAGCCTCTTGAATGGGTTAGGTGCGGGCTCCGGATTCTACGGCTACAAAACGGATGTACCTGTTCCTGCGTTGCCGGGTGCAGAGGTGCCTGATGCCGGAATTAATGTGGTTTTCTTTGGTTACCGGAGCTGTGGCACGGTTTGCCCACTGCAGTTATTTAACCTGAAGGCGCTGCACGGGCATTGGTCTGAGCATCCTGTGCAATTTGTGTTTGTCACTCTGGACCCCGAAAACGACAGCCAGCCGGAACTGAATCGGATGATGGCAGCGCTGGGTGAGAACTTCCGGGCAGTGCGGCCCGAGGATTTCCGGCAGGCCCAGGCACTTGCCGATGCATATGGCGATTTTGCCGCCAGACAGGGTGGTGGCAAGGAAATTAACCATGGTGCCCGTCTGTATGTGGTGACAGCAGATAACCGGCGGCAACTCCTGTATGCCACACCTGAGCTGGATATACAGCGGGTTAATGATGATATCGCCCGGCTTGTGGGCATAGAGCAAAGCTGAGCCGCCTGAGCGGTTTTGAAATGGGTTTGAGCAGGCCTGCGCCAGGCTGGAACAGATACGAGGTTTAAGCATGAATTCAACGAATGGCATCCATGGCCTGCAAAACCAGGAACGGTTGCGGGTAGACAACCGTCTGTTTGGGCTATTGCTGGCCCATGTGCCGGTAGTAGGCTTACTTGTGCCCTGGGGTTATGGAACCTACAGCTTTGCGATAACAGCCTCTTTGGCAATTGGTGCATTGACCATTGCCGGTTACAGCTTTCTGAAGGGAACCCGTGCCTGTGGTGTGCTTTTTAGCATGTGCCTGATGCTGTTCTCTGCCACCATGATTCAGGCCCAGCTCGGGCGCATTGAAATGCATTTCCATATCTTTGCTGCGCTGGCGCTAACGATTGCCTACCGCGACTGGCTGCCAGTGGTTTCTGCTGCCGGGTTGATTGCTGTGCACCATCTGGTGCTCACAGCGTTGCAGCTATCAGAGGCCAGTCTTGGTGGTATGCCAGTGATGCTGTTCAACTACGGCTGTAGCTGGTCTATTACTGCAGTTCATGCTGTTTTCGTGGTTTTTGAGGCAGGTGTGCTGTCGTTTTTTGCGGTCAAGATGGCGGCTGAGCAAAAGCGCTCATGGGAAATGATCGCATTGGTCAATGCGTTTGACGATAAGCACGATTTGCGAGGCCGGTTGGAGAACACAAGCGGTGATCTTGCTGCCATCTCCTTTAATACCATGATGACGAGGTTCGCAGAGCTGATTGAGTCTGTTCGCACGCTCTCGGGCCAGTTGCATACCAGTGCCTCAGATCTTACGGCGGCAGGTGATTCTACTAACCGCATTATGGAAGCCCAGCAGGCGCAGACGGATCAGGCCGCCGCTGCTACCAACGAAATGACCGCGACGATTCAGGATGTGGCTCGCAATGCACAGTCTGCAGCTGAATCGGCTACACGCTCAGCGGATGCGTCTGCCGAGGGCGCACGTCATATAAAAAGTGCCGTTACCATGACAGAAGCGACTAACACGGCGCTGATAGATTCGGCTCGCATGGTTACTGAACTGGTGGAGAAAGTGCAGTCCATTGGAGCATTCATTGCTTCAATCAACGATATTTCAGATCAAACCAACCTGCTTGCCCTGAATGCTGCCATTGAAGCGGCACGCGCCGGCGAGCATGGCCGAGGCTTTGCCGTAGTGGCAGATGAGGTGAGGACTCTTTCTCGCCGTACCCAGGACTTCACTACAGAAATCCGCGCCACGATGGATGGCTTGGCACAGGTCTCTGAAGCTACTCTGGCTGCCATAGAAATGGGCCAGACTCGCTCGAAGGAAACCCTGGGTGCAATGACGAAGACGGGCCAGGCGATTGCGGATATTGAAGCGGCGATTGCCGAAGTGAATGGCATGAACCTGCAAATAGCTTCAGCTACCGAGCAGCAAGCCGTGGCTTCCGGGCAGATAAACCAGAGTGTCCAACACGTTGCTGAGCAGAGCCAGGATGTTGTGCAGGAGGCGGTAAAGTCTCAGGCTATGGCGGCAGAAATCGGGCGCATGATCGCAGAAGTGGACACATTGATTGCCGATTACAAAACACGCTAAACCCGTGGCTCAGGTGCTTTTGTGGTTTAAGGCCACTTCCCGGGCCATGTCGAGCAGGCTTGAGCCGTCATCACCAATTATTTCGGCGCCGATTGCAGCGTGTGTCTGCATTACGGCCCACTCGTCAGCGTCCAGCTTTCCTGGTTTCTGAAGAATGGCATCGGGTATACCGATTTTGCCCACATCATGCATTGGGGCGGCGTTTAACAAGGTATCAGACCAGATTTCACCAAAACCTGCTTCCAGAGCAATGAGCCTGGAGAAGTGGCTCATGCGGATGACGTGCATCCCCGTCTCGTTGTATTTGTATTCGGCAGCCCGCCCCAGACACTGAACCACTGACAGTCGGGCTTTCACCAGTTCGTCCATTCGCACCGTGTTTTTTGCAAATTTTCCAGGCGCGCGGCTTTCTCCTGAATACTGAACATTCATGGGATTGGCCTTGAACTATAATTATTCGATGCAATAGTTGTATATGACTTCACATTCCCTGACTTTTGCGCCAGCCTGCTTGTCTGATGTCGCAGTGTAGCTTGTAAAAGTGCTCGGATCATGACGAATAACGGAGGCACAAGTATGTCGAATAACAGCCTTGGAAAAGATAGCCTGAACACACTCAGTAGCTTGAGTGCAGGCGGTAAAACGTTTCACTACTACAGTCTGCCCAAAGCGGCAGAATCCCTCGGTGATATAAACCGACTCCCCTTTTCATTGAAAGTGCTCCTTGAAAACCTTCTGCGCAACGAGGATGGCGTAACCGTGGATCAAAGCCACGTTGATGCCATGGTGCAGTGGCTGAAAGACAAACGCTCAGACACCGAAATCCAGTTCCGCCCCGCACGCGTTTTGATGCAAGATTTTACCGGCGTGCCTGGCGTAGTGGATTTGGCCGCCATGCGTGAAGCTGTTAAAAAAGCCGGTGGAGATCCTGCCCTTATTAACCCTCTCTCGTCTGTGGACCTGGTAATCGACCACTCGGTGATGGTTGATGAATTCGGTACGGCGTCTGCCTTTGGGCGGAACGTAGCCATCGAGATGGAGCGTAACCAGGAGCGTTACGAGTTTCTGCGTTGGGGCCAGCAAGCCTTTGATAACTTCCGCGTGGTTCCGCCGGGAACCGGCATCTGTCACCAGGTAAACCTCGAGTATCTGGGTAAAACCGTGTGGCACAAAGAGCAGGGCGATAAAACCATCGCCTATCCCGATACGCTGGTGGGTACAGATTCCCATACCACCATGATTAACGGCCTGGGCATTCTTGGCTGGGGTGTTGGTGGCATTGAAGCAGAGGCGGCCATGCTCGGGCAGCCAGTATCCATGCTGATACCGGAAGTAGTGGGTTTCAAGATTTCCGGTAAATTACGCGAAGGCATTACCGCTACGGATCTGGTTCTTACCGTTACTGAAATGCTGCGAAAGAAGGGCGTGGTTGGCAAGTTCGTAGAATTTTATGGTGACGGCCTTAAAGACATGCCAGTGGCAGATCGCGCCACAATTGCCAACATGTCTCCGGAATATGGTGCCACCTGTGGCTTCTTCCCGGTGGATGAGCAAACACTCAAGTATATGCGTTTGACTGGTCGTGACGATCAGCAAATAGAACTGGTTGAGGCATACGCGAAAGCTCAGGGGTTGTGGCGTGAGCCTGGCCATGAGCCTGTGTATACGGCTACGCTGGAACTCGACATGGGTGATGTTGAAGCCAGTATGGCTGGACCTAAACGGCCCCAGGATCGAGTGGCGCTGAAAAACATGAAGGCGGCCTTCGAACTGCTGATGGAAACTGCCGAAGGTAGCCCGGATGCGACCATTGCCCCGGACAAGCGTGAAAGCCAACTGAAGTCAGAAGGCGGCCAAACCGCTGTGGGCGTTGATGACAGTTATCATCATCCTTGCAGCAGGGAGTTGACACTGGATGGCAGGGATACCCGCCTGGATCCGGGCGCGGTTGTGATTGCTGCCATCACCTCCTGTACCAACACGTCTAATCCCAGCGTGATGATGGCGGCAGGTTTGGTTGCCCGTAAAGCTGTAGCCAAGGGCTTGACAACCAAGCCCTGGGTAAAAACCTCGTTGGCACCCGGTTCTAAAGTGGTCACCGAGTACCTTGAGGCGGGCGGCTTCCAGGACGATTTGAACAAGCTGGGCTTTGATCTGGTGGGCTACGGCTGTACCACCTGTATCGGTAACTCCGGCCCGCTGCCAGATGCGGTCGAAAAAGCCATCACTGATGGTGATATAACCGTGGCATCTGTGCTGTCTGGTAACCGTAACTTTGAAGGCCGTATACACCCGCTGGTGAAAACCAACTGGTTGGCGTCACCGCCGCTTGTTGTTGCCTATGCATTGGCCGGGAACGTAAGGCTTAACCTTGCGGAAGATCCGCTGGGCAACGATCAGGACGGCAATCCGGTGTACCTGAAAGACCTGTGGCCTAGCCAGCAGGAAGTGGCTGAGGCTGTGGAAAAGGTCAAAACTGACATGTTCCGCACTGAATACGCCGCGGTATTTGATGGCGATGCCACCTGGCAGGCCATCGAAGTGCCCGCAACCAAAGTATATAAGTGGTCAGAAGACTCCACTTACATCCAGCACCCACCCTTCTTTGAGGGTATGGGCCCTGAGCCGGATCCGGTTGAGGATATTGTGGACGCGAATATTCTGGCCTTGCTGGGAGACTCCGTGACGACTGACCACATTTCCCCTGCCGGTTCCTTCAGTGCTGACAGCCCTGCTGGCAAGTACTTGCTGGCGCACGGAGTTGAACCCCAAAACTTCAACTCCTATGGCTCTCGCCGGGGTAACCATGAGGTGATGATGCGCGGTACTTTTGCCAACGTGCGTATCCGTAATGAGATGCTGGATGGCGTTGAGGGTGGCTTCACCAAGTTTGTGCCCACTGGGGAGCAAATGGCAGTGTATGACGCGGCAATGAAGTACCAGGAACAGGGCACACCACTAGTGGTGATTGCCGGTAAGGAATACGGCACAGGCTCAAGTCGTGACTGGGCAGCCAAAGGCACTCGTTTGCTGGGGGTCCGTGCGGTGGTGGCTGAGTCCTATGAGAGGATACACCGCTCCAACCTGATCGGCATGGGCGTTATGCCTCTGCAGTTCCCGGAAGGTGCGGATCGTAAGAGTCTCAAGCTGACCGGGGAAGAAACCATCAGCATCAGTGGTTTGTCTGGTGATATCACACCGGGCCAAACCCTGACCATGACGGTCACCTACAAAGACGGTTCTACCGCGACCTGCGATCTGAAGTCGCGGATTGATACCGCCAACGAGGCTGTGTACTTCCACCACGGCGGCATCCTGCACTATGTGGTGCGTGAGATGCTCAAGTCTGCCTGAACCAACTGATTTTCTGGTTCACGCCAATAACCGGCAGCCCGAAAGGGCTGCCGGTTTTTTTATGGCTTTCCATTTACTGACACAGGCAGGCGTATCCAGAAGGTTGCACCCTGGCCGGGCAAAGACTCAAAGCCGACTTCGCCGCCCATTATGGTGATCAATTCGCGGGTTATAGCGAGCCCAAGACCGGTGCCACCCTGGCTTCGGGTATCGGAGCTGTCGGCTTGGGCAAAGCGCTGAAAAATCGAACTTCGGAAGGCTTCCGGAACACCCTCTCCGCTGTCTTTTACGGAAATAGTGACCGTTGGAGACCCTTCCAGTATCTGTTGTTGCGCCGACACGTCGACGCGGCCCTTATCGGGAGAGAATTTTATGGCATTGGATATCAGGTTGTTCAGACCCTGCAGCAGGCGCTGACCGTCTACAAATATCTCGGTCTTGGGGGTGTCTGGGGCAAGGTGGACCGTTATTGCCCGCTGGATGCCATAAGCCTGATTTTCGCTCACGGCCTGTTCAAGCAAAGGCAAGAGAGGCTGGCGATGCATACTGATGTTGAGCTTTCCTGTGACCAGCTTTTCGATATCCAGAAGGTCGTCGATCAGTCTGGCCAGTTGTTTGGCATTGCGTTGGGCAATGTCCATCATATCCTGTGCTTTCTGAGGAAGCATACCGGTAGCACCCCCGGCCAGAAGCCCTATAGCCCCTGTAATTGAGGTGAGCGGCGTGCGCAGCTCATGGCTTACGGTCGATACAAACTGGTTTTTCATGCGTTCTATTTTTTTACGCTCTGAAATATCTTCCAGAAGAACCCATAGCAGTTTTCGGCCGGCGGAATCGAGTATCAGCATGGCATGAACGATGGCCGGATAGCTGTTGCCGTAACGGTCTACCACTTCTTGTTCGAGAGGTCCGAAATAGCCTCTCTGTTGCAGTTGCTCCAGAACCTCGGCTTGTTTCGATAAATGGTCAGGTGCAAGCAGTTGGCGGTAGCCGAGATTCAGGAATTCCTCCTTGCTGTAGCCAGTCGATTTGAGCATCGAGGCATTTACGTTAATGATTTCACCAGTGTGGTAGTCCGCTAAAATGATGCCGCTGGGCGCCAGCTCGAACAGTCGCCTAAGCTGCTGTTCGCTTTCCTCGAGCCCCAGAAGAGCCCGCTTTTTTTCGTCAATGTCTTCCAGGTAGCCGTGCCAGATGATACTTCCGTCAGAGAGCTTTTGAGGTGTGGAATGCCCTTCAATCCAACGTATTCTGCCCTCTGGCTGGCGAATCCGGAACTGGATAGACCATGTGCTCAAGTGCTGCGATGATTCCTTGATACTGTCCACTACAGCAGTGTAGTCCTCGGGTTCGACCATCTCGAAAAGTGCTGCTGCATTATCCCGGGCCTGAGCCGGGGTGACACCAAAGGTGCGCTCAATGCCCTTGCTACTGAAAGGGAATGACATGCGCCCATCCGGGAAGAGCCGGAACTGATAGAGGCCGCCGGGTACCAGATCTGCAAGCTGTTTGAGCATGATCAGAGACTCATTCTGCTTTTGCAGTTCCTGCTCCCGATAGTGAATAGCCAACTCCCGGGCGCTGATTTGCTCTTCTATACAGTCTGCTATATCGCGCAGGCACTGGAGATCTTCTTTGCTCAGTTTACGGGGTATGCGATCAATAACGCACAGGGTACCCAGAGCATAACCATCGGCACTGTGCAGCGGTGTGCCGGCATAGAAGCGGATGTTCGGGGCGCCGGTTACCAAAGGATTATCGCGGAAGCGTTCGTCCGTACTGGCATCTTCTACCAGCAGGGGCAGACCGATCAGAATGGCGTGGCCGCAAAATGAAATACTTCGCGGGGTTTCGCTAACATCCAGCCCAACACAGGATTTAAACCATTGTCTGTCGCGATCAATCAGGGAGATCAGGGCAATAGGAACATCCAGAAGCCTTGCGGCCATGCGGGTGAGCCGGTCAAATCGGGCTTCCGGAGGGGTATCTAGAATCCGTAGTTGATCCAGCGCAGCTTGCCGATCGCTTTCGTTGGCAGGCACTTCGGGCTCTTTCATGATGTTGTGCCCTCTGGTGAGACGTTGCTGTCCAAGGGTAGTTCAACCCAAAAGTGTGCGCCATTATCGTTGTAAAAGCCGACAGTGCCGTCCAGAAGGCCGGCAATCTGGCGGTTGATGGCCAGACCCAGACCAGTACCATTTGTTGCACGGGTAGTGCCCACTTCTGCCTGGGAGAAGCGATTGAAAATCTGGTTTTTAAACGCCGTCGGAACGCCTTTGCCCTGATCGCTTACCGTAATCCGCAGCTTGTGTTGGTCAGTTTGTTCTGCGTGGAGCGTCACCAGGCCACCTTTTGGTGAGAACTTGATGGCATTGCTGACGAAATTGTCCAGGATTTGCCGCAACCTGTGGCCGTCGGTGTGCAGTGGTACCTCGGGAATGTCCGGGGCGGCGAGCCTGACTCCGAACTCCCGGGCCATGGTTTCGTTTCCGCAGACAGTTTCTTTCAGCAATTTGGGCAGGTTCTCGGACTGAAAACTCACCCGCATCTTGCCACTGGATAGCTTATTAAAATCGAGCATGTCGCCGATGAGCAATTGCAGGCGTTCGCCGTTGCGCAAGGCCAGCGTCACCATCTCTTTGGCGCGCTCAGGTAATTCGCCCGTGGTGCCGGATTGAAGCAGGCGCAAGGCACCATTCATGGAGGTCAGAGGTGTTCTCAGTTCGTGGCTGACATTGGATACAAAGTTGTCTTTGAGCCGGTTGTTGGCATCACGCCCATCCATCAGTTGGTTAAACGCCTGTGCCAGGTCCCTCACCTCTGGAGCACCTTGTTCATCGAGGCGGCGGGAAGATTCAGGTTTCTGGATCATCGACCGGATACGGCGGGTCATCCGGGTAAGAGACGCAGTTGTTGACCGAAGTGCCATGTAGGTCATCAGTAGAATGCCGAGGGTGACTGCGATACTGATCAGAAAGAATCGGCTGAATGCCTGCTTTGCGGGAGCGGTAGCCAGGGATTTGGGAACAGCACGGATAAACAGCCAGCCAAGGCGGTGCAAATGGCTTGTTGCATAGATGAGTGTTTCGCCTGTTTGGGTCTCAGCTTCACCAAAACGAATGCCGGACAGAGCGGCATCAATCAACAGGTCTTGCCCTGGGTCGGGCAGATCTTCGATCACTTCCCCGTTGGGGCCACCCTCGATAAACAGGAAGTTACCTGAGTCGACCACCAAAAATATGGCATCTTCACTTGCATCATTGCGCACGCGTTCGGGGATCAGAATTGATTGACTCATTACCAGGGTACCGCACAGGAACCCCAGCAGCTCTCCGCTGCTGCTTTTGATAGGTGCGATAAATACCATAAGGGGTATGCCTGTTGTTCTGCCTATCAGAGGGCGACTGATAACCGGGCGCTGGGTTGCAATGGCCTTTGCCCAGTGGGGGCGGTCAGCGTAGTGGGTACCCAATCTGCCGGGCACGTATTTGTTCTCGGCAATCAGTACCGCTTCCGGGGTCATAACAGTCAGGCTGTGGGGGAAGAGATCCTCGAGGCTGTGCTGACCTTTCAGGAAATTCACAATCTGCTCCGGGGGTAACAGTTTTCCACTACTGCCCAGCAGGTCTGCGGATTGAGACAATACTCTGGTCCGGAATTCAAGATCCTGACTTACCAGGCTGGATATGTGGGCTGTTTCCTGCTCCTGTTGCGCAGTCAGGTTATTTGAGAAATCTTCGAGCAAAGCGCTGTATGCGGCGTAAATAACAGAGCCAACGGTAGCCAGGCAACCAAACAGAACGATTATGGCCAGGCGGGTGCCCAGAGATAAATGATTCAAAGCGAACTCCTGTCTGGCAATTTGCATTAAAACTTGCTTTGATTGAACCGTAATTCAAACCGAATTCACAGCGTTTGCACGCGATAATTAACAAGAGCCCTTATGCCTGAAAGCCCTTCGTCAGAGGTGCGGAAAAAACTGGAGACTCTTCGTAATCGTTTTCAGGATAAAACGATAGGTGAAATCGAAGGTTTGGTCGCCAGTATCTTCAGCGCCTCCCAGCATCAGGAAACCATTGATGAGCTGGTTGCTGCCTATCAATTGTTGCACAGGCTTGCGGGATCTGCTGGCACTTTGGGTTTTACACAGCTGGGTGAGCAGGCAAGGACACTTGAGCTGGCTATCAAGCCTTTGGCTGATCAGGTTACCGAAGGGATTGAGAAGCATCATATCCAACTGCAGTTAAAGGAATTGCTGGCAGGTGGCTTTGACAAGGATCTGATTGGGCTTCGCAGTTTTCTGGGAGTGGCTGACCCGGTTTCAACCGGGTGGCACAAGCCGACGCCCGTGGAGTCTGACAATCAGTTTGTTTTGTTGATTCTGGACCCGGATCAACAGCATGGTCATCTGGTATCCCAGGGTTTGGCGCTCTACGGCTACGAGGTTCGCAGTCTGAGCAGCGCAGAACAGTGGACCGACAGCATGGATGATGTCGATCTGGTTATGATTCGTGACACTTTGTTGCAGGACGAGGGGGCCAGCTGGCTACCCAGGCTGCACAAACTCCCGGTGATTTGCTTCAGTGAGGCCCATGACTTTGCCACCCGCTACAGGCTGGCGCGTTTGAATGTCGATGCCTGTATTGACGGTGCTCTGGATATACCTGCGCTTGCAGACCAGGTAGAGCAGCTTCTGGCAGAAGGTGTGGCAACGCTGAGTGGCAAGGTAATGATTGTTGACGACGATAGAGAACTGCTTGAACACTATCGCGTTGTACTGACCAGTGGCGGCATGCAAGTACGAGCGTTTGATGACCCCTCCCGCCTGCTGTCGGAATTGGCGGAATTCCGCCCGGATATACTGCTCATGGATGTGCAAATGGGGCAATACGATGGCCCCATTCTGGCCCGGATGCTTCGGTTTCAGGCTGAGTGGCTGAGCCTCCCGATTATTTTCTTTTCGTCTGAGGCAAACCGGGATTTGCAGCTGGATGTTCTGGCTCGCGGTGGTGATGATTTTGTTACCAAACCTGTGTCCGATGAGTTTCTTCTACGCACAGCGAGAATTCGCTGCTTTCGCGCCCGGCAGCTCGACAAGCTGGTTTCGCTCGACAGCCTTACGGGTCTGTTGAAGCATGCTCTGGCGAAAACAGAACTTAATCGGGAGCATGCCCGTTGTACACGCAGTGGGCATAGCTCGGTTGTCGCCATGCTGGATCTGGATCACTTCAAGCAGGTCAACGACTCATATGGGCATGGTGTCGGCGATATGGTGATCAAGGCGTTATCAAACCTGTTGCGCCACCGGTTGCGCAACACGGATATTATTGGCCGTTATGGTGGAGAAGAGTTCGTTGTCGTGTTACCCGAGTGTTCGCTGGAGAAAGCTGTTGAGGTGCTTGAAGCGCTGAACCAGGACTTCGCCCGGCTGGTGTTCAATGGTGGCAGCGAGGAGTTTGCAGTGACCTTCAGTGCCGGAGTTGCTGCATTGAACGACTATGAGACGGGGGAGGAGGCTATAGACGCCGCCGACCGGGCCCTCTACCAGCGTAAGCGCGCAGGGCGCAATGGCGTTACTGTCGCGACTGCAGAGCATTCTTGAGACCAATTTTTATTTTTAATTGCAAACTGAGAACGTCGCGATGTATGTGTTGATTCTCGAAGATGATGAGCTGGTTGGCGACCTTCTTGAAACTGTTGTCGCCGGGGCATACCCGGGTGCCGTTATCCGGCTTTTCACACAGGTGCAGTCGGCAATCAGCAACTGGCAGAAAAAGCCGGCGGATCTGGTTATTGCTGACTGGAATCTCCCGGATGGCTCAGGGCTTGAATTGATTCGCACAGTGCGGCAAACCAGCCGGGATGTTCCAGTGCTGATGATCAGTGGTCGTGCAGATCGTGACTCTATTCTGGCGGCCGCCCATCTGGGCATTAGCGGCTACGTGAGCAAACCGTTTCAGGTGGATATGTTGCACAAGAGGCTGTTAGAGCTGCTGCCCGCACCTATCGATCTGGATGGCACCTTCAGCACACTGGAAGAAAAAATGGAGGCAGCCTGCAACTCTGCAATCCAGTTGCCGGGCGAGATAGACACTGCCGCCTTGCTGGAACTTGTTGAAAAACGTGATGAACTGGATGCCGTTACCCTTGCCGAACATTGGAAGACCGATCCCGCTCTGAGTGCAAAGATGTTGGATGTGGCGAACAGCGCTTCTTTTCGCCGTTCCGGCACATCTGTAAAAACCCTCAGAGAGGCGATCAGTACGATTGGTATTGCCATGGCATTGAATCAGGCAATGGCATTATCTCTGGATATTGCAGGTAAGCTTTCTTGTAAGCGTTTGGCTGAAAGGGCGCAGCAGGAACAGGAGCAGGCCTTGAGGGTTGCGGAGGTAGCCAGTGGACTGGCCCGGAGAATAGGCGATGCGCCGGCACCTTATTACACCGCCGGCCTGCTGAGTCGAGCAGGGGAGTTGGCGGCTTTGAAGATTCTGCAAAACCAATGCGACGAGAGCGGTGAGCAACCAGAGGCTGAGCAAATTGACTCTGCCATTGCATATTGGGCAGAGAAGCTGGGCAATCGAATCAAAGTCCAGTGGCGGTTGCCACTCGACCTCAGGGGGTTGATTGGCGCTGTCTATTTCGTTAGCAGGGGCAATGTCAGCCAGTCGAAGTTGGTGATGCGAGCAGCGGCTCTGCTGGCGGCCGGCCAGGCAGACGATCCCGAGTGCATTACTTTGTTGAGACGGCTGGGGATTGAGCACAAGGAGGATCGCCGCGATGCCACCTGAAAATCTGAAACGAATTCTGATGGTAGAGGATGAGCCGGATATCCGAACCGTTGCGGAGCTTGCTCTGGAGGCAATTGGCGGGTTTGAGCTCACGGCGTGCGAATCCGGGCAGCAGGCGCTGGAACAGATCGAGGAGTGCCGGCCCCAGTTAATTGTTCTTGATGTAATGATGCCGGGGATGGATGGCCCGGCAACCTTGAAAGCCATCCGTAGTCTTCCGGATTACGCCAGAACGCCGGCGGTTTTCATGACTGCCAAGGTTCAGAGTGACGAGGTGCAAAGCTACCTGGAATTGGGTGCTGCCGGAGTCATTCCCAAACCATTCGACCCACTTACGCTGGCGGACCAGATAAGGGATATCTGGAACGAGGCCTGTGCAATCGGTTAAGCTCTTGCCGGTTAAGTTCTTGCTGGTTAATACAGTCGCTACTGCAAAAGGTTGTTATGTCGTCTTCCCAAAATAACGATGAAACCAAAGCCAAGCTCAATCTGGAAACCTCCCGCATACGTTGGCACGAGTTGCAAACCTACTACGCCCGAGGGCAGATTGTGCGTGTCGGCCAAGCGTTGGACCTGTTGGATGTTGCCTGTGAACTCACCGCAGATAACCGCGCCTTGTTCGAGCAATGGCTGGCAAATGGCGACGTGGGGGATGTATCTCCTGATCTGGCTCGTACCTGGTACGACCGCAATACAGAGCTCTGGGCTGTGGTTGTGGCGCCCTGGGTACTGGTTCAGGACCGCTCTGAGCCTTCTGACGCTTCGGTGCATTGATGCTCACCGGTGCCCTGCTGATTCTTGCTCCGTTGTTTTTTGGTTTTGCCCTGTCCCTTGAAAACCGGCGCCTGATGACCGTTATTCATTACACGGTGGAAGCTCTGGTGTATTTCATTCTGGCTCTGCTGGGGTTGGGGTTGGGCCAGATGGAAGGCCTGACGAGCCAGCTAGGCACAATGGCCAGCCAGATGGCAATTTTGGTGGTTGTTTTGTTTGCAGCTAATATGGCCGGGTTGTGGCTGTTCCACCGCTGGCGGCCTATGGTGCCAGAGCATCGAGAGAAGCCAGCTGGTAGTACGGGTTACGTGAGGCTGTTTATGGCCGCACTCAAGCCATTGATGGCTGTTCTGGCTGGGTTATTGGCGGGTTATTTCCTTTTGCCACCGCTGCCGCAAGCAGAGCAGCTGGCTACCTGGTCATTGATGCTCCTGTTGTTTTTGATTGGCCTTCAGCTGCGTAATGCAGGGCTCTCGCTGCGAAAGCTCCTGATGAACACACAGGGATTGGGGATTGCCTTGATGCTTGTGGTTAGCTCTCTGCTGGCAGGTGTCTTGCTGATACCCGTATTGGGGCTGCCATGGCACGATGTGCTTGCTCTGGCCTCGGGGTTTGGCTGGTATTCTCTCTCTGGCATTGTGATTGGTGATGCCCTGGGTCCCGCTTGGGGCGGTGTGGCATTTATGAACGATGTGCTGCGGGAAATTATCGCCTTGGCGATCATACCTTTGGTGATTGGCAGCCGGCCGGCTATGGCCATTGGCTACGGCGGGGCCACGTCCATGGATTTCACCTTGCCTGTTATCCGCAGTAATGGTGGGTTGAGTTGTGTACCCGTTGCTATTGCGTCGGGCTTTTTGCTGTCGTTTCTGTCGCCGGTTCTTATGGGTGTTTTTCTGTCTTTTGGTTAGCCGAAAGAAATGGCTATCGCTCAGCTGAGGAAGGGGCGTACGTCGATTTTGTATTGCTCAGGGTCAACGGCGCGTAGTATCCGATCCTGGTTACCGGCTTTCGACAGATCAATAGTTGTAACCGTAATCGGCATCCGGAACTTGGTGTGGTACATCACCCTGACCACGGGTAGGCGCTGATCTTCTTCATTAATCTCGACCACCACGCCAAGCCGTCCGCTATCCAGCAGCACAAGTGAACCTACCGGGTACAAGCCCAGGCAGCGTATGAATTGTCTTACCAGAGTGGGGTCAAGATGATCGCCGCTCCACTCCAGCAGCTTCTTCAGGCCCTGCGAGGGTGTCATGCCTTTGTGGTACACCCGGTCGGCGGTAATGGCGTCATACACGTCCGCAATGGCAACCATGCGTCCATACACCGAGATCTCGTCACCCTTCAGGCCCTCCGGATATCCGGAACCGTCCATGCGCTCATGGTGCTGTGCTGCTGTTATCACGGTGAGCTCACCAATACCCTCCGTTGCAGCCAGTATGTCACGGGAATGTCGGGCATGAAGTTTCATGACTTCATACTCTTGCGGTGAAAGCCGGCCGGGTTTGTGCAGAACCTCATCGGGGGTGAGAATTTTGCCCAGGTCGTGGAGCAGGGCGCCCATAACTATCTGGTGCATCACATCAGCTGAGAGTTTTCGGTATTGTCCGAATACGGTCATGAGCACGCTCAGATTTACCGAGTGCTCAAGTAAGTAGTTGTCTTTTTCGCGAATACGTCCCAGACAACTCAGTGCGTTGGCATTCCGTGTCACTGAGCTTTGCAGTTCGTCTGCAAGCTTGTGGATAGGTGCCACATCAACAGGCGTGCCCAGCTTTGCGCTATGCATGAAACTGTTCACCAGATCTTGAGCTTCCGTATGAATGCCCAGAGCATTTACCATTTCTTCAGAAAGAGGCACGCGAGGTTTAATGCCGGGTTTTAATTCACCTGCATTTTGCAGTTCTGCTTCATTGCGCGAGTCTACTTCTGCCGCAGTTTCCGAGTCCTGGCTATCTTTACCCTTTTCCACGTCGATATAGACAAACTGTACGCCCATCTTGCGGATTTTTTCGATAGTTTCATCGCGCTTGATAACACCCCGCCGGCGCTGGGAGTTATGAGGAATCCAATCGTTGTTGAGGTCAGTAATGTACATACCGACCTTCAACGCGGAGACGGGGATGCGCTTGATCATGGGGCAGAGAAGAACGTTTTCAGACTGTTTTGGTAAGTCTGGACAATGACTTCTTCCAGAGGTAGTTCTTTCACTTCGGCAATTCGTTCAGCGATGAAAGGAAGGTAGAAAGGCGCATTCTCGCGGCCGCGATAGGGCACTGGTGTGAGAAATGGCGCGTCGGTTTCCAGAAGTATCTGGCTGATGGGAGTCATACGAACAATATCCCGCACGTTCTCTGCCTTGTTGAAGGTGGTGATACCATTAAAGCCCAGGTTCCAGCCCTGATCCAGTGCGTACTGTGCAAGACCCGGACCGGAGGTGAAGCTGTGAATCACACCGCGTCGCTTGAGAGCTTGTTCGAACTCTTTGAGTATAGCGATTGTATCCTCATCTGCATCCCGGCTATGGATAACCACCGGACGGTCACTGTCGCAGGCAATCTGGAGTTGTCGCCGGAACACGTCCCGCTGAACAGCGCGATCTGCGTTGTCATAGAAGTAGTCCAGCCCAATCTCGCCAACCGCAACGATCTTGTCGTCCTGGGCGTGGGTGCGGATTTCTTTCTCTACGGCATCGTTGTAGCTTTCCGCCTCATGGGGGTGGATGCCTTGAGTGCCATAAAGCCACGGAGCCCGGGTACTGAGCTCGCGTACAGTTGCCAGGTTGCCCGGTGCCACAGCAATGGTAATCACCTTCTCGATGTTCACCCGCCGGGTTTCTTCCAGAATTTCCTCCAGGGGACGATCCTTGAGGTAATCCAGATGACAGTGGGTTTCAATAATCGGATGGTCGAATACGGGAATCTCGCGACGTTTCTTACTCATGGGCTGATGCTAGGCTCCAATACAGGCAGTCGGTTCAACTGCTATTCTGGTGTTCGAAGCTCTCAAGTTTATCAGTTGCCCATACATAGGCCTACATTGTCTCGTAGGGGCTTTCCTTGATGGTTGTTGTTGCTCGGGATTGATTCAGGTGGAGGTGTAGATGCACGTTGTTGTTATTGGTGGTGGCGTTGTGGGTGTAACCACAGCCTGGGAACTGAGCCGTCGTGGGCATCAGGTGACGGTGCTTGAACGCCATGGCGCGGCTGGGGATGAAACCAGTAAGGGCAATGCGGCCCAGCGCTCTTATGGTGTTGTGTATCCTTGGGCAGACCCGAGCATGGTTTTCAAGGCATTGCCCTGGCTTGTGCAGCAGGATCGCCCTCTCAAGCTCCGAATGCCGCCTTCTCTTGCGGCCATACAGTTTATGTTTTCAACGCTGCGCTATGCGTGGTCGCCTGGCCTTTTTGGTTTTAACAAGCGCGCTATGTTGCGCCTCGGAAGTCACTCCCGCGAGCGGTTTCTGAAGTTGGAAAACGAGCTGAACCTGAAGTTTGATGGCGCTCACAAGGGTTTGCTGCACCTGGCCAGTACCCCGGAAGAGCTGGAAGTACATCGTGGCACACATCGAATACTGAAAGAAATGGGCGTAGCGTCCCGACTGCTGACGCCGGAGCAGGTCTACGAGGCAGAGCCCGGAATGGCGAGAACCGGGCCACTATATGGCGCGCTCAGTTACGATACGGATGGCACCGGCGATTGCCACCTGTTCACCAGGGCGCTTGCCAAAGCCTGTGAAGATAAAGGTGTTAAATTTCGTTACAACGTTCAGGTGGAGCAGCTAACTGCCAGCAGCCAAAATGTTGAAATGGTGGTTCTGCGTAACGAGCGTGGGCAGACAGAGGCTTTGGCCGCCGATGCCTTTGTGGTCAGCGCGGGCTGTTGGTCCCCGGAGTTGGTTCGGCCTCTGGGCCTGAAGCTGCCTATATACCCAATCAAGGGTTACAGCATTACGGTGCCCTTGAAAGACCCGGGCAAAGCGCCTGCTACCACCATTCATGATGACAACTACAAAGTTGTGTCTACGCGCTTGGGGGATCGATTGCGTGCAACCGGCTTTGTTGAACTGGCTGGCTTCAATCGGGATATCCCGGAAGCGCGAATAGCGACCATTCGAAAATCGGTTGAATCCCGTTATCCGGGCTGTGCAGATCTGGATCTGGCAGAAACCTGGACAGGGTTTCGACCTATGACTCCCGATGGCCCTGCGATTATCGGTCGCGGTCCGCGCCGTAATCTTTACCTGAACACCGGGCACGGTACCTTTGGGTGGACGTTGGCGGCGGCCAGTGCGGATGTGATTGCACAGGTAATTGACGGCGAAGAACCAGCTGTTTGCCTGGATGCATTCCGCCCGGGACGCTATCAGGAGTGACTGCTCGCGCGCCCACCGAGAGCTTCTTTTCTCGGTGGCAAACCCTCAATGATTGGTTGATAAAACATCGTTCCATCTGGCAGCCAGCTCCGTTTACGGAGCTGCGACCAGCCTGGGTTGAAAGCCATCCCGGGCTCGCGCAGATGATTGCAGGGCTCACCGGTGACGAATGCGCTGAGCTGGACGATGAGCCTCAAAAGCTGGCAGACATCGCTTCCCGATATGTGCCTGATCTGGCTCTGTATGCCCCTCTGACGGATTATCCAGACTTGGCACCGGAGTATTCAGATGTTTTGGCAGCAACGCTGCCGGAAGTCAGGGCAACCGATATGCCCGGGCGTAAGCGCGAGCAGGCGGGTGCATTTGCTGCCGCGCTGAAGCCTCTGCAGCAACCGATTCTGGATTGGTGCTGTGGCAAGGGGCACCTGGCTCGAACCCTGGCTGCGCAGAGCCAAAACGACGTGGCAGGCTATGAATGGAATCCGGAACTGGTCGCCGAGGGCAATCGGCTTGCCGCGCGTTTCGCGGATGCAGTTCAAATAGACTGCCAGGATGTGATGGCGAAGGATTTGCCCGTTCCCGAGAACGTTCACGGGGTCGCACTCCATGCCTGTGGAGACTTGCACCGGCAATTGCTGAAGCGGGGCGTTGTTGCTGAGCTACCACGACTAAGTGTGTCACCGTGTTGCTATCACAAAACCGTTGAGGGCATTTATACGGTTCTTTCAGAAAGTGCGGCTACCCATGAGCCGAAGCTTGTACTGGACCGCAGCGACCTGCGCCTGGCAGTAAGGGAAACGGTAACAGCTCCGGCCGGAGTCAGACAGCAAACAAGAACGTTAAGTCAGTGGCGCCTGGGCTTTGACGGTCTTCAGAGAGACCTGCGGGGCGTGGATCAATACCTTCCCGTGCCTTCGTATCCACCAGGTCTCATTCAAAAAGGCTTCCCTGAGTTTTGCCATTGGGTCGCCAGTAAAAAGCAGCTTTGTTTACCGGCAAACACGGATTTCGAGTTCTGGCTTGCCTATGGCGTGCACCGCCACCGGGAAGTTCGCCGCTATGAGCTTATCCGACATCTTTTTCGCCGGCCTTTGGAATTATGGTTGGTGCTGGATTACGCGGTTTATCTGGAGGAGCAGGACTACTGTGTGCGGCTCGGTCGTTTTTGTGATCGATCGCTGACACCGAGAAATTTGTTGCTGGATGCGGTCAAAAAGAAAGGCGCCCGAGGGCGCCTTTGCTGACTTCATTTGCCTGTGTTCAGACTATTGCCGAATTAACGACGAACCTGAATACGCGCTTCAACCCGACGGTTTTCAGCACGGCCAGCGGCGGTGGCGTTAGTGGCAACGGGCTCTTCAATGCCATAGCCTTTGGCGCTCACGCGGGCGGGATCTACTCCCAGAGGACCAGTCAGGCGGCCTGCAACGGCTTCAGCACGACGCTGTGACAGGAACAGGTTGTAGCTTGCCTTACCGGTGTTATCGGAGTGGCCAGCAATTTCCACGATGGTCTCGGGGTTCTCATTCAGGAAGTCTGCAACACGGCGAATTTCCGCATCGTAGCTATTACCGATTACAGAGCTGTTGGTCGGGAACTGAACCTCAATGGTAAAGGTCTCGATGGTTTCGGTTACGCCTTCACAACCGGTTGCGTCTACTGTGGCGCCGGCAGGAGTGTTCGGGCAGAGGTCCTGGCTATCAACTACACCGTCGTTATCGCTATCCAGTTCACAACCACGGCTGTCTACCTGGGCACCTGCCGGAGTGTTAGGGCAGGCATCACGAGCATCGGCTACGCCATCGCCATCTGCGTCTGGCTCACAGCCAGTGCTGTCAACGGTTGCGCCAGCTGGGGTGTTGGGGCACTGATCACGGGAATCGGGTACGCCGTCGCCGTCTGAATCAGCCACGCGCTGAGGTGCAGGCGCTGGCGTTCCAGCAACAGTGCGATTGAACGCAAAGCTGATACCGAGAGACACCTGGGTATCAAAGGTGCTGTCATCGATGCCGTGGAACTCACGCAGGTCGCCACGAATAGATACTGAATCTGATACGTTATAACGGAAACCAGTACCCACGTTTACGCGGGTTTCATCATGGTCAGTGCCCGTTGTGCTATAGCTGATGGTATCGCCCTTGCCAAACTCGGCATGCCCGGCGCCAACAGAGACGTATGGGTTCCACGCTTTGTCTTGAGGTGCGAAGTAGTAGATGCCGTCAATGCGAATCTCTTCAAAATCAGAAGAGCCGTCTACGTATTTTCGGTCTGCATCTGCGCGCGAATAAATGGCTTCGACCGCCCAATTTGGTCTGAAGCGGTATTCCAGTCCCACACCAAAGGTACCGGTTTCGCTCAAGTCACGGCTATCGTCAAAGAGCTGGTAGGCGGCGAAAGGGTTGATATAAATCGTTTCCGTGCGCTCAGCCAGGGCTGGGGCAGCAAAAGTACTGGCAATGGCGGCCAGCGCGATCGGGCGCATGATGTTCATGCAGAACCTCCTGTTCGGTTACTATTAAACATGCTGAGTAATCAGCATGCTCACTTATCTAGACAATTTAAGCTAAAGAGGTACAAATAACAAAGAATTGATAATTAAGCTTACATTAGGAAATGTACGTGTGTCCGGCTCGGCGAGCTCCGACAGGTAACATGTTACGCGGATGGAACGCTGAAATAGAGGTGCGCGCTTTTTTTACTGAAGTTCATTTTTTCACCGCCATTAAAATGCACCTCAAAAGAACCCTCGTCTTCAGCAACAACAGTACCTGTTCCGAAAATGGAATGACTGAGGCGTGATTGATGCCATAGGGGAGAGGTGCGGTTTGTATTTGTATGAACGCCGCCTTCCAGGGTTACGCCTTCCTGTAGTGCATAGCGTGAGCTCACTGGCGTGAGGGGGGCTGTCAGTGTCAGTGAATGATCGGAATCTGGCGTCCGTTCATCCAGCCAACACCCGAACTCCGTCGCCAGATCAAAACAGAATTCTTCCACAAACCGACTGGGCCCCTGATCGCCATCCAGATGGGCCTGCTTGCTCACTGGCCGGGTGATCAGATGCAATGATTGCCGGGTGCGGGTCATGGCAACGTACAGCAGCCGCCGCTCGCTTTCGAGAATGGCCCGGGCATCGTCCTGTGGGCGCGGGCTGTGTGGGAGATACTTCTCCTGCAGGCCGGGTATGATTACCCTCTGCCATTCCAGGCCTTTGGTGCGATGTATGGTGGACAGCAAAACCCCCGCACCGCCCTGCTTTTCATTGGCCTGTTGGCGCAGGGCTTTGAGGTGGGCAAGCGCCCCTTGTGCGTCGGCACCCAGGCCTTTCAGGTATTCACGGAAGCCGTGAATGGTATCAATGCGTTCCTCCGCGCTGTCATAGGTCAGCGCCAGGCTGCGAACACCTTCATACAACTCGGTGTGCTCTGCGTAGACGGTAATCAACCCTGCTGCCGGGCCTGAATAACCGCGCAATTGTTCCAGAACCTCACCCAGCTTGCGCAGTTTGCGCGCCGCCATGGGCGCCAGAGCACCAAAATCCAGTGCCAGCAAGCGCTCGTGCCAGCCACCGGCGAACCCCGCGAGAAAACGGGCCAACTGCTCCAACTCCGGCTCTTTAAGGCCAACATGAGGGAAGCGCAGAAGCTGGCGGGCCAGTTCCAACCGGTCTTCTTCGGGCAGTTTTTCCAGCGCGCCGGAAACCACTTTCAATAGAGCAGTGATGGCCTGAACTTCCCGGCTGAACAGCGCCCCTTTGCCCGCATCGATCCGATAGGGGATCTGCTGTGCCAGCAACTTGAGCTCAATGGGTACGCTCTGGCTCCAGACCCGGAACAGAATGGCGGTATCTGCCAGTGCGTTCTCTGCTTCTTCGCCAAGGATTTGCAGCACAGCATCCGCGTCATTCTCCACCCGATGTAGGGCAATCTCCGTGGCTGGCGTGGAAGGGTGGGAATGGCACAGCACATCCTTGCGACCAGTGTTGTGGCAAATCAGATGGTTGGCCAGCAGAGCCACGCGATGGCCATAACGAAAGGTATAGCTGAGGGTTTGTTCCAGCGGGCTTTCAAACTCGTCGCTGAAGCGTTTGAGGATAAACTCCGGTTTGGCACCCCTGAATTCGTAAATGGTCTGGTCGGGATCTCCTACCACCGTTACCCGGGCCCGATCGCCCGCCACATAGCGCAGTAGCAGATGCTGAATCTCATTGGTGTCCTGATACTCGTCCACCAGAATCAGATCCATCTTGTTGCCCACCAGCCGTTGTAGCGGTGGGTTCTGGTGTATGGCCATTACTGGTTCGTACAGCATATCGGAAAAGCTGATCCGGCTTTGTCCTTTGCGCCACTGCTCGAAGCTGTGAAACAGATCAATCAGGTATCGGTGTTTTTCTGAGTAGCCCAGATCTTCAAACACTATTTCGGCGGGCGACAGGGTGGTTTTCACCATGTCGATAAACCCGGTGGCTGTCTCTACAAAATCTTTCTTGTTGCGCCTTATCTCATCCGCCAGATCTTCTGGTGCCAGCCTCCGTATTAACAGCCAGGCCTGAAAGCTGATTTCCTGCTCGGTAAGTATTTTTTCAGAGAATCCCGGCAGGTAACCGTCCTGAACAAACCGCTTATACAGTCGCAGCCCCATGGCGTGATAGGTGCGTATCTCCGGCAGCGCTAACCCACTCTGGTGGCACACCTCTTGAAGCTTGCGCTCAAAATCCACCCGAGCGCTGCGGTTAAACATCAACACCAACATGCGCGCAGGGTCGTGCCCTTGCTGCAGCAAGTAGCGAATGCGCCAGGCAAGCGTGGATGTTTTACCGCTGCCTGCCACTGCGGTGATCACCGAGTGCTCGTAGCCGGCGGTAATTATCGCCCGTTGTTCGTCGGTGAGAAAATCAGGCAGATCAAGGGCGGGGGATTCAAGGGTCTTTGTTGGCATAGGTGCTATTGTACTGGCCAACTGGTAGCGCGGGTACCTGTGCCGTTAACATGGCTGATTAACTAAGCGAATCCACCTCATTAGTTGGAGGGCAGCGAGGCAGAACCTTCTCCAAAATCGTGCGGAGCCATGGATGGCGGAGCCGAGCGTACATGGATGTATTCACAGCGTATTTTGGAGAAGGTTCTGCCTCGCTGCTAACTCCCAAAGCCGGAGAGAGTAAACATGGAAACTGAAAAATCGATAAACGTACTCGGGGAAAAGCTCGAAACCTGTAGTACAGATCCGGAAACCGGCTTTTACCGGGATGGCTGCTGCAATACAGGACCGGATGATCACGGATCGCATACTGTATGTGTTGTGATGACCGCCGAGTTTCTGGAGTTCTCCAAGGCTCGCGGGAACGATTTGAGTACGCCGGTTCCTGCGTTCGGGTTCCCCGGCTTGAAAGCCGGAGACGGCTGGTGCCTGTGTGCGGCTCGCTGGCATGAAGCTTTTGAGGCGGGCAAGGCCCCTCGGGTGCGGTTGCGTGCAACGCATCAGGCGGCGTTAGCGCACTGTGATCTTGGTGATCTGAAGTCTCATGGAATAGACCTCAGTTAATGAGTCCGGAAACGAAAACCTTTTCGCCAGACCTGGACGCATGGCGTTCTCTTCAAGCCGAACTTGCGGCTGCAGGGCAGCGGCGGCTGGTGTTGGTGGAAGGCGCCCGCGATCTTGCCATGCGGTGGTTGCAGGCATTGTTGCCTGCTTTGGAGCTGGAAGGGGGGCTTTGGGTTGGAGAGGCTGGTGATGTCCCGGACGACCGCCTGACCAGCATTCAGTCTGCCAAAGTACGCCAGTGGCTGGGTCGGGAAACGTCGGTCATTGTGTGGGATGGCTGGCGGGGCAATCCGCCGGATGGGTTTGCAGCGCTTTCGGGCACGCTGAAGGCGGGTGGTTTGTTGTTCTGGTTGATGCCTTCGCTGGAGGAGTGGGGGCATTTTGCTGATCCGGATTATTCCCGAACGGGTCTGGATCACGATCAGTCGCATCCTTTTGCGAAGCGAATGGCGGGCATTCTGGCGAAAGATTCGTCGGTGATCCGGGTGCAGCTCGGTTCGCCTCAGGTGTTGGTTCTGCCGGAGCTGCCCAGAGTAACGTCTGAGTTTACTGTAACCACAACACCGGATCAGCAAGAGCTGATCCGTAAGCTGGTGGCTTTCGGGCTTGGGCGCAGGCGTCGGCCAATGGTGGTTACAGCCGATCGGGGCCGAGGAAAATCTGCGGCTTTGGGAATGGCTGCGGCACAACTGCTGCAACAGGGTCGCCGGAACATTCTGGTAACCGCCCCTTCTAGAGATAATGTAAACAGCCTGTTCAAGCATGCCCGGGAAACCCTGGGCGCAGATGTACTGGAGGCAGGCAAGGATCTGATTGAAACCGTGACAGGCGCTCGACTGCGCTTTTTGCCGATCCGGGATTTGTTGCGGGAAAAGCCGGAGGCTGAGGTGGTGATGGTGGATGAGGCTGCCGCTATCCCTGTGCCTTTGTTAAGGCGTGCTCTTTTGGGTTGGCCGCGGGTAGCTTTTGCATCCACTGTGCATGGCTATGAGGGTGCCGGGCGTGGGTTTGCTATCCGCTTTCGCCAGATACTCGATGAGAAAACGCCCCAGTGGCAGTCGCAAACGCTGTCTGAACCAGTACGCTGGGCAGACGGAGACCCGCTGGAAACCCTCATATCTGATCTTTTCCTGTTGGGTGCCGAGCACCAGCCAGTTGAGCTGGCAGATACAGCGGCGAACCAAGTCATGATTGAGCCCTGGCAGCCAGCCCGGGCTTCCGAGGCAGAGCTGGCGGAGGCATTTGGCTTGCTGGTAGACGCCCATTACCGCACAACGCCTGCAGATCTCCGGCAGTGGCTGGATGATCCTGCCGCCAGAAGCTGGCGAGCCACTGTGAATGGACAGACTCTGGGCGTGCTATGGGGCGCTGTGGAGGGCGGGCTGAGTAATGATTTGGCAGAGTTGGTTGCCAGCGGCAGGCGCCGGGTGCGAGGGCATCTTCTGCCCCAGTCTCTGGCCAGTCATAGTGGGTTCCCGGAAGCGGCCAGCCAGCGAGGTTTGCGAATTATCCGCATTGCGGTATCGGCTCCTGCCCGGCGCTTTGGTCTTGGGAGCCGGCTGGTTGATGAGGCGGCCAAGAGTGCAGAGCTCGAAGGCCTGGATTTTACGGGCACCAGTTTCGGCGGCAATTCCGACCTTTACGCCTTTTGGGCATCCTGCGGACTGGAATTTGCGCGCGCTGGGCTGCAGCAGGAGGCTACCAGCGGGGAGTATCCGGTACAGATGGTTCGGGCTCACAGCGCAGGAGCAGCCACTTTGGTTCCGCAGGTGCGAGACCGGCTGGCGCGACACTGGCTGACGCTGGTGCCACTGAACTGGAAAGATCTGGAGCCGGAATTGCTGCTTGAGATAACCGCTGGCCTGCCATCAGGGCGCAGGCCGGATGCTGCAGACATCCGGGACCTGCAGAATTTCTCGGCAGGGTACAGGGGCTTTCAGCTGATGCTTCCGGTTTTGCGGGAGCTAAGCATGGTTTCCGGCGTTGCAGTTTGGCTTCTGGAGCATGCTGAGGCGACTCTGTGGTGTCAGGCTGTACTTCAAGGATTGAGTTGGGCTGATCTTCAACGTGAAGGGCTATGTGCAGGGCAGCGGGATGGCGAGGATCGTTTACGCCAGGTTACCCGTGAACTTCTGCAGAAGGGGCCAGAGTTGTGACCCGCTCGATTTAATTATCAGGGCCACCTGCTCAGAATAGGCCACACTTACCTGATAGAGACTGCTCGTTATGGCCAAGGGAATCGGCTTCTCCCACCAATCGCTCCTGCTATCTGTTTTTTTACTGGCGTCAGGCCTCGTTGCTGTGACCGGATGTGCTTCAAGAGAGGCTCCTGCCAATCTGGATCAACAGGCAGAAATCGCGTTGGGATCAGATCTCTATCGAGCAGCAGCGAAAGCAGACTTTGATGCAGTCAAAAAGCTGAAGGAATCCGGTGCGCCGCTGAATACCCTGACAGGAAACGGCACACCGCTAATGGCGGCAGTGCAAGCAAAGGCGGATCGTGTCGTGTGGTACTTGTTAAGCCAGGGTGCAAATTCCGATCTTGCCGAAAGCGATCAGGTTACGCCGTTAATGGTTGCTGCAGAGCAAGGTGATCGCCGGCTGACACGTTTGCTGCTGTCTGCTGGTGCCAAGGTAAACGCGACGGACCTGAAGGGCTATACACCGGTTATGCGCGCTGCGGAGACGGGGCAGCTCTCGGTCGTGAAAATACTTCTGACCGCTGGGGCGAATGTGAATGTCAGCCAGGATGGGGAGTCACTGCTGATGAAAGTGGTTGCCACTGGAGACCTGCTCACTGCAGAAATGCTGCTTGCTGCAGGAGCAGATGTAAACTTCCGGGCAGAGAATGGTGAAACAGCGCTCGACGTGGCTCGCGCAAATAACCATCAGGATCTGGAAATGCTGCTGGTACAGGCCGGCGCTAATTTATAAAGCCTTCAGATTTAACTCATATTATTCAAGCTGCATGGGATCGGTCTGATCGTCCCATACCGGCGGGAAGTGAGTATCAATTACCGCATCGGGTACATCGCGAATGTCGGCGAATGACCATTGGGGGCTTTGGTTCCGGTCAATCAGTTTTGCTCGAATACCTTCTGCCAGATCGGGCCTGCGTACACATTCCCAGGCCATGGCCAGCTCCATGCGGAATACATCTTTCAATGACATCTGCTGGGCTTTTTGAAGCTGGTTCCAGACCAGCCAGGCCGATACCGGGCATCCGCCTTCGAGAGTCCTGACGTTGGCTTGCCACCACTCAGAATTGATAGGGGCAGCCAGCAGTTGATCAACGATCTCGGGCAGGCTGGAACCGGCGCACAGCCTCGCAATATCACGTTCGTGCAGCTCCAGGTGGCTGGCGGGGAGCGCCGGGTAGTCCGGAGTTTCAGCCCGGCTCAACAAGCGAAACAAACGGTTGTCATCGGCTGCTCTGTTACCGCTCCAGCGCTCCGCCTGCAAGCTTGAGAGCAGTCCTTGATGGTTGGAGTCTGGTAATGCCATGTCTGCCAGCCCAACGCGCAGGGCGTCGCTCACATTCAGGTGAGCACCGGTCAGGCCCATAAATAACCCGAGGCGGCCGGGCAGGCGATTGAGGAACCAGCTGGCACCCACACCCGGAAACAGTCCAATGGATACGGCCGGCGTGGCGAGCGAAGCCTCTGGTGTAAGTAATCGGTACCGGCAGGCGGAAAACAGACCAAGTCCACTGCCCATGATGGGGCCATGCCCGATAGCAACGACGGGCTTGGGGAATCTGCGCAGAGCATAGATCAGTTCGTATTCGAGCCTCAGGATGCTGAAGGCGCCTTCTTTGTTTGTTGAGCCCGTTACTGATTGATAAAGCCCGCGCAGGTCGCTGCCCGAGCAGAATCCGGTTTTGTCTGAGCCGCGTATCAAAACAACACAGATGCGTTCGTCGTCAGCCCAGCGCGCAAGGCAATCCCTTAATTGGGCGATCATCACACTGGATAAAGCACTTAGCGTTGTAGGGGAGTTCAGGGTCAGTGAGCCGATGAGGCCCTCACGACAAGGAAGTTCTTGAACCTCTACAGACATTAGTGGAGTCTCCGGGTGATAAAACGCTTTCTGGTGCGGTTTTTTGTTTGCATAGCGTCTGTAACTGGATAAAAGTCAAAGATGGCGAGTCTTGAAGGAATCGCATTGATCTATGGCATTTGCGACATGTTACGTCTGTGCTATAACTTCTCGCCAGTTCTCTATTAGGTTTAGAATACCTATACGCGACACTTAAAACGATGATGAGAGGTTAATCATAATGAAACTTAAACACTATGCTGTTGCAGGTCTTTTCGCACTGAGCGCCGCCGTTCCTGCTGTAGCTTCTGCGGCTGGTAATGTAGAGGCAGGCAAGGCGAAGTCTGCAGTGTGTGCTGCCTGCCACGGCCAGAACGGTATTGCACAGATTCCGATGTACGCCAACCTCGCGGGCCAGCATGAGCAGTATCTGGTTTCTGCACTGAAGGCGTACAGAAGCAAAGAACGTAACGGCGGCATGGCGGCAATCATGCAGGGTCAGGCAGCTTCTCTCAGCGATGAGGATATTGCTAACCTGGCAGCTTACTACGCAAGTCTGCCAGCTGGCGGCAAGTAAGCGTTATTGCATTAGTACAGCAGCTCAGGCTGCTGTACTAATGATTCGGTAGCTTGGGCGATAAGCCGAAGATCCCGGTAGCTTCATGCGGTTATTGGCAACAAACTGTTCGAGCATAGCTTCAAGAGGCTTGATCAGGGACGGATCCCCAGTGATCTCAAAAGGTCCCTTCTCCTGCACCTTTCGGATACCCCCATCCTTTACGTTACCAGCCACTATGCCACTGAATGCCTTCCTCAGATTCGCAGCGATCAGATGGACCGGCTGATCACGGTGTAGCTCCAGGGCCAGCATGTTTTCGTGATCCGGCTCGAAGGGCATCTGGAATACAGGGTCGATTTTCAGCATCCAGTTAAAATAATACGCATCCTGCATCGCACGGCGGAAGGTTTCGACGTCTTTGAGTCCCTTTTTCATGGTCTGGGCCACCAACACGGGGTCATCGATAATAATTTCGTACTTTTTGGCGGCTTCATCCCCAAGCGCTGTGCGGATGAATTTGTCGATCATCTCGAAGTACTCAGCATTTTCTTTTCTGCCAGTGAAAACCACCGGGAAGGGCAGGTCAGCATTGTCCGGATGCAGAAGGATGCCCAGCAGGTAAAGAATTTCCTCAGCGGTGCCGACGCCCCCGGGGAAGACAATAACGCCGTGCCCGCAGCGCACAAAGGCTTCCAGACGTTTTTCAATATCCGGCATGATAATCAGTTCATTAACGATGGGATTAGGCGCTTCTGCACCAATGATGCCGGGCTCAGTAATGCCTATGTAGCGACCGTTTTTAACCCGCTGCTTTGCGTGGCCTATTGTTGCGCCTTTCATCGGGCCTTTCATGGCCCCGGGGCCGCATCCGGTGCATATACTCAGCTCTCGCAAGCCAAGCTGGTGGCCAACTTCCTTGCTGTACTGGTATTCCTCATGGCTGATGGAGTGCCCGCCCCAGCATACGACCAGATCGGGCTGCCGACCTGTCTTCAGAGCCCGGGCATTGCGCAGTATATGGAAAACCATGTTGGTCAGGTCTTCAGGCCCGTTGCCTTTCAGAATTCCTGCAAACTTGGGCGTGGAGTGGGTGTACACGATATCCCGCAGAACCGAGAACAGGTGCTCCCGAATCGCCAGGAGCATTTCATCATCCACAAATGCATGGGCCGGCGCGTTAATCAGCTCAAGCTTTAACCCTCGGGGCTGGGGTATCAGGCGTATATCGAAATCCGCGTAGGTCTGCATCAGGTCCTGGCAGTCATCGGTCACAGCACCGGTATTCAGCACAGCCAGAGCGCATTGCCTGAACAGCTGATACAAGCCGCCCTCGCTTTTATCTTTAAGTAGATTGACCTCGTGATTGGACAGTATTTCCAAGCTGCCCTCAGGGGATACGAGGGCATTGATGGTGGGTGCGGTCATGAACGGAAAAGCTCCTGAGTGTTGCGGTAATACCCGATTTTGAGGCATAACGCCGAAGCGTTACACTATGCGCTCTCCTGATCATACACCATTCGACAAAACGCCCATTTATGAAACTGCTTATTCGTCCTGCCTCTGAGGTTGCTATCAAGAGCAAGCCTGTTCGTCGTCGCCAGATGCGTCAGCTGCGCCAGAACATCCGTAGAATTCTGACCCGGCTTGACGAGGATATTGTCGTAGAAGGCAGCTGGGACCGAGTAGATGTTGATGTGCCCGAAGGCCGCGGTCTGGCGGGCGCGGTGGTGGATGAACTGATGCGTATCCCCGGTATTTCCACTATTCAGGAAATCGCCGCCTTCCCGCTTGTCAGCCTTGAGGATATTGCCGAAAAAGCCGTGGCAGCGTTCGCTGGCCGCCTCGACGGGAAAACCTTTGCTGTTCGGTCCCGGCGGCACGGAAAGCATGACTTCCGCTCAGTGGACCTCCAGCGTTTTGTGGGCAGCGAACTCTACCTGTCCGCATCGGGTGCCAGCGTTGATTTGCGCTCACCTGAAGTAGAGGTGCGTATCGAGGTGCGGGACGACCAGTTCCACATTGCCAATCGCAAACATCGCGGCTTGGGTGGCTACCCGCTGGGCAGTGTCGAGAATGTATTGACGCTGATCTCGGGCGGTTACGATTCGTCGGTAGCGGCCTATCTGATGCTGCGCCGGGGCATGCGTAGCCACTTTTTGTTTTTCAATCTTGGTGGTGTCGCTCACGAAGTGGGTGTACGCCAAGTGGTTCACTACGTGTGGAGCCGTTACGGAGCGTCCCACGGCGCCAAGTTTATCTCCGTGCCTTTTGATGGCGTGGTGGAAGAAATCATGAAGTCGGTTAGTCACCGGCATTGGGGCGTAGTGCTCAAGCGGCAAATGTTGAAGGCGGCGAGCGAGCTTGCGCGAAGCAATAACGCCGCTGGCCTGGTGACGGGCGATGCGGTGGCCCAGGTGTCGAGCCAGACATTGACCAACCTGAACGTTGTTGACCGGGCCAGCGACGAAGTGGTTTTGCGCCCTTTGATCGCGATGGATAAGGAAGCCATCATCAAGCTTGCACGGGAAATTGGCACCGAGACATACGCGCGCAACATGCCTGAGTATTGTGGTGTTATCTCCCAGAAGCCGACCACCCGGGCCCGTTTGTACCGGGTGGAAGCCGATGAGGCCGAAATGGATCCGCAGGTTCTGGTGCAGGCTATTGAAGCCCGTGAAGAGACGCTGGTCAGTGATTTGCTGGATACAACCACAACACCCGAAGATGTGGAGTTGGTAAAAACACCAGCGGTAAGCGACGTGGTTATTGACGTGCGCCACCCGTCGGAAGGGGAGCAGTCGCCTTTGATGCTCACTGGCAATGAGATTCTGAAAATCCCGTTTTACGAACTGAACCGAAAGGTCCCGGAACTTCCTGCCAACCGCCAGTATCTACTGTATTGTGATCGCGGCGCCATGAGCCGGATGCATGCGGTGCACCTGAAAGCAGAAGGGCACGAAAACATTAAAGTTTACGCGCCCGCGTCATAGGTTTTAGCTGCCCATCCCTTTGAAGAACTGCTGTACGTTCTCGCTCAGGCTATCCAGATCATAGCCGCCTTCCTGCACGACTAGTGTAGGGAGGCCGAGCTGGCGCATGTGAGTGCCAAGTCTGCAAAATCCCTCCGAGGTTACTGACACTTTGGCTTGAGGGTCGTCTTTATAGATATCAAAGCCGAGGGTCAGAATCAGTGCATCCGGCTGGAACAGCTTGATGGCCGCCATAGCCTCCTCCACCTTCGTGAAAAAGTCGTCCTCTGATGAACCATGAGGCATGGGCAGGTTGATGTTGTAACCGTACCCCTCACCTTCGCCACGCTCATTCTCAAAGCCAGACACCACCGGGTAGAAGTTGGTCGGGTCGCCGTGAATGGATATGTAGAGCACATCGCTGCGCTCATAGAAGATTTCCTGAATGCCCTGGCCGTGGTGCATGTCGGGATCCAGAATAACCAGACGAGGGAACCGGGATTTCATGTGCTCGGCGGCAATGGCGGCATTGTTGAGATAGCAGAAGCCACCTGCGGAATCCTTACGGGCATGATGCCCTGGTGGGCGGCACACCGCGTAGGAGGTGCGATCTCCTGCCATGAGTGCGTCGGCGGCAGCCAGAGCGGTCTGAGCCGACCAGTAGGCTGCTTCCCAAGTGTGCTCCCCGATAGGGCTACTGCCATCGGCCTGGTACCGGGCCGCTTCTGCCAGGATGCCTGTCAGGTGGTTCGGGGAGCGAACGAAGATGTTGGACATGACTTCCTCGCCCCAATCGTCCATTTCCTTCCAACGACGGTGAGCTGACTCGAGAAAGCGCAGATACCCCAGATCGTGCACCTTGGCAATCGGCCGGGCTCCCTGGTCAGAAGGCTGCAATACCGGTATTCCTGCCGCTTTCAAACCCTCCAGCATTTGGTGGGTGCGATCTGGCACCTCCTGAGGCTGACGCATCTGACCCCGGGTGAAGTAGGATTGGGGGGAATGCTTGTCTTGAGCTGGATGGAAAAATGCTTTCATTATCCGACCTCCTGGTTTCCGGTGCTGCTGCGGTATTACCCAGTTGCTGTGAATGCAGACACTGTGAGTATGAGCACTTGGGAGTATAGGCACAGATTGGGATTGGTCAAAAGCCGGGCCATCGACTTTACAGGTAGTGATTCAGCATCCAAGATGAAGGACGGATTCAATTCATACAACCGTGCACCTTTGTGGGTGTCGTTACTGACTGAACAGGAGCCGAAATGATCGAGTCACCACTGCTGGGAAAGATGACTGGCTACATCGGCGGTCGCTGGACTGACAATGAACAGGGCAACACCTTTGATGTTTACAACCCGGCAACGGGCAAGGTGATTGCGCAGGTTGCCTCCATGCCTGAAAGTGAGGTGAAGGCGGCGATCGAGGCAGGCAAGTCTGCGCTGCAGCTGACCCACCCCTACTCCATCGAAACCCGCAGGAAATGGCTGGAAGACATTCGTGATGCGCTCAGGGCAAACAAGGAAGAAGTAGGCAGGGTCCTGTGTCTGGAGCACGGCAAGCCTTTGAACGAAGCCCAGGGTGAGGTGGATTATGCCGCGGGCTTTTTCGATTACTGCTCGAAGAATATTCAGGCGCTGGACGCTCACGAGCTCCCCGGAAAACCACGAGACTGTACCTGGACCGTTCATTATCGCCCGGTTGGGGTAACGGCTCTCATCACGCCCTGGAATTTTCCCATTGGTATGATTGCCAAGAAGCTGTCGGCGGCCCTGGCTGCTGGTTGTCCCTCAGTGATCAAGCCGGCAAGCGAAACGCCATTGACCATGATTGCGCTGTTTGAGTTGATGGACAAGCATGTGGGCCTGCCTGATGGCATGGTGAACCTGGTGATGGGAAAGGCCAGCGTGATTGGCAAGGTTCTGTGCGAAAGCCCGGATGTGCCCATGTTGAGCTTTACCGGGTCGACAGAGGTTGGCCGTAAGCTGGTTGTGGATACCGCTGACCAGATTAAAAAACTGGCTTTGGAGCTGGGTGGCAACGCGCCGTTTATCGTATTTGATGATGCGAATCTGGACGCCGCCGCAGACAACCTGATTGCCAACAAATTCCGTGGCAGCGGGCAAACCTGCGTGTGCGCAAACCGGATCTTCGTGCATGAGAAGGTGATGGACGCCTTTGGTACGAAGCTTGCGGAGCGGGTGAACAAAATGACTGTTGGGGATGGCATCGCAGGTGATGTTGATCTTGGTCCACTGATTAATAAAGCCGGCTTCGACAAGGTAAAACGCCACTTGGAAGACGCCTTGAACAAAGGTGCTGCCCTGGTTGCGGGCAAGCAGCCTGGTGATCTGGGTGAGGGCCACCTGTTTTTCCCGCCAACGGTTATTTCCGGCGTCACTCCGGATATGTGCTGTTTACGGGAAGAAACCTTCGGGCCCCTGGTGCCTATGGCCAGTTTCCGCACCGAGGAAGAGGTTATCGAGGCGGGTAACGATACTGAATTCGGCCTGGCTTCCTACGTGTTCACGGCAGATGCGGAGCGTGCCCAGCGGGTAGCTGCAGGTTTGCGGTTTGGGCACGTGGGCTGGAATACAGGTTCAGGGCCTACGCCTGAGGCGCCATTCGGCGGCATGAAGGCATCTGGAATCGGCCGCGAAGGCGGGCTTGAGGGGTTGTTCGAGTTTGTTGAAGCGCAAACGATACCGAGGGGCTTCTGATCTCTGGGCAGTCCTTTTAAACACAGAAGGCGAGCCAATGGCTCGCCTTCTGTGTTTTCGGCAACTGTTTAAGGTGTAAATATAACCTTAACAGAACTGTCTACATCGGCTTCATCAATGTAGCCGATGCTACCTGGCGTCGATGAAACCCGCGCTTTCATTGCTGCGGCATTGTTTACTTCAGCGGGCGGTTGGCCACGGCCGGTAAACACCTGCTTGGACCAGAAGGCCTTGAGCTGGGCATCGTTGCGCCCGGTGATCTTGTCGTGGAACTGAGCGCGCACCGCGTCGCCACTGGCCATTTCAAATGTTGTGGCTTTCTGTCCGTCGGGCAGTTCATTACTGCGATTAAGGTACAGATCGCGCACTTGATTTTCGGTGATGCTGTCTGGGCCAGCACTGTGGCCAATTACGACAACGTCGGCCATAGCAAGGGGGCTAACCAGCAAGCTGGCCGCAAACATCAGGCTTAGCTTTTTCATAGGGGCCTCCGTTAAAACGCCGAATCGAGTTTCAGGGTGTAGACGTTGGTGCTGTTTTTGCCAGCTGGCAGAACGTAAGCAGCATCCAGTCCTCCTGCAGCATTCTCAAAGCCGGTTACGTGAGTAACGTCCCCTTTGATTGCAACACCTGGTGTGATGTCCCAGCGTGCACCAATACTGTATTCATCTCTCCGTGTATCCAGCGCAGGGCTGAGTGCGCCGGTGCGGTCATCGTTGTCCATGCTTTCAACCCAGCCAACGACAGCATAGGGGGTAACGCTGCCAAACCGACGACCCACTGAAAGGTATGCAGAGTCGGTATCGGCAAATATGCCATCTATTTCTGCGCGTGTTACTTCGGAAATGATTTGCCAGGTACCATCGTCATAACCAAAGCCCAGACCCAGGAAAAGGGCTCGGGCATCTGCGATTGCTAAAGACGGAATGTAAACTTCAGCTGTCCCGGCGATAGCTCTTGCTGTCCACACGTAATCGGTCCACGAAAGAGTGGTACCAAAGACATTTCTCAGTTCTGAGGGGCCCGCGGTTCCTGTCTCATCCGTGAACCCGGTGAAGAGCTGGCTTGTAAAGGCTGAGTTGTCGAGGTTCATTGTGTAAGTGGCATCTGCACCTACATAGCTCTTTATCGCAATTGGACCATAAACGCTTTGTGGTGGCCGGGCCCAGAGCTGGGAGTAGCCCACTTCCAGGGAGTCGGAATACATGAACAGCGGCAGGCGCATTTTACCTGCACGGAGTTGCAGGTTGTTCATGGGGCGGTAGCTAAGGTAGGCCCACTCAACTACGGGGTCCCAGTCCTCTGCGCCGCGCCCTACCAGCTGGAAAACTGCCTGGCTCTTGTCAGAAACGTCAAACGTTCCTTGCAGAGCGAACAGGCTCAGATCTGCCACGCTGGTCTTTTCGGTTATACCGTCAAATCCCGCATCGTTGCTGGATTTTGCCACACCGGTGCTGAAGAAACCGTTGAAACGAACACGGTCATTCTTGGCGGTATTCACCTGCTGCTGCATGGAATCCAGCTGCTGCTGCATGCGGGCCAGGGTGTCTTCTGTGCTTTGGGCAGAAGCAGAGCTTGCTGCAATGGCCAACGCCAGAGGAGCAAGCTGTAGCAATCTTTTCATAGGTTTTCGATCCATACGTTTTTCATGGTTAATTTACACGCGGAACTGGCTGGCAACGGTTCGCAGACCATTGCTGACGCCCTGAATATCGCGGCTAACGCTATCCAGTTCGTCGGTGCTTTCCATGACTGCCTCGGCATTCCGGTGCATGTCCGTCATGTAAGTGGTTACTTCGTTAAATGTCGTGCTTTGTTCGTAGGTGGCAGCAGCAATCTGTTCATTCAGCTCACTGATCTGCTGCACGTTTTGCAGAATGCGGGACAAAATCTCACCGGATTCAGTGGTCGCTTCCACGCCCTCATGGGCTTTATTTACACTGGCTTTCATGGAGGTAACCGCTGAAGACGACAGCTTGGAGAGCTCTGAAATTACACCCTGAATTTCTTCCGTTGCTTTGTGGGTACGTACTGCAAGCCCACGCACCTCGTCAGCAACCACTGCAAAGCCGCGGCCATGTTCGCCGGCACGCGCTGCCTCAATCGCGGCGTTCAGAGCCAGCAGGTTGGTTTGTTCTGCAACGGTTTGAATGGTGTCCAGCAAACCGCCGACCCGGGCAGAGAACTCGTCGAACTGATTCACCAGACCAGCGGTATTCTCAATGTCGCTGACCAACTCGCGGATGGTGGCCACATTTTTCTGTACTTTTTCCTGGCCCGATTGGGCGAAGCGCGCTGCGTCCTGGGTCTGGTCCGAGGCGCTGGAAGCAAAACCTGCTACTTCTTCAACACTTTTTACCAGTTCATCCACAGAGTTACGGGTAGAAGAAATTGCCTGTGCCTGGCTGCTGATGCGCTCAAGGTTGGCCCGGCTGGCATCGGTCAGGTGGCCTGTTGCTGTGTTCAGTCCATTCACGTCATCGCTGATAGTGGCAAATGATTTATGCAGCTTGGCAACGAACAGGTTGAATTGATTAACCAGTTCCCGGAGTTCATCCCGGCCTTCATAGTTCAGGCGACGAGTCAGGTCGCCTTCGCCAGAGGCCATGTTCTTCAGGGAGTCGATAATCTGGGTAAGGCTGGTGGAGATGGAACGACCGATCACCAGGCTTATTGCGATCAGCACCACAACGGTAGTGACAAGAATAATCAGCGCCAGAGTTTGGGCATTTGTTGAGGCTTCAGCGGTTTCCGAAATGGCGCCCTGGAACCGTGCACGATTGTTTTCAAGCATGGCGTTCAGGCCAGCCTGCAGTTGCTCCAGACGGGCTGCGTTACGGGCTGCGTCGTCGCCAATGCGTGTGAAGTCCGCTGTGCCGTCGATAATGGAGGTGGCAAGGCGGGACGCGTTGTCGTAGTAGTTGTCGAGGTCCCGGCTCAGCTTTTGAATATTGCTGGCTTGGGCGGGGCTCAATTCCGCAATTTTTTCCAGGTTGGTCGCAATGGTGTCGCGGTAGGCCTGGGTTGCTTCCAGCTGCTGGTCGTCCCCCGTGGTAACCGCACCACTGATTTGTTGCTCCATCAGCTTTAGCTGGCCTTCATTAATAGTGGTCAGTTCCAGCGTCGGATAAAGGCGATCTTTTACCTCGCTCAGGCGTTCAGAGTTGGAGCGTTCTGTTATAAACGCGAAGCCCTGACTGATGACAAATGCGAGGATGGCAATGCTGACCAGTAAGCCAAGCTTTTGTGAGATTTTAAGTGATGACAGCATAGTCTTTTCCTGACCGAACAACCCAATGTGGCGGAATCAGCATATAGGTTGCTATTAGTAGGCGAAATGGTGATTGTGTTTCGTACTGTTATGTACTGTTGTCGGCTGATTTTGCAGTAACTTTATAGTAAGGCGAGTCTAAAATGTTAAGCCATCGATCGGGATCGGGGCAGGCTCGGTCACGACTTGTTATAATCTTCGGCCAGAATTCCCCATTCTCCGGACTACAGTGATTTCCCCATGGATGTCTCCCACATTATAGATTCCCTGAATGATGCCCAGCGTGAGGCAGTTACGGCACAGAATGACCACTTGCTGGTGCTGGCGGGTGCCGGCAGTGGCAAGACCCGGGTGCTGGTGCACAGGATTGCGTGGTTGATGCAGGTGGATCGGGTTCCGCCTACGGGGATTCTGGCGGTCACCTTTACCAACAAAGCTGCCAAAGAGATGCGTTACCGCATCGAGGAGATGATGAATATTCCGTCTCGGGGCCTTTGGTTTGGCACCTTCCACGGTATTGCTCACCGGCTGTTAAGGGCGCATTCGAAGGATGCCGGGCTGCCGGAGAACTTCCAGGTACTGGACAGCGATGATCAGCTGCGCATGGTCAAACGGGTAATGCGGGAAGCCCAGATTGATGAAAGTCAGTTTCCACCCAAGCAGGCTCAATGGTTTATCAGCAGCCAGAAAGACGAAGGTTTGCGGGCCGACCACATACAGGAAAATCCGGGCGACCACTTCACCTCCACCATGGTGAAGGTATACAGCCGCTACGAAAAACTGTGCCAGCAAAGCGGTCTGGTAGATTTTGGCGAGTTGCTGCTTCGCTCCCATGAACTCTGGCTGCACCGGCCGGAAATACTGGCTCACTATCAGCAGCGCTTTCAGCATATTCTGGTGGACGAGTTTCAGGACACCAACACGATTCAGTACGCCTGGCTGCAGGTTCTTGCGGGTAATCGTGTACCACTGACGGTGGTGGGTGATGACGACCAGTCTATTTACGGCTGGCGTGGCGCCAAAATAGAGAATATCCAGCAATACCAGAGGGATTTTCCGAACTCCCGGTTGGTGCGGCTGGAACAGAACTACCGATCCACTCAACTGATTCTGAAAGCCGCTAACGCCGTAATTGCCAACAACCAGGGCAGGCTCGGCAAAGAGCTTTGGACAGATGGCGTGGAAGGCGAACCCATCAGCCTTTATGCCGCATTTAATGAGCAGGATGAAGCCAATTACATAGCCGACAGCATCTCCAGTTGGGTGAACGAAGGCAACCTGCGAAGCGAATCCGCCATCCTGTACCGCTCCAACGCCCAATCCCGGGTGCTGGAAGAATCCCTGATGCGCCAGGGCATACCTTACCGGGTATATGGCGGCCTGCGCTTTTATGATCGCCAGGAAATCCGCAACGCCTTGGCTTACTTGCGTTTGGTGCACTACCGGCGGGACGATGCAGCCTTCGAGCGAGTGGTGAACTTGCCCACTCGTGGCATAGGCGCAAAAAGCTTGGCGGAACTGCGTGAATATGCAAGCAACCTGAGCATATCTCTATGGGAGTCGGCCGAGCGATTGCTGGCGGCCGGGCAGGTGAAAGGTCGTGCCAAAACCGGGCTGCAGACGTTCCTCGATATTATAGAAGAGCTGTCTGCGATGGCTGAAGGCGCGTCGCTTCATGGGCTTATGAAGCAGACCATCGAAGCCAGCGGCCTGAAGGACTACCACGCCAGTGAAAAAGGCGAGAAGGCTCAGGCGCGGGTGGAGAACCTGGAAGAGCTGGTTAACGCCCTTGCAGATTTTGATGTGGAAGAGGGTGTGGACCCGCTCTCGGAGTTTATTGCTCAGGCAGCTCTGGATGCTGGCGAATCTCAGGCGGAAGATCACGAAGACAGTGTGCAGCTCATGACTTTGCACTCTGCAAAAGGCTTGGAATTCCCGTTGGTATTCCTTGCCGGTGTTGAAGAGGGTTTGTTCCCTCACAGCATGTCTCTGGAAGAGCCGGGGCGCATGGAGGAAGAGCGGCGGCTGGCCTATGTGGGCATCACCCGGGCCATGAAAAAGCTGGTGATCACCTATGCGGAATCCCGTCGTTTGTATGGTCAGGAGAAGTTCAACGCGCTTTCCCGCTTCGTTCGGGAGATTCCCGGCGATTGCCTGCAGGAAGTACGGTTACGCAACACGGTAACCCGCCCGGCCATGATGGATCGCCCTAACGAAGGCCTGTTCAGCCAGGACTCTGCCCAGCAGACAGGTTTCAGCCTGGGGCAGCGGGTTCGGCACCCCAAATTTGGCGAAGGTGTTGTGATGAATGCTGAAGGCACCGGGCACCACACAAGGGTGCAGGTGAATTTTGATGAAGGTGCCAAGTGGTTGGTGCTGGCTTATGCGCCGTTGGAGGCCTGCTAACTATTATCGGGGAGCGCAGGCAGGGGGAAGGCTTTTCAAAACACGCTCCTTGCGGCACATCCATGTGACGCTTGGGCTCCGCCATCCATGGCTCCGCACAGTTTTGAAAAGCCTTACCCGGCCTCCGCTATCGACGCTGTGCTAGCCTCCTACTACATCAATACCGCGTAAATAACCCCAGCCAGAATGACTCTGTAGATAACGTAAGGCCACATGCCCACTTTGTTCAGCCATTTCAGGAAGAAGTGGATAGCGGTAATGGCAATAATAAATGACGTAACACCCCCTACCAGAAACGCACTCCAATCCACGGTTATATCCGCAGTCGCCACTTCAAGCAGCTTCACTGCAGAGGCCAGAGCGGTAATGGGAATGGCCAACAGGAACGAGAAGCGGGAGGCGGCTTCCCGGCTCATGCCCAGGAACAGACCTGCGGTGATGGTAATACCAGAACGAGAGGTGCCGGGCACAAGCGCGATGGCCTGGGCGATACCGACCAGTAAAGCGTCTTTCCAGTTCAGAGAGTCTATAGAGCGTTGGCGTTTGGGCATCCAGTCTGCAACACCCAGTAGCAAGCCGAAGAACAGTGTCGTGGCAAAGATGATTTCTACTGCACGCAGTTCGTTATCGATGATGTCCAGTAACGCCAATCCTGCAAGGCCAGCCGGGATTGTGCCAATCACCATATACAGCGCCAGTGCGCCCTGGCCGACTACGCGGCGTTGGCTCATGGATATGAGGCCGTCGCGGGCGATGCTGAATACGTCGGTGCGGAAGTAGATCACTACCGCCAATAGGGTACCCACGTGAACCGCAAGGTCGAACGCGACGCCCTGATCCACCCAGTCAAAAAATGCGGGCACAAGAATCAGGTGGGCTGAGCTGGAAATCGGCAGAAATTCGGTCAGTCCCTGCATAAGGCCAAGGAAAAAAGCCTGGAGAAAATCCATTCTGTTGGTTCCGTTCGGGTCAGAGGTTTGCGGTTCAATGGTAAGAAAGATGGGCGGGATATTAGCAGGGTGGTGGTTGACTGAACAGGTCGCGAGCCCCGGCACTGTGCTTTGTAAGGTCGCCCCGGCCTGTCACCGGGGCTACGCGCAGCGGTCAGGCCGGGAATTTATCTCGGGTATTGTTGGCGATCCGCACCAGTACCAGCATCAAAGGCACTTCCACCAGCACGCCAACCACTGTGGCTAATGCTGCCCCCGATTGCAGGCCAAACAGGGCAATGGCTGCGGCCACTGCCAGTTCAAAGAAATTACTGGCACCAATCATGGCGCCGGGTGCGGCGATGCAGTGGCGAACTTTCCACAGTTTGGCCCAGCCGTAGGCGATGAAAAAAATCAGCACCGTCTGGATGATCAGTGGTACGGCAATCAGCGCAATGTGCAGTGGGTTTTCCAGGATGACTTCGCCTTGAAAGGCGAAAAGCAATACCAGGGTGACGATCAGCGCTGCCGGCGTAATGGGCCCCAGCCGCTTCATGAACACTTCGTCGTACCACTGCTCGCCTCGGCGTGCGATTAATGTGCGGCGGGTGAGATAGCCGGCAGCCAGCGGGATCACGATATACAGCACAACCGACAGAATCACTGTATCCCAGGGCACCTGGATGTCGGAAATGCCCAGCAGTAAAACCACAATGGGCGCGAAGGCAAACAGCATGATGATGTCGTTCAGGGATACCTGCACCAGGGTGTAGGCAGCATCGCCTTTGGTGAGGTAGCTCCACACGAACACCATGGCCGTACAGGGTGCTGCGCCCAGCAAAATGGCGCCAGCCAGGTATTCACTGGCCAAGGCAGGCGCAATCCAGGGCTCGAACACCACCATCAGGAAGAACCAGGCAATGGCGAACATAGTGAAAGGTTTGATCAGCCAGTTCACGATGGTGGTAATGGCCAGCCCTTTCGGCTCTTTTCTTACCCCAACAATCGCACCAAAATCGATTTGCGCCATCATCGGAAAGATCATCGCCCAGATCAGGATAGCGATAGGGATGGACACCTGGGCGTATTCGAAGCGGGACAGGGTCTCGGGGATTGAGGGGGCGAGCTGCCCGAGGGCTACACCGGCCACAATAGCCAGTGCCACCCACACCGAAAGGTAACGCCCGAACAGGTCCATTCCGCCTTCGGTGGCTTCAGCCGGGTTCATATCGCTGTTACTGCTCATTGCACATCCTTAAATGGAGCGTTGGTTCACACGCTTCGACAGTTCTTCGGCGCTTTCCTTGCGTTCGGAATAGCGGTCGGTCAGGTAATCGCTGCGGTCCCGCACCAGCAGGGTGAACTTTACCAGCTCCTCCATGACATCCACGATACGGTCGTAGTAGGCCGAAGGCTTCATCCGGTCGTTGTCGTCAAATTCCATGAACGCCTTGGGCACCGAGGACTGGTTCGGGATGGTGACCATGCGCATCCAGCGGCCCAGTACCCGCAACTGGTTGACTGCGTTGAACGACTGGGAGCCGCCGCACACCTGCATCACCGCCAGGGTTTTGCCCTGGGTCGGCCGCACCGCCCCCATGGACAGGGGAATCCAGTCGATCTGGGTTTTCATAATGCCGGTCATGGCGCCGTGGCGTTCCGGTGAGCACCACACCATGCCCTCGCTCCACTGCACCAGCTCCCGCAGCTCCTGAACCTTGGGGTGGCTGGCATCTTCGGCATCGGCCAGGGGCAGTCCCCTCGGATTAAAGAGGCGGGTTTCCGCACCCATGGCTTCCAGCAAGCGGGCGGCTTCTTCCACCGCCAGGCGGCTGAACGAGCGTTTGCGCAGGGAGCCGTACAGCAGCAGAATTCTGGGTTTGTGGTCAGAAGGCGCCGCCGCGAACAGGTCGTCGTTGGTAGGGGCCCGGAACAGCCCGGTATTGATGTTGGGTAAATCAGAAGAGGTCATGCTCAGCCCAGCAGTTTCTTGATGTCGTCGGCGCTGGCCACCTTGCCTTCCACGGCAATCTCGCCGTCTACCGCCAGGGCGGGTGTGCGCATGATACCGGCATCAATAATGTCGTTCACATCCGTCACCTTTTCCACTTCGTAGTCCAGCCCGAGTGCCTTGGCGGCCTCCTCGGCATTCGCTGTCAGTTGTTTGCACTTGGCACAGCCACTGCCATAGATGGTGAATTTCATGGTCATCTCCTTCGGGTTTTTGCGGGTGGGGTTATACCCACCAGTTTCCGTAAATAAAGCCGGTAATGGTGGCCATCAGCACCACCAGGGCGCAGTACACCAGGGTTTTCTGCGTGCCCAGAATGGTGCGGATTACCAGCATGTTGGGTAACGACAGGGCTGGGCCTGCCAGTAACAGCGCCAGTGCCGGGCCCTTGCCCATGCCGGAGCCCATCAGGGCTTCGACGATGGGCACTTCGGTGAGGGTCGAAAAGTACATCAGGGCGCCCAGCACCGACGCCAGAATGGTGGAAAGCAGGGAGTTGTCGCCCACCGCTGCGGCGACCCATTCTGAGGGGATCATGCCTTCATGGCCGGGTCGGCCCAGGGCAAAGCCCGCCACGAACACCCCGGCCAGCAACAGCGGCAGGATTTGCTTGGCGAAGTCCCAGCTCTGCACCGGCCATTCCCGGTCCTGGTCCCGCAGGGTGGCAATTAGCATCAGGCCGCCGATACCGATCACAAACGGCAGCTCCGGCATGCCGGGTGCCAGGGTGGCAAAGGCGGTAACCACGGCAGCCAGAATCAGTAACTGGCCCGGTGGCCAGTGCCAGCGCCGTACCAGCAGCACACCCAGAACAGCGGCCAGGGCCGCAGTGATGGGCCATTTCAGGTCATAGACCGCCATCCAGGCCTGGTTGTCGGCCGCCGCCCAGTTGGCGAATACCAGGATGCCCACCATCAGGGCAAAGAACAGGGCAATGACACCGACCGGTTTGTCAGCCTCGTCGCCGCCGAAGCCCCGGGCATTGCTCACCGAGCGCTCGGCCTCTTCCTTGCGGTAGATCAGGTGCATGATGGCGCCGATAACCACGGCAAAGACAATGGCGCCAATGGCCCGGGCCAGCCCGATTTCAGCCCCCAACACCTTGGCGGTGACCACAATGGCCATGATGTTTATGGCCGGGCCGGAATAGAGAAAGGCCACCGCCGCCCCCAGTCCGGCGCCACGACGATAAATGCCGCCGAACAGCGGTAGTACGGTGCAGGAGCACACGGCCAGCAAGGTGCCGGACACAGAGGCGACACTGAACGCCACCGGCTTCGAGGCAGACGGCCCCAGATAGCGCATCACCGAGCCCTGGCTGATGTACACCGCCATGGCGCCGGCAATCAGGAACGCCGGCAGCAGGCACAGGATCACGTGTTCCCGGGCATACCAGTTGGTCAGGCGGAAGGCTTCCAGTACCGCGTTGTCAAAGCGTTCGGTTCCGGCGGGCATGAAGAAGATGGCCAGAAAGGCCAGGATCATGAAAAACAGCAGGTTGCCTTCCCGCTGATTGCTCCTGTAAATCTCCAGTAGTCTTTCTGCCATGGTCGTTTCGATGTCCTTTATCGCGGTTGGCTCGCTGCTGCTGGCTGCGATTGCTGTCTTTACTCTGTCACAGTTGCCGGCTATTATCGCAAAATCTGAATATATGGCAATTAGAATATACGGAATTTCGCATGAAAAGAAGAGTCCTGTTTGTCTGCACCGCCAACAGTGCCCGGTCCCTGATGGCAGAAGCCTTGCTCCGGCACATGGCGGGAGACCGGTTCGAGGTGGCCAGCGCCGGTACCGAACCTGCCGAACCGCACCCGCTGGCATTACAGGTGCTGCAGGAAGCCGGTATTCCGGTGGCCGGGCTTTACAGCAAGTCGCTGTCTGAGTTGCAGGGCCAGTACTGGGATTACGTGATCACCCTGTGTGAAAAGGCTGCCCGGGAGTGCGCCAATGTATCGTCCGGTGCCCAGCAGATTGCCTGGGACTTTCCGGACCCGGCCGAGGCCAACCGGCATGCCACCTTTGCCTTGACACTGAAAGAGATCAGGGAGCGTATCGGCCTGTTCACCCTGGTTCATCAGAAAGAGACTAGCCTGAAACCGGCGGACTACAACCCGGTGACTGTGTTCAAGGCCATGGCCGACGACTTGCGCCTGGCCGCCCTGCTGCTGATCAAAGACCAGGGCAAGCTGTGCGTGTGCGAGCTGACGGAAGCATTTGAGGTTTCCCAGCCAAAAGTCAGCCGCCACCTGGCCTTGCTGCGTGACGCGGGCCTGCTGGAAACAGAGCGCCGGGGCCAATGGGTCTATTATTACCTTCATCCGCATCTGCCAGGCTGGGTGGTGCGGGTTCTGGAGGAAACTGCCCGGAACAATGCGGCACTGATCGGGCAGCCCCTGGCCAGGTTGAAGGCCATGGCAGACCGCCCGGCGGTGCAGTGCCCCTGATCACGAATTTACACGGATTGCGAACCTCGCAAGGAGAACACCATGAGCAAGATCAAGGTAGGTATTAACGGATTTGGCCGCATCGGCAGGCTGGCACTGCGGGCGGCCTGGGGTTGGCCGGAGCTGGAATTTGTGGCCATCAACGACCCGGGGGCTGACACCAACACGCTGGCACACCTGCTGAACTTTGACAGCGTGCATGGCCGCTGGAGCCACGAAGCCACCGCCGATGGCGATGACATGGTGATTGATGGCCAGCGCATCCGTGTCACTCGTAATAAAGCCATTGCCGATACCGGCTGGTCTGGATGCGATCTGGTGATCGAAGCCAGCGGTGCGCACAAGACAGTGTCGGCGCTGCAGAGCTACCTCGATCAAGGCGTAAAACGGGTGGTGGTCACCGCGCCGGTGAAAGAAGCGGGCGCGAAGAATATTGTTGTGGGCGTGAATGAAGACATTTTTGATCCGGCCAGGGATCGAATTGTAACCGCGGCGTCGTGCACCACTAACTGTTTGGCGCCGGTGGTGAAAGTGATTCACGAGAAACTGGGTATCAAGCACGGCTCCATTACCACCATCCACAGCCTGACCAATACCCAGACAATCATTGATGCGCCCCACAAAGACCTGCGGCGGGCACGGGCTTGCGGCAGTTCGCTGATTCCCACAAGTACCGGTTCTGCCACGGCGATTATCGAAATATTCCCGGACCTTAAAGGACGTTTGGATGGCCACGCAGTGCGTGTTCCCCTCACCAACGCGTCTCTGACGGATTGTGTGTTTGAGGTGGAAACGCCCACAGATCGCGATGCGGTAAACCGGCTGCTCAAAGAAGCCTCAGAGGGTGAATTGAAGGACATTCTGGGCTACGAAGAACGCCCGCTGGTATCCATCGATTACAAAACAGACCCGCGCTCATCCATTGTCGATGCCTTGTCCACACTGGTGGTCAACGGAACACAGGTGAAGATCTATGCCTGGTACGACAACGAATGGGGTTACGCCAACCGCACCGTTGAACTGGCGCGCAAGGTGGGCCTGGCTTGATATGAATACCGCCATTCGTCAGTACCTGGTGATCACGGGTAATTATTGGGCCTTCACCCTGACGGATGGTGCCCTGCGTATGCTGGTGGTGCTGCACTTTCATCAGCTCGGATACTCGCCCCTTGAAATCGCCCTGCTATTCGTGTTCTACGAGTTCTTCGGGGTGGTGACCAATCTGGTGGGTGGTTATCTGGGCGCTCGTATGGGTTTGAATCGCACCATGAACATCGGGCTGTTCCTGCAAATAGCAGCCTTGGCCATGCTGGCTGTCCCGGCGGCCATGCTCTCAGTGCCCTGGGTGATGGCGGCGCAAGCTTTGTCTGGTATTGCCAAAGACCTGAACAAAATGTCTGCCAAAAGCGGTATCAAATTGTTGGTGCCAGATGAACAGCAGGGCACTTTGTATAAATGGGTCGCCATACTGACGGGATCGAAGAACACGCTGAAAGGCGTGGGCTTTTTTCTGGGTGGCGTGCTGCTGATGTCGGTGGGTTTCACCGGCGCGGTGCTTACCATGGCTGCGGCGCTCGGCTTGGTTTGGCTCGCCAGTCTGTTTTTGCTCAAGCAGGAGTTGGGCAAGAGCACCGCAAAACCCAAATTCCGGGAGATTCTTTCAAAAAGCCCTGCCATTAACGTGCTGTCTGCAGCCCGTATGTTTCTGTTTGGTGCCCGGGATGTGTGGTTTGTTGTGGCTCTGCCCGTTTATCTGCATACGGTCTTTGGCTGGGACTTCTGGAAGGTCGGCGCTTTTATGGCCACCTGGGTCATCGGCTATGGCTTTATCCAGACCATAGCGCCCCGGATTACCGGCACAAGCGAAGGCAAGCAACCTGCCGCATTCTGGGCAGCAGCACTGGCATTGGTTCCTGCGGCTATTGCCCTTGGTCTGATGGCCGGCTGGTCACCACAGATCGTGGTTATCGGTGGTTTGTTGCTGTTCGGAATCTTGTTTGCCATCAACTCCTCCCTGCATAGCTATTTGATTGTCAGCTATGCCAGAGGTGATGGTGTATCCCTGGATGTGGGTTTTTATTACATGTCCAATGCCGCAGGCCGACTGCTGGGTACGATATTGTCTGGCTGGGTGTATCAGGTTTACGGGCTGGAGGCATGCTTGTGGATATCATCGGGTCTGGTATTAACAGCCGCGTTGCTGTCGTTGATGCTGCCGGAAAGGCATGTGGCTGAAGCATGACAGCAGGTGAAATCAAAAACGCAGAACCAGCCCTGCGCCTGCTTCAATCTGAAGGTAGCCGCTGCTGCGGTAGGTAAGTTCGCAGCCGCCGGAGCAGAGCACAGAACCGCCGGAATCCAGGGCTGTGTAGATTCCACGAAGGTCCAGTCGCAGGCGCAAGCTGTCGTTAAGTAAGAATTGATAACCACCTCCGAGGGAGAGCGCAAGGCGATGCTCCGTATCGAAACCTGAACCCTTTGGCTCAAGCCGCGTTACGCCCAACACCCCAGAGGCAAAGCCACCGTGGGTTTTTCGGCCCGGAAAGTAGAGCCCACCGAACTGCAGCTGATAAATCGTAACGTCAGTTGCCTGTGCTCCCGTGGTAAACAAACCGCTATCGAGCTTGGCCGAGGTATCCTGCCGGCCAAAATACAGTTCGCCCTGCTTGCCTGCTTCTGGCAGGTCAAAGTTTAGAACAATCCCTTGGCTAACAGAGTCCTTGAATTTGATTTGATCCTTGGTGCTGGCGCTGGCGGATTCAATATCGATAGAGCTGCCCATGCGGTAGCCTGCGAAAGGCGTGATGCCAAAATCGGCAGCTACTGGGCTCGAAATCAGGGAAAGGGCTGTCGTGAGTATAAATAGCTGCCTGAAGCTCATGGGCTGAGGATCTCTGATTTCTTGAAAGGACTGTGTCGGGCGATAATGTATAAGCATTACAGACTCGGGCAATCTTGCCAATAGGCTAGACTGACCCGGAAAGAAAGTTGCCCTGCTAGTCTATCGAACCTGTTCTGAAGGGAGTTTTTTCATATGTCCATTTCGAGCTTGGTAGTAATCACCGGCGCCAATCGTGGAATTGGTCTGGAGCTTGCCCGCCATTATGCTTCTGAAGGTTATGAAGTAGTGGGTGTTTGCCGGCAATCGTCTGATGAGTTGGCAAAAGTGGCGAGGCAGATCATTGAAGGCGTTGATGTCACCACCGCTGAGGGGATCGCAAAACTGAAAACCGGGTTAGCAGGCAAACATATCAGCCTGCTGATCAACAATGCTGGCCTGTTACAGGATGAGGTGTTGGGCAGTATCGATTTTGACTCTATCCGTACACAAATGGAGATCAACGCCTACGCGCCCCTGCGTGTAGCTGAGGCCTTGATTCCTTTAATGGGGCAGGGCAGCAAGATCGCCAATATCACCAGCCGCATGGGTTCAATTGCCGATAACGATTCTGGTGGCCGTTACGGCTATCGAGCGTCCAAGGCGGCGTTAAACGCCTTTGGTAAATCTCTGGCGATGGATTTGAAACCCAAGGGGATTGCTGTCGCGCAGCTGCACCCTGGTTTTGTGAAGACCCGAATGGTGAACTTTGGCGGCCTGATCACTCCGGAAGAGTCTGCCCGCGGGCTGGTGGAGCAGATTGCCAGGCTGAACCTGGAGAATACCGGCTCTTTCTGGCATAGCAATGGTGAAGAGCTGCCCTGGTGAGTATCAAACCACGCATTCTGCTGCTGTCGGCGTACGACGCTGCCAGCCACAAGCGCTGGCGTGAACAGCTCATTGCACTGTTGCCGGAATATCACTGGCATACACTGATATTGGCTCCCCGGTATTTTCAGTGGCGTATCCGCGGCAACCCGTTGAGCTGGCTGAACGAGCCGTGTCTTCAGGAACCCTGGGATCTGGTTATTGCCACGTCCATGGTGGATCTCGCAACCTTGCGGGGCTTGCATCCACAACTGGCGAACACACCTTGCTTGCTATACATGCACGAGAACCAGTTTGCTTTCCCTGTCAGTAACCAGCAGCAGGGGCGGGTGGAGCCCCAGATGGTCAATTTGTATGGCGCGGTGGCTGCGGATAGCGTGGTATTTAATAGTGCCTGGAATCGAGACAGCTTTCTGAAAGGAGCATCAGAGTTTTTGGGCAAGATGCCGGATGCCGTGCCGGAAGGGCTGATTGAACGTCTTCGGCTAAAGTCCAGAGTGCTTCCGGTGCCTATTGAAGATTATCTGTTTGTGGACAATCCGGAACCCTTGAACAGAGCGTGTCCACATCTCCTCTGGAACCACCGCTGGGAATACGATAAAGCGCCAGACAGGCTGCTGGGCTTTCTGGCGCGACTTGAAAATCGGCAGCAGCCATATCGGCTAAGCCTGGTCGGAGAAGGCTTTCGTAATCACCCGAAATCGTTTGATCAGATAGCGACCCGGTTCAGTCATCGCCTCGAGAACTGGGGCTTTCTGGAAAGTCGGGCTGAATACGACAGGCTGCTACGCAAGGCAGATATTGTTTTATCTACCGCGCTTCATGATTTTCAGGGGCTGTCGATGCTGGAAGCTATGGCGTCCGGATGCGTTCCTCTGGCGCCCGACCGGCTGGCGTATCGAGAATATGTGCCCGACAGCTGTCGCTATGAAAGCCATGAGCAGGACGCTGGTGCGGAAGCTGAAGCTGCGATCAGCTGTTTGCAACGGATTCTGGAGAAACCGCCCAGCCAGTGTCGGCCGGACCCCTGGAAAGCATCGGTACTGGCAGAGCAGTACCGGTTGCTGTTTGGTGAACTCATCCGGGCCTGCCCGGATTGAGCTGGCACTCAGGCTGGCTGTTCGGGCACTTCCCGGATCCGACCTTGTTCATCAATGGCAACGTATACAAACCGACCTTCAGTGACCTTGCGCGGGTGTTTGGCTGCACGATCAAGTGTCCACACTTCCACATGGATTTTCATGGAGCTGCGGCCGATGTCTACCAGTTCGCAGTAGCAGCCCACCTGCGAACCCACTCGCAGAGGTGAGAGAAACTCCATTCCATCCATTGCCACAGTGGCATTGCGGCCCAGAGATATGCGGCCAGCCATAGTTGCTGCAGCAATATCCATCTGCTTGACTAGCCAGCCAGCAAATACGTCGCCATTGGCGTTGGTATCTTGTGGTAGGGGAACAATCTGAAGGGTCAAGTCGCCGCGGGGACTGGGTTTGTCGTCATCGTACGCCGTCATGAAGCCTGCCTTTTATTAGGTTCTGGAATTATTTTCTTAGCATGGTAACGACCTGCAGCACGGCTGCAAGCTTATTTATTGCTTCGGCACAATATTTCAGCAGGTGTAACAAAGCTGTCATACAGAAGCTCTAGTCTTTAGCCATCAGTAAACCGGTGCTGTACACAATTTTAGTGACTGATGGAGATTTAACGTGATTAAACCGAATACAGCTTTTGCTATTGTTGCACTGACTGGCGGGTTATCCATGCTTTCCGCTCCGGCATTGGCCCGTGACACCGTAAACGTTGTGGGTTCTTCAACGGTTTATCCTTTTGCCACGGTTGTGGCCGAGCGCTTTGGCCGCAACACCAGCTTCCCAACACCCAAGCTGGAATCAACCGGTTCTGGCGGCGGCTTCAAGCTGTTCTGTGCGGGTATTGGCACTCAGCACCCGGACATTACCAACGCCTCCCGCCGCATGAAAGCCAGCGAATTCGACATGTGCCAGCGCAATGGTGTGGAAGCCATTACCGAAGTAAAAATCGGCGCTGATGGCATTGTAATCGCAAACTCCAAACAAGCTGACCAGATGGATCTGAGCCTGCGGCAGGTGTTCCTGGCGCTGGCCAAAGAAGTTCCCGACCCAAAAGGCGGTGACAAGCTGGTTGCCAATCCTTATGAGAAGTGGAGCGATATCGATTCCGGCCTGCCAGCTAAGGCCATTCGTGTGATGGGGCCGCCTCCTACGTCCGGCACCCGTGACGCCTTCGTAGAAATTGCGATGGAAGGTGGCTGTAAGACCTACGGCTTCATCAAGGCCATGGAAAAGAAAGAAATGCGCGGTGTTTGCCACAATATGCGCGAAGATGGCGCATTTGTAGAGGCTGGCGAAAACGATAACCTGATCGTGCAGCGCCTGGTGCAGGACAAAGACACCCTGGGTATCTTCGGCTACAGTTTCCTGATGGAAAACAGCGGTGAAATTCAGGCGACAACCATCAACGGAGTGGCGCCAACACCAGACACCATTGCCGATGAGAAATACCCGGTTGCCCGCTCTCTGTTCTTCTATATCAAGAATGCACACGCAGGTGTGGTTCCAGGCATTGCCGAGTATGCACAGGAATTTACCACTGAAGGCGCGTGGGGCGATAACGGTTACCTGGTGGATGTGGGGCTGATCCCTAACCCCCGCAACGTGCGCATGGAAACCGCGAAAGCAGTTCGGGAACTCAAACCAATGACAGGTGATGAGCTTTAATGCAGACGGCTGATTTATTGCCCCTGGTTCTGGTGCTTGCCGCAGTAGCTTACGGGTTCGCTTATATGCGTTCCCGGGCTGTGGCAGCACCCCTGGGGGGCATCCGTAACCTCAAGGCCCTGCCGGCATACTATGCCGCCAGGGCTGCGCTTTGGTGTGCGATTCCAGCCCTGATCATCCTGGGTGCCTGGGCCGCTTTTGAAGGCAAGGTTATTCAGAACGTTGTGATGGCTTCCCTGCCGGCAGAGTTGACGCCGCAATCGGCAGGGCACGCCAGCCTGACACTTTCCCAGATCAGTAACCTGGCAGCAGGTAAGCTGAACCCCGCCATGGTGCCCGATGGCATTTCCAATGCGGCCGTATTGTTGCAGGAGTTGCGAGAGCAAAGCAGCCGCTTCAAAAGCCTTTTGGTTATTTTGATTGCCGTTCTTGGCGGCACCTTCGCCTGGACACGAGTGGCCCCGACTATAAACGCTCGCAAGAGCGTGGAGCTTACGCTTCAGCGCCTGTTCTTTGTGTGTGCCGCTGTGGCGATACTGACCACCATCGGCATTGTTTTTTCCGTTATTTTTGAAACCGTCCGCTTCTTTGGCAAGGTGCCGATGAGCGAGTTTCTGTTTGGCACCAACTGGAGCCCGCAAACTGCGTTGCGGGCGGATCAGGTAGGTTCAGAGGGTGCCTTCGGCGTTATTCCGCTCTTCACTGGCACCCTGATGATTTCCGCCATTGCCATGCTGATCGCCGTGCCGGTGGGCCTGTTGTCTGCGGTTTATCTTTCAGAATACGCTAGCCCACGGATGCGCTCGGTAGTTAAGCCATTGCTGGAAATGCTGGCGGGGGTGCCCACCGTCGTTTATGGCTTCTTTGCGGCGCTCACGGTAGCGCCTTTCATCCGTGATCTGGCTCTGATGGTTGGCCTTGAAGCTTCCTCCCAGAGTGCTCTGGCAGCGGGCTTGGTGATGGGCATTATGATCATTCCCTTCGTGTCTTCGCTATCTGATGACGTGATCAACGCAGTGCCACGCAGCCTTCGCGATGGCTCCCTGGCATTGGGTGCCACTCAGTCTGAAACAATGAAAAACGTGATTTTTCCGGCGGCGCTGCCAGGCATTATGGGCGGCATTTTGCTGGCTGCATCCCGTGCCATTGGTGAAACCATGATTGTAGTGATGGCCGCTGGCCTGGCTGCAAATCTGACGGCCAACCCTCTGGATTCAGTGACTACGGTGACAGTTCAGATTGTCACCCTGCTGACCGGTGACCAGGAGTTCGATAGCGCCAAAACACTGGCCGCGTTCGCCCTCGGCATGATGCTCTTTATCGTAACGCTGCTGCTGAACGTGATCGCATTGAAAGTCGTGCGTAAATACAGGGAACAATATGACTAAGCCAGGTTCACACGCGGAGCGTGAAGGCTCGCAGGCGGAGCTGATTCGCCGTTCGCTCAAGCGCCGCTATCGTAAAGAGCGTCGGTTCCGCCTTTATGGCATCACGGCCATTTCCATTGCGCTCTTCTCGCTGGTGATTCTGTTTACGGACATTATCAGCAAGGGATACACCGGCTTCATCAAAACCACCGTGACCCTAGAGGTGCATCTGGACGGCGAACTGATGTATCTGGGCGATACCGCAGATCCGGAACAGATCGCCATGGCAGACTTTCAGGCGCCCATCATCAAGGCCATGCAAGGGTATTTCCCGGAGGCTACCAGCCGGGCGGATATGCGGGAGCTCAGCCGCATGACAGGCAGTTATGCCAGCAACCAGGTTCGCGACTTGCTGAAGGAGAATCCGGATTGGCTGGGCACTACCCGCACAATTGAGTTCCCGGCCCACGATACGGTGTCCGTTTATGTAAAGCATGCCGGCGACCCCGGGTACTCCATTCGATTGAGCGAACAGCAACAACGCTGGACGGATGAACTGCTCAGCAAAGGCGTTATCGATACCGGGTTTAACGATGTGTTTTTCACCAGTGGTGACTCTCGGGAGCCGTCTAACGCCGGTATTCTGGGCGCACTGGTTGGCTCCTTGCTCACCATGGGCATTACCCTGGTCATTGCCTTCCCGGTGGGCGTAGCCGCGGCGATTTATCTGGAAGAGTTTGCCCCCAGCAACCGCCTGACGGACTTTATTGAGGTCAACATCAACAACCTGGCAGCCGTGCCCTCCATCATCTTCGGGTTGCTGGGGCTGGCGGTGTTTATCGGCCTGTTCGGTATGCCTCGCTCGGTGCCCGTGGTCGGTGGCCTTGTGTTGGCGCTGATGACTCTGCCCACCATCATCATTTCGAGCCGTGCAGCCATAAAGAGTGTGCCCCCGTCGATTCGGGAGGCAGCCGAAGGCATAGGCGCGTCAAAAATGCAGGTGGTGTTGCACCACGTTCTGCCCCTGGCCATGCCCGGCATGCTGACAGGCTCCATCATTGGTATGGCGCAAGCCTTGGGTGAGACAGCACCTCTGCTGCTGATTGGCATGGTGGCGTTTATTGTCGAGATACCGGATGGCTTCTTCAGTTCCGCCACCGTGTTGCCCGTACAGATCTTCATCTGGGCCGGCAGTGCAGAGCAGGGATTCGTGGAGCTGGCCTCCGCCGGCATTATGGTACTGCTCGCCTTCCTGATCACCATGAACGCGTTCGCCATCTGGCTGCGTAAACGCCTTGAGCGCCGTTGGTAAAGAGACAACACTTATGAGTATTAGTATGAGCCCTGCAGAAACCACGATTGAAGAAGGCAAAACCGTTGGCATTCCCTTCTCCGACGACCCCAAATTTCATCTGCGGAATGTGGAAGTCTTCTATGGCGAATCGCCGGCCATTAAAAACATCAGCCTGGATATCGCCCGCAACGAAGTTATTGCGTTTATCGGGCCTTCCGGCTGCGGTAAGTCCACCTTCTTGCGCTGCCTGAACCGGATGAACGACAGTATCGAGAGTTGCCAGATCAAGGGCTCTTTGCTCTTGGACGGCCAGGACATCTACGACCCCAAACGGGATGTGGTGGAGCTGCGTGCCCGGGTAGGTATGGTATTCCAGAAGCCCAACCCCTTCCCCAAGTCTATTTACGATAACGTCGCCTACGGCCCCCGAATTCATGGCCTGGCCAACCGCAAGTCAGACCTGGACGACATAGTGGAAAACAGCCTGCGTAAGGCCGGCTTGTGGAATGAGGTTAAAGACCGCCTTGATGCCATGGCAACCGGCATGTCCGGCGGACAGCAGCAGCGGCTGTGCATCGCCAGAGCCATAGCGGTTAGCCCGGAAGTGGTGTTAATGGATGAACCTTGTTCGGCGCTGGACCCGATAGCCACTGCCAGAATTGAGGAGCTGATTGCCGAGTTGTCCGAGAGCTACACCATTGTGATCGTGACCCACTCCATGCAGCAGGCCGCGCGGGTTTCCAATCGCACCGCCTACTTCCATTTGGGCCATCTTGTGGAAGTAAACGACACCAGCAAGGTATTCACCATGCCGGAACATGAATTGACGGAATCCTACATCACTGGCCGGTTTGGCTGATTCAGGGTTTAAAGAACAGGGGGAGAGTCACAATGCCTACGAAAAAAGATGACGTTTATGGAGATCATATCTCCAATCGATTCAATGATGAGTTGCTGGCCCTGCAAACCCGATTCCTGAAAATGGGTGGTTTGGTGGAAACCCAGATAGACAGCGCCGTTAAGGCGCTCATTGAGGGCGATGGCCAGCTGGCGGAAGAGATCCGCTCCAAAGACAAGCTGGTGGATCGGATGGAGATGGATATTGATGAAGAGGCGATGCTGATCATTGCCCGCCGCCAGCCGACAGCTCGTGATCTGAGACTGGTTATTTCTGTGATCCGAATGGTTGCAGATCTGGAGCGGGTGGGCGATGAAGCCAAGAAAATCGCCAAGTTTGCCATCAAGCTCCTGGATGAAGGTCAGTCGCCCCAGGGCTATGTGGAGGTGCGCAATATCAGCGCCCATGTGATGACCATGCTTCACGATTCACTGGATGCGTTTGCGCGCCTGGATTCCGAGCAGGCACTGCGAGTAATGAAGGAAGACAAACGGGTGGATGAGGAATATCAGGCTGCGGCCCGCACCCTGCTGACCTTTATGATGGAAGACCCCCGTAACATCTCACGGTGCATGTCAGTGATGTGGGTTCTGCGGTCGCTGGAGCGGGTGGGGGATCACGCCTGCAACATTGCCGAGAACGTGATTTTCATGGTCAAAGGCGAAGACGTGCGCCATACACCCATGGAAGAGGCGGAGCGGGTAGTGGGGCGTTAAGCCCCACTCTAGCCAAGCCAGGGCTGCTTAGGCCTGCTTCATTTTGTCGGTATAAGGTGGCCAGCCCAGAGGTTTTCCTGCCAGCAAGTGCAGGTGAATATGGAATACCGTCTGGCCAGAGTTTTCGCCGCAGTTCATCACGGTGCGATAACCGTCTTCGGCAAAGCCCATCTCCTTTGCGAGCTTGGCGGCTACCCAGTACAGGTGGCCAACCAGCTCGCGATCCATCTCTTCGATGTCGTTAATGGTCGCGATCAGCTTTTTCGGGATAATCAGCAGGTGCACTGGCGCTTGCGGGTTGATATCACGGAATGCCAGGCTGATATCGTCTTCGTAAACGATATCCGCCGGGATTTCGCGGTTGATGATCTTGGTAAAAAGGGTTTCGGACATCCTGGTTTCCTTTTATTTGTTGTGACTCGATTGTTCAGGTACTTAAAGCTGGTTCAGGCCCGGTAGCCGGGCAGCTAATTGCCGAATAACCGCTGGCAGCTCATCGTCGATGCCCATGGCATAGCGCGCCACCTGATTACGGGCAAAGGGCAGGGCGCGGGCGGCGCCCAAACCTAGGTTGCGAAGCAGGTGAACGGGCGGAATCTGGTTGCTGAACAGGTGATAGAACGCATCCATGGCATACATCATGCGCCGGTTGGCCGGTCGCCGTTGCGTCTCATAGCTTGCCAATACCGAGGCGTCGGCCAGATCCCTGCCAGCCCTACGTGCTTCTTTCAGAATAGATTGCAGGCACTGGGCATCCTGAAATCCAAGATTCACACCCTGCCCAGCCAAGGGGTTGATGGTATGAGCCGCATCCCCCACAAGCACAATGCGCCCCGCCGAGTAGTGTTTCGCGTGCTGGCGGGCGATGGGAAAGCTGGCGCGATCTTCAATATGAGTCAGCTGCGGCAGCTCTGCCGGGAAAGCCTGCTGTATTTCCGCCATCAGTGCTTCATTGCTCAGGCTTTTCAAGCGGGCGATTTCCTCTGGTGAGTCGTACCACACCAGTGATGCACGGCTTTCACCCGGGTGGTCAGCGCCCGCGCTGTATAACGGCAGGAAGGCCCGCGGGCCAGAGGGGTAAAATCCCTGCCAGGTGATGTCCTGCACTGGCCCCTGATAACGCACGGAAATCACCATGGCCTGTTGGCCGTACTGGTTCCGGGTAACACCTATGCCAGCCATGTCCCGCACTCGGGATTGCGCGCCGTCGGCACCAATAATCAGGGTAGCGGCCAGTTCCTCGCCGTTCTCAAGCCCGACCCTGGCCTGTCCATCCACCTGTGTAATGCCAGTAACGCCATTGCCCGCCAGTATGGTAACCGAGGGCTCCGCTTCCGCCGCTTGCCAAAGGCCTTGCTGGGTTACGGAGTTTTCCACAATATGGCCAAGGTGAGAGGCATTCAGCCCGGCGGCGTCGAACTCCACCTGATTGGACGTGCGCGGTAGCAAGTTACTCAGGGGGTGGCGGGTTTCGTCCCACACCGCGAGACGGCGATAAGGCGTGGCGCGCATACCCAGGATATGATCCCAGGCGCCAAGGCTTTGCAGATAACGCTCACTGCCTGCGCTGAGAGCTGACACGCGGATATCGGGGGCCGAATCAGGGTCGAAACCGGGGGCAGGGGCGCGATCAACCATCGCGACGCTAAAGCCCTCTCGCCCGAGGCCAGTGGCAAGTGCGGCGCCGACCATGCCGGCACCGACAATCACAATATCAAAAGCTTGAGTCATATCGGGTTCCTGTCTGATGCCTCACAGTTTACGCGATGGCAAAGAACAGACAAGCGACCGGGATCAAGCCGGTGGTGGAAGCACCATCAACTCACCATGCCCGATATCTGTTGCTCTGAAGGTTCTCCGGGCTGGTGTTGGCGTTTTTTCAGCCAAGCCGGCTTCTGGGCTCCGGGTTTCATAAAGCCCCGATTCAGCACTATGGGCTGAACCAGATTCAGGAAATCCCGGGTTTTCATGTGCAGGGTTTCGGTATGGCTGCCTGCGGCAAAGGCGAGTTCCGGCTGTTCTGTCAGCGGCTCAGCACAATACACCGTCATCCCGAACAAACTGCCGAAGGGTGGCATGGCGCCAACTTCACAATCCGGGAAGCGATCCTGAAATTCCTGCTCGTCGGCAAGGTCTACAAAGTCCGTATCCAGAATGCGGGAAAGGCTTTCCCAGCGCACACGCCAGGTTGCCGGCATGACCAGCATGGCCATTTTTCCATCGAGCTCAATAATGACGGTTTTGACTACCTTGTCACCGGCAATCTTTACATGGTGAGCAAGCTCTTGCGCGGTAAACGCGGAGGGGTGGCTGAGGCACATGTATTCAACATTTGCCCCATCCAGAAATTCTTTTAACTGCTGAATCGGCATAGTGACAGCCTCCTACCAGCATGGACAGCAACCCGGAATGGCTTGATATGAGCTCCACTCCGACGACGTTCTGGCGGGGCCATCAGGCCCCGTCATTAATCGTCAGCTTAGCTGAGGTTGTGCCGAATGCGAGTAACGGGTTGTATCTATGCGATACGAATTGCTACTTCACTCGGATTTGTATAAGTGCACGTCGCGCTGGGGGAAGGGGATGGAGATACCTTCTGCATCAAACGCTTTCTTCACAGCTTCCTGCATGGCCCAGTTGAATGGCCACAGGTCGCCGGCCTTGGTCCAGGCGCGAACGGTCAGATTGACTGAGCTGTCGCCCAGACTACCAACAACCACGAGAGGGGCGGGATCTTTCAATGCACGCTCGTCTTCAGAGATAAGGCGTAAAATAATGTCTTTCGCCTTGTCGATGTCATCGCTGTAGCCGATGCCAAAGGACATGTCGCAGCGACGTGTTTCATAGACGCTCATGTTGGTCAGGCTGGCATTAGACAGCTGGCCGTTAGGGATCACCACGCGGCGGTTATCGAAAGTATCGATAATCGTGTACAGAATAGTGATTTCTCGCACTGAGCCGAGAAAGCCCTGTGCTTCAATTGCATCACCTACTTTGAATGGCTTGAACAGCAGGATCAGCACGCCGCCTGCAAAGTTGCCCAGACTGCCTTGCAGCGCGAAGCCAACGGCCAAACCGGCGGCACCAATGATGGCAACGAAGGATGTGGTTGCAATGCCAACCATGGAGGCGACAGAGACGAGCAGGAGAATCTTCAGAATGACGCTGATAAGGCCGCACAGGAACTTGTTCAGGGTCGGGTCTTTTTTGCCAAGCTTAGCGTCCAGCACGTTTACAAGGCGATTGATCAGCCACATACCGATAATCAGGGTGACAATCGCTAGCAGGACTTTCGGGGCATAGGTCATGACCAATGTGATGGCTTGATCCATATATTCTGATGCGCGCCCGTCCGCGCTGAATAGGTCTTCCATAGTGATTCCTTATTAGTTCCTGATGATGAATGCGTAACGCTTGCAGTTAAAAATCCAGTGCAACCGGATAGGTTAAAGACTCTATATAGCAGACAAACTGGCTAAGGTATATCTGAGTTGCAGAGCGCGCATGGCTCAAGCCGGGGTTTTTTCTGCAGCCCACTTGAGCAAGGCGCGAGAATCCCCACGAACAAGGATTTCCCCCTTCTTTTGCCCAAGCTGGTAATCGTACATAGGATCATAGTAATCCTGCAGCAGCGGCTGAATCCAGGCGTTATGACCTTCCAGGGTGCCGTTGTGTTCCTGTTGCTCGAGCGCTTGCTCCATAACATTGCGCAGCTGGCGGTACCGTTCGCCTCCCAGTCGTTTACTAATGCGTTCAAGCGAGCCCAGCAGGTAATCACGGAAGTTCAGCCAGCCAGCTTCTTCGCCATCTCTTTTTATATAATTGGAGGCCATGTGCTCGACATAGTCTTCCCGGATAATGCGGGTGCGGTCTTCCAGCGATTCCTCAAGAATGAGCAGGGGAGTGCGGGCCATCCGCTCTTTCAGTGCTTCGGGAAGGGCGCAGCGGCCAACCAGGCGGCTTTCATCTTCCAGATAAATCGGGCCGTCCTTCAGGTGGCGCGCTTTCAACAGGGCAATGGCCAGGCGATTTTCGAAATCTATTTGCGATGGCTGGGGAGTTACTTGCCGCCCAAAGCTGGAGCCCCGGTGATTTGCCAGGCCTTCCAGATCTACCGGGTTGGGGAGTTGCTGCAGTACACGGGTTTTGCCAGTACCTGTGCGCCCACTGATAATGCGAAAATCACTGGATTTGATGAGCGCGTCGAGGCTGTCGATAAGGAACCGGCGTAAGGCTTTATAGCCGCCCTTTACGAGTGGGTATTCAATGCCGGTATCCTTGATCCATTGTTGGGTTAGTCTGGATCTCAAGCCGCCACGGAAGCAGAACAGATAACCTTCTGGATGATTTGCCACAAACCGCATCCAGGTTTCAATGCGCTGAGCCTGGATATCCCCGGAAACCAGTTGGTGGCCGAGCCGGATAGCTTCATCCTGCCCTTTCTCTTTGTAGCAGATGCCGACCCGGTGTCGTTCTTCATCATTCATCAGTGGTGCGTTTATAGCGCCAGGGAAGCTGCCTCTGGCAAACTCCACTGGTGCCCGGACATCCATCAGCGGGGTGTCGTTCAGGAAAAGTGAGAGGTAGTCTTCAGTGTCGGGTCTGCTTGGCATTTCAGGGCTCAATCGCTTGCCAGAATGAGGCAGCAGTATAGCGGATGTGCAAAAATTCCGTGAAAAAAAGGGCAGCCCTCGGGCTGCCCTTTACCGGAACAGGTCGGCGCATCCTTGCGCTGAGTGCAACAACCGTGTTGCGAATCCTTTTGCCACTCCGTGGTGCCGGCTTCCGAGCCAGCGATCCGAATAGTTATCCCTAAGCCAGGTATCCCTGCTTCTCCCTGCTTCTCCCTGCATTCCATGCCGGGGTGCATCCAGTGCGTCGTCCTTATCCTTGTCATCCCTGACGAAGCCACTATAGCAACGGGTGAGTGTGGAAATGTGTGAGCTGTGCACGCTTGTGTCTGGCGCTTTCCCAAAGAGATTACTGAAGCGTAATTATATCAGTATGTTAAGTAATTCCCGATGATGGCCTTAGTGGGTGCGCACGAGCAATTGCTGCAAAATCGCACACACTTGTGCGATATATCTCACACAGAATTGGGCGAATTTCTCAAGTCTCTTTTGTTGCTTGAGGGGAGGCCTGGCCAGGGCAGGAGTCCGATCAGTATTCCCACGCCGTCGGCAGCCACGTCTGCCAGCGAGAAGTCGCGGTAGGGAAGAAGGGCCTGAACAGCCTCGATGCCAAACCCGAAAGCCAGCAAGGCCGGTGCGTACCAAGTGGCACGGAGCTCCGGCCAGGCCAGTCGCGTAACCAGTGTGAGCTCAATAAACGCGATCAAATGGTTCACTTTGTCGCTGGGAGCAGAAGGAATGGGGTAGCTGCTGCTTGTAGTTGCCAGAAAGCCAATGGAAATTACCGATAGCAGCAGGGCAAGGCGCCACAGCGGCCGGAAGTTCAGCAAGCTTGTCAGTTGGTGTTTCAGTGTTGCCATTGGTGAAATCCGTCAGAGTTCTCTGGCTGTGTGAAGGTTTTCAACATGATATGCTTTGCGCCCCGTCACTGTCATTGAAGCGGAGGGCCATTCGGCGATGCTCAGAGGTAATTTTTTTCGTGGACTGGGCTATCTGGGTGAGGGTTTTCACCTGATTCGCCAGCCTGGTTTGCGGCTATTTGTCGTCATTCCGCTTGTTATCAACATTTTTCTCTTCGGGTTACTTTTCTATTTTCTGGGTGAACTCTTCGGCGCCTTGATTGCTACGGCCATGGGCTGGCTGCCCGATTGGGCCTGGCTGCAGGCGCTGGACTGGCTGTTCTGGATTTTGTACGGCGCTGTGATTCTACTTATGTTGGCGTACGGCTTTGTGATAATTGCCAACCTGATTGGCTCGCCTTTCTACGGTTATCTGGCTGAGCTTACGGAGAAACACCTCACCGGCCAGGAAGTCAGCACTGACGAAGGCTGGACAGCCATCATAAAAGACATCCCCCGTGCGCTCTGGAGGGAAGTGCAGAAAATTGCCTACTACCTGCCACGGGCTATTGGTCTGTTTATTATTGGGCTTATTCCAGTGGTCAATCTGGTGGCAGCCGTGCTGTGGTTTCTGTTTAACAGCTGGATGATGGCGCTGCAGTATGTGGATTACCCCGCAGACAACCACAAGGTGAGTTTCAAGGCATTGCGCCAACTGCTTGCCGACACCCGCTTGTCTGCCCTGGGTTTCGGGTTGCCAGTAGCTTTGGCAGCCATGGTGCCTGTTTTGAATCTTATTGTGGTTCCCGCAGCTGTTTGTGGGGCGACCGCCTATTGGGTGCGCGAAAACGGCGCAACACGAATTTAAAGAGTTTGGAGGTTTTTTGGACGCATCGGAACTTGCTATTGGTCAGCGCTGGGTCAGCCACAGTGATACAGCGCTAGGCCTGGGAATAGTGACAGACATTTCTGGCCGCCGGATCACTTTGGGTTTTCCTGCGGCAGACGAAGAGCGCACCTACGCCATTGATAATGCCCCGCTTTCGCGCATCGTGTATCAGCTTGGCGAGGAAATAGAGACCTTTGACGGCGCCAGATATCTGGTGCGTGCCGTTGAGGATATCGGGGGCGTGCTGTTGTACCACGCGGAGCCCTTGGCGGAGGGGGCCGAACAGCCTGAGGCGAACCTGGAGCAGATCTCTGAAGTTAAACTCGCCGGCTCTGTCAATTTTTCTGCGCCCCATCAACGTCTCTTTGCAGGGCAATTTGATCGTAACGGCGCCTTCCGTCTGCGTTTCGCGACTCTGCAGCACATGGACCGGTTGCGGGCATCTCCCGCCCGCGGGCTGATTGGTGCTCGCACACAGCATTTACAGCACCAGATCTATATCGCCCACGAAGTAGCCAAACGCCACGCGCCGCGAGTGCTTCTGGCAGATGAGGTTGGTCTTGGTAAAACCATAGAGGCTGGTCTTATTCTGCATTATCAGTTACAGACTGGCCGGGCACGGCGGGCTTTGATTGTGGTGCCGGACTCTCTTATTCACCAGTGGTTGGTGGAGATGCTTCGGCGCTTTAATCTGCGCTTCTCGATTGTTGACCAGAGCCGATACGATGCTCTTAAAGGCGCAGAGGATGATGTTGATGCCTTGATGGATCACATCTTCGGCGACGACTCATCTGTGAATCCCTTTGAAAGTGATCAGCTAGTACTGTGCAGCCTCGATTTTCTGGTGAACAGCGAGAAGGCCCGGGCAGATGTGTTGAAAGCAGACTGGGATCTGATGGTGGTGGACGAGGCCCATCACCTGGCGTGGAGCCCAGACGATGTTAGTCCGGAATACCAGTTGGTGGAGGAGCTTTCGGCAATCAGCGAAGGCCTTCTGTTGCTGACTGCGACGCCGGAACAGGTGGGAGTGGCCAGTCACTTTGCCCGCTTGAGGCTGCTCGACCCGGCACGTTTTCATGATTTGCAGGCGTTTCAGGACGAAGAGCTGCAGTACGAGGCGATTAACGGCGTAGTGCGACGCTTGCAGGATGAGAGTTCAGACATTCATGAGGATGACCGCAAAGCATTGCAGACCTGGCTAGGTGATGAGCTGACGCAGCTGTTGGCGGGGGATTCACCACGGCAGGCTGTTATAGATGCGCTGCTGGATCGCCATGGCACCGGGCGGGTTCTTTTCCGTAATACGCGGGCAGCAATTCAGGGTTTTCCAGAGCGTCGTGCCAATGCGATTCCGTTGAAGTGTCCAGAGATGTACCAGGGGCAGGAGTTTGGCTATGCCGGGCTGGCGCCGGAGCAGTCAGTGGCTGAAGAGCAGTGGCTGGCGGATGATCCCCGGGTTGCCTGGCTGGAAAAGAAGCTGGCCAGCCTGCGCCCGGCCAAGGTGGTGGTTATCTGTGCCCTGGCCGAAACCGCTATGGCGCTGGAGCACTATCTTCAGTTGCGTGCCGGTATTCGCAGTGCGGCATTCCATGAGCATTTGAGCCTGGTTGAGCGTGATCGCGCTGCTGCCTACTTTGCTGATAACGAACAGGGTGCCCAGGCGCTGATCTGTTCGGAGATTGGCAGCGAAGGCCGTAACTTCCAGTTTGCTCACCACCTTGTGCTGTTTGATCTGCCAGCAAACCCCGACCTGCTTGAGCAGCGCATCGGGCGGCTGGACCGTATCGGGCAAACTGAAACCATCGACATTCATATCCCTTACCTTCAGGGCACCTCGCAAGAGGTTCAGTACCGCTGGTTCCAGGAAGGTTTGAACGCGTTTTCGGAAAGCTGTGCCGTTGGTGTTGCGGTACAGGAAAAGGTTGGCGGGCAATGGATGAGTGCTCTCGAAGGCGATCTGTCTGTACTGGATGGCCTGGTTGAAGCCTCGGCAGCCGAGACCAGTCGCCTGAAAACGCTCCTGCAAAATGGTCGCGATGCGCTGATTGAGCTCAATTCCTGCCGGGGAGACATAGCCGATACGCTGATTGCCGGTATTGAGGAAGAAGAAGGATCGGCGCAGGTGCGTGATTACATGATGGAGGCCTTCGACATTCTCGGGGTGGACGTCGAAGACCATTCTGACCTTGCGGATATTCTGCGCCCCGGTGAACAGTATCAGACGGGTCATGTTGCCGAGCTGCCGGAAGACGGTGTAACCGTTACCTGGGATCGGCAGCATGCCCTTGAACGTGAAGACATCGCCTTCATGAGCTGGGAACACCCCATGGTAACGGGCGTAATGGATTCAGTAACCAGCTCCGGCTTGGGCAAAGCCGCTCTGGCCAGCCTGTCGGTGAAGGCGCTACCACCGGGCACTTTGCTGATGGAAGCACTGTTTACCGTACATTGCCCGGCCCCGGAAGCCCTGCAGTTGACAAGATATCTGCCGGTTTCACCCTTGCGGCTACTGGTGGATGTGAATGGAAAAGAACTCTCTGCGGCATTGCCTCATGATCGCCTGAACGACTTGTGTTCCAACATTCGCCGCCGCACTGCTCAGGCAATCGTGCCGCAGATCCGGCCCCAGGTGGAAACCATGGTGGATCATGTGGAGCGCTTGTCGGCACCACATCTGGATCCAATGAAGCAAAAAGCGCTGGCGCAGTTGGCCGCTAACTTTGAGCCAGAGATTCGCAGGCTGGAAGCCCTGAAAAAAGTGAATCCGGCGATTCGGGATGAGGAAATTGATTATTTCCGAAACCAGCTGGATGCCGCGCGTGAGGCTATTGGACACGCCAGCCTGGCTCTGGAAGGGATTCGGGTTATCGTCACAGCTTGATGCTGTTTTTTGAGATACCCTTAACGTAACATTTTGTAAATTGATCCATGGATGACAGAGAGACCCTATGATGACTTTGATTCTGTTTATAGTGGCGCTGACAGGCCTGTTGATTGTCATGCGGCGTGAATCCGGTGCCAAACCTGCCATTGGCGTAATGGTAGTCGTTGGTGTTCTGTCGATGATCTTTGCATCCGGATGGTTGGCACTGATTCTCTTTGTTGGCGCCGGAGTTACTGCAGCGGCGGGTTTGCCCGGCCTTCGCCAGGGCTGGCTAACGCCGCGTATTTTTGCCATGTTCAAAAAAGTCGCCCCCAAGGTATCTGATACCGAGAAAGTGGCGCTTGAGGCGGGCACCGTTGGCTGGGATGGAGAGCTGTTTACCGGGAAGCCGGATTGGCACAACTTGCTGATCAATCGCCACACAGGCCTGAGCGAAGAAGAGCAGGCGTTTGTGGATAACCAGTGCGTTCAGGCAGTGTCCATGTGTAATGCGTGGGACATTGCGGTAGAGCGAGCGGACCTTCCAAAAGAGTTGTGGGACTTCCTCAAGAAAGAGAAGTTCTTCGGCATGATCATCCCCAAAGAGTATGGCGGGCTCGGCTTCTCCGCAAAAGCCCAGACAGCGGTACTGCAAAAAATTGCCGCCAATGAAATGCTTATGGTTACCGTGGGTGTACCCAACTCCCTCGGCCCTGGCGAACTGCTGCTCAAGTACGGTACAGAAGAGCAGAAAGAGCACTATTTGCCGCGCTTGGCAGACGGCCGTGAAATTCCCTGTTTTGGCTTGACCGGCACTCGCGCAGGCTCTGATGCCACTTCGTTGCCGGATGTTGGAACTGTGTGCAAGCAGGAGATCGACGGCAAGGAAGTTATTGGAATAAAACTGAATTTCGAAAAGCGCTGGATCACTCTGGCGCCCATCGCGACCGTTGTAGGCCTGGCGTTCCGCATGTTTGACCCGGATGGCCTGGTTGGCGACACCAAGGATTACGGTATTACCTGCGCACTGATTCCCCGTGATACCAAGGGTATGGAAATCGGCCGCCGCCACTGCCCTATCGGAAGCCCGTTCCTGAACGGCCCGATCATCGGCAAGGATGTGTTCATACCGCTGGATTATATTATTGGCGGGCTGGATATGGCCGGGCAGGGCTGGCGTATGCTGGTTGAATGCCTCTCGGTTGGTCGCTGCATTACCCTGCCTTCCGGCGCTGCAGGCGCCGCTGCCTATGCTGTGGGCACTGCAGGTGGTTTCACCCGCATCCGGCGCCAGTTCAACACCCCTGTGGCCGATATGGAAGGTGTGCAGGAGCCCTTGGCTCGCATTGCCGCCAAAACCTATATTTCCCAAGCGGCGGTTAATCACACGGCCAACATGATTGATAAGGGCGAAAAGCCTGCCGTGCCCTCTGCGATCCTCAAGTATCACCTGACGGAATTCCAGCGTGGCATTATGGCTGACGCCATGGATGTTCACGGAGGCAAAACCGTGACTCTGGGGCCCCGTAACTATCTCGGCATAAGCTACAGCGGTTCACCGGTTTCCATTACGGTGGAAGGCGCGAACATCATGACCCGCAGCCTGATGATTTTTGGTCAGGGTGCTATCCGCTGCCATCCTTATGTGCTCAAAGAGCTGGCGGCCAAAGACAAGGACGATATCAATGCATTCGACGATGCCTTCTTTAGTCATGCCGGTCTGATTTTTGGTAACGCCGCAAGAGCCTTTACCCAGGCATTGAGTATCGGCCGTGCAGACGTACCCTTCGATAGCGCCAGCCGCAAGTACGCTCAAGCGGTTGCCCGCTTTAGTGCCGCGTTTGGTCTGTGTTCAGATGCAGCCATGACTACTCTTGGCAGTGAGCTGAAGATGCGTGAGCTGATTTCAGCTCGTTTGGGTGACATGCTGTCTAACCTTTATCTTGCCTCCATGGTGCTCAAGAACTGGCATGAAACCCAGCCAGTGGAAGGTGAGAAAGAGGTAATGCAGTACAGCCTTGGCTTGCTACTGCATCGCACAGAAGAAGCGTTGGACGGTTTCCTGCAAAACCTGCCAAATCGTGCGGTCGCTTTGGTTCTGCGTGGTATCACTCTGCCTCTTGGCCGGCGCTGGGGTAATCCCCACGATGACCTTGCCCGTAAAATCGCGCGGTTTATATCCACCGATACGCCCATTCGTCACAAGTTGCTTGCGGGCACCTGGACAACAGACGGTGAAGGCTCGGTGGAGAATCCTGTAGCGCGTTACAACGGCCTGCTGAAAGACTATGACAAAGCCGAGCAACTTTACCGCAAAGCCACCAAGGCATACGCGAAAGGCGAGCTGCCAATGACCGCTTTGCACCCGGAACAGCGTTTTGACGCGGCATTGGAAGCGGGTATTTTCACCAAAGAAGAAGCTCAGTTCATGGGCGAGTACGAAGCTGTTGTCTTTGACATGCTTACCGTGGATGACTTCCCGTTTGATGAGTTTGCCCGCAACAAGGACACGGTGATTGATCACAATCCAGCGTAACGGGGCAGGCCGCTAGTATGTGGTTGTCTTTTCTGGCCGTGAGTGTTGGCGCCGTTGTTGGCGCCAACCTGCGCTGGTTGTTGGGGTTGTGGCTTAATACCAGTTACCACGTGATTCCCTATGGCACCCTCGCTGCCAATCTTGGCGGTGGTTGGCTGGCTGGCTTGCTCATTGGCTATTTCAGTCATGCCAGCACCCTTGCGCCTGAGTGGCGTCTGTTTGCAATCACTGGCTTGTGTGGCGCGCTGACAACCTTTTCCACTTTCTCTCTGGAAATGTTTTCTGCTATTCAGGACGGGAAGTGGGCAATGGCCATAACCGGGGTTCTCGCTCACGTAATTGGCTCTATACTCATGACTGCATTGGGTATTTACACCTTTAGTCTAATGAAAGGCTAATGGGTACGACTACCTACAGGATTTATTTTAAATCTACTTGGCAAGCCAGTGATTCAGTAGTAGAGTGTTTTGGAAGGAAAGATTCAGCAAAGCATTTCATGAATAAGACGTACTCCGCAGTTAGTAGTCACCGTCCTGTTTTTGATTCCGCGAGTTCTGTATTTCCGTAAAACGCTGACCACTCACATTCAGTGAATGGCAGCAGTTAATATGATTGATTTCAGGAAGTTTAAGTATGTCTACTACTACCGGTACTGTTAAGTTCTTCAACGAAGCTAAAGGCTTTGGCTTTATCACTCGTGAAGGCGGCCCGGACGTTTTTGTTCACTACAGCGCAATTCAGGGCGGCGGTTTCAAGACTCTGGCTGAAGGCCAGCAAGTTGAGTTCACCGTTACCCAGGGCCAGAAAGGTCCTCAGGCGGAAAACGTTACTCCTCTCTAATCCCACTCGGATAGAGTAGTAACCGCTAAAAAGGCAGCTTCGGCTGCCTTTTTTTCGTTATAAGGCTAGGTTCTTTTCCTGCACTGAGGCACTGATGTGGTACATTTTCAGCCGGGCACAGTGAGTTGCCCAAAGAGAATTGCTGGCGATCGTCACCCATGAGTGTCAACAAAGAGTATCACTGGGTTACACAACCGGAGAGCTTATGAAGCTGATTGGATCAACTACCTCGCCCTATGTTCGGCGCATCCGCATTCTGCTGGACGAGGAGCGCTACGACTTCGTTAATCTCGATATTTACGGCGCAGACCGCGACGAAATCAGAAGCACCAATCCCGCACTGAAAATACCTGTGCTGGAGAGCGATGGTCAGCAAATTTATGACTCGCGGATTATTGCCCGCTATCTCAGCTCCAAACAGGGCAGAGACCCGCTTACCTGGGATCAGCAAAACCAGCTAACCCTGATTGATGGTGCTAATGACTCTGCAGTTATCCTGCTGTTGGCGAAGCGTTCGGGCGTAGATGTAGACGCACCCGGCGTACTGTTTTTTGATCTGCAGCGTGAGCGCATCATGACAACGCTGCGCACGCTTGCGGCGCAAGTGGAAGATGGTCAGTTTGAAGAGTGGAATTACCCGGCTATCTGCCTCTATTGTCTGGTGGACTGGCTCGATTTTCGTGATCTTGTGGACTTCACCGGCATTGAAAGCCTGATTGCCTTCCGTGATAGTCATAACACCCTTCCGTGGGTAGCCGAAACCGATCCGCGTCAAGCATAGGTTCTGAATCTTGAGGTGCTCGGCTAGCCGGGCACCTTTTGCCTCGTATTTTCCCCACTATTCCTGCCCCTTAGCATTTCCCATTGTGAAGGCATCCTGAATGCCTACCAGTTTGACTGTCGCAATTTGGCATCGCGTTGTCGCAATTTAGCAGTGCGTTATTCACCCAGGCAGACTAGATTTCATGATGGCTCCTAGGAAGGCGTAAACGTTTGCGCTTCGGGTATCGGTTGCCTGGCCCCCAAGATTTCAAAGGAAATATAACAATGACAAAACTGACGAGACGGGACTTCCTGAAGGCGTCCGCCATGGGCATGGGCGCTGTAGTGGTTTCAACCGGCTTGGCCGGATGCATATTCGATAGCGACGACAAGCGCACGACTGATTTTACTCACGGGGTGGCAAGTGGCGATCCTCTGTCAGACGGTGTGGTTCTGTGGACGCGCGTAGTGCCGGATAGAGACTTTGAAAACGCTGTGAGCGTGGCTTGGGAAGTGGCGACGGATGCAGGGTTCGAAAACCTGGTTCACTCTGGCACGGCAGCAGCTAAAAATGCCCACGACTTTACAGTTAAAGTAGACGTTCGCGGCCTGGGCGCCGGCCAGACTTATTATTACCGGTTCCGCACCTCTGACAGCCAGTCCCCTGTGGGCACGACACTGACTTTGCCCGAGGGTGATGTCAGTTCCGTGCGCTTGGCGGTGGTGTCGTGTGCTAACTACCCTGCTGGTTACTTCAACGTTTATCGTGAAGTCAGTAAACGTGATGATCTGGATGCTGTGGTGCATCTGGGTGACTATATTTATGAGTACAGCAGCGAATCCGGCAGTTACGCCGCGTCTGATGCCGCTGCGCTGGGCCGTACCTTCCCGACTGATAACAACCTGGAGTTGATAAGGCTGAAGGACTACCGGCGTCGTTATGGCATTTACCGGGGTGATGCGGACCTTCAGGCGTTACACCAGAAAGTGCCGTTTATTGTCGTTTGGGATGACCATGAAATCGCCAACGATGCTTGGGAAAATGGAGCCGCAAACCACAATGCCGGTGAAGGCGATTATGGCACTCGCAAACTTGAAGCCTTGCAGGCGTACTTTGAATGGATGCCTATCCGCCCAGTGATCGAAGGTAATGACGAGGCAATTTTTCGCACCTTCAGGTTTGGCGATCTGGTGGCTTTGCACATGCTGGATACCCGACATATGGGGCGAGATAAACAGTTGGACTACCAGAATTATTTCACTCAAGCGGGGCTTGATGAAGCCAGCTTCAGAGCAGATGTGGGAAGCACTAACCGCACAATGCTAGGGGCCGAACAGCTGCTCTGGCTGCAAGCTTCAATGGGATACTCCACGGCTACCTGGCAGGTACTGGGGCAGCAGATACTGATGGGGCGTATGAATCTGCCTGCAGAGCTGTTGATGGCTATAGCAACTGAGCAGTTCGACGGTTTGCCGCAGGCGCTTGGAGAGCTGGCAGGGTTAAAGGCTCGGCATTTAGGCTTGGCTCCCGGCCCTTCATTGACGCCAAAGGAGTTGGCCAGGATAAACACCGTTGCCCCTTATAATCTGGATGCCTGGGACGGTTACCAATATGAACGAGAAGTCGTTCTGGGTACTGCAAAGAAGCTGAACAGGAACCTTGTGGTACTGGCCGGCGATACCCACAACGCCTGGGCTAATAATCTGAAAGACATCTATGGCGATCAGATTGGTGTGGAGTTTGCCGCGCCGTCAGTATCATCGCCAGGATTGGAGGAATATCTTGAGCTTGAGGAAACCCAGATTGCGGGCGCTGAGCAGGGTATTAGCCTGCTTGCGGATGACCTGGATTACCTCAACATCAACCAGCGTGGATATATGTTGGTCACCTTTACGGCTCAGGAAGCTCGGGCCGATTGGTACTTTGTCGATACCATAAAGTCCCGTGAGTACGCCATCGACACAGCTCGCAGCACAAGCCGGATAGTCCGGCCTGGCGCAGGTAATCGTCGCGTGGAATCCGTCCCCGGCTGAGGTTCAGGACAAGCCGCGAGTGATCAGAGCAGGGTCGCCGCGGCCTTCCACCGCTGCCAGTTCGGCACTGGATAGCCACTCCCCGGGTGGCTTGTCCAGAACGCTGGCGCATGCGGCCAGCGCGTGGCCCCAAGAGCAGTGATTGGCAAACAGCATTCCAGCCTCGTTTAGTGTTCCCCCTCTATTAATGTAGCCTAGCACCCTGCTGTGGCCGGGGTCGGGAAATAGAGTGTGCAAGTGCCCGCGGAATACCTCAGGGCGCATGTGAGTCAATGCCACTCTTCGGTGTAGCCGGCTCGGGAACAGGCGCTCGCGCTCGAATTCCGACATGCAACTTTCTGCTTCCAGAGTGTCTCTTGGCTCCCGGAATCGCCCTGGCTCCTGAATATAGACCAAGCGAAATGATGTGCCGGTATCGCGCAGACGTTCGCAGGCGCGGATCGCTTCCGAAAGTTGATAAGCGCCATTGGCGATCAGCAATATCGGTTCTCCCCCGGATGTGTCTTCGTCGACCACCAGGGCGCCATTCTGCGCTAGCGCTTCGGCCTCATGGGTATCAAATACGCAAGGCCGGTTTCGTTTCGGAATCACCATGCAGCTGATGGTTCCGCGTTTGGTAAATACCGAAGGAAGAACGGCGAGTGTGCTGTTGTAATCCACAGGAAAAATCACCCGGGAAACATCGTTCATTTCACCCAGCAGGCTTTCACAGAAGGTGGTGTCCTGGTGGGACTGTTCGTTTTTGCCATTTTCCCAGGTGTGGGATGTGGCAATAATCGGCTGGCCAAGCCAGCGGGCGGGGCGGCCCACGGCTTTCTGGTGCCGTGCAAAAATCAGTTCCTGGCGGATGGCGCCCAGCATTTTTACGCAGAAAGCTTCGTAGCTGGCCACCAAATTGATTCCGGCTTTATTCGCCAGGCAAGCAGAGACAACCGCTTCCTCATTCAGCACGGTGATGATTTTTCCATGAACCGACTCGGAATCGTTCTCGGGGTCAATCACCCGGTGCTTCAGATCTTCCAGTATGCCGGTCAGGCGGTTGCTGGCAAGTTCGTCAGGGTTGCCAACCCGAGCTCTAAGGTCCGGGTTTTGCACAACCAGGGCTCGGAAAAAGTCATCCACCGCCAACATTGGCGAAACTGGATCATTACGCTCAGGGAGGACTGGAATAACAAGGTCTGGCGGATTGCGCCTGGCCAAAGGGTGATCACGTTCCAAGGGGCGCGATTGCTGTTCGTGTTCTTTTAACCGCAGTACGCTTTGTGCAAGTTCTTCGGGCTCAACCCACAGACGAGAGGCGTGCGTCTGGAATAGTTCCCGGGCGCGGACGTCCAGGCGCGGATTGCCCGGGAGCGGCAGGTTGTGGGCCGGATTCAAGCCGGCGCCATAAAAGCCGAAGCCTTTCACGGTTTCAGCAATGCCGTAGGGAATGCGAACCGGGTAGTCCAGTTCGCCTGCCAGCGCACGGTCGCTCCTTTGCTGCAGAGAGTCTTCCATTTCTGCAAGAGCGCAAACAAAGGCCGCCGGATCGCGACCATCAAACCTGAAGGGGTCAAAGTCATGGGCGGCGAGGTGGGCCTCAAATCTCTCGAGCCCCTCGCGCGTGCCTAACTCAGTGCGTTGCTCAATGCGGCGGCCATTGGCAATCATCACCGGGGTCACCAGACCGCAGTCAGCTGCTCTCCACCAACGGGGAATCCAGTCACTGCCGCGCTGTTCTTCCGCCGCACCGTCAGAGAGAAAAGCAATCAGCGACTCCCCAGGTAGTGGCATGTGCGCGTATTGAAGTTCGGCAAAGCCCAAATACCCACCTTCGATGATGCCGCCGGCTGTGTATGGGTTAACATGGCTGCCTAATGGTGCCACCACACTGCCATCCGGCTTTTGCTGGTAACTGTAGAAATCCGCCACCATCCGTGACAGCCCATCTGTTCCGGTGTAGCGTTTATGTTGCTCGGGGAGAAGGTTGCCGGTCAGCACGTTCAGTGCATCAACGGCGGCTACGCAATGCCCCTGACCCATAAGCCAGCTACGTGTTTGCCCCGTCAGATTATTGAGGGCCATATAAGCCGCGTAGGCTGGCACCATGTTTAATGCCCCGCCGGTGTGACCTTCAGGATTGCATTTGAAGTCTTTCGCGGCCAGTGGAGCACCAGAGCTGTCTACGCGGTTTGCGTAGGTCATGTGTACAACCAGCCACATGCCGGCACTGGTTAGTCGATCAAGATCTGCCAGCTTGCGGTAGACTGTAGCGGTGTCAGGCTGAAGATTTGCAGCGACGAGACGTGAAGCGAGTGCCTGAACGCGCTCGCTGGTTGCGTCGGTATGTTGGATGACGCCATAGCCAGAGCGCCAGAGTTCGTACTCGGAACAAGCCGTTGATGGCAAAATCGGGGATGACATGGCGTGCCTCCAAGGCATAATTATTGTGCAACGATTGTAAGAGGCACGCGCGTTGTGCCGGTTGATGCAGGTCAGTCGGGAAGCCTTCTGGCAACAACTGTGTTTTGTAACTGTTTTTTAGGAGAAACTGATGACTGATGACAAACGCCGCCGCTATTCCGCCCCCGTGGTGGATGGAGTGGGCAAGTCTGCCAGCCGGGCTATGCTGCGAGCTGTCGGTTTTACCGATGAGGATTTCCGTAAGCCGCAGGTTGGTATCGCTTCCACCTGGAGCAATCTGACGCCCTGCAACATGCACATTCACGAGTTGGCGGAAGCCTCTTCGGCGGGCGCGGATGCCGCTGGCGGCAAGTCATTGATCTTCAACACCATCACAGTGTCTGACGGCATTGCCAATGGAACTCTGGGCATGAAGTACTCCCTGGTGTCCCGGGAAGTTATTGCAGATTCCATTGAAACCGTCGCGGGCTGTGAAGGATTTGACGGACTGGTTGCCATAGGTGGGTGCGACAAAAACATGCCCGGCTGCATTATGGGGTTGGCGCGGCTCAACCGGCCGTCGGTGTTTGTGTACGGCGGCACCATTTTGCCCGGAGAAAACCACACCGATATTGTTTCGGTATTCGAAGCGGTGGGCGCCCATGCCCGTGGTGACCTTGATTTAATCGAAGTAAAGCAGATTGAAGAAACAGCCATCCCCGGCCCGGGCTCCTGTGGTGGCATGTACACGGCTAACACCATGGCATCGGCTATCGAAGCTATGGGTATGAGCCTGCCGGGCAGCTCCGCACAGAATGCGGTATCCAATAACAAACTGGATGACTGCCGTGCTGCGGGCGCGGCGGTTTTGAATCTTCTGGATAAAGACATCAAGCCCAGAGACATTATGACCCGAGAGGCGTTTGAGAATGCGATTACCGTTGTGATCGCGCTGGGCGGCTCAACCAACGCGGTTCTGCACCTCTTGGCAATGGCTAGCACGGTCGATGTGGAGCTGAGCCTGGAAGACTTCGTAGAGATTGGTAAGCGCGTTCCGGTCCTTGCGGACTTGCGCCCGAGCGGCCATTACATGATGTCCGAACTGGTGGCGATTGGTGGCATACAGCCGCTGATGAAAATGCTGATGGAGCGTGGCCTTTTGCACGGCGATTGCCTGACGGTGACCGGCAAGACATTGGCGGAGAATTTGGCTGAAGTTGAGCCTTATCCCGAAGACCAGGACATTATCCGTGCGTTCGACAACCCGGTGAAAGCCGACAGTCACTTGCGCATTCTCCATGGCAATCTGGCGCCGGAAGGGGCTGTTGCTAAAATCACCGGCAAGGAAGGCACGCACTTTTCCGGGCGTGCCCGGGTGTTCCATTCCGAAGAAGAAGCCCAAGAACGAATTATTGATGGGACCGTGGTGGCCGGCGATGTATTGGTGATTCGTTATGAGGGCCCGAAAGGTGGCCCAGGTATGCGTGAAATGCTCACGCCTACCTCGGCAATCATGGGCAAGGGCCTTGGCAACGATGTGGCTTTGATTACGGATGGTCGTTTTTCCGGAGGCAGCCATGGCTTTGTAGTGGGGCATATCAGCCCGGAAGCTGCTGAGGGTGGCCCCATTGCGCTGGTTGAGGATGGCGATACAATTACCATCGATGCAGTCGCAAATACCATGGTATTGGACGTGTCAGACGATGAGCTTGAGCGCCGGCGCAAAGCCTGGGTTGCTCCCCAGCCACGATTTACCCGTGGTGTGCTTGCCAAATATGCTCGCACAGTAAGCTCTGCATCCACCGGTGCGGTTACCGACTTGCCATGATGCACCGATAAAGCAACGACAGAGCGCAACATGCATAAAATGAACATCGCGCGGATACTGTTGTGGCTGGTGTTATGCCTGCCACTTGCAGTAAGCGCACAGCAGAAGGGGGCCAGCGTAGCTGGTGCTCAGAACCTGAACCTGGCATCGGTTAATGCAGCCGTGGCGATGGTAGGCAGCAATGAATTGGTGTTTGGTCGAAATGCAGACCGGCCGGTGCCTATTGCCTCCATTACCAAGGTAATGACTGCGCTGGTTATGCTTGAATCCGGCGCTCCGCTGAATGAGTGGCTGGTGTTCGAGAAGCGACACACAGCTGCTGCCGCCAATGCCTACACTCGCATCCGGATTGGCTCGACGATGCGCCGTGCTGATGTGCTGCGTATTGCGCTTATGTCGTCTGAGAATTTTGCGGCCTACACCTTGGCCAGAAGCCACCCGGGTGGTTTCGATGCATTTGTTGATGCCATGAATGCCAAGGCAAAGGCCCTTGGCATGATGAACACACACTTTGTGGACCCTACAGGCCTTTCGGCAGAGAACCTTTCAACCGCAGGTGATCTGGTGAAACTTGTTAATGCAGCTGCAAAGCACCCGGAGATTCGAGAGTACTCCACAACCGGCTATTTTCGTGGCAACTTCCGTAATCCCCGTTACAGTTTGTCGTTTGGTAACACCAATGCTTTGGTACACCGCGAAAGCTGGGGGGTGGAGTTGAGCAAAACCGGTTATCTTTCGGAGGCAGGGCGCTGCCTTGTGATGATCTCTGAAATGAACGGCAAACAGGTGGTCACAGTACTTCTCGATTCTTTGGGAACCCGATCCCCCATGGGAGATGCTGGTCGCATCAAGCGCTGGCTGGATACCGGAGCCAGTGGGCAGGTGGCTAAAGCGGCGCGGCAATACGCACAGGAAAAGAACGCGGCATACAATGCTGTGGCACAGAGCGCCAGCACCACAACCGCTCTGAAGTAAAACCCGAGCGACATCGCACAATTCGCTGAACATGGCAGGAACCTTCATGATCCGGATTTTTACCACCGGTGGCACCATCGACAAGGTGTATTTTGACGCTAACAGCGAGTTTGAAATTGGCGAGTCGCTGGTGCCCGAACTGCTGGCAGAATCCAATATCCACAAAGGCTACAGCCTGCAGGGGTTATTGCGTAAAGATAGCCTGGAAATGACCGACGCAGATCGTGACAAGGTGTTTGCTGCAGTTAATGCCTGCGATAACAGCCGCATTCTGATTACCCACGGCACTGACACCATGGCGGAAACCGCTCAGGTGCTGTCATCTCTGAAAGACAAAACCATTGTGCTGACGGGGGCCATGCAGCCCGCGCGAATGCGTCGTAGTGATGCGGTGTTCAACATAGGTTTTGCCTGGGCAGCGGTGCAGCTTTTGCCTCCCGGTGTCTATATTGCCATGAATGGAGAAGTGTTCGAGGCCGGCGCTGTGCGTAAAAACCTGAAAGCCCAGCGCTTCGAGCGTACCTGAGTTCAGCTAATCGAAGCGATTTCCTGCTCCGTCAGCTCCCGGAAAGCACCCGGCTCCAGTGCCGGGTCGAGGGATATGGCACCGATGCTCTGTCTGTGCAGAGCTTCCACATGATTCCCTACCGCTGCCAACATGCGCTTGACCTGGTGATAGCGCCCTTCTGAAATAGTCAGTTCAATCAACTGTGGCTCCACAACCTTTACCTGCGCTGGCTTTGTGGGCTTGGGGTCGTTGTGGAGCAGAATGCCGGTTTCCAATTCTTTGATGGCTGAATCTGTTATAGGAGTGTTCAGGCCTACCCGGTAGGTTTTCGGGCAGTCCACTTTGGGTGAGGTGACCCGGTGAGACCATTTTCCATCGGTTGTCAGTAGCAGTAAACCCGTGGTGTCGGCATCCAGGCGCCCCGCAATGTGCAGATCCTGGGTCAGCTCCGCAGGAAGAAGATCCAGAGCGGTAGGGTGATCACTGTCGCGGGTGGCACTGACAACGCCTGCAGGCTTGTTCAACATGAGATAGCGTTCACCCTGGATAGCCAGTTGCGCAGCGTCCAGAGAGATCTTTGCATCCTCAGGAACGTGCTTTCCTGTGTCTTTCCAAACCTCGCCGTTCACCTTAACCCTCCCCGCATGTATGGCACGCCTGGCCTCTTTGCGTGAAAGTGGTGAGCTGGTGGAAATAAACTGATCAAGACGCATGCTTTTTAACACTCCTGGCCTGGGGCTGGCGTTGCAAGGTTGGCAAGACACAGTACAGGAATAGCGCCGGTGGTGCGGGCCCAAAGTAAAGGCAGGGCACCGGTGTTCATGATGGGGCGTGGCGCACGTTCACCATTGCCGGGCATGATTGCGCCGTCTCGATCATCCGCCAGAATGAAGGTAAATGGGTGTGCCCCGGGGATGCCAAGGCGAACATCGGTTGCGGTGATCTCGCCGTTGTGTGCCTTGTAGTCGAGAAAGCCTTTGGTAAACCATTCGAGGCGACGGGTTTCGGGTAATTGCGCGACAGATCTCGCCAATTCTGGCTGGCGGGGGAAATATTCAAGGGTTAAAGGAGCGCCGCCATCCAGAAACCCGGTTACGATCTCGACTCGTTGATCATTCTTTATAGCCGTGGCACGCCATAACACCGTATTGAACGGCATGGGCTGCACCAGCAGTTCGGCCTTCTCAAAACCCGCTTCTACGAGAACCGGTTGGACTCGCTCGGTAATGATTTGTTGGGCCACGAACGACCAGCCGAGATACGCAGTGGACAGAACCAGTCCCGCCGCTACGGCGCGCACTGCCGGAGGGCGTATTAAAAAGGCGATGCAGCCTGCCAACAGCGGGAGTGTATACAAAGGATCGATGATAAAGATGCTGCTTATGGCAAGGGGCTGGCCAATCGGCCAGAAAAGCTGTGTTCCGTAGGTGGTAAAGGTGTCCAGAAGCGGATGCGTCATCAATGCCAAAGCTGTTAGCAACAGCCAGCGGGGAAACCCCGGCTCTGGCTTCCACCGCCAAAGCAAAACCGCAAGTAATACCGACAAAGGCGCGAGCGCAAACAGAGAATGGCTGAAGCCCCGATGCTGGCTGAAGTTAGCCACCGCCGTTCCGTAATCAATCAGCACATCAAGGTCGGGAAGCGTAGCCAGCAGGGCGCCGGTGAGTAGAACAGGCCGCCCGAGTGTTCTGCCTGCCACAAGGCCAGCGATTGAGGCGCCAAGAGCAGCCTGAGTGATTGAGTCCATGAATTCCGTAAAAGTAGAGAGTGGTAGTGGGTATTATGCGTGGAATGCGGGTTCAGATCACGGGAAGAAGGATGTGTTGAAAAAACGGGTGTTAAAAAAGCTGACACCCCGGGCTTGATGCAAGCGCGGGGTGTCAGCTTTGTACTCTGTGCACTGCAGGACTATAGAGACCCTGTTAGTGCGCTAGCCAATTAAGCGGCTTTGCGGCGACGTGCCATGCCGAGACCGGCCAGGCCCAGGCCGAGCAGGGCGATAGTGCCGGGCTCTGGTACATCTACAGGTACAGAACGTACGTTCAGTTTTGCAAGAAGGTTAACAGAGGTTGCATCGCCTTCTGAGGTGGATATTTCTTTGATACCACCTTCGAAGCCCAGGAGGGATAGCCAATAGATATTGGAACCATACTGAAACTCTGTACTTTCGATCATGCTGTCCAAGCGAACAACATCATCCACGTCGCGGCTTGAGCAGCCAAAAATAAACGCAAGTGGACCGCAGTGCTTGTTTGGCGTTTCAGTATGACTGAAATCAAACGTGTAAGGTCCAGTGATATTGCCGTTGCTTGGGTTTGTAGAGAACGAAGCATACACGTCAAGGGCGGCGCCAGAGATGCTATCGCCAGTAATACGGTTGTTAAAATGGGTGAAAGTTCCTAGCACGAACGGGTCGTTAGATGTCAGCGTTTGTGGCAGATTGTTAGGCCCTTCGAAGCTGAAACCACTTTGTGGCCCATTTGAGCACTCTCTCCACCAGAGAATTCCGGAGCACGATTCCTCGCCGGTACCCCAGCGAATGCTCTCTGATCCAACGCCTTGAACATTTGATCCGCCCACAGGCGACTTCCATTCGCCGCTCACAGAGTCAAGATTTACTGGATATGCAGCTACACTCATAGCTGCTGTCAGCAACAATGCACCAATGGATCCCTTCGCCAACATCTTCATGGCATAACTCCTAGCTTTAACAGTGAAATGACACAATTCGTTTTATGTCGTCAGTTGCTACCATTAAGCTAGTTTTGTGCCAACTAAATATTTTCCGATATATCAGTGTGTTATGCGTCGTTTGTTTTCTGGCTGTAAAGAAAGCTGACAGCCTGTTTTAGATGCTGACTCCAAGCCGATCAAGCAATTCCTGTCCCGGGAAGCCATCAGCGATCAATCCTTCAGCATGCTGGTACTTACGAATCGCAGAGCGGGTTGCGGGGCCCGTAATACCATCTGGCTTGCCGGCATCGTATCCGCGCTCGTTGAGAGCTGCCTGAAGTTCGAGAACCGTATCTCTGGATAGCGCGGGGGTGTCCTCTGGTGGCGGATTCTGCAGCATTCCGGCGCCCGCAATGCGGTCAGCCAGGTGCCCCACGGCTATGGCGTAGAACTCGGAGCGGTTCCAGCCCATGATCACTTTAAAGTTGTGATAGGCAAGAAAGGCGGGCCCGCGGTGGCCGGCGGGAACAATCAGTGCCGCCGTAATCTCTTCCTGGGCAAGAGGTTTGCCGAACGCATCGGTAATACCCAGTTCACCCCATTTGCTCAGTTCAAGGCGACGTCCATCAGCCAATGAGTAGTCGAAGTTCTTGGGCAGCAGCACTTCGCGGCCCCAGCGGTAGTCTCCGTCCCAGTTCATGGACTGAAGAAACTTGCCAGCAGACATCATGGCGTCTGGCAGGCTGTTCCACAGGTCGCGACGGCCGTCGCCATCGGCGTCTACCGCATGCTTCAGGAAAACGGTGGGCATGAATTGTACGTGGCCCATTGCACCGGCCCAGGAGCCTTCCATTTGCTCCACCGGAATTGCGCCTTCATCAATAATGCGCAACGCAGCAATCAACTGTTCGGTAAAAAATGTGCTGCGACGGGGATCGCAGGCCAGAGTTGTCAGCGAGTCTGGCACGGACATTTTGCCGAAGTAGCTGCCGAAGTTGGTTTCGAGCCCCCAAAAGGCGACGAGATACGGAGCAGGCACGCCGGTCTCTTCAGTTACCCTGGCCAGAAGTTCGCTGTGTTCTTTGATCAGCACCCGGCCTTTGCTCACCCTGTCGTCGTTCACCCTGCGGTTCAGGTAGTCTGCAAAGGTGGTAGTGAACTCGGGCTGCCTGCGGTCCAGCTCGATTACCCGGTTTATATGTTTGACCCCTGTCATAACCTCCTGGGCTGTTTTAGCGCTCACCCCGGCTGCAATGGCTTTTTCCTGAAGTTGCAGTTTGCACTCTTCAAAGCCATCCGGCGCCGCCAGTACGGCCTCATTGTCTGCCACTTTGGCCAGGGCAGGCAGAGCGGAGATGGCCAGAAGGGCGGATACAGATACATGGCATGCCATACGCCGGTTGGGCAGAATCCTTGCAAACTTGGTCAGCACGGAAAACCTCGGTAATAGAAGAAGGTGTGGACAGTAAAAGGTCATGGTAGCGCGTTTTTCAGCTTGTGAAACACTTTACAAGGTTCATGGGGGTGACAGTTCTTTAACCTGTTGCAGCACGTGGCCAATGCAACACACTTTTTGGCGGCTTGCAGGTTGTAAGTTTGTGGTTTTTTGTAGCATGCGGGTTTCCCCTGCGGGCCTTTGTTCTATAGTTGGGGCATACATTCATAAGAGTTCAAAACATGGCAACGCTGAAAGCGCTGGTGGTTGATGACGCCAGTTTTGTAAGGGATCTGGTTAAGCGGACGATACGCCAGCGCTTTCCAGTAATCGAAACTACCGATGCCCAGAATGGCCGCCGGGCCCAGTCGCTGATGTCCCGTGGGATGTTTGATCTGATTCTGTGCGACTGGGAGATGCCAGAGATGTCTGGCCTTGAATTGCTGCAATGGATGCGCCAGCAGCCCCAGTACGAAAAAGTGCCTTTCATCATGATTACCAGCCGGGGCGACAAAAGCCATGTGATTGAGGCCGTGAAAGAAGGCGTGTCTGAATATCTTGGCAAGCCGTTCAGTCCGGACGGGTTAAGCAAAAAAATCATCAAGGTAATGGGCAGTACACTGACCACAGCTATGGGCCAGAGTGGCAAATCCATGGCTGGGCCCGCCGATGCGTTCAAGGAGTCAGCGGCCCTGCTGACACAAAAGCGGGAGCCTGCGCCTGCGCAAGAGAGCCAGCCGACGCCCACGGCTGGCGCGCTTGTCCCTCAATCCGCAGAAGTGCCCAAGCCGACGATGGCCAAGGGCGCCATGAGTCTTGCTTCAATCCGTTTTGCAGACAGTACCCTGAAGTCTGTGGTTAAAGACATTAACCTGACGGAAGTGCGGGTGATTGCCAAGCGGGATCAAACCTTTCCGGGCATTCTGGATCAGGCGGTGGTGGATATAGAAACCGGCGAGGGTCAGATGGCGCGGCTGAATGGTTACGTGCATCAGTTGCAGGCCGTGGACAAACGCAAGGATGCTGATTTTGTAAGCGTCACTATCCGGTTTGTGGATGAGGATCCAAAAAAAATGGAGGACCTTTCCCGGTTCATCGCCCGTTTCCGGGCAGGCAAGCGTTAGCTTAATCAGTCGTCTTCGACACTAAGCGCTCGGTTGGGAAATGACAGACAAATTCACTGCCTTCCCCGAGACGGCTTTTGATCTCCAGGCTTCCATCGTGATTGATCAATACATGCTTGACGATGGCCAGGCCCAGCCCGGTGCCACCGGTGTCTTTATGTCGGCTGGGATCCGCACGATAAAAGCGCTCGGTGAGCCGGGGGATGTGAACCTCATCAATACCGGCACCTGTGTCGTTAACTGAAAGGTGGCCCCCTTCACTGTCTGTGAACCAGAGCACCTTGATTTTGCCCCGGGCCGGGGTGTATTTAACCGCATTGAAGATAAGGTTTGAGAAGGCACTGCGTAGCTGGTTTTCATTACCGTTTATCAGGTACTCGCTGCTCGCTTCGAAGCTGATGTCATGCTGATTTTCGCCGCTGAGGGTTCGCGCGTCCTGGCAGATCTGCCGCACCAGTTGGCCAACGTCTGTTGGAACGTCGTTCTCGGACTCTTCTCCGGTTTCAATCCGGGATAGAAGGATCAGGTCGGAAATCAGCGTTTCCATACGAAAAGACTGGGTGGCCATTGTGTTGATGGCTCTCCGCCACTTGGCGGGCAAATCATCGGCATTGTCCACCAGGGTTTCCAGATAACCGCTGATTACCGTCAGTGGTGTACGCATTTCGTGGGAAACGTTGCTCACAAAATCCTGACGCATCTGCTCCAGTTGATGCAGGCGGGAAACATCCTTGGCCACGATAAGACGGTCGTCTTCCCCGAACAGGCTGATCTGGATTTGCAGATGAATATGCGGTTTCGCGGGCGAACTCAGTTCCAGGGGGTCACGGTAGTTTTTTGCGTCAAAGTAGGCTTTGAAAGCCGGTGTGCGGATGAAGTTGTAAATATACTGCCCCTGATCCGTAGAGCGGCGAAATCCCAGCAGATGTTCTGCAGCCCCATTCCACCACTCCATAGCGCCGAGAGCATCGGTCATGATGACACCGTCGCGCATGGCATTTGTGGATTCCTGTATGCGATCTATGCGCGATCGTAGCCTTTCCTGGGTTTGCCGTGAGCTCTGGGTGAGCTTGTGCAGTTTTTCAAAGAAACTGCCCCAGATGCCCATGCTTTGAGGTGCTTCATGGCCGGTGTTCGGGTCTGCCAGCCAATGCGCCAAACTCCGGGTTTGATAGAGCGTCCACAACAGATAAAGCCCAAGGCCGGTGGTCAGGCCGTAAACCGGGTGGCCAAAGTACAGGCCGGCAAGCGTGCTGCCTGCAAGCCCGGCTAGTGTGAAGCGCAGATGTCGCGACCAGATATTCTGCATTAAGGACAGCCTTGTGGTGCTGTTGGTGAGCTGCAGGCGCAGATCAGGCGGGCTGGGTAGAGAACCGGTAGCCTGCGCCTCTCACAGTTTGAATCAGATAGTCGTGATGTTCACCCAGAGCTTTGCGCAGCCGTCGAATGTGCACATCAACCGTTCTCTCTTCAACGTACACATTCCCGCCCCATACCTGATCCAGAAGCTGGGAGCGTGTGTAAACCCGCTCCTGGTGGGTCATGAAGAACTGCAGCAGGCGGTACTCAGTGGGCCCGATATTCAGGGAGCGCTCGTTTGAAGTGACGCGATGGCTGGCTGGGTCCAGCGTGAGGCCATCCACTTCAATGGGGTCGTCGATGCCAGGGGGCGTTGCCCGGCGCAGCACGGCTTTGAGGCGGGCGACCAGTTCTCTCGGGCTGAAAGGTTTAGTGATGTAGTCATCTGCCCCGATTTCCAGGCCGCGGATTTTGTTGTCTTCTTCAACCTTGGCGGTGAGCATGATGATGGGTAGGTCTGCGGTTGTTTCTTCTTTTTTGAGCCGTCTTGCCAGTTCTATACCGCTGGTGCCCGGAAGCATCCAGTCCAGCAGCACTATGTCTGGCTGGCGGTCGACGATTAAGGCATGAGCCTCCAGGGCATCGGCGGCTTCGATACATTCGTAATCAGCCATCTCCAGCGCAACAACGATCATCTCTCGGATAGCGGGTTCGTCATCGACAATCAGGACGGTTTTTCCAGACATATTCTCTAACCTGTTTCAGACCATGATGTGTTGCTGAACTATTACAGCGCCAGAGTGTTACAGCTGTGTGACAGCTTTGGTATTCAGTGCCCTCAAGCGACAATCAGGTCAATAACCAGCCCGGCGAACACCGCAAACCCCGCCCAGTTGTTGTTCAGGAAGGCTTTGAAGCAACCATCTCGCTCGCGATCTTTAGCGAGATATTGCTGGTAGATAAACAGGCAGGCCATGGCAACCAGCCCAAGGTAATAGAAACTACCCAGTTCACAGCGGTTGCCCACAATTATCAGGATGAGCACCACCATGGCCTGGAGTGCGCCGATGATTGCACGGTCGCCATCGCCGAACAGGATGGCTGTGGATTTTATGCCGACTTTCAAATCATCATCGCGATCCACCATGGCGTAGAAGGTGTCGTAGGCCACAGTCCAGAGTACGTTGGCTGTGAACAGCAGCCAGGTAATCTGGCTGAGTTCGCCGGCTTCGGCAGCCCATGCCATGGGAATGGCCCAGGAAAATGCAGCGCCCAGGAACAGCTGGGGTAGATGGGTGAAGCGTTTGGAAAAGGGATAAATAAACGCCAGCGCTGCGCCACCAAAGGACAGATAGAGCGTGAGGGTGTTAGTGAAAAGCACCACCATCAGGAACGAGATAATACAGAGACCACCAAACAGGGCGACCGCTTCCCAGGCCTTTACCCGGCCGGTGGTTAGCGGGCGGTCTTTGGTGCGTTTTACGTGCTTGTCCCAGTCCCGGTCGGCAAAGTCGTTGATGGCGCAGCCGGCGGCACGCATAAAGAAAACGCCCAGAGTGAAGACGATGATGTTGCCAATGCCGGGGTTGCCCTCACCGGCAAGCCAGAGTGCCCAGTATGTGGGCCAGAGCAGAAGGAGAGTGCCAATGGGTCGGTCGATGCGGAGCAGTTTTGCGTAATCGGTTAATCGGCTCCGTATGTGTTCTGGCACGGCGTCAGGCAGCATGGGTTTATCCGTTTGGGGCATGGAACAGAATGTGTGGAAAGCAAATGTGCAGGGATTATAGCCAGTGGGCGGGCAGGGGTGAAAGTCGGAGCTTCCTCCGCAGCCCATCAGTTCCCGCGGTAAAGCACAGGAAGCAGGTATTCGCCGACCAGTAATGCGCTCTGCTTGTTGCTGAAGAGGGAGCGACGCGCAAGTTCAGGTTCCGATTGCCCGGCTCTTGAAGGAGCAGTGCAGAGCCCGGTTTCAAGAGGGCCGCGCTGCCAGTCGCGGCTGCCGAACAGGAAAGCGCCCAAGGGTTTGCTGCCAAGATTAAGCAGCCGCCGGCCTTCACCCTTGAGGCAAGCAAGGGGGATAACGGTGCGAGCAAGAACCCAGGGCTCGCCATCGCCACACAGACGTACTTCGCGAATCCAGGCGAGCTGGCGAAAAGGGATACCCAGGCGTCTGGCTTCTTCAAGGGTGGGTGTGGCAAAGCCTTCGCGCTGCACTTCTACGTGAAACGAACTCACGCACTGTTTTTGCAGTGCCCGGGTGAAGGAGCCTTCAACTTTCAGCCAGTAACTCGCCGGACCATGCACCTCCGGGTTGCGCAACCCGGCAGCTGCAAAAGAGCTATACCAATTGGTTGGTGGTATAGCCGTGCCCGGCCTATCTGCAAAAGATTCGATATCAAAGGCCCTTAACGGCATAGATCCCGGGAGCGTTGCGCCAGTATCCTTTGTAGTCCATGCCGTAGCCAAACAGAAAGCGGTCTTCAACATACAGGCCGGTGAAATCAGCCTTCAGATTCGGGCGCGCCTTGCGATCGTGCTGTTTGTCTACCAGTACGGCCGTCAGAACCTCCTTTGCCCCCTGGTTGAGGCAATAGTCAGCTATCGCACAGAGGGTGGTGCCTTCGTCAAGGATGTCGTCAATAACCAGCACCGTGCGGCCTTTCATGTCGGCTTTGGGCTGAAGTGTCCATTCCAGAATGCCGCCGGTGGTTTCCTGCCTGTAGCGTGTTGCATGCAGGTATTCCGCCTGTACCGGAAAGTTGAGGCGGGGCAACAGCTGACCGGTAAAGATCAGACCGCCGTTCATCACACAAAACAGCAGGGGATTGCTGTCTTTGAGGCGGCCGGTAATGTCGTCGGCAAGATTGCGAATGGCAGTCTGTACTCGCTGCTCATCAACCAGGCAATCAGCTTCGGCCATAACCTGATTCATTTCGGCGACGGTATCGCTCATAACGGTCGGTCCTGTCGTAAAACGGGCGATTATACCGGAGAGGGACAGCGGAGGGGAGGGGGTATAATACCGACAATTGGCAGAAAAACCTTGCGAGAGCGTCTTCGCTGGCATTGGTCAATCATTATGTGCCGCGTATGATTGCGGCGCAGTGCATTTAAATGAACGGCGTTGCAGGCTTTGCTGTGTGCCTGCGCAAAAAGCGCTTGCTGGTGTATTGTTCGACAATTAACATTGCAGCCACAAAAAAGTGTGGTGGAGAGACTGTTTATGAAGAAGTGGCAGTGCGTAGTGTGTGGCCTGGTTTACGATGAAGCAGAAGGCTGGCCGGAGGATGGTATTGAGCCCAGGACTGCCTGGGATGATGTGCCCGAAGATTGGGTTTGCCCCGACTGCGGTGTGGGCAAGGAAGATTTTGAAATGATCGAGATCGGTTGAACCCGAACGGAGCATGGCTATGACAGAGCAGACCCCCATCGTAATTGTCGGAACCGGTTTGGCAGGTTACTCCCTGGCCCGTGAAATCCGTAAGCAGGATAAAGACGTGCGGATTGTTATGGTGACCGCCGATGATGGCGTCAGCTACTCCAAGCCCATGCTGTCTACCGGGTTTTCCAAAGGTAAGGATGCAGACGGTCTGGCTCAGGCAGCCACTGCGGCAATGGCTGAGCAATTGGACCTGGAGCTGCGTACCTTCACTACCGTGACCGGCATAGACACCAACGGCCACCGATTATTGCTGGGTGACGGAAGCCTGACATACAGCAAGCTGGTGCTGGCCTGGGGTGCAGATGTGATTCGGCTGACGATACCCGGTGATGGTCAGGAGCGAGTCTTCCCGATCAACGATCTGGAAGATTACCGGGTGTTCCGCAAGGCGCTGAAGCCGGGTGGCCGAGTGGCTATTATGGGTGCCGGGCTAATTGGCTGCGAGTTTGCCAACGACCTGCGTAATGGCGGCTACGAGGTGGATGTAATTGCGCCTTCCGATGCTGTCATGCCGAGTTTGCTGCCTCCAGTCGCCGCGAACGCGGTGCAGCAGGAACTGGAAGCCTTGGGCGTGCGGTTTCATCTGGAAACCGTGGTGGAGCGTATAGAGCCGGCTGAGGCAGGTGTAAAACTGTTCCTCGCGAATGGTGAATCACTGCCAGCGGACATTGTGATTTCTGCTGTCGGTTTGCGGCCCCGTACGCAACTGGCGAGAGCAGCGGGGATCGAGGTTGGCCGTGGGGTTACAGTAAACAGGCTGTTGGAAACCTCGGCCAAGGATGTTTATGCCTTGGGGGACTGTGCTGAGGTGGATGGCCATGTATTGCTTTATGTTTTGCCGTTGATGGCATGCGCCCGCGCCCTTGCAAAAACCCTGACTGGAGAGCCCACAGAGGTAACCTATGGCACCATGCCGGTGATGATTAAAACTCCATGTTGCCCGGCAGCGGTGTGCCCACCGCCATCGGATGCGCAAGGCAGTTGGGAAACCGAGCAGGATGGCACCCATGTAAAATCCCTGTTCAAAAACCCGGAGGGGGATGTTCTGGGGTTTGCGGTTACCGGCCGGTTTGCATTGGAAAAGCAGGCGCTCTCCAAAGTGGTACCGCCCATTCATTCTTGAATGTGCTGCCTCCTGTTGGCGCTTTTCGTTGCGAAAGTTCCCCGCTTGCGGTAGAAAACCCTTCGTGAGCTAACGAATCAACAGGAGCAGGCATGCTTGACGTTACAAAAAAACTGGTGGAACTGCTGTATCTTGCGCCCACTGGCGGTGACCACTATCGGGGCGAGAGCCAGGATCTGGGATTCCCCCATGTGTTTGGAGGGCAGGTTCTCGGGCAGGCTCTAATGGCTGCCAGCCATACGGTCGAAGATCGCCTCTGCCACTCCCTGCATGCCTATTTCTTGCGGCCCGGCAACAAGAAAATGCCTATAGAGTATGAGGTTCAGCGGGTTCGTGATGGACGCAGTTTTTCTGTTCGCCGGGTCATTGCCCGCCAGGACGGCAAGGAAATCCTGACCGGCTCCATGTCGTTTCATGCCTCTGAGGAAGGTTTTGAGCACCAGGTGGAGATGCCCGATGCGCCAAACCCTGAAACCCTTCGCTCCGAGCAGGATTGGGGCAAGATGATGGCTCCACAGGCGCCAGAAGCCTTGCGGGAGATTATGACCCGTGACCGTCCTATAGAAATCCGGCCAGTGAACCCCACGAATCCGTTTCAGCCGGACAAGCGCCCACCCCTTAAGCAAAGCTGGATCCGTGCTTTGGGCCCTTTGCCTGACGACCCGGTTTTACACCGCTGCCTGCTTACCTACGCATCGGATTTCTCGTTTTTGGGAACGTCCCTTAACCCCCATGGTGTATCGTTTATGAACAAGGAGTTGCAGGCTGCAAGTCTTGATCATGCCATGTGGTTCCACCGGGATTTTCGCATGGAGGACTGGTTGCTTTATGACAAGGACAGCCCGAGTGCGTCGGCCGGGCGGGGTTTCAACCGGGGTAACTTCTTTAATCAGGAGGGTGTTCTGGTGGCATCTGCTGTGCAGGAAGCACTGATTCGCAGGCGTTAACAGCCTTTGTTGATTATTATCCGGGGGCGTGTTGTTTGGTGACTGCTTCACGCCTTTTGGAGAGCCAGGCCAGCATTTGCTCAAGTGGCAGAGGCCGGCTCAGGAAATAGCCCTGAATCATATCGCAGCCCATTCCTTTCAGTAGATCTGCAGTAGCCTCATCTTCCACGCCCTCGGCCACAACCTGGTAGCCGAGGCTGTGACACATGTTGATTGTTGTCTGAACAATAACTCTGTCTTCTTCCCGGGTAGCCAGATCCGTTATAAGCGATCGGTCGATCTTGATCTCGCTGGCGGGTAATTGCTTGATGTAGGAAAGCGAGGAATAACCAGACCCGAAATCATCAATGGAAACCGGAATGCCTTCGTAAGCCAGTGAGTTAAGAGCTTTCAGGGCGTTGACTGGATCCTGCATCATCGATGTTTCCGTGACTTCAAAGATGATCGCACCTCTGTGCTGCAAATGAGCGCCCATCAGGCGTTTTACAAAAATCGGAAAATCCGGCTCCCGGAGGTTGTTGGGTGAAATGTTCACCGAGAGATCGAGAAGGTGGCCACTATCGAGAAGACGGCTTCGGAGCTCAAGTGACTGCTCCAGCACCCATCGGGTGAGTGGTTTGATCAGCCCTGTCTGTTCCGCGAGGGTGATGATCTCGTCTGCAGGAACAGGCTGTTCTCGTGCGGGCCAGCGAATGAGCGCTTCCACTCCTGAGATTCTGCTGGTTCTCAAATCCAGCTTTGGTTGCAAATGAAGCGCTAGCTCATTATTTACAAGGGCTTTCTGTAACGCTGAAACCATTGTGAGACGGCTGGCGCTGTACGAGTCTATGGAGGGGGTGTAATACGCAATTCCCCGCTCACGGGCACGCTCGGAACTCTCTGCTATTGAGGCTCTGCGAATTAACGAAGATGCGTCTGTGCCATGAGCCGGCGACACAGCGACCCCAAGCTGGGCATTTAGCGGGATCTGCATGCCAAGATAGTCAACGGGGCTTCGGATAGCGTCCAGAGCACGTACAACGGCTCGGCGGGCATGCTCTGATGTGTCCGCATCCACCACGCACACCAGGGTTTCCAAGTCGAGAGAGGCCGTGTAAAAGCTGCGTCCATTATGCTGCCCCAGGGAAATTATGCCCGGAATCTGACGCGCAATAGCGTTTGCATTCTTTGAGGCCAACTCCGATATAAGATCGCTGTTCTGGTGGCCAAGAGTCTTGGTCACAGATTGCAGGTTATTCAGGTGGATGACAACAATGCCATGTCGAGTGTCTGGTGACCGGCGAATCAGGTCATTCACCTGCATTTCAAAGTTGGTGCGGTTTGGCAGGCCGGTGAGCGAGTTGTGTAGTGCATTTTCAATGAGTTTGAGTTCAGCAGAGCGCCGGGCTGTCATGGCTTTCAGTTCTGCTTCGCGGGCCTCTACTTTTTCCTGTCGCTCCTGGTTTAACCTTGCCGCCAGGGCCAGGGCGAGCAGAACCGCCTGTAGTGCAGACCCGATTTCCATGCCGTAGGTGGTTATAAAACTGTTTGGGAGAAACCCGGCTTTATTGGCGGCAGTAATGGCACTGCCCACTGATAGTGCGCACCAGGCTATCGTGTAATAGCCAGCTTGGGGGTTGCCGCGTATCCACTGCAGCGGGCCAATTATGGTGAGAAGCAGTGTGCTTGGAATGGCCACAGCGACCGACAGGCGGATGGCTGAGCTGTAATCAAGCACGCCGGTGGCAGCGATCATAATGGCGTTTATGGCGACAAAACCAAGGGCAACCCGATTCAGTATTGGCCCGGACTGTTCAAACTGGAGAAAAGATCGTGAAAACAGCAGGGTAAATATGACTGCTAAGGGGACGGAGAGCAGCATGGTCCAGCTATGAAGTTCCGGGCTTTTTGGCCATAACAGCTGGAAGGCGGTGCCGTTCAGGCTGGCAATCAATAACAGATAGCTTAGCGTTGATAGTACATAGAGGAGATAAACGTTCTCCCGCAGTGCAAAAAATACAAACAGATTAAAGAAGATAACGCTGATGAGCACGCCGTAATAGATGGCGTGGATTTGTTCCTCAATTGATGCATGTTCGAAAAACGTCTGGGCATTCCATAGTGTCAGCGGCACCTGCAACGTGCCTGTTGTTTTTACCTCAAGAAATATCTGTTGGTCAGTATTGATGTTTGCACTGAACGGGAACAAGAAATGGCGGTTGAGAACGGGGCGGCTTGTAAAGGGGTAGTGGTCCCCGGTTACGGTTGTCTCGGCAATCTCGCCATTTTCCATCAGGTAAAACGCAACGTGATCCAGATGGGAGTAGCTGATTTCAAGCAGATTAACCTGCCTATCAACAGGAACGCTGAAGCGGAACCAGACAGTATCACGGGTGTAGCCAAAGTTAGCGCTACTGTTTGTAAGAGGCTGCCAGCCCGTTGCAGCGGACGCCTCTTCAGGTGACAGCTGTGCGTCCGGTGCCAGACGCAGAAACTCGACATTAGGGTAATGAAAAGCCTCGGCGCCCTGGCAGTTAAACGCCAGGGACACAAGCAGCGTGAGTGCTGCCAGAATGCGAGACCATTGGAACCTTGTCACGATTCACCGCTAATTGTGATTGTTATCCAAAATCAGTATGAACTGTAGCAAATGGCGACTCAAGCCGCGCTTAGTTTGATACAGTGGATACCCATTCACGCACCCAGGGCAAAGCTTCTTCTTCTGGCTCCTGGGTTTCCAGCGCATCAATGCGCAGAGTGTCGCCAACCTTTCGGGCAGCGGTTTCATAAAGTGCTTCTTCCATTAGCTCGCCGGCACCACAAAACGTATCGCCGTAGGAGCTATCCCCCAGAACAATGATGCCAAAGGGGCGCCCTGGCTGTTGCGGCAACTGGTCCCGTAAAGCGATATAAAAGGGTAAAAGATTGCCCGGAATTTCGCCTTCACCGGTGGTAGATGTGCAAACCAGCAGGGGGGATGCATCACCCGTTATATCATCCAACACCGGGTTCTCCAGAACCTTAACTGAATATCCATCAGCATCCAGGGCCTGTTTGATGGCTCTGGCTGTCATTAGTGCGCCTCCGTAGACGCTGCCCACCAGAATTCGAATATCTGTCATGTCATTACCTGTTCTGTGCAAAGCGGATTGCCGGGGTTCCTTTGGTGCCGGATAGTATCGGCCTGGCCAGCCAGCCTCAAGCGCTTGGCGCATTTTGGGTGTCTGCAGCCTGGCTGCGCACCCGAGGTGCAATCCGGTTGCGCCCGGCTTCCTTGGCGCTGTATAGGTGTAAATCGGCCTGGCGAAGCATGTTATCGATGGAATCAGCTTGAGAAATAGAGCAGACACCTGCACTTATGGTTATGGGTAAATCCTGCCCCTGGAAACTGAAATTTTCCCGTGCTACTTCGCTGCGCAAGCGTTCGGCTAATGTGAGCGCTGGAATCAGGGAGGTATCCGGTAGCAGCAACAGAAACTCCTCGCCGCCCCAGCGTGCCGCCACATCTGTTTGGCGGATAACGGACTGCACAACTATTGCAAACTGTTTGAGAGCGGCATCACCAGCGCTATGGCCGTAATGGTCATTAATATTCTTGAAGAGGTCCAAATCGATCAGGACAATGGAGAAGTGATGTCCGGTACGCTGGTACCGGGAAAACTCTTCTGACAGCCGGTTCAGGATGTCGCGCCTGTTGGAAAGACCGGTGAGCTCATCGGTTTTGGCGGCGTGCTCGTGGGTCAGTGCGAGATCCAGTAATTCGTTACGAGCCTTCAGTCTGCTAGCTTCCAGAACAAAACAGAAAATAGATTCAAAGGTCAGCGTTGCAAAAAAGCGAAGCTTGAAGTCACTGCTGTACTCCGCTTGCACAAAAGGCAGGCCGGGAAACTGGAACACAATAATGGCAACCAGATAGACCAGTAGCAGAATCAGGGTGCCGGTTTTCAGATTGGTGAGGAAAAACACCAGAGGCGGAAACACATAGAACCACAGGGGGCCTGTGTTGCTCTCGCCACCGGAGGCTATCAGGTAAGTAAAGAGAAAACTGACAGTAACCAGAAGCCCGGTTTTTTGTACGTCCCGATTACGGTAGATGGCAAACCAGGCCATGTTTGCAGCGACCGGAAGAATAAACCCCCAAAGAGCAAAAGCGTGGCTGTAGTGCGCGGAGCTCCATGCCTTTGCGCCAATGCCAATCAGAGTCAGAATCGCAGCGAGTGACAGCCAGGTGAGCACCAGTGAAATCTGTGCGCTTTCGCGTTCCTGGGCAGCTTGGTAGCCCAGAGTTGAGTATTTTGTCATAGCGGCCCTATAGGTATATGCAACGCTTTTCCTTAGTACTCTGGCTCTTTACCCATTATGAATCAGGCAATGGTAGGTATGCATCTATTTCGAGTGTATTGTGTGACCGGGTCGCGCAGACGCACATTTGTTTCAATTTCAGGGTAAAAAATTTATAGTTGCGCGCAACACGGCGGTTCGTTCTCCATTCAGACCAAATGAGACCTATTCTGTTATGGCCCGTTCAAGCGGATTTCTGGATACCCTTCTTACCAGCAACTCTACAGAGCGATACAGGGTCGGGCTCAGCCTGTTGTTTCTGCTCGGTGTCTGGCTGGCGGTAGGTTCCTTCAGTGAAGGGTTGCCCAATAGCACGCTGCTCATGGCTGCGGCTGTCATCGGCGGCTATATGGCTATCAATATAGGCGCTAATGATGTTGCGAACAATGTTGGCCCTGCGGTGGGCTCTGGCGCTCTGTCTCTGGGCGCAGCGGTTATTCTGGCAGGTATCTTTGAGTCCGCTGGTGCGTTGATTGCGGGCGGCGATGTTGTCTCTACCATCAAGGGCGGCATTATTGACCCCACAAACCTGGAAGATGGCCGTGCCTTTGTCTGGCTGATGACTGCAGCTCTGCTTGCGGGCGCGCTCTGGCTCAACCTGGCAACCTGGATGGGTGCGCCGGTATCCACCACCCACTCTATTGTAGGTGGCGTTCTCGGCGCAGGTATTGCGGCGGGTGGCTGGGGCATCGCAGACTGGGGTGTTATGGCCAAGATTGCTGCCAGCTGGGTCATTTCGCCTGTTCTTGGTGGTGCCCTGGCTGCCCTGTTGCTATTTATTATCAATAAGACAGTGCTCTACCGGAAGAACGTAATACCTGCTGCGCGAACCTTTGTGCCCTGGCTTGTCGCCGTCATGGCGTGGGCTTTTGGCACCTACCTGATGATCAAAGGCGTAAAGAAAATTGTTGAGGTGGATTTCCTTCAGGCCTCTCTGGTCGGTTTGGGTGCCGCTGTAGTTTCCTTTTTTATCGTGCGCTCTCTGGCTTCCCGTCGCGCAGCTACCATGGAAAACAGTGCAGGAGGGGTAAATACCCTATTCACCTGGCCACTGATATTCGCGGCTGCGCTATTGAGCTTTGCCCACGGTGCAAACGACGTAGCGAATGCCATCGGCCCGCTCGCGGCCATCAACGATGCGCTATCTAATGGTGCGATAGCGACGGCTTCAAGCATACCTCTGTGGGTCATGATGATTGGCGCTTTGGGTTTAACGGTCGGCTTGATGCTGTTTGGTCCGCGCCTGATCAAAACCGTGGGCAGCGAAATTACCGAGCTGGATAAGACCCGTGCCTTCTGTATCGCACTGTCGGCTGCGCTTACAGTTATTCTGGCATCGCAACTGGGTTTGCCGGTGAGCTCTACGCATATTGCCATTGGTGGTGTTTTCGGTGTGGGCTTCCTGCGCGAATACCTGAAATCCAATTACGCGACTCAGTTGCACAAGATCATGGAAGAGCGTGATGAGGATGATCTTGAGCGTCTCAAGCCTTTTCTGGATGACTTCCGCAACGCCTCCGTTGAGGAGATGGAGAAGCTTCTCAAGCGGGCCAAGAAGAAGAAGCATGTGCCCCTGACCAAGTCGGACCGCAAACGCCTCAAGAAAATCTACAAAGAAGAAATGGTCAAGCGGTCTCACCTTGTGCGGATAGCGGCTGCCTGGATTATCACAGTGCCTGCCTCGGCCATTATGGCGGCGATACTGTTTTTCACTTTGCGTGGGTTGTTCGTCTAACGAGTTGGCTGGTTGTAACGCGCGGGTTTGGCCATACTGTGTCTATGCTACAGGAGCTTCATGCTCCCCCAGAACTTATTTGCCCGGAGGGTGAGGTATGAGTACACCGATTGAAAGCCGTCGTCAGGCCAAGGTGATTGATGAGCTTCGAGTGTTCATCAAAAAGGTGTTGAGCGATCCGACCATTGCGGTAAAGTCTATCGACATTGCCCGCAAGTATCGTTCACAGCCAGATTCCGACGAGCTGATAGCCCGGGAGATCAGTGCTAACACGACTATCCGTATTCCGGAAAAGTGGAGTGATGCGGATCGAATGTTCCTGGAAATTATTGATGAAGTGCTGGACGACGAAGAGGCGCTTTACTGAGTTAGTTGTCTCCGGCGCTCAGGTGCTAGAGGATAGCACTGAGCAAGGGAGGCGGAAGGGTATCCAAAACCGTGCGGAGCCATGGGTGAAGAGCGAAAAGCTCTTCACGGGTTGGCCAAGGACGGCCAACCCAGGATTCTCACTGCGCCGCAGGAGCAATAAGCAGTGAGAAGCGGAGCCGAGCGTACAGGGAGGTATTTACAGTGTGTTTTGGAAGCCTGATTCCCTCCCTTGCGGTTCTCTAAGCCGCTCACCGAATCTTCTGATTAGCCTACTTCAGGCTTGCTTCTGACCCTGCTCATGCTGTTTCAGCACCGCATCCGCCATTTGGTGCAATATCCTGATTTCGTCCTGAATTCCTTCATCCCCTGAAAGCTCACGTTGCTCTTCCAGAATGTCGGCGAGGATTTCAGGCGTGGTCAGCGGGTTCGCCAGAACAACCCGGAACACAATGCACGGGAATTTGTAGTAACAGGCAGGCTCCAGCCGGGTTCTCGACACAAACGCCTTGCCCCGTTCCCGCTGGGTTTTCTGGATGAATTTTGTAATGCTGTTCAAACAAGCATTCAGCTTTTCTGCCTGCAGGGGATCAGCTAAAGCCAAGGCCTGCTGCACGTTTTCCGGGCAGTAGCGGTAGGTAAGAATGTTCAGCTCAGGGCGGGTCACCAGCTCAAAGTCTGGTTGGGCCTCGATCATTTCGGCGAAGCTTGCCGCCTTTTCGATGCCTTGATCAATCAGAATCTCGTAGCCTTCCCGGGCGAGGATTTTCAGGCCGGAATGGATCAGCATCGACATGCCGGGGCGCGAGCCTTCCAGCGTGGTAGAGCCCAGGTCGCGGGAGCCTTTGCGGATAATGTACTGGGCGTGGTGCTCAACAGCACTAGCCAGGCTGGGGTCTTTGAATACCACCAAACCAACACCCATAGGCACATACAGCTGCTTGTGGGCATCGAAGGTGACTGAATCCGCCTTCTCTATGCCCCGCAACAAATGCCGGTAGGTCCGGGAGAACAGTGTCGGGCCGCCCCAGGCTGCGTCTACGTGGAAATGGGCACCGAATTCCCGGGCGATGTCTGCCATGGCGTCCAGCGGGTCAACGTTGCCGGTCTCGGTGGTGCCGGCAATGCCGCAGATGGCCATAACCTTGATTTTCTGTTTCTGCAGCTCCAGACACTTGTCGCGCAGGGCGTCGGTCTGGATTCGGTTGTCGTCGTCTGTGTCTACCGCCACCAGGGATTCACGGCCAAGGCCTAATACATCGGCGGCTTTGCCCAGAGAATAATGCCCTCGGCGGGATACCACTATGGCAGCACCTTCGTAACCGTAGTACTTCAGTGCGCGGAACAGACCTTCCTGGTGCAGTCCACGAAAGCTGCCTTCAGCGGGGAAAGCGCGGTTGCGAGCAACCCACAGTGCTGTCAGGTTGGCGACTGTGCCACCTGAGCACATGGCCCCAAGGGAGTGGCGAGGGTCGTGCATCCACTTCCGGTAAAAGGCGCCGTCTTCCTGATACACCAGCCGGTGAATCATGCCCAGAACCTGTCGCTCCATGGGCGTAAAGGCCTTGGAGGTTTCAGTTTTTACCAGGTTCTGATTCAGGGCGATCATGATTTTCGACAGCGGCAGCATGAAGTAGGGCAGCGCTGATGTCATGTGGCCGATAAAGGCGGGTGATGCTGTGTGAACGGAGTTGGCAACCAGTTTGTCGAGCAGGAACTGAGCCTGCTCGGAAACGAACACGGGCTTTTCCGGGATGGCGTAGTCGGAGAAGTTTTTCTCGACGTCTGCAAGATCCCGTTCAACGGCAACAATGTGCTCCTGCAGGAAGCCTGCAAGGTTGCTGGAAATATTCTGGTCAATACGGCTAAGTGTGGACTCCGGTGCCTCGGGCACGGTGAACACGCGATACATGGCTTCAATGGAGGCCTGGGCCGTTTTTTTCTTGCCGGTCATAGATACCACACACGATCAGTGGTCATCCGCAGGGCCTGTTCCGGATGCCCGACGGATACAGCCGGGGTCTGTTTCCGGCATTGGTTACTTGTCACCTGTAGCTTCCAGGCACACTGGCATCCCTGAGGGGGCGTAGTATACGGGCTGCTCAAATGTTGTGCCACTGGGCTTGTTCAGAGAATTTCCCGGTGTATGTCGAGTATGGCTGCATCGACCTTTTCCTGAATGGCTTTTTCTACCTGATCGAGGCGCTGGGTGATTTGTTGCGAGGAGGTGCCGAGGGCTGCGATGGTCCAGGTGGCGCAGTCGAGAGCTTCCAGGTCAGCGGTTTCTGCCACGGCCAGGTCGGGCTCTTTGCCCCAGACAGCGCGTAGCGGGGTGAAGACTTTGCGCTTGGCTTTGAGGTCCTCACAGCCGTAGAGCTGGAAGTGCAAGGTGAGTACGCCTACGTGGGGTGTTATCGCGGTGTTGTGTTGGGGCGCTTTGCCCTCTTTCAGCAGTCTTCTGAGTGTTTCAGACATAGATTTTCCGGCTTTGGTGCTGGAACCGACGAGGCAAGGCTTTCCAAAACACGCTCCTTGCGGCACATCCATGTGACGCTTGGGCTCCGCCATCCCTGGCTCCGCACAGTTTTGGAAAGCCTTGCCTCGCCGGTTCTCGAACAATTCAAGTGGGGTCCAACAAGCTCATATATTGATGTCTTGGTGGACACCAGCTCTAGCCTACTACAGGCGTTGCCCGCTTGATAATAGCCGCAGCATCAATCCCCGAGGGCAGGTTGCCGTAGTTCATGCCGCCATTGGACTGCAGTCGTGAAGCGCAGAAGGCATCGGCCACGGATTTGTCACCGTTGCGTAATAGCAGGGAGGCTTGCATGACCAGGGCCAGCCGGTCTACCAGATTGCGGGCGCGGTACTGGAAGTCGCTGATGTCGGCGAAGTCATTTTGCAGCTGTGCCAGGAACTGGTCGAAGCGGCGGTCTGCACCCTTTGCCTTGGCAGCTTCGAGGAAGAAGGCATCGAGGGTTTCGGGTTCTTTCTGGATGGCGCGCAGGGTGTCCAGACACTGTACGTTGCCGCTGCCTTCCCAGATGGCATTCACCGGGGATTCACGGAACAGGCGGGGCATGATGCAGTCTTCCATCACGCCGCTGCCGCCAATGCATTCCATGGCTTCGTAGGCGTGGTTAGGTGTGCGTTTGCAGATCCAGTATTTGCCAACAGGTGTAGCAAGCCGTGCCAAAAGGCGTTCGTGTTCCTGATCCTGGCTATCCAGTGCTCGGGCGATTCGCAAGGTGTAGGCGAGGGCGGCTTCGTTCTCCAGGGCCAGGTCAGCAAGTACGTTTTGCATCAGTGGCTGGTCAATGAGCCTGTTGCCAAAGGCGCTCCGGTGACGGCAATGGTGGGTGGCCTGAGCGACGGCCTGGCGCATGCCTGCAGAGCTGCCAATCATGCAGTCGAAACGGGTCATGGCAACCATTTCTATGATGGTAGGTACGCCGCGGCCTTCTTCGCCAATCATCCATGCCAGTGCGCCGCGCAGCTCTACTTCGCTGGAGGCATTGGCTACGTTGCCCATTTTGTTTTTCAGGCGCTGGATCTGCCAGGGGTTTTTGGTTCCGTCCGGGCGCCAGCGTGGCATCAGGAAGCAGGACAGGCCGCCGGGGGCCTGGGCCAATACCAGAAAAGCATCGCACATAGGTGCGGAGACAAACCATTTATGGCCTACCAGCTCATAAGCCTGGCCCGGGCCTTTGGCTCCTACCGGGTAGGCCAGGGTGCTGTTTGAGCGTACGTCGCTGCCACCCTGCTTTTCGGTCATTGCCATGCCAATGGTTACTGAGCTCTTCTGGCTATCGGGGACGTTGCGGGAGTCGTAGCTGTTGGCCAGTATTCGGGATTCCCAGAGCGCTGCAAGCTCCGGTTGTTTGCGAATGGAAGGCATGGCCGCAAAGGTCATGGTGACCGGGCAGCAGTGTGCAGCTTCCACTTGGGAGTGCATATAGTATTTTGCTGCGCGGGTTACATGTGCGCCTTTGCCGGGGTTTGTCCAAGGGCTGCTGTGAAGACCGCTTTCAAAGGCAATGCCCATCAGTTCGTGGTACGAGGGGTGGAAATCCACTTCGTCGATGCGGTGGCCAAAGCGGTCGTGGGTATTGAGCACCGGTTTATTGTTATTGGCCCGAAAACCGAGATCGATGGTTGCGGCGCTGCCAGCCAGCGCGCCAAAGGCTTTCAGGTCGCTTTCCGCCTTCCCCGCTCCTTCGCGGTGCACAGCCTTCTGCAGGGCAATGTCCTGCTCATACAGGTTGTAGTTTTCCAGCGGTGGGGGCTGGTTGACTACCTCGTGGGTGATCGCCAAATAGCGATCACCATGTTCTTCGGGTGTTCCGGACGTGGGCTGTGGGGTATTCATAACTACCTCCTCGTGCCGGTCAACCCCTGTATGCAAAAGCAGATGATGGTGTTGACCAGCTGGTCGTTGTTCTCGGTTTCTTTTTCGGTTGCCTGCCCGATCTGGGTTGGTGATAAAGGCCCAACCAGGCTTTCCGCAATAGCCCCCACCAGGCAGGTGCTGCTTTGGCGGGGGTTCTGATCCGGAATGCACCCTTCTTCGATACCTTCCCGGATCGCCTGTTCAAACAGGCCGGCGTAGGCCTTTCGGTAAGCCAGCCGCTCTTCCTCAACTTTCGGGTCCACCGGCTCTGCAATGAGGGACCAGGCCATTACGGGCCCTTTCAATGCGCGCTCGGCAAATTGCCGCAATGCTTTTTCCAGTCTCTCTGTAGCACTTCCCGGTGTTGCCAGTGCTTTCGTAACCTTGTCTATTTCACGCTGCGTGGCCTGTCGGAAGATTTCAGCAAACAAGTCTTCTTTCGACTCGAAATGCCGGTAGATCGTTCCTGTGGCAACATTCGCAAGCTGCGCAATGCGAGTAATTCTTGCGTTGCGAAAGCCGCCTTCGGCAACGCACTCATAGGTGCACTCAGCGATCCGCTGACGTGCTGCGGCTTTACGCAGTCGCATCTTTTCCGTTTCACGATAAGCCATTTCGGGCTCCCGCTATTAGTGAATATTGATTCATTCTTTGGTTCAGGGCAAACACTTTTTTTTACCTTTATTTTATCTTTAAAATTCATCAGGTTAGTGGTTGTTACAAATATTTACAAAAAACATGTTGTCGGTAATAGCTCTGTCGTGAAAAGCAGATTATAAAGACGCCAAGACGGCGCCGCAGTAGCGGCTGGTCGAGGCGGAGTGCGGCTGCTTTATTTGGTTTGCCGCGCTTGTAACACTGTTTTCGTTGATGGAGAAAACCATGAGCGAGTTCGACGAAAGCAATCTGGAGCAATCCGGTAACTGGGCTAGTACGGGCAGCGAGAGTGACGATACACATTCTATCGCTGGCAGGGCACGGGTACGGGCGCAGCTACAGCAGGATATCGATGCTTTCCTGAGCCAAGGCGGCAAAATCCAGGAAGTTGAGACATCTTTCCGCGTTGACTCCCCTCGTAAGGTGGAGACAGGCTTTAATAACCGCGCGCTCTGAGCATTGTCTTTGCAGGCCGGGGCTGCATGCTCCGGCCTGTTTTTGCGGTCTGTCTCGGTCACGCGCCCAGTTTCCGCTTAATATGGCTCTTGAAAGCGTTACGGTCCTTGTTTCCCCGGATTGTAGCCAAGCCACCTATGGCCGGAACTGACCTCTATCATGAAATCTGTTTCCAAACTCTCCTTTGCCGTCCCCGTAATCATAGCAGTTGTGATTGCACTCTGGCTGCTGGCGGATAGTGCCCGAAATCAGCCTGTTTCCGTTCGTTCTGCTGAACGCCCCGATAATCTGAGAACGGATGACGCAGGCTTTGCTGCTGGCCGGCTGCAAAATCCTTCCAGACTTGTTGACGACTCCGCTGAGCTTGAGGTGCCAGAACAGTTACCGGCGTCGTTGGAAGGCACAACGGAGCCTGGCGGTTGGGCGATAACAGACCGTTTTGGCAACCTCATCCCCACAGGGGAGTTGCGGCAGTTGTTTGAGTACTATCTATCGGCTTTGGGTGAAGAAGATCTGTCGCAGTTGGTAGCAAGAGTACGGCTTGCCCTTTCAGTGCTGGAAGAGCCTGCGCGAGGGCAGGCTCTCGACACTCTTGGCCGTTACCTGGATTACAAGCTTGCCTTGTCGGATCTTGAGGCGGCTTACGGAGAAGCAGGGATTTCCGGTTCGGGTGAAATGGAGCGCCGGATGCTGGAGATTCAGGCGTTGCGTAGAACCTGGTTGGACGCAGATACGGCGGAGGCTTTTTTTGCGCAAGAAGAAGCCATAGATCGCTATCAACTCAGAAAGCGAAGCATTGCCAGAGACAGCAATCTGACGCACGAGCAGCGCGAGAAGGCCTTTGCCGAGGCTGAAATGGCCTTGCCTGAACCTCTGAGGCAGGCTCGCGAGGATACTCGAAAGTTTTCTCGCTATGAGCAGGCGCGAGAAGAGATGGCTAACGACCCGGAGGCTTTGCGAGCCTGGCGGCGTCAAGAATTTGGTGATGAAGCTGCCCAAAGGTTGGAAGCATTGGACGCAGAACAAAGGGATTGGAATCGTCGGTGGCAGTCGTATGCTCAAGAGCGTGATGCCTTGGCGGAGTCTGGCTTGGCAGAGCTTGAGAGAGAAAAAAGTCTGAGCCAGTTGCGGGAAAAGTATTTCAGCGAAGCTGAGCGAGTCCGGGCCAGGGCGCTCGATTCTATTCAATAGCAAAGCTTACAAAAAATGAGCCTCCCGGAGTCTGCTGCAGATTGAATGTTGCTCCGCAGACAGCGCTTGCCTACGTTGGTAGCCTGCAACCAGCAGCCCCGGAGGTGTATGATGGTGTCAACGGTGCCGCCAGGGTGCCAGGATTTCCAGTCCTACTCATTATTGTGCCATTCAGGAGGCTTTCTGTGTCTTTATCAACGCCACGTGTTTTTCCAGCTACCCGTTTGCGTCGCAATCGCGCCAGCGATTTTTCCCGTCGGCTGGTAAGGGAAAACCAACTGACGCCAGACAACCTGATTTACCCGGTTTTTGTACTGGAAGGGGAAGGACAGCGCGAGCAGGTGCCATCCATGCCGGGGGTGGATCGCCTGAGCATTGATTTGTTGGTTGAGCAGGCTGCAGAGCTGGTGGAGCTGGGGATTCCTGCAATAGCCCTGTTTCCAGTTGTGTCTGCGGAGAAAAAGAACTTGTCCGGCTCCTGGGCCTGGGATTCCGACGGGCTGGCACAGCGGGCTGTTCGGGCACTGAAAAAGGCTTATCCCGAGCTGGGCGTTATCACGGATGTGGCACTGGATCCGTTCACCACCCATGGCCAGGATGGCATCATCAATAACGAAGGCTATGTGCTGAACGACGTTACCGTTGAAGCCTTGGTTAATCAGGCGGTTTCACACGCTGATGCCGGTGCAGATATCGTTGCGCCCTCCGATATGATGGATGGCCGTGTTGCTGCCATTCGTGAGGCGCTGGAATCCGCAGGACATATTAATACGCGTATTCTGGCCTATTCTGCCAAGTATGCTTCCGGTTATTACGGCCCATTCCGGGACGCCGTCGGTTCGGCCGCCAATCTGGGAAAAAGTGATAAGACCACCTATCAGATGGACCCGGCCAACAGCAATGAAGCGATTCATGAAGTGATGATGGATCTTGCCGAGGGCGCTGACATGGTGATGATCAAACCCGGCATGCCGTATCTGGATATTGTGCACCGGATAAAAACCGAACTGCAGGTACCAACATTCGTGTACCAGGTTAGCGGCGAGTACGCTATGCATATGGCGGCGGAGCAGAACGGCTGGCTTGACGGAGACACTGTCATGATGGAGAGCCTGATGTCGATGCGCCGTGCCGGAGCAGATGGCATTCTGACATACTTCGCCGTGCGAGCCGCCCGCCTGATGCGGGACAAGCAGCGCTGAGGCTGTTAACGGACTACCCCTTGTCGGGAAGAGGCAGGGGGGTAATCAGACAGGAAATCAAAGGCCATGAGAGCGGAAATTGTCAGAAATCTCACAGCAAGCGGGGGGCAGAGCGTACCCGCTCCCATAGACCTTCCAGCTGAAGGTGAAGTGATTGATCTGGACGCCAGTGAAAACTACTTCAACCGTGAGCTGAGCCAGCTTCAGTTCAATTATCGAGTATTGAAGCAGGCGCTGGATACCACTCATCCGCTGATTAACCGGCTGATTTTTTGCTGTATTTTTAGCAGCAATATGGACGAATTCTTCGAGATTCGGGTGGCAGGGCTGCGCCAGCAGATCAAATACGGCCGGGAAACCCTGGGCGCTGATGGGATAATGCCGGAACAGGCGCTGAGCGAGATCAGCCGCATCGCCCATGAATATATCGACGAGCAGTACGACATTCTGAACCATGTGCTGATTCCCGAAATGGAGCAGCAAAACATTCACTTTGTGCGGCGTATGGAATGGACGCCGGAACAGGCAGAGTGGGTGCGCAATTATTTCGATGAAGAAATTCTGCCGGTGGTCAGCCCTATAGGACTGGATCCTTCACACCCTTTCCCCCGGTTGGTTAACAAAAGCCTGAACTTTATTGTTGAACTTGATGGCAAGGATGCCTTTGGTCGTGAAACAGGCATGGCTATTGTGCCGGCGCCGCGCTCCCTGCCCAGGCTGGTGCGTTTACCGGATGAAGTCTGCAACGGCGGAGAGAACCTGGTTTTTCTGTCTTCAGTGATCCACGCCCACGCTGATGAGCTATTCCCGGGTATGGAGGTCAAGGGTTGTTATCAGTTCCGGCTCACTCGCAACGCCGACCTCGAGTTGGAAGACGACCTTGAAGATCTGGCGTCTGCATTGCGCGGTGAGCTGCTCAGCCGGCGTTTCGGTGATGGTGTTCGGCTGGAGGTGGCGGATAACTGCCCTCAGGAACTCGTGCAGTTCCTCCTCACGGAATTCGGCCTCGGGCAAAGAGATCTGTATCAGGTGAACGGTCCGGTTAACCTCACACGATTGATGGCGGTGACCGGATTGGTGGATCGCCCTGATCTGCTATATTCCAGCTTTTCGCCCACCATACCCCGGCAGATCCGCAGCAAAGAAACCATATTTGATGCCATACGGAAACGGCCAATATTGCTGCATCATCCATTCCAGAACTTCAGCCCGGTTGTGGATTTGCTGCGTCAGGCCGCGAAGGACCCCCAGGTGCTGGCTATCCGCCAGACCTTGTACCGCACTGGCGCCAATTCGGAGGTTGTTGAAGCACTGGCCGATGCGGCCAAACGCGGTAAAGAAGTGACTGTGGTGGTCGAGTTGCGGGCCCGGTTCAGTGAGGCGGAGAACCTGGAGCTGGCCAGCCGTTTGCAGGAAGCCGGCGTGATCGTGGTGTATGGCGTTGTGGGCTATAAAACCCATGCCAAGATGATCCTGATTGTACGCCGTGAAGAAGGTCGGTTGCTCCGCTACGTGCACCTGGGAACCGGAAACTACCATGCGGTGAATGCTCGGCTTTATACCGATTACAGTTTCATGACCTGTGATGATTCCATTGGTGACGATGTTAACAAAATCTTTCAGCAGTTAACCGGTATGGGGAAGGCTCTGAAGATCAAGAAGCTGTTCCATGCCCCGTTCACCCTCCACAAGCGGTTGCTCAGCTTGATTGAGCGTGAGACAGCGTTGGAAGAAAAAGGCCGTATCATTTTCAAGATTAACGCCTTGACAGAGGTGCAACTGATCAAGGCCCTCTATCGTGCTTCCCAGGCCGGGGTGCAGATTGATTTGATAGTGCGTGGTATCTGCAGTATCAGGCCCGGGGTTCCGGGCCTCTCGGATAATATTCGTGTGCGCTCCATTGTGGGGCGGTTCCTTGAGCACACACGGGCTTACTATTTTGGTAACGACGGTAAGCCTGACGTGTACTGTTCAAGTGCAGACTGCATGGAACGCAACCTGCTAAGCCGGGTTGAAATTGCGTTTCCAATTGAGGACCCGGATCTGGTAGCGCGGGTGCGCGAAGATCTGGATACTTATCTGGAGGATAACTGCCAGTCCTGGATGTTGCAGCCCGATGGCAGTTACGTTCAAAATCAACTGGCCGAGGGTGAGGAGCGAGTGGCCTCGCAACTGGTTCTTCTGGAGCGCCTGACGGGCAAATCCTGAAATTTTCAGACGGAGAGAGTTCTTGAAAGCAAAATGGATCATTGGCGGTGCAGGTGTTCTGGTTGTCGCTGGCGCAATGCCATGGGTCGTGGGTTATGTAACCGAACAGCAGTGGCAGGAGGTTACCCATGAGCTGAATCAGTCGCAGCCATTTATCCAGATGCAGACGGATAACTATCGCAGGGGCTTTTTCGGCTCGGACATGAGTGGAGCCGTAACCATGGTTGACCCTGAGAGTGGTCAAACCCGCCGGATAGCTTACCGTGCCGGCGTCACCCATGGCATAACCGGTAGCTTTATGAATTTCGTGCCCGTTGATGGTTGGACACCGCAAGGCGCCGACTGGTTTCAGGAGCGGCCAAGGCTGACTCTGGAAACGCGCCTCTGGGGTACGGCTGTGCTGGAGCTGGAAGCGCCGGCTATGGCAATCACTAACCCGGAGAGCGGTGAATCACTGAGAGCCAGCGGCGGTGTTGCGCGTATTGAAATAAGTGACACAGGATCCCAGGCTGAAGCGCTGATTGTCTGGCCACAGGTTAGTCTGTCCGGGCGGGATATGAGCATCCGGGTTAATAATTTCCGGGTTGAACAGAGCATGGCTCATCTGGTGGGTGGCGTCTGGACCGGAACCATGGAAGCGTCGATAGGCTCTGTTGAATTGACACCTGCTGAGGCCTCCACGGTAACCATCGAGGGATTGCTCGCTCGCAGCAGCACCGAGGCGAAGGGCAAGGCGCAGCGCCTGGATTCCCTGTTATCGATTGAGGCGAAAAAGGTTCGTTATCAAGATCAGGCCTACGGCCCACACAAGCTGGCGTTCGCTCTGGAAAACCTCGATGTTGCCAGCTGGAACAGCTTAAGCACCAGTATGGCTGAACTTCAGGGCATGGTGTTGGCACCTGATGCCGGAGGTCGCGAAACCTTTGAGCGGCAGATGGAAGCCATGGGGCAGGTGAATACGGCAATGAGAAATCTGGCAGCAGCAGGGTTTTCGATGGGCGTTCCTGAGTTGTCTTTGGACACGCCGGAAGGAGCAGTAACCGGCAACCTGGTGCTCAGCCATCCAGAACTGACTGAAGATCAGAAAGAGAGCATGTTGATGGTGATGCAGCAGCTCAATGGAAGTATGAATTTGAGTTTGCCTGCCGTGCTGGTGGATGAATACCCGGCAGTGCGTATGCAGTTTGCGCCACTCATCAAAGAAGGTCTGTTGGTGCCCGATGGCGACCGGTTGGTGCTGGCAGCAAAACTGGCCGGCATGGTGGTTGAGGTTAACGGCCAGGAAATCCCCTTGCCACCGGTGTTTTAAAGCGGTTCAAGGCAACAAAAAAGCCCCACGAAGGGGCTTTTTGTTGCCGCCTGATAGACATCAGGCTTCACTGAATTTCTTTTTCAGAGCTTCTGCCACAACCGGGTCCACGAACTCCGATACATTCCCGTCCAGAGAGGCAATTTCCCGGATCAGGCTCGAGGAGATGTAGGAGAGGTGATTGGACGGCGTCAAGAACACGCTTTCCAGCTCCGGAGCCAGGCTGCGGTTCATGTCTGCAAGCTGAAACTCATATTCGAAATCGGATACTGCTCGCAAGCCACGGAGAATAACCGTGGCATTCTGGTCGCGGACAAAATCGGCGAGCAAATAGCTGAAACCGGTCACACTCACGTTCGGAATGCCAGCCGTTGCCAGCCGCACCAGTTCGCAGCGCTCCTCCAGATCAAACAGAGGCTGCTTCTTGGAATTGTAGGCAACGGCAACCACCACTTCATCAAACAGGTTACTGGCCCGCCTGATCAAGTCTGTATGGCCGTTAGTAATAGGGTCAAAGGTGCCCGGGTAAATGACTTTAGGCATGCACAGCTCCTTTTTTAACAGGCGCCCAGAGTATCAGTATTCAAAGAGTTTCTGTAGGCCGGGTGGCAAGCCCTTCACTGGCGTGAAGAACAGTGCCAACCATGGAGAATCAGGCTTTCAACCGTTGTGCCAGTCGAGAGCTGTTTCTCGCCGCCAGGGCATAAACCGAGAGCTGAGGATTTGCTCCAATGCTGGTGGGGAAAATCGATGCGTCGTGCACGCTGAGATTGCTCACGTGATGATGCTCACCAAATCCGTTGACCACAGACTCTTCCGGATTGCTCCCCATGGCGCAGCCGCCCATCTGGTGAGCGGTGAACAGGCGAACCCGGTGAGGCTCCATGGCAAAGCCGTCAATAGCAGCCTTGGCGTCGGCCCAGGTGGAATACCAATCCGAGTCAAGGTGCATCAGGCGCACTTTGTCTGCGCCCGCGGCAAACTGGATTTCAGCCATGGTGTAGAAAGCTCTACGAAGGCCTTTCCAGAGATAGTCGCTTACCGGGTAATCAAGCATCGGGCTGCCATCGTCACGAAGTGAAACAGTGCCGCCAGGGCTGTCCTCATGAAAACCATCACGCACCAGAGCGATAACTGACTGCATCCAGGGTAAGCCGGCCAGGTTTTTAGCTTGTTCGTCGCCATGGCCCGGCACAACTCCTGCCGACATGGCCGGGTGTAAAGGAGGCACCTCCAGCTTGTAGCCTGCATCGCCATCTACGCCGTTGCTAAAGTTGAACTCGTCGGAATATACCGACTGGGGTGCACCATAGAATGGGTCAACCAGCTTGGGCATTTGTGCAACGCTGGCGTTAACGGGGTGAATAAATGAGCGCTTGCCAACCCGTTCATAGGGATCGGGCAGTTTGGAACGTAGCAGCAGGCCGGGTGAGCCTATGGCACTTGCGGCAACCACAAAGTGCCTGGCTTTGAGTGTTACCGTAACGCTGGTAGGCGTGATGCCATCGCTGGCCATAGCTGTGGCTTCGAGGGAGTCAATTCGATCCTGATTCATCACAAAACGTTCGGCGCGCAGCCCGTGGTACATACTTGCATTGTTATCTAGCGCGCCCGGGATGGTTGTCATCAGTGCGCCTTGTTTGGCATTGGTAGGACAGCCTACACCGCAGTACCCGAGGTTCCAGCAACCTTTGACGTTGCGCGGGATAATCTGCCAGCTAAAGCCGAGCTTCTCGCACCCCTGTCGCAAAATGTCGTTATTGAGGTTGGGGGCCGTATCCCATGGGGCCATGGAATGGCGGGTCTCTCGGCCGTCGAACCAGGGTGCCATGGCTTCCGGGCTTACCCCGTCCAGACCAAATCGCTTGCTCCAGTAGTTCAGTGTTTCATCCGGGGTGCGGAAACTGCTGGTCCAATTGACTGTCGTTGAGCCGCCCACGCAGCGCCCCTGCAAAATAGCAATGGCACCATCTTTTGTAGTGCGACTCATGCCTTCCTGATAGAGGTTTGCGTAGGACGTAAGCTCGTCCATTTTGAAGTCTTTCTGGTAATACAGGCGACCTTCTTCCACCAGGATAACGGACAAGCCGCTTTTGGCCAGAATTTCAGCAGTGGTGCCGCCACCTGCACCGGTGCCGACAATAACGACATCTGCTTCAGCAGTATGATTTTCAGTAAGCGTGGCGCCGTCGATAACTTTCCAGCCAGACTCCAGGCCTTGGGCGATGCGATCGTTGAACGACATGGATGGTGGTTCCCCTTTTGGGTTAGATGGCAGTCAAAATAGCGGGCTAAAACAGCTGGCGGAGCGTCAGGCGCTGCGGAATTGCGGCAGGGCCTGAACCGCCCAGTCGGGTGGCCCCGGATAGCCTGAAAGCTGCCAGTTCTCCTGATGGCCGTAAAATGCCACGTTGCTTATTTTTGTCAGCGCCATATAGCCATTGTTGAAAAGGCCAATGCTGCTTGAACGCCAGCGCTGAAGGAATGCATCAGCTTGCTCCGCAGTGGCGTCGCGCCAAGCTGGCCAAACTCGGGCTATGGTGACACGCGTAAGACCAAAGTTGAGCAGGTCAAACAATTGCCTGAGCTCTTTCTGGTTCGCGGGGCCAAATTTGTGAATGCCCAAATCAATGCGTTCGACGGTGCCTGCAATTGCGATGCGTCTCGCGTTAGCTTGTTCTGGAAGCGCAGAGCCGAGGATGGCCGGGAGCAGGGCTTCTAATAGTTCTATGTCATCAGCGGACAAGAACTGGAATTGGTAACGCGCATCCATGCGGGTGTCGACAGCACCAAGGCGGCCGGCGGGTGCTGTTGCACAGCCACTGAGGCCGGCAGTCAGGCTCACGGTGCCCAAAAAGAGCGCGCCCCCAAGGCCGGTACGAAGAAAGCTGCGCCGGTCGAGGCAAAGAGAATCCAGTTCGTCGGTTGGAGAGAGGGGGTCAGTCATAATCGGCTCGCTCTTGTTTTGGAGTAGGCGATTACCGGGGCGAATGGGCCCCGGTTGCAGTGCAAGGTGCTTAACGGATGAAAAGCTTGTAAATCATTCTGTGGGCAGATGTGCCATATGGGGGGTATACAAATTTGCCACTGTTAAACTTCTGTTTTGCAAAAATTGCGCGCTGGTGTGAGAAGGTCAAAAAACCTTCCTTGCCATGGTAATGGCCCATGCCGGAATCCCCTACACCGCCAAACGGCAGGTCATCCTGAGCGACGTGCATCAGAGAGTCGTTTATGCACATGCCGCCAGACAGGGTTTTATCGGTCACTTGGCTCTGCTGTTCGCGGTCGTAACCGAAAAAGTACAGGGCTAGAGGGCGCGGGCGGTCATTGATGAACTGTATGGCCTCATCAAGATTGTCATAGCTTACAATCGGAAGGATCGGGCCAAAGATCTCATCTTGCATGAGCTTCATCTCCGGTGTTGTTTTCAGCACCAGGGTCACCGGGATCTTCCGGGTACCATCACTCATGTTCTCTTTTGCAGGATTGATCTCTATCAGCTCGGCGCCTTTGGCCCTGGCATCCTCGAGGTAACCTTTCAAACGATTGTACTGGCGCTCATTGATAATGGCGCTGTAGTTGTCGTTATCTCTTATTGAGGGGTACATTTCAGAGAGCTGGGCCCGAAACTCGTCTACAAAGGCCTGTGTGCGATCAGCCGGACAGAGCACATAGTCTGGCGCCACACAGGTCTGGCCTGCATTGAAGGCCTTGCCGAAAGCGATGCGCTGGGCTGCGTCTTCAAGCGGGACATCCGGAGAAACTATGGCAGGTGACTTGCCGCCTAACTCCAGGGTAACCGGTGTCAGATTCTCGGAAGCAGCGCGCATGACCAGCTTGCCTACAGAGGTGGAGCCGGTGAATAGCATGTGGTCAAAAGGTCGCGCTGAAAAATCGGCTGCAACATCGGCTTCGCCATTAATAACGGCGACCAGGTCTTCCGGGAAAGTGGCTTCAATAAGTTCTTTGAACAGTGCGGATGTGTGAGGGGTGAACTCAGACATCTTGATCATGGTTCGGTTACCCGCTGAAAGAGAGGCAACAAGCGGCCCTACGGCCAGATAAAGTGGGTAGTTCCAGGGCACGATTACGCCGACCACGCCTTTTGGCTGATAACAGACTTTGTTGCTGGCAGGTTGAAAAAGGATGGAGACGTGCCGGCGGGAAGGCTTCATCCAGCCGCCGAGATTTTTCAGGGTGTAGTTGATTCCCTGGATGGAGGGCATCACCTCTGCAATCAGCGATTCATCTCGCGAACGACAGGAAAAGTCCCTGTCAATGGCATCCAGAATGCGATCCTGATAGGACAACAGGGCCTGCTTGAGGCGCTCCAGGTTTTGCTTGCGCTCGGCCAGCGTCGGCGATGGGTGATCGTGAAACGCTTTTTTCTGTATCTCAAACACCCGGTGGGTCTGTTGAATGTGACTTTGGCTCTCTGAGAGCTGAACAACGCTGGCACCCATGGTGTCCTCCTCTTGGCACCGCCGCACAAGGGCGGCGGCCCGATGTTATTTTGGTGGCGAAAAAACGCTCAATTTGCACTGTACGGTATTATTAGAGTATATACTCTAGGGAGTCAAGCGACTCCGATGGCCAATTGGGCCATCTGTGAGCTGCAAAACAACAAACGTCGATGAGCTTATGAAAACCAGAGACAAGATCTTACTGTCGAGCCTTGAGCTGTTTAACGAGCAAGGTGAGCGGAACGTTACAACCAACCATATTGCAGCGTACCTGGCGATTTCGCCGGGCAATCTCTATTACCACTTTCGTAATAAGTCCGACATCATTTACGAGATATTTCAGGAATACGAAAAGCTGGTGGATTACTACCTTGATATTCCTGAAAACCGGCCGCTGAATCTGGACGACATGACGTTTTATCTGGAGTCTGTTTTTGACGGGCTATGGAGTTACCGGTTTCTTCATCGGGATCTTGAAAACCTGTTGGACAGGGATCAGCGCTTACGAAATGACTATCGAGAGTTCACAGATCGATGTCTGGCGGCCATAAGCAGAATTTTCGAGAAGCTGGCGGAAGGCGGGGTTCTGGAGCCTCAGCCCGATACGCTTCGAGCCGCCATGTCGCTGAACGTCTGGCTGATTGTCACCAACTGGATGGCGTTCCTGAAAACCGCACACGGTGAAAAGGCGTCGGCATGTCTGACTCTCCGTGAGCTGAAACAGGGAATTTATCAGGTGCTGACGCTTGAGATCCCTTATGTGACGCCGGTTTATCGTGAGCAGGTTCTGGAGCTCAGGGAGAAGTATCGACCAACCATGCCGGAGCAGGAGGGTGAACGCGAAGTTTCGGTGGGCTAAATCCAGGTGCCTGCTTCGGAACTTTTCCGGGCGGTTAGTGTCCTAGTGTGTGGCGCGGGCAATTCGGACGTTTCCGGCGCCCCCTGAGTGAGTTCTCAGGTTTTAACACGTCGCAAACCCTGACGTTTTACCGGCCTGTTTTCGCAGGCCGGTTTTTTCTTCGCTATTGAGTGCTTTCTGCTGAATCTTCCAGCCAGTCTGTCAGTGCCGACCGGCACTCATCAACGCCGCGTTTGGATGTTGACGAGAACATAATCAAATGCTCAACACAGGAAAACGCCTTCAGCTTTTTGGCGATCTCCAGCATGGCGGTTTTTGCTTGCCCGAATTTAAGTTTGTCGGCTTTGGTGGCCAGAATCATCAGTGGCAGCTTGTTATGTTCGCACCATTCCACCATCATTTGATCGAATTCGGTGAGCGGGTGGCGAATGTCCATCACCAGAACCAGGCCTCTCAGGCATTGGCGTTGGTTCAGGTATTGTCCCAGGTGCTTTTGCCAGTCATCTTTCATGTCCCGGGATACTTTCGCATAGCCGTACCCAGGTAAATCCACCAGCCGGGCGTGCTCGCGATTCAGGGAAAAAAAGTTGATCAGGCGCGTGCGACCGGGTGTTTTACTGGTGCGGGCCAGCTTCCCGTTCGCGGTAATTGCGTTCATGGCACTGGACTTTCCTGCGTTTGAACGCCCGGCGAAGGCGACTTCTGCGCCTATATCTGGTGGGCAGTCTTCCAGCCGGGGGGCGCTAATCAGGAAGCGAGCGCTGTTAAAAGAGATGCTTTTTTGAGTCAGGTCAGAGTCCACAGCGGTTGGCTTTCCTTTGGATTTCAGTTATTAGAGATTAATGTATAATGCTACACCAATTCCGGGCGGTACGCTTGGCGTAACCGCTGTCAGCCCTGGTCTTGAGCCTGACTGAACAGCGCCTGCCGGCTGTAAACCAAGAATATATTCGAGATGAGAGAAGCGGAGCGAGCATGAAGAAACTGATCGCAGGATTTGTTTTCGGCGTTGGCCTTACAGCAATGGCGCATGGGGCAGGTAATCCTGAAGCGGGAAAACAGGCAGCGGCAGCTTGCCAGGCCTGTCACGGTGAAGGTGGGGCAAAGCCAATCATGGGGTCCTATCCGAAAATATCCGGGCTGGGTGAAAGGTATCTGTTTGACCAGTTGGTGGCCATCCAGGAAGATTCACGTCCAATTCCTGAGATGACAGGCCAGCTTACTGGCAAGTCAAAGCAGGACCTGCAAGATCTGGCAGCATATTTTGCGCAACAAAAAATGGTTGTCAGTCAGGCTGATCCGGAGTTGGTCGAGAAGGGCGCCGCACTTTACCGCGGTGGAAACATGGCCTCTGGTGTTCCTGCGTGCGCAGCCTGCCACAGCCCTCAGGGCAAAGGCAACGAGCCGGCCGGGTATCCTCACATCGGTGGCCAGAATGCCGAGTATCTGGCCAAGCAGCTGGAAGCCTATCGCGATGGCACCCGTGCTAATGGCTCTCACGCGGCGATCATGGTGGATGTCTCTGCCAGGCTGACCGATGCAGAAATCGAGGCCGTTTCCAGCTACATTTCTGGACTGAACTGATCCAATCGTTCACGGCCTGACAAAAACCCCGCCCAGTGCGGGGTTTTTCGTCTGTCGAACCTGTAATCCGCAAGCAGTGGAACTTTTCAGGTTTGGCGGGTCATAATTCCCCTATAACGACATTTATAAAATCTGGAGATATTTCATGTTTCGAGCATTCAGAACGGTTGGTCTGCTGTTGGCGGCCCTGGCTGTTTTTGGCCAAGCCAATGCGGATGACTGGCAGGAAGGCGTGCATTACAAAAAGCTGGATACTCCGGTGCGCACAGACAGTGGTACCGACATTGAGGTGGCAGAAGTATTCTGGTACGGCTGCCCGCACTGCTACGACTTCAAGCCTCTGGCCGAAAGCTGGGAGGCCAATGCTCCGGATTATGTGAATTATGTACGTATACCTGCGGCTCTGGGTCGTTCCTGGGCGCCCCACGCACAGGCGTACTATGCGCTTGAAGCAATGAACTCGCTGGATAAAGTGCATGATGCCCTTTTTGAGGCTCTGGCAGGCCAGCGTCGACCGTTGAATGATGGTGAGTCTCTGGCTGACTTTGTTGCGGGTTATGGTGTGGATCGCGAAGAGTTCCTGAATAACTACAACAGTTTTGGTGTTAATGCGCGTATGCAGCAGGCGCAGGCCAAAATCCGGGGCGCGCGAATTACCGGCACACCGACTATGCTGGTAAATGGCAAGTACACGGTCAGTGCGTCCATGGCGGGTAGTCTTGAGGCATCGCTGGCGGTTGTGGATTATCTGGTGGAGAAAGAGCGGGCTGCGAATCCGTAACGCATGCCTCGCCTGGCGTTAGGGTTGGCAAACGGAGCAAGACAGCAGATATATCATGTATAAACGCTTCAGAAAGCAGCTCGATGGTATTATCAGTGCCCGGGGTGAGCCGAAAGGTTCAAACTCGGGCCTTGAGCACGTACCCCTGTTTGAGCCTCAGCGCCACCTTCGGCTGCTCACATTTAACATTCAGGTGGGCATCAGTACGTCGTCCTATCGCCACTACCTGACCAGAAGCTGGCAGCACTTTCTGCCCCATCGTAACCGTATCCAGAATCTGGACCGCATAGCCTCGCTACTGAGCAACTACGATGTAATAGCGTTGCAGGAGTGTGATGGAGGAAGTCTGCGCAGTGGGCACATTAATCAGGTTCAGTACCTTGCCGAAGCGGCGGGCATTCCATACTGGCATCAGCAGTTAAACCGTAATCTGGGGCAGATTGCCCAGCACAGTAATGGTTTGCTCAGCAGGTTCCGGCCTCTGGATGTAAAAGAATACAAGTTGCCAGGGCGGCTTCCCGGAAGGGGGGCCATTGTTGCCCGCTATGGCACCGAAGAAGACCCGCTGGTGTTGGTGATGATGCACCTTGCTTTGAGCAAGTCAGCGCAGCAGCGACAGTTGGGTTTTATCAGTGAGCTGATTTCAAAGTACCGGCATGTGGTGCTGATGGGGGATATGAACGCTCATGCAGAGCAGTTGTTGACTCAAACACCCTTGAAAGACACGGATCTGATCCCTCTGCCGGACAGCGCCCACAGTTTCCCGAGCTGGCGGCCTGAGAAGGCGCTCGATCATATTCTGGTGAGCCCGAGCTTGCAGATAAGGAATTCGGAAGTGGTGAGCTATCCCATGTCGGATCACTTGCCGATTGCCATGGATATAGCGTTACCCGATGGGTATCTGGAAAAGTTCTGAAGAGATTTTCTGAAAACTGGCCACAAAAAAACCCGACAAATTTGTCGGGTTTTTTTGTGGATACCAGATCAGGAATTACTTGATCTTGGCTTCCTTGTACGCAACGTGCTTACGGACAACCGGATCGTACTTTTTGATCTCGATTTTTTCCGGGGTGTTACGCTTGTTTTTCATGGTCGTGTAGAAGTGACCAGTGCCTGCTGATGAAACCAGCTTGATTTTTTCGCGCATGATGCAGCTCCTTATACTTTCTCGCCGCGGGCACGAAGATCGGCCAATACAGCGTCAATACCTTTTTTATCGATGATGCGCATACCTTTGGTAGACGTGCGCAGCCGAACGAAACGCTTTTCAGACTCAACCCAAAAGCGCTTGCTTTGCAGGTTAGGCAGAAAACGACGACGGGTGTGGTTCATCGCGTGAGAAACATTGTTACCGGAAACCGGACGCTTACCGGTTACCTGACAAACTCTGGACATACTTGCCTCCGACCTGAGCAATGGTCTTAATAAATACGAATTCGATTTTAATTGCGTCTCTGGTTGCCGAGGAGTGATTAGGCTCCTGTTTGCGCCCCTGAACTGAACGCTGCTCGCCAGACGCCGCCAGAAAGGGACGCTTTTATACCAGAACCAGCATCCCAACGCAAAAAATTGTTGGGAATTTGGCCAGTTTTCGCACATTCGCCTGTGACGGCTTACATCAATCCACGTTCTGCGAGGGATATTACCTCACCGTGACCGATCACCATATGGTCAAGAACCCTGATATCCACCAATCCGAGTGCTTCTTTCAGGCGCTTGGTCAGGGAGATGTCTGCCTGACTGGGTTCGGCTACTCCGGAAGGGTGATTATGGGCGAAAATAACCGCCGCTGCATTATCTTCCAGCGCTTGTCGCACCACTTCTCTCGGATACACGGCTGCGCCGTCAATAGTGCCTCTGAACAGCTCCCTGTATTGAATGACCCGGTGCCGGTTGTCCAGAAAAAGACCTGCAAATACTTCGTGGGGGTAAGTCCCCAGCCGACTGGTGAGAAAGCGTCGGGTGTCTTCTGGTGATCGAAGAGGGTCGCCTTGGCGTAGTGGCTCGTCCATTACGCGCCTGGCCATTTCCATGGCGGCTTGAACCTGTGCATATTTTGCGGTCCCCAGCCCTTTCACGCCACAGAACTGCCGCCTTGAGGCTGTCAGCAATCCACGCAGGCCGGAAAATTCCTGCAAAAGGGCGCGCGAGAGCTCCATAACCGGCATGCCGGTGGTGCCGGTGCGTAGAAAAATGGCCAGCAGTTCTGCGTCAGACAGGCTTTCGGGGCCGTGGGCGAGCAGTCGTTCACGGGGGCGCTCATCCATAGGCCATGCGGGGTTGGTCATGTTTGCTTCCTTGCGAATCGCTTTGGGGATTTTTGAGGGATTTAGCGCGTCCTGCGCATTCCAGTTACGAAGACTACTTCAAAAAGTAACAAATGGTAAACGAGGGGGCTGCCTTGCAGGCTGTCGGTATCCGCTGGGCATGCTATCTTATAAGCCTTTCATATTAAGCGGATACGGAGCCTTATGATGGCCGTCAGAAAAATTCTGCTGGGTATTACCGGTGGTATTGCAGCCTATAAAAGTGCCGAGCTTGTGCGCTTGCTGAAAAAGGCGGGCTATGAGGTAAGGGTTATCATGACGCGAGGCGCAGAAGCCTTCGTAACCCCTCTGACCTTTCAGGCGCTCAGTGGCGAGCCGGTGCGTACCTCTTTGCTTGATCCTGAGGCCGAAGCAGGCATGGGGCACATAGAGTTAGCCAAATGGGCTGATCAAGTGGTCATTGCGCCTGCTTCTGCAGATTTTGTTGCGCGGCTGGCCCAGGGCATGGCCGACGATCTTCTGACCACTGTTTGCTGCGCAACTGAGGCGCCCATCGCGGTAGCGCCTGCCATGAATCAGGCCATGTGGGGCAATGAGCGTACCCAGCGCAACATACGTTTGCTGGAGTGTGATCTGCAAATTTCTCTCTGGGGGCCGGCCCAGGGTGAGCAGGCCTGTGGTGACAATGGGCCGGGGCGTATGCTTGAGGCTGCGGAGATCGCGGCCCTGATCATGAATAAGCATTCCGGAGCTGGAGAGCTTGCGGGCAGGCGTGTCGTAATTACCGCCGGCCCGACCCGTGAGCCTATAGATCCTGTGCGCTATATCACCAACCACAGTTCTGGCAAGATGGGCTATGCGCTGGCTGTTGCGGCACGGGATGCGGGCGCCAGTGTTGTTCTGGTGAGTGGGCCGGTCAATTTGCCGGTTCCTGTGGGCATTGAAGTGCGCCCTGTTGTTACAGCCGAAGATATGCTGAAAGCGTCTATGGACGCAGTTGATGAAGGCTGTGACCTGTTTATTGCGACGGCTGCCGTAGCAGACTATCGGCCCGAGAATCGTGCTGACGACAAGATCAAAAAGTCCAGTGAGTCCATGGCGCTGCCCCTGGTGCGCAACCCTGATACGCTGGCTACCATTGCCGGGCGCCCCGATGCGCCCTTTACTGTGGGCTTTGCAGCTGAAACCACCGACGTGGCCAGCTACGCCAAGGACAAAATGCAACGCAAGAAGTTGCACATGATTGTCGCCAATGATGTCTCTGTTCCCGGCCTGGGCTTCAATAGCGACAATAACGCCGTCACGGTGTTCTGGCCGGATGGGCAGGAGGCGATAGGGCCAGACACCAAGAAAGCGATTGCATCGCGCCTCGTAGCGCTGATTGGCGAACATCTGAAGCAGGAATAACATGAGCAAAAAGAATTTACAGGTACGCATTCTTGATGATCGGATTGGCAACCAGATTGCCTTCCCCGAGTACGCCACCGAAGGATCGGCTGGGTTGGATCTGCGGGCTTGCCTTGATGAGCCCCTGACTCTGAATCCCGGGGATACCCAGCTCATCCGAACCGGGCTGTCCATTTATATTGCAGATCCGTCTCTGGCGGCCATGATTCTGCCCCGAAGCGGGCTGGGTCACAAACACGGCATTGTGCTGGGCAATCTGGTGGGGCTGATCGATTCCGACTACCAGGGCGAATTGATGGTGTCTTGCTGGAACCGCGGCAAAACTGCTTTCACGGTTGAAGTGGGCGAGCGGATTGCTCAGCTGGTGCTGGTGCCGGTAATTCAGGCGGATTTTGAAGTGGTTTCCGAGTTTGATGCCAGCGTCCGGGGCGAGGGTGGTTTCGGCTCTACAGGAACCCGCTAGCCTTTAGCCTTAGCGCAGAAACCCGCTGTGGCGTCTATACTTTGCCGACAAGTGCTTGTCCAGGACAAAAAAGATAATTGCAGGATGAACTATGAAACTGGGTAAGAAGAAAGTGACTGAGGCGTCCGTTGATGAGCAACCGACAGCCAAAGCAGAAAAAAAGCCGAAAACCCGGGCTTCCGCAAGCTCTAAAATGATCCATCTGGGACAGACGGCGATCAAGCAGGCGCTGGTTGTTTTGGTGGCAGGCATTGCTGCAGTGGCTCTTGTTTATGTTCTGGTATTGCAGCCGGCATCGGAAGAGCGTTATCTCGCCTTGAAGGCCACTGAGGCAGATGCTGCGGCTCAGCGCATCAGTCAGTACCTTGCGTTCATGCAGCAGAGCGTGAATGGCTTGGCAACCCAGCCTCATGTTGTGGATGCCTTGATGGACCGCGCAGATCCCGGCATGGTCCAGCAAAGGTTAGCGACTGCCTTACCCGGAGTGCAGGCAGCGTATCTGTTCCCATACCGTCAGATTCCCAGGACTGGCGATGCAAATGGATTGCTTGGTTTTGCGGGGCTGGAGCTGGCCCGTCGCGCGGAGAACGCTCAGCTTCTGCACCCGGACGCGTTTCCCCGTGAAAATCGCTGGTATGTCCAGATGGCCGTTCCGGTTCGCAATCCCTCCAGCAAGGCAGTTGTGGGTAGCCTCCTGCTGGTATTCGACGCATCCCAGTTTCAGCCACTACTCTCTGTTAACAGCACACAGCTTGGTGGCGAGTTAGCCTTGGTGCAGACAGTCTCCGGAACATCCCGCACGTTCGTCAGTAACGGCGGTGCTGGAGGAAATGCAAGCACAGCTGAAACCCGTACGCTCGCCAATCCGGACTGGACTCTGCGCTATACACCGAACGCTTTGCCTGAGCCCCCCATCAATATCTTGTGGGTTGCGCTGTTGATGGGTGTGCCTACCCTGATAGCCGCCATACTGGTTTGGGTATTGCTGATCAGCGCCCAGAAGAGTTTGCGCCACGAGGTGGCCAACCTCATTCAGTGGGCTCACAAGGTGTTCGGTGGCGAACGACAGAAGCTGCCCAGCTTTCAGTGGGACATGGTGGCCTCCGCAGCCGAGGTGCTTTACAGGCTTTCCCAGGTTATAGAAAAACGCCTGGCGAAGGCGGCCGAGACAGCAAAACCCAAGCCCGCCAAGGCTGCCGGGCTGGCTGATGCAGGCGATGCTGAACCCCTGTTTCAGGACAAAGACATACCGGATATCGATATGTTGGACGGTGATGAAGACGTTCTGGGTTTTGGCAGCGGCTCGAGTGACAGCTCATTCTTTGCTGGCGGAGACATGCCAGATGTTGAAGAGATGGATGAGCCAGTGGTTGAGATGTCGCCGGATATTTTTCGGGCCTACGACATCCGAGGCATTGTTGGCGAGACGCTTTCTCCCTCTGTCGTTCTGCAAATTGGTGTGGCCATAGGCTCAGAGGCGATCAGCCGTGGCCTGGCATCCTTGTGCATAGGCTACGATGGTCGCCACTCCAGCCCCGGGCTGGCCGATGCGCTGGCTCGTGGTGTTATGGCATCCGGCTGTAATGTTATCCACGTGGGAGCGGTGCCAACGCCCGTGCTGTATTTTGCGACGCATCATCTTGAGAATGGGTCAGGGGTTATGGTGACAGGTAGCCATAACCCGGCCAACTACAACGGCCTCAAGATCATGCTGGGCGGTGAAACCCTCTCTGGCGATGCTATCAAAGCCCTGTACCAGCGGGTAAAGACCGGTGATCTGGCCGCTGGCCAGGGCTCCCAGTCAACTGAAGATGTGCGCAGGGCCTATCTTGATCGAATTGTGGGTGATATTGCCGTGGCCGCGCCGCTCAAGGTTGTGGTCGATGCCGGCAATGGCATTGCCGGCGAACTGGGCCCCATGCTGATTGAAGAACTGGGCTGCGAAGTTATTCCGATGTACTGCGAGGTTGACGGCGACTTCCCGAATCACCACCCGGACCCGGGCAAGCCTGCCAATCTGGCGGATCTGATCGAAAGGGTGAAAGCCGAGGGCGCAGATCTTGGTGTCGCCTTTGATGGCGATGGCGACCGGCTGGGCCTGGTAACCAATACCGGCAAGATTATCTGGCCGGATCGTTTGCTGATGCTCTTTGCCCGTGATGTGGTGTCACGAAATCCTGGTGCAGATGTGATTTACGATGTGAAGTGTAGCCGACGGCTTGCCGGTGTGATTTCGGAAGCGGGTGGGCGTCCCATCATGTGGAAAACCGGCCATTCGCTGATGAAGGCAAAGATGAAGGAAACGGGCGCTTTGCTGGCAGGTGAGATGAGCGGCCATATTTTCTTCGCTGAGCGCTGGTACGGCTTTGATGACGGGCTATATGCAGCGGCCAGGTTGCTGGAAATATTGGGCATTGAAGACCGGCACAGTGACGAAGTGTTTGAAGACTTCCCTGAGGATATAAGCACGCCAGAGCTTAATGTTGAAGTCACCGAAAGCAGCAAGTTCACCATAATGGAGCAACTTGGTGCAGAGGGTGATTTTGGCGACGGTAACATCAGCAAGATTGATGGCATTCGTGTGGATTACGCCGATGGCTGGGGCTTGTGTCGTGCCTCCAATACCACACCCATGCTGGTACTTCGCTTTGAAGCTGAAACGGAAGAGGCTCTGGAGCGCATAAAAGATATTTTCCGGGCCCAGCTCCAGAAAGCAGCACCAGAACTTGTGGCTGACTTCTGACAACAGCTCTGTGGGAATCCTATTTTCATTCTGAATTATTAAGGCAAAATGATGACGCTGGATCGTGAAACAGCAATGCAGGTGGCTACCGTTCTTAGCCGTGGATTACCGTACATTCAACGGTTCACCGGGAAAACCGTGGTTATCAAGTACGGCGGCAACGCCATGGAAAACGAGGAGCTGAAAAGCAGCTTTGCTCGTGATGTGGTGCTCATGAAGCTTGTGGGCATCAACCCGATTGTTGTTCATGGTGGTGGCCCCCAGATTGGCGAGCTGCTGCAGCGCCTCAATATCCAGTCCCGCTTTGTGAATGGCATGCGAGTGACGGATGCCGCCACCATGGATGTGGTGGAAATGGTACTGGGCGGCCAGGTGAACAAGGAGATTGTGTCCTTGATCAACGCTCAGGGTGGCACAGCCATAGGTCTCACAGGAAAAGACGCCAACCTCATTCGCGCACGCAAGCTGGAAGTGGTTGATCGCTCACCGGAGTTGGAGCGCGCCGAGATTATCGACATCGGACGTGTTGGCGAGGTGGCCAGCATCAACGTGGACGTGATTGACATGCTCACCCGCAGTAACGTGATTCCGGTGATTGCGCCCATTGGTGTAGGGCCGGATGGCACCTCTTACAACATCAACGCAGATCTGGTGGCGGGCAAGGTCGCAGAAGCCATGAAGGCTGAAAAGCTCATGCTTCTGACTAACGTGTCCGGGCTCAAGAGCAAGGAAGATAAGGTGCTCACCGGGTTAACGGCACAGCAAGTGAACGACCTGATTGAAGACGGCACCATTCACGGGGGCATGCTGCCGAAAATTCGATGCGCCTTGAGTGCGGTGGAGAACGGTGTACGCACCTCTCATATCATTGATGGCCGCGTGGCCCACGCATGCCTCCTGGAAATCTTCACCGATGAGGGTGTTGGCACCCTGATATCACGTAACTGATCGCGTCGCCTGAGGACTTTCCGGATGAAACGTCTGCTCACAACACTGATACTGGCAGCCCTGATTGGTTTTGCCGTATTCAAGGCCGGGGTCTGGTGGCTGGCGGACCAGCGCATGGCAGAAGCACGACAGGCGCTTGGCGTCAGCGGCGTTCTGGAGCGGGGAAAAATAGGCTCCGGCGTAGAAGGTCGACTGGTATTTACCGGGGCGTCCTGGCAGGGGTTTGAGTTGACTCAGCCTCTGGTTATCGGCCGTGCAGAATTTGAAGCCGGGTCTCCTGTGGCTCTGCTCCAGGCACTGGTGGACCCTGCCCGGTTGCCGGCCAGCTGGTCTTTGCAGGCCGAAGGGCTGGCGCTGGTACTTGAAGCAACCATGTTCCGCAATTGGGTAACGGAAGACGGTGCCGGTGGTCGTGAGCAGGCAGTCCTGTTTGCACTGCCCTGCGCGCCAGACCCGCGTCAGCATCTTGGTAGTGGCGATTTGTTACGCATGGGCATCACCCGCTTGTCTGGTGAGTTAGTGCTGAAGCAGACACCTGAGCGGCTTCACCTTGAGCTGAACTCGGCCAATACCGGTAGCCTTGAACTTGACTGGCCGGGCGCCCGCATCAATCTGGTATCGCCAGAAGCAACTTTGACGAGCTCGCCTCAGCCCTTGGACGTTACCATCAGAGATGGTGGGCTCATGCGCCGGGTGGCTGCCTACTGTGCTCGGGAATCCGGCTTGGGAATCTCTCAGTGGGCGGGTCGTGCACTGGAAACATTCGAAACCGGTTTGAACGCACGTGGTTGGCGCCCCAGCGAGCAGTTGCTTGCGTTGTATCAGCAGTGGTTGCTTGAAGGTGGGGAAATAACCGCGTCTGTGCAGCTGAACTCCGAAGCCCTTGGTATTCCGGTGCGGGCAGAGGATGAACCTGCTGATGGCACCCTGGCTTGGGCTGTAGAATACAATGGCGCCAAGGTGCCGGATGTGTTTCTCCGCAAGGTAGAGCCCGTCGTGCCTGAAATTCCCAAGGAGGCGCTTGAGCCGCTTGTACCTCGTGAGAATCCGGAGGTTGTCAGCTGGCACGCAGAAGATCTTGAAACAGCGCCTGCATGGGTTGGCCGTAAAGTGAGGGTGACGCTCTCAAACGGGAATCTGGTGCAAGGCCGTCTGGCAAGCGTCAGCGAACAGGAACTGGAAGTTGCTCGTGAAGTCGCTGGAGGCGAGGTGGCCTACCCGATCGTTATGCGTGCGATTGCAGGGTTTGAGGTCTGGCGACGCGGCCAGTCACAATAACGCTCCAGCCGGGGCGAGGAGACACAATGCCGCAGTTTGGCGACGATAACGACGGTCGTAAAGCGATCAACAGGGCCGATTCGGTTCCGGGCGTGCGTGACATGCTGACCACGCTGGTTTCGCTGCCGTCGATCAGCAGTGCATCGGCGGAGTGGGATCACAGCAACGAGCCAGTGGTACGGCGACTGGGAGAGTGGCTGGAGGCTCTGGGTTTTGCCGTTGAGCTTCTGGCGGTGCCCGACATGCCCGGCAAGTACAACCTGATTGCAACGCTGGGCAGTGGCTCTGGCGGATTGGTGCTTGCCGGTCACACGGATACCGTGCCGTTTGATGACCAGCGTTGGCAAAGCGACCCTTTCACGCTGACCGAGCGGGACAACCGCTGGTATGGCCTGGGCACTTGTGACATGAAGGGCTTTTTCCCGCTGGCGATTGAAGCCGCCAAAGCCTTTACTGCCGCCGACCTGAAACAACCCCTGATTATCCTCGCGACAGCAGACGAAGAAACCTCCATGAATGGCGCCAGAGCGCTCGCTGAGGCTGGCAAGCCGAAAGCCCGCTATGCGGTTATTGGAGAGCCTACCAGCCTCAGGCCTGTGCGTATGCACAAGGGCATCATGATGGAGCGGCTGACGTTTGAGGGCCAGTCGGGCCATTCTTCTGACCCCAGCCTGGGTCGCAATGCGCTGGAAGGTATGCACGAAGCTCTTGGTGAACTTCTGGCTCTGCGCACCGATTGGCAGGCGCAGTACCGCAACCCGAATTTCGAGGTGCAGGTGCCAACTCTCAACCTTGGCTGCATCCACGGTGGCGATAATCCGAACCGTATTTGTGCCCGCTGCGAGCTGCATTTTGACCTGCGCCCGCTGCCCGGTATGAGCATGGAAAACCTGCGTCAGGATATTCTGCACAGGCTTAGGCCGCTGGCTGAGCGGCGCGAATTAACGATGGAGTTTGAACCGCTGTTTGATGGCGTGCCACCGTTTGAGACGCCCGCAGATGCGGCACTGGTGAAAGCCTGTGAAGCGTTAACCGGCCATACTGCCCATGCTGTCGCCTTTGCCACCGAAGCGCCCTGGCTGCAAAAGCTTGGTATGGAAACCCTGGTTCTTGGCCCGGGTTCTATCGATCAGGCGCATCAGCCCGACGAGTTTATAGAAATGTCACAGCTGGAGCCCACGGTGAAAATCCTCCAGGGGCTCATCCGGCAGTTTTGCCTTTAAACTGTCAGGCACGTAAATGTAAGACCTTGAGCGCTGCCGATGGCTCCCTCCAAAACCGTGGAGCGCCAGGGATGGCGCGACCGAGCCCTACAGGGACGTATTTACGGGCGTGTTTTGGAGGGAGCCATCGGCAGTGCTCTTGCTCCACAGTCTCCGGCGCGCGTATCAATGTATGAACGGGAGAACACCACTTGAAACCAAACGACTGGCTGCATTCATTTCGCCATTCATCGCCTTATATCAACGCGCACCGCGGCCGAACGGTGGTGCTGACCATACCTGGTGATGCATTTGAGCACGAAAATTTCATTAACATCATTCATGACATCACACTGCTTGCCAGCTTGGGTGTGCGCCTGATTGTTGCTTACGGCGCCCGCCCGCAGATACAGAAACGCCTGGATGAAGCTGGTCTGGAATCGTCTTTTTCCCGCAGTCTTCGCATTACTCCCGAAAACCATTTGCCTCTGGTAATGGAAGCAACGGGTGGTTTACGTGCACATCTTGAAAGCCAGCTGTCCATGGGGTTGGTGAATTCGCCCATGCACAATGCCCGCATTCGGGTCAGTAGTGGCAATTTTGTCACGGCAAAGCCGGTTGGGGTGCTGGATGGCATCGATTTCGGTTACACCGGCAAGGTGCGTCGCGTTGACGTGGCAGGTATCGAAAAGCTGCTGGAGCAGGGGCACATCATTTTGCTTCCGCCAATGGGTTATTCGCCAACCGGAGATGCCTTCAACCTGTCCTATGAAGATGTGGGTAGTCAAGTGGCTGCGGCGCTTCAGGTGGAAAAGCTGATCGTCTTTATCGACGACCAGGGCCTGCTTGAGCAGGACGGCTCCCTGATTCGCGAACTCCCGGCCCGGCAGGCGCCGGAGCGGTTGGCGGATGGCACGGTCACCGGGCATGACGCAGATCTGTTGCGCGCCGCCTGCGATGCCTGTGTGAAGGGCGTGCGGCGGGCACATTTCATCAGCTACGTGAACGATGGCGCCTTGCTTGAGGAATTATTCACCCGGGATGGCACAGGTACGTTGGTCAGCGGCGATCACTATGAGCAGATTCGTCAGGCTCGAGCTGAGGATATCGGCGGCATTCTGGGGCTGATTGAGCCACTGGAAGAACAGGGCATCCTGGTGCGGCGCTCTCGGGAAATGCTGGAGACAGATATTGAGCATTATGTAGTCGCAGAGCGTGACGGCACCATTGTCGGTTGTGCCGCCCTGCACAATTACCCTGAAGATGGTGCGGGAGAGCTCTCCTGTTTCGCCGTAGATTCCGCCTATCGGCGGGCTGGCAGAGGCGACGATATATTGCTGATGGTGGAAAAACACGCCCGTAGCCAAGGCATCCAGAAACTGTTTGTGCTTACCACACAAACCGAGCACTGGTTCCGCGAGCGCGGATTCCTGCCCAGCACGGTTCAGGCATTACCTGGGCCAAAGCTTGCGGCCTACAACACACAGCGCAATTCAAAAGTGTTTTTCAAACCGCTCTGACAGCACTTCCAGTGACTGCTGGCGTTGAGTATCAGGCTTTTCGGAGAGAGTCTCTACGGCGTCGTAAAATGTCGGGAAGTCGTAGCCAGACTGCTTTAGCAGCTGCCTAAAGGCCGGTACGTGCTGGTTGTACTGGGAAAAAAGAGCAATCCTGGCATTGTTGAAGGCAACCGGAGGGTGGCCGAACGGGCCAATATTATTTCCTGATCTATTGGCTAGCAGCTGTTCATAGCTCGTATTAAGCTGATCAAAGAGGCGTTGTTTACGCTCTCGCAAACGGTTCTCCGTAAGCACACCCTGCCGTTGATAGAGCTGTTCAAGTTCAGCACTCGTTGCGGCTACCAGAGCGTGGGTGCTGTTGCGCAGCTCAAGCTGTTCCAGTGCCTGGATGAAGGCGGCCGGATCGCCTCTTTGATCCAGCCAGAGCCTCAGGCCCTCCAGCTCAACTGCGGTGGCAAAACTTTCATTGAAGGCGGTGTCCCCTTTGATATAGATCACCTGGTGAGCCAGCTCGTGGAACATCAAGGCCACCATGCGGTCATCTGCAAGGCTGGTAAAACCGGAGTGCAAGGGGTCGTCAAACCAGCCCAGTGTGGAATAGGCAGTTACTCCGCCAATGAAAGTGTCGTAGCCATTAGTGCGGTAGGTTTGCTCTTCTTTGCGGGCATCTTCCAGGTGAAAGTAGCCGCGGTAGGCTTGGCAGCCCAATACCGGATAGCACCATTGGTGAGGCTGAAGCGAAAACTCAGGCACTGCCACAAGATTGACTACAACCCAGGGGTGTTCCAGAACGACATAGTTGGTGAAAGCGTCTCCGGGCGAGAGCCCCAGCCGGTCACTCGCAAACAGCAGAGCCTGGCGAGAGAGCATAAGTTTGTCACGGAGCTCAGGGGGCGTGTCTTCACTGGCAATAAGGGTGTCGACTGGTTTACCAGCTATAGTTAAAGCCAGGTGGCCGTGAATGGCCTGAGTGTAATAGCTGATGGTCGAGCAGCCACTCAGCAGTGTTACCAGTAGTAAAACTGTATAGATCTGACTAAGCTGTTTCATAGAATCAGGATGTTATGGTTTGGCGGTATATGTGTCCGTCACAGATCGCTATAGTACACTTATAGTATTGGTTATAAGCATCAGCATTTTTTGTATAACAGCAGGTGGCAAAGGCCACTTTTCAGGGACGTTAGTCGCTGGCAGGCTGAACACCCAGCCCCTCCGACTTTACGCAATGTCAGGTAGTTCATGGATCCGAGAGAACGTCGAAGCAGCCCTCGTAAACCTATCAAGCTTGCTGCCCAGATTGATCTGGGTACGGGTGAGACATGGCCGTGTCAGATTGCGGACTTTTGCCCGGAAGGCCTTTTTGTCCGTTATTCCGGTGAGACATCCCGCAAGCTCGATCGGGCGTTTGCTGCCTCGAGTCGCCCCGAACTGACTGTGCGATTTCGCGACCCGGATGGCAAACGCCGGCATGAGGTTCACGTGAGTGTGGCCAGGCGTATTGATGGAGCCATGGGCGTGAGTTTTACCCGCGACAACCCGGAAGCCGTAGCGTCTATGCTGCAGCAATGTGGCGGTTCTGATAGTCAGGAGCGGGCTTCACTACGCGCGCCGAGTGAGCGAGTCCAGTTTGTCCTGCACCAGTCTGCGCGGGCGGTTATCCAGCACATAGAACCGCTTATGGATGCCTGCTTTGTGCAAATGGCCGATACCCTGAAAGCAGCGGCGCAGAAAGCGACGAACGACCAGCAAGCCAACGAGTTAATGGACTTTTCCGGTCAGGTTAAGGCTCGGCAACGGGTTATCTGGCATCAGATGGCTCGCAGTCTGGAATCACCACTTAAACCGGCGCCTAAAGGCTTTCCGGGCTCCGAACTCTCTGTTGTGGACAAAGGCGAGTTTGAAGACTGGCTGACCATCCGGGTAATGGTGACAAAGGCCGACACCCAGTATCGCAAGGATCTTCTGCAGCTAAAGCTTCGTTTGGACAAGTTGGGCATTGCCAATGCGACCGGGCACCACAATCCTCTCGGTCCGTCACTTGTGTGTGAATCTTTTCATGCCGGGCTGACCCAGCTCAAGGCCTCCAGAGAAGTAGAGAAAATTTGTCTGAAGGTGTTCGAGCAGTCAGTCCTGCACCACCTTGGCCCGCTCTACAAGGAACTGAACAATATTCTGATTCGTCATGGCGTGCTGCCGGAGCTTGATCTCAGCAAGTACCTGAGTGAGCAAGCCGCCAGTAGTCCAGCGGACAGGCCAGCCGCGGAGCAGAGCCAGCCAGAGCCCGCACAGATGGAAGCAGCGCGCAACACTACGCCGCAGAATGATCAGGCTCAGCCCGGAGCAGAGCCGCCCGTGCCCCGCGGAGCAAGCGTCGGGAAATCGCGATTGGGCAGTGAATTCCGGGGCTATGCCCAAGCTGCTCAAACCGCCTTTGCGACTGTGCGAAACCTTCTGGGAACACTTGCAGCAACTCGGGCAAAAAGTGGTGGCACCGAGCAAACGCCTTTTCCCGTCAACGCCAAGCCTGTGTCTACCGGCGAACTGCAGCGTGAACTTCAACAGCTGCAGGCGGAGCCGGTTGAGGCTGCGACTAATGTGGTCCCTTTGCGGGAACGGGTAGTGGAAAAAGTCCGCGAGATGGGCGGCAAAAAGCTGGACGATGAACAGCAAAGCACGCTGGATGTTGTCGACCGTTTTTTCCACTCGGTAACCGAGAGCCCGAAGCTCAGCGAATACGCCCAGCAGCGAATGCGCCAGCTACAGGTACCGGTTTTGAAAGTGGTGATGCGCGACCCTGCTTTTTTTGATGACAAAAACAGCCCGGTTCGAGGCGTGATGAACCGACTGGCCCAGTTGGGTGTCAAGGGTGGTCGTCTGAACCCGGTGGTGCAACGCAAGGTTGATGAGCTTGTCCAGCGTATTACTACCGAGTTCGAACAGGATACCGGCGTTTTTGAGAACACAGTACAAGAGCTTGATGGCTTGATCGACCGCCAGAATCTGGTCTATCGGCGCAACGTTGAGCGGGTAACCGCCGCAGCCGAAGGCGCCCAGAAAGTGGCGGAATCGAAAGTGGCCGTAGCGGAAGTGTTGAACCAGAAGCTGGCGGGCCGGAAGGTGCCGAAAGCGGTGCTTAGTCTCCTGGACGGCGGTTGGCGGGACCTTTTGTCACTGACCTGGATTCGCCAGGGTGCAGACAGCCAGATCTGGGAGGATTACCTTGCAGTTGTTGACTCCCTGCTGGCGTTTTCAGAAGACCACGACTCTGCCATAAACCTGCCTGAATTGCTCCGGGTTATTCAGGATGGATTGGCGTCTATTTCCAGTAACCACATGCCATCATCCCAGATACGTGATGAGCTGAAACAGTTTTTGGTGCGTCGTCCAGAGAGCCCGCCGGAAATGGTGGAAGTTCCCAAAGCACAACCTGCCAAAGACCTCAAAAAGGCACTGTCTGAGCGCGAACAGCGCAGTCTGCAGCGCTGGATCAATCGTGCTCAGAGGCTGCGGACGGGTGATTGGCTTCGGGATCAGGAAAAGCCTGACGAGCCTCAGTATATCCGCCTGGTTTGGGTGGCTCGTGGGTTCACCCGCTTTGTTTTCGTGAATCACCAGGGCATGCGGGTAGTGGAACTGGAGCTGGAAGCCTTGGCACGCCAGATGCGCAAAGGCGTTATCGTACCTGATAGCCAATACGAACGGCCCTTGGTGGATGAAAGCATCGACCGAATGGTGCGTAAGGTCTATGACCAGTTGTCCTGGGCCTCAACCCACGACGAGCTGACAGGCTTGCTTGGCCGCCGTGAATTTGAGCGCATGCTTGATCAACAGTTGGCCAGGCGTGAAGATGAACGCTCCTTGGTCAGACTGGATTTGCGCAAGTTCCGCTTGCTGAATGACACCGCCGGCTATCAGGCGGGTGACGATGCGCTCAAACGGGTGGCCGATTTGTTGCGAGAGCATGTGGGGGACGGAATGCCCCTGGCAAGGCTCGCGGGGAACGAGTTTGGCATGCTTGTGCCAGCGGAAAGCGCTGACGATGCGGCCCGTAATCTCATTCTGGCTGTTGAAGCGGCTGAGTTTGTCTACGGCGAACGTCGCTATCAGTTGTCTGCCAGTATTGGTGTTGTGCCTGAATTACCAGGCCTGGTTAGCGCCGAGCGCTGGCTGAGAGCATCCGAGCAAGCTTTAGCCAGCGCAAGAGAGAAAGGTCTTGGCAAGGTGTCAGAGTATTCTCTGGATGCTGGCGATCAGGCGCGGCAGGAACAGATCGCGGCCAAAGTGGCCAGCCTTGGCGATCTCGATGAAGAGCGCATGCTGTTGCGATGCCAGAAAATTATTCCGTTGCACAGCCGTACCAGAATGGCGGCACAGTATGAAGTACTGATCAGCATGTACGATGACGCCGGAGTACTGATTACCGGGCGTGATTTTGTGCGCATGGCAGAGCGGTATGATCGCATGCAAGCAGTAGATCGCTGGGTGGTAGGGCACATGCTGGACTGGCTGCGGGTACAGGCGCCAGACCCCCGCCACCTTGGTGGAGTGTGTATCAACCTCTCGGGTTATTCACTGAACGACCAGTCGCTGCTTGAGCATATCTATGAAAAGCTGAGTGAAAAAGACGCGCCCATTGAGCGTCTCTGGTTTGAAGTTACCGAAGCCTCGGCAATCAATGATGTGCAGGCGGTGGCGGACTTTATTATCGAGATGAAGGAGCTTGGTTGCAGGTTCTGTCTCGGAAACTTCGGCAGTGGGCCCAGCTCGTTCGAGTTCATGCGCTCGCTCCCGGTGGATTTGATAAAGATAGACAGCGCGTTCACCGGCCAGCTCAGCACCAGTGAAACAGATCGCGCCATGGTGCAGTCCATGGTGGATATGGCGCATTATATGGATCGGGAAGTGATTGCCAGCCAGGTTGAATCCCGCGACGTTCTGGATACACTGAGGCAGTTGGGCGTGGATTACGCTCAGGGATTTGTGATTGAGAAGCCCCGTTCGCTCGATAGCCTTGCCTGACGCCTTCACGGCGCACACGCAACATTCACCAGAATTTTATACAACCGGCGGCGCACCTAAGCCATGTCAAAACGTCATCCCATTATTGCGGTAACCGGCTCCTCCGGTGCGGGCACCAGTACCACAGGCCAGATATTCCGGCGCATGTTTGCGAATGAGGGGCTGACGGCAGCGATGGTCAGCGGTGACAGTTTTCACCGCTATAACCGTGAGCAGATGGCCCGGCTGGCTGCCAAGGGGCAGTTTGGTGAACGCAATCACTTTGCTCTTGCCGCCAACCACATTGATAAGCTGGAAGCACTGTTTTACGACTATAGCCACACAGGCAATGGCCGATATCGCGAATATGTGCACGATGAGGATCGTGACTTGCAGGCCGAAGGCCATAAACCGGGCACCTTTACGGCATGGGGTTCGCTGCAGGCAGACACGGATCTGCTGTTTTACGAGGGTTTGCACGGGGCGGTAGTCAGCGAAGCTTACAATATTGCCCAGTACGTAGACTTGATGATTGGCGTGGTGCCTATCGTGAACCTCGAGTGGATCCAGAAAATACACCGGGACACCCATCAGCGCGGCTACAGTCAGGAAGCCGTGGTTGCGACCATCATCAACCGCATGGATGACTACGTTCACGATATAGTGCCGCAGTTTTCACATACCCATATCAACTTTCAGCGTATCCCTCTTGTGGATACGTCCAACCCGTTTGTGGTCCGGGATGTGCCCACCGAAGACGAAAGCATGTTTGTTATCCGGTTTCGGGATGCGTCAGACGTGGATTTTTCCTACCTGCTGCAGGCGATACAGAACAGCACGCTGTCACGCCACGACACTCTGGTGATTCCGGGCACAAAAATGGCGCTGGCCATGGATCTTATTGTAAGACCGATGGTGCAGCGCCTTATTGCACAGAAATCTTTCGCCTGAATATGCCAGGGTTGTGCCTGGCAGAAGCCTGGCCGGGTACTCTTACTCCATGTTGCGTGAGTAGAATATCTCCAGCTTTTCGCGACGAAGCCGTTCTTCAATAGAGCGGGCAATCTCCGGATCCAGATCTTCGGCATTTTCACCAAAAACGTGATTGTCCAGGTTGAACTCTTTCACCATCATTTTGGTGTGGAAGAGGTTTTCCTGATACACGTTCACATCGATCATTTGATAAGCGTTCTGTGTATCTTCGGTCAGGTAGTTCTGGATTGAGTTAATGTCGTGATCAATGTAGTGCTTGGTGCCGTCTACATCGCGGGTAAAGCCGCGTACCCGGTAATCAACGGTCACCACGTCAGAATCAAAACTGTGGATCAGGTAGTTTAAAACCTTCAGGGGCGAAATCAGGCCGCAGGTTGATACATCGATGTCTGCCCGGAAGGTGCTGATACCCTCGTGGGGGTGGCTCTCGGGGTAGGTATGCACCGTCACGTGGCTCTTGTCCAGGTGGGCTACGATGGTGTCGGGCAGCGGGCCGGGTGATTCTTCGTTGTCTGGCTCTTCACCGTCGGTCAGCTCATGCTCAGCGATGAGCATGGTAACCGATGCCCCATGGGGCTCGTAATCCTGACGGGCGATGTTGAGCACGTTGGCGCCAATGATCTTGACCACATCGGTCAGTATCTGGGTAAGGCGCTCTGCGTTGTACATCTCGTCGATGTAATCGATATAGCCCTCACGCTGTTCTTCAGTCTGCGCATAACAAATGTCGTAGATATTGAAGCTCAGGGATTTGGTCAGGTTGTTGAAACCGTGCAACTGGAGTTTTGATTCCATGCTCAGCCCCTCCGATCTATGGAGATGAATGACGGCAGGGCGGTAGTAACACGCTCTGCGCAGGCCGCCGCCGACAAGGGTTCAGGTTGTTCACCTTTTGCACTAGCCGGCGGAGAAAGGGCGGTATTATGCACGCCCCGTTGTGCGTTGAATAGTGCTATGGGTCAGGCTTGATCCGCAGTGCGGATTTCGTGGCTGTGGGTGATTTCCACGCCGGCTTTTTCAAGCATGATCGAAGCAGAGCAGTACTTCTCGGCAGACAAACTGACGGCGCGTTTTACCTGGCTTTCTTTCAGGTTGTGGCCGGTCACCACAAAGTGCAGGTGAATCTTTGTGAACACCGAAGGCACGGCATCTGCACGCTCGGCTTCCAGCTCAGCATGGCAGGCAGTGACATCCTGGCGGCTTTTTTTCAGAATGCTCATCACATCAAAAGATGAACAGCCTCCGAGGCCCATCAGCAAAAGCTCCATCGGGCGGGGGCCCAGGTTTTCCCCACCGTGGTCAGGTGGGCCATCCAGCTGCACAGAGTGGCCAGTACCACTGGTAGCTCGGAAGCTGGCATTGCCGGTCCAGTCTACGGTTGCTTTCATCAAGGCTGTGCTCCTGTTGCGCGGTGGCGGGCAATGGCCCGCCTGGATAGTAGCGAATGGACAGGATGCTAGCATAACCGCTAGTCTCTGACAGTCGATGGCGAAAGCCCTTGATACATTTCGTATACTGTTTCCAGTTGCCCAGAGCTAACCTTCTTGTTATAAGTTGTTATGTTATTTGGCAAAAAAATAAACCCGCATGGAAAGCCGGGTGAACAACAAACATCGGATCCCGCCAGTATTTGAGGAGGCATAACCCGCACCATGGCCACAATCATTAAGCCAGTTGAGCAGAAAACAAAGCATCTCGACTATTTTCTTTCTCAGTGCCATCGCCGTCGCTACCCGGCCAAGAGCACCATTATTTACGCGGGCGACAAAAGCGACTCCCTCTTTTACATCGTTAAGGGTTCCGTCACGGTTATCATTGAAGATGATGATGGTCGTGAAATGATCATGGCCTACCTCAATGCCGGAGACTTCTTTGGCGAGATGGGGTTGTTCGATAATATGGATTCCCGCAGTGCCTGGGTGAAGGCAAAAACCGAGTGTGAGGTGGCTGAAATCAGCTATCCCAAATTCCGGGAAATTGCCCAGCAGGATCTTGGAGTTCTCTATTTTATTGGCGAGCAAATGGCGTCGCGCCTGCGTCAAACCACCCGTAAAGTGGGTGATCTGGCATTCCTGGACGTCACTGGTCGGGTTGCCCGTACCTTGCTTGATTTGTGCAAGGAGCCAGACGCCATGACTCACCCGGATGGCATGCAGATCAAGATCACACGTCAGGAAATTGGGCGAATTGTAGGCTGCTCCCGGGAGATGGTTGGCAGAGTGCTTAAAACCCTTGAAGATCAGGGGCTTGTGCGGGTAAAAGGCAAAACCATGGTGGTTTTCGGAACCCGTTAAGAGCGAATAAAGCTGCGTACTGCACTGGCAATGGCGTCTGGTTCTGTGAGCTGCGCCCAGTGCGGTGCGTTTAATTGCACTCGAGTAAGTTTGCCCACCCACTGGTTTAGCTGTCCGAACAAGTCGGCACCCACATAATTGTCTTGCTTCAGAATGATTAATTGCACCGGGCAGCTCGCGAACCTTGGTTGCGGCATGAGCAGACGGGACAGGAAGTTGGCCCGGTATAATCGCACTCCGTAACGTCCGTCATCCTTCTGAGTACTGCTGAAACAGGCATCTGCTACTCCCTCCCGCTTCTGCAATATGACCGGCCACTTTCTATCAAGCCCCAGGCTCCAGATAGCTTCCGGTACAACGGGTATCTGAAACAGAAATACGTACCAGGATTTAAGCAGCTGCCTGGTCATTCTCACTGGCCCACCACCGCTCAGGTTTGAAGACTGTGCTCTTAGCCAGGCCCCGACATGATCGAGACAGGGGCCGGAAATCGATGTGAAGGAGAGAATGCGCTTCTGAAGAGGGCCTGAGCCCACAGACTCCCAACTTTGTATGGAACCCCAGTCGTGGGCCAGCAGATGAAACCGGCGGTTAGGCAACAACTCATCCACAACGGCTTCAAGATCCTGCGCGAGCAACGACAAGCGATAGTCCCGTGTGCGAACCGGCTTGTCTGAAAGGCCTGCACCCCGAACGTCGTAGCGCACGAGAAAGAAGTCTGAAGCCAGAGCGCTAACAACCTTGTCCCACACGCGGTGGTTGTCCGGGTACCCGTGAACCAGCACCAGAGGTATGCCGTCAGGATTCCCCTCGGTCACGGCATGCAGTGAGATGTTGTTACTGGTGATGCGGTGGGTGTTGTACATCATTGCAGGCCCGTTATCAGGAGTTGAACGGTGTATGCAAGGAAGCTTACGTGTCTGAATCCCTAGAGGCTGTGGCCAAAAGGGCCATAACCCGGTCCGGTTGATCAATCGACAATGGCGACTGACTTGATCTGCATCCAGACTTGCTGTCCGGGCTCAAGGGCCAGAGTGTGTACGGCTCGGCTGGTAAGGCGAGAAAGAAAGGGGGTTTGCCCTGCCAGCAAGCGCACAATGGATGTGCCCGGGCTGACCTCGAAAGCTACTTCATCAACGATTGCAGGCAACAGATTCTGGATGCTCTGATCGGTTTGCTTGCTCCGGGCCAGGCTGATATCCCTTGCGAGCACCTGCAGCCGAATTTTATGCCCGATCATCAGGCTCTCATCTGCACGCAGCCAGAGGTGGCCGCCTCCAAAATCAGCACGGCACAGATGCCATTGCTCATCCCGTTCTGACAGGGTGGCATCGAGAATCACCCCGGCATCTTTCTCAAGCCCGAAGGGTTGGTTCGTGCGTGCCATGATCTGTTGCAGTGGGCCTTCAGCAACAACCCTTCCGCCATCCATCATCACGATGTGGTCTGCCAGTCGTGCAACTTCGGCTGTGGAGTGGGACACATAGAGCATGGGGATGGCCAGGGTGTCCCGCAAGGCTTCCAGGTAGGGCATGATGTCCAGTTTGCTGGCCTGGTCGAGGGCAGACAGGGGTTCATCCATCAGCAGCAACCTGGGGCTTGTGAGCAGTGCCCGGGCAATGGCTACGCGCTGACGCTCTCCGCCAGAGAGTTTTTCAGGCATACGGCCAAGCAGGCGCGAGAGCCCCAGCCATTCAACCGCCTGATCGAAGGATATTTGGCGGTCGCTTTGGGGAATGCGTTTGTACCCGTACATCAGGTTGCGCTTTACCGAAAGGTGGGGGAACAGGCTGGTTTCCTGAAACACGTAGGCCAGGGGCCGTTGATGGACGGGGCGGCTGCCAGTTTTGTTCTGCCATTCGTCACCGTTAACGCGCATGATTCCTTCTGCCGCCTGCAGGCCTGCCATGCAGCGCAGCAAGGTTGTTTTGCCGCAGCCTGAATGCCCGAAGAGGGCGGTGAGCCCGCTACCTGGCAGGTTCAGATCAACGTCCAGTTCAAATGTTCCAACCTTGCAGGCGAAACGTGCCTGTATTCCAGGTGCTGCCATCATTTCACCAGCCCCGACTGCAGCCGGCCATTGAGTGAATACAGGGTTACAAGTACAACAAAGGAGAAGACAACCATGCCCGCAGCCAACCAGTGAGCCTGGGTGTACTCCAGGGATTCCACATGGTCGTAAATGGCCACCGAGAGCACCTTGGTTTCGCCGGGGATGTTGCCGCCGATCATAAGTACAACGCCAAACTCGCCGATGGTATGGGCGAAGGTGAGCACGCTGGCGGTCAGAAAGCCCGGCCTTGCCAAGGGGATCACGATAGAAAAAAACTGGTCCCGGGGCGATGCCCGAAGCGTGGATGCGACCTCAAGAAGTTGCTGATTAATGGAAGCAAACGCATTTTGCAGGGGCTGAACGGTAAACGGCAGGGAATAGATTACCGATGCAATGACCAGACCTTCGAAGGTGAACGGCAACAAACCAAGCCCCAACTGCTCGGTGATCTGGCCAACCATGCCTTTCGGGCCCATCAGCACCAGCAGGTAGAACCCCAGAACCGTAGGCGGCAATACCAGGGGCAAGGCAACAATCGCTGCAATAGGCTGCCTTATCCAGTGATGGCTACGGGCCAGCCACCAGGCAATAGGTGTTCCTACAACCAGAAGTATGGCCGTGGTGAAACCTGCAAGCTTCAAGGTGAGCCACACTGGCTCCCAGTATATGTCCATGGAGTTGCCCGGTTTACGGTTTAATGATCGGTCTCATAACCAAAGCTTTCAATAATATTTCGGGCTTTGTCACCGCGCAGGAATTCAAGCCACTGATGGGCGGCATCGTTATTTTTGCTGCGAGTCAGAAGAATAGCCTGTTGGTTGATGGGGGAATAGTCGGCTTGCGGAATCAGCCATAGGGAGCCGCCTTTGTCATCCCAGGCGCGCACCTGTGAGAGCGCGACAAAGCCGGATTGGGCGTTGGTGGTTGCAACAAACTGGAAGGTCTGGGCAATAGAGTCGCCGCGTACCAGGCGATCCTGCAAGGCGTCCCAAACACCCATCTTGATGAGAACTTCCTGGGCCGCGAAACCGTAGGGCGCTGTTTTCGGGTTCGCAATCGCCAGGCGAGCAAACTCGCCAGACTCAAGCCAGGCCTTGGGGTCATCAAAGGTACCGGGTACCGGGCTCCAGAGCGCAAGTTTGCCGCGTGCATAGGTGAATCGTGTGCCTGCTACGCCTTGGCCATTTTTTTCAAGCAGTTCGGGGCGAAGGCTGTCGGCAGCAAGAAAAACATCGTACGGCGCGCCGTTATCAATTTGGGCGTAGAGCTTGCCGGTGGAGCCGTAGCTTGCAACTGCCTCCAGCCCGGTTGTTTCACCAAAGGCAGCAATGAGTTCACGTGTCGTGTCGGTAAAGTTGGCGGCCACGGCGATGCGCACATCGGCGGCGAAGGCAGTGCTGGCTGATGCCAGAGGTAGAAGGATTGTCAGGCATAGAGCTGCCAGCTGGCGATAGAGCTTTGTTTTCATGAGCATGGATCTTTCTCCTTGTATCCGCTCGGATATAACGCTGAGAATAATATAGTCGCCGTGGGTCGGATACAAGAGAATTAGCGTGTTGTCTGGAAAACTCAGGGCGCAGGCTTGTCTCTGAGTAAGGTCGCCAGCTCAACGAGTTCGGGGCGCTCTGCTACGGCTTTTTCGTACTGCCGATAGAGCATGAGCACCTTTAGCCCCTCTTCTGAAAGCTCAGCACCACCGCCCTGATTGCCACCTGTGGCGGTGAGTACCAAAGGCTTCTGGAAGCAGGTGTTCATGGTGTCTACCAGCAACCATGCGCGCCGATAGCTCATTTTTAAAGCTCGTGCGGCCGCAGAGATTGAGCGGTGCTGCTGAATCAATTCAAGCAATTGAGCCTTGCCAGGCCCGAGAGCGATGGCGTGGCCGGCTTTGAGTCTTAGCCTTGGAACCAGGCGTTCATTACTATCAGGCATCGGTTATATTTCTCCGGGTAAGCAGCGATAGCACGTGTTCCCGAACCTCTTCGGCGTTGGTTTCATTTAGCATCTCATGGCGGCCGCCTTCAAATAGCCGAAGGCTGGTATCTCTTACACCGGCTTGGCGAATGTCTTCAAAGTGCCGGGTAATGCCTTTGCTCATTTCCCCTACGGGGTCATCTGTGCCAGCAAACAGGTGAACCGGAAGATCTTTGCGCCACGCGGAAGGTCTGATTGTCAGCATCCCTTGAATGAAATCATGCCACAGGCCTGTGGTGCACTCGAATCCGCAGAGTGGGTCTGTAATGTATTTGTCTACCTGGGTAGTATCCCGGCTTAGCCAATCGCAGTCGGTCCGGTTGGGCTTGAACATACGGTTAAACTTGCCGAAGGACATTTTTGCAATCGTTGGGCTTCGGTGATGCTTGCCGTGGAATCGCCGGATGCCGTTAATCAGGATTCCGGATACCCATAGCTGTGGTCGGTGAATGCGGTTGGTGGCGCTGAGTATCAACATATCCAGAGAGGCCGGGTGTTGCTGTGCGCAACTTTGGGCTATGAACGACCCCATGCTGTGCCCAAGCAGGGCAAGAAGGATTCCGGGGAAGCGCACCCGGGTATCCAGTAATACGCGGTTCAGGTCGTCGACGACTTTCCCCCAGCCGTCTGTATCGCTGTAGTGCCCAAGCTGGTCAGGAGTGCAGCCAGGGCCATGCCCCCGGTGATTCATAGTCACAACGGCAATGTTCCGTTCTGTCAGCCACCGGGCGAAATCAGCGTAGCGCTCGGCGTGTTCTGCCATGCCATGGGCGATAACCAGGACTGAACGAGGCGTGTCCGGGGAAAAAATCGCGCCTGTAATGGTGTGGTTATTCTGGCCATTCAGGCTCAAAGATTGCTCTTGCATGGTGTGTACCGGATGCTATTGGGGGCAGTTAATGGTCTGCCACAAGGTTATCGGTGCTCATTATAAACCCGGTTGAGTATCAGCAACTGTGGCTGCCACTGGTTGAGCCAGGCTTTTATTTCTTTCGGTATTCTCGCTGGCTTTGGCCAGGGAACCGGGTAGGCCTCTGGTTGAAACAAAGGTGCAAACAGGGATGCGGCTGTCAGATCGGCGCGGGAGAACGCGTCGCCGGCCAGAAACGGCTGCTGACTGTAGATTTCTGCCAGTTCAGCGAGTAATTCTTCCAGTACCTTCCGGGATTGTTCGGCGGTTTTCTCATTGATCTTCATCCACTTCCGCATAACTTCGTTTACCCGGCTGAATGCCAGGCTTAGCAGGATGCGATTGTAGAAGGGGGTACCTGCAGCGAGTAACGGTACCACTATTTTCGGGCGCTGCAGAAAATGGTGGTAGGAATAGCAGCGCACGGCTGGCCCAGCCAGATCATCGAGGCGTTTTTCCCACGCCAGAGCCTGAGCTTTTGCCGGCTCATCAACTGGGGTAATGGGGTTGTCGGGGAAGGTGCGTTCAAGATAGTCGAGAATGTTGGAGGAACCCTGAATAACCTCACCCTCGTGGACCAGAACAGGTACAGATGCCCCCGCGCCTTTGGTGAGCTTTTGCATGGTTTTTATATGCTGCCCAGGCAGAAGGTTTGTGGTTTCATAATTGAGATTCTTGTAGTCCAGTGCCCAGCGGACTTTTTCGCAGTAGTGGGATATTGCAAATTGGTAGAGCCTGAGTGCCATGGGCTGCCTCCTGAGTGAGAAGGCTCAGCATAGCGTCGTGCCCGATAGATAAAAAGTGGAAAGGGGTACTCGGGTTGCGTGTTTTAATGGCTGCCGGGCCCCGGCAGTTGGTTTTTAGGCATATGAGACATTAAGATGCCACCATTCATTCACGATCTAACACTCAAGGTGTGTCTATGTATTTGCAGCGCTTTTTGAAGGCATCTGCCGTCGCCGCGACGGGGCTTTTTATCTCCGCGTGTGCCTCGGGGCCAAAGACCTCGGGTGCTATTGGCAGCTACCAGTGTGGTCAACTGGATGTCACGGTTGCCAACGCGGGCGATGGCGATTTACTGGGTGTTGATTACCAGGGCAAACGGCTACTCCTGAAACCAAAGCAAAGCGCGTCTGGTGAACTTTATGTGGCCACCGGAGATGATCAGACCCAGTTCTGGAGCAAAGGTGAGCGGGCCACCTTTACTGTAAAAGGCCAGACTTATCCCGAGTGTTTGCAGGCCGGAGCGCTGGAAATGCCGTTTGAAGCCACTGGCAATGAGCCTTTTTGGCACATCCGTGTAGATGGCGAGGAGCTGGTAATGAACCGCCCTTATGACACCGGAGAACCCGAAAGAGTTGCTCTGGAAACAACCGTTGCAAACCGCCACGGCCGGGAGTTTCGTGGCGAGCTGGAAGGCCAGGAACTTACGATGAAAGTTGCTCGCCAACTGTGTGAAGACAACATGTCGGGTGCCCAGTTTCCGGCTCAGGTTCGCCTTGAATTGAACGGTGAGGTGTTTCAGGGCTGCGGCGGTGATACGGACCGCCTGTTCCGGGGCGCTGAGTGGGTTGTTGAAGACCTCGCAAACGCGGGCATTATTGACCGCTCCCGTATAACCATCGAGTTTTTTGAGGACAACCGTGTTGCCGGCAGGGCTTCATGCAACCGTTACGGCGGGCAGTACGAACTCACAGCTGAAGGAGTGAGCTTTGACCACATGTTTGCCACGAAAATGGCTTGCGCGCCTGCTTTGATGAATCAGGAAGATCGTTTTCTGGAGCTCTTATCAAAAGTGAAGCGTGCTGCTATTGGGCGTAACGGTGAGTTGGTGCTGACAACGGACGCGGGCGAGACCATCACCGCGTTTCAGTCAACTGAGAGTAAAGGCACCCCGTAGCTGGCAAGAATGTCATCGAACTGACCTGATTGTCGCAGATTTCTGATGCCATCCGACAGGATGCGTGCCAGCTCGGCGGCTTTCGGGTTTGCAGGTGAAAACGCAATATAGAAGGGTGCGCGGTGGATTTCGCCGGCGTCCCGAGGCGCAGGCAACGCTGCCTGGTTCTGCAGTGCCCAGTTCATCACAAGCTCATCTTCTACAAAAATATCTGTCCGGCGTTGATCAAGTAGAACAACTGCACGGCTCAGGGGAGCGGGTCCGGACAATAGCCATACACTGCCCTGATTTTGGTGGTTGCGCTCAATGTAACTGTCCAGCTCAGGTGAGTAAGAGTAGCCGTTAATGGCCAGCAGTGTGCGCCCCTTCAAAGAAGCTATTCCGTTATAAACCCACTGGCTTTCAGCGTTGGTGTAGAGATGTGTTCGTGAAATTCCAATGGGTTCCAGAGGGAATATGAAATCCGGTACATCCCCCCTGAATGCGCCTACTACAGCATCTGCGTGATTTTCTTTGGCAAGCTGAATGGCTCTCGCCCAACCTGCATTCATGTATTCGACGCGGTACCCAGCGGAAGCAAAGACCGCTCTTGCTATATCTATGGCATAGCCCTCGCGGCCGGAACCAGCGATACAGTTGTGAGGACACCAAGGGTCTGCGGCAATGATAACGGTAAACTTGTCACGATTTGCAGACAGGGTTACATCAGGCGTGTCAGCGGATTGTGATGTAATGCTGGCTGGCTTTTCATCCGGGGGAGAACAGCCGGCCAGGCTGATAAATAAGACTGCAAGTATCGCTCGGAGCATGTCAGGGGCCAGAGTACTTTGGGCAGGAATATGGTGGAATAATAGACCACACACCCCATTTTGTATCGGCCCCGAATAATTAATCCAGGCTGTCGCGGCGTTTATTAGTCGCTTGAGGGCACCAGCGCTCTTGTCAGAGCTTTCATGCACAGGCTTCCGACTGCCTCGCCGTTGCGTACCACTCTGAATACCTTGTCAGTATCGCCACCAGACAGAGAAAGCACAGTTTCCAGATTGTCTTTTTCGGAAAGGTCTCCGGCATAATCTGTGTCCTTATCAACATCGCGGCTCATGATCGAGCGTACCCGAAGAACCCGTGCGCGATTTATGTCGTTTATAAAGGCGACTATGTAAGGGTCGTTGGGGTTGAGCAGGATGTCCTGGGGGTCACCTTGTTGCACTACTTCTCCATCTTTGAGTATCACCAGGTGGTCGGACAGCTTCAGTGCTTCGTCCAGATCGTGGGTGATGAACACAATGGTTTTTTGCAGTTCACCCTGCAGTTCCAGTAGCAGATCCTGCATGTCTGAGCGGATCAGTGGGTCCAGAGCCGAGAAGGCTTCGTCCATCAACATCACGGGCGAGTTGGAAACCAGCGCCCGGGCTATGCCTACCCGTTGCTGCATGCCGCCAGACAGCTGGTGGGGAAACTGGTTTTCGTTGCCCTCAAGCCCAACTCTGGCCAGCCACTTTACCGCCTCACTTTCGAAATCTGCGACTTTCGAACCTCGAATGTTGAGCGCCATACCGGCGTTCTCAAGTACCGTTTTGTGGGGCAGTAACGCGAACTTCTGGAACACCATGGACATCTGTTCCCGCCGCAGCTGGCGCAGTTCTTCCTCGTTCAAATCCAGAACGTTCTTGTCATCAAGGTGAATTTCACCGGCGGTAGGTTCAATCAGGCGGTTCAGGTGGCGGATCAGAGTGGATTTGCCAGAGCCCGAAAGCCCCATAATAACGGTGATCTTGCCACTGAGGATATCTACGTTGATATCCCTCAGTCCAAGAACATGGTTTTGCTGATCCAGAAGGTCCGCCTTGTTCATGCCCCGTTTTACATACTCAAGCGCCACGTCTGGCGTGGGGCCGAAGATCTTGTAGAGGTTTTTGATGGAAATCTTTATATCATTTGCCACGTGCTGTCCTCACTGCTTTTGGGTGGCATTGATGCGTGCCAGAGATGCTTTGGTAACCCGGTCAAGAACCACCGCCAGGATCACGATACCGAGGCCAGCTACCAGGCCAACGCCGAGTTCCAGGTTGCGGATACCGCGAAGTACCAGAACACCCAGGCCCGGTGCGGAAACAAGTGATGCAATAACAACCATCGCGAGACTCATCATGATGGTCTGGTTTACGCCAGCCATAATGTTGGGTAAAGCCAGGGGAATCTGAACCTTGAACAGCTTCTGTCTGGGCGTCATCCCGAAGGCATCCGCCGCTTCGATTACATCCTTGTCTACCAGCCGGATACCCAGGTTGGTCAGCCTCACCACCGGCACAATGGCGTAGAGAATAATGGCGATACCGTAAAGCTTGGATTCCGTCACACTGAACAGGAAGATCAGCGGAATCAGATAAACAAAAGGTGGCAAGGTCTGCAGCATGTCCAAAACCGGGATTGTCAGCCGTTGCAAGGTGTCACTTCTGGACATGGCAATGCCTATGGGCACACCAAACAGTACACAGAGGAAAGCGCAGACGAAAATGATGGCAAGGGTCTGCAAGGCGTATTCGTAGTAATCGATGAACGCCAACAGACAAATACTGACGCCCACAAACAGCACCAGTTTCCAGGATTTGGTGACCAGAAAAACCACCGCCAACATGATGGGGATGATGATCCACCAAGGCGTGTTGAGCATGCCGTAAAGGGCGCCATCAAGTGCCCAGCTTAGCGGCTGGGTTAGTGGGTCAAGCACCAGGCTCAGGTTGTCTTTTACTGCAAGGAAGCCCTCTTCAAGGCCTTTTGTAAGCTCTCTGGATTGGGGGAATGCGGCGCAGGAGTCGTTAAGCGCGTCCATCGACGGGAACGGAACGTCCCACAGGGATTCTGGCTCTGCATCTTTGCCCTTGGCTTTGGCGAGCAGATCAGCCATCGACATCGGGCCGTCTTCTTTACCTTTCGCGCACCAGTCTTTTAACCCAAGTGCTGAAAACAGGGAGTCGTAGGTTGCCATCTTTGTTTAGCCTCTTCTGCGCATGGGGAGCCATACGCCACAGATTCAGTTGTTCTCATTAACAGGTGTGCCCGGGGCAGATTTTTGCAAATGCTGCACCCGGGCAAGGGCGGGGCTGTCAGTTATTCAAGAATAGCAGCAAGCTTTGTTCTGGCTTCATCGTTCAGCCAGTCAGACCATTCTTCGCGGTGGGTGCTCAGGAAATACACCGCTGCTTCTTCCGCGGATGCGTTGTTGGAGTCCATCCATGCCAGAAGGCCACTCATGGTGTCTGTTTTGAACGTCATTTTGCTGAGCATTGCGGTCACTTCAGGCTCGCGTTTCTTGAAGTCGGTAGTGACTGATGTAAGAACCGTTGCCGCCGGGAACTCGGAAACACCCGGGTTGTCGGCGTTGGCGTTCTGGTTTTTCTCGTGCACCTTCTGCTTGTAATCGCCGAGCTTTACACGGGTCATGTCGTACTTGCCCATAGGCACGGTGGGGCCCCAATAATAGCCGAACCATGGTTCTTCTTTTTGTACGGCAGATGCCATTGAAGAAGCGAGGGTTTCGCCGGAACCATGGTTGAATACATCGATACCGGATTTTTCAAGATCCATGGCTCGAATCAGGTTGTCGTTTACAATTCTGCAGCCCCAGCCGTCCGGGCAGTTGTTGAAGCGCGAGCCTACCAGTTCGGGGTTGGCCATCACGCCCTCAATGGTCTTCAACTCAGGGTGTTTTTCAACCAGGTAGGTGGGCAGCCACCATCCTTCTTCGCCGCCGGGATCCAGTACTTTAGCCAGCCGCTCAATTTTGCCTTCTTCTTCGAGGCGCAGGTACGCCTCGCCGGCCGAGTTCAACCACAGTTCGGTGACAATGTCGGGTTCGCCGTTTTCTGCAACCGACGTCACAGCCGGGACTGTGTCTGACGGGATGACTGACACGTCGCAGCCATAACCTTGTTCCATGATGAACTTGGCTACGTTGGTGACCACTGTATTGGAAGCCCAGTTCATTTCTGTAATGGAAACTTCGCCACAGTTGGCTTGTGCCATGGCGGGCACAGATAGCGCACATAGCAGTGCAGCAGACGTAAGCTTTCGCATAGTCACTTCTCCGTTTGAGGGTTGGTGAAATCGGGTATCAGTTGTTTTATGGGTTGTTGTATTACTGATATGGAGTAACCGGGAACGGCTCTCTGGTTTGCAGTTTTCTGGCAAGGCCGGGAGTAGGGCAAAACGATTCATCTCGGTTACTACGTAGCTATAAGCATAAGGGTCCTGAGCTCAGTTACAAGGTTTTAACAAAAATGTGGCATTTATGAGGACGTATCCGGACCGCTGTTGGGGCTTCTGGCCAGTTGCTTGACGCAACCCTTTTTTCGGGCCAATCTCTCGAAGGCTTTTAACTTTGATTCATCCTGCTTTTCCGGAACGGAGCTGATAATAATGAAAATTTTCGAAACAAAAACCGCACCGAATCCTCGCCGCGTACGCATGTTTATGGCAGAAAAAGGGCTGCTTGAGAAAGCCGAATTCATCGAGATTGACCTGCAGAAGGGCGAAAACCTGACGCCGGAGTACGTGGCACGCAACCCTATGAAGAAAGTGCCGGTGATGGAACTGGACGACGGCACCTGCATTGCCGAAACCATGGCCATTTGCCGTTATTTTGAAGAAAGCTATCCGGAAACGCCCACTCTGCTGGGAGATACTCCACTGGAGAAAGCGCTGATTGAGCAGTGGGTCAGATGGGTGGAGTTCTACTTCTTTATGCCAACAGGCATGTGCTTTCAGCACACCAGTGGCTATTTCAAAGACAGAATGAACCCGATCAAGGAATGGGGTGAAGACTGCGGGAAGAGTGTTGGAAAGTTTATGGCATTTCTGAACAACCACCTCGCGGACAAGGAATATCTCTGCTGCGACCGGTTAACCGCTGCTGATATAAACGCGTTCACTACGGTAGCCTTCGCCCGTGTAGTGAATATCCGCATCCTGCCGGAGCATGCACATCTTCAAGCATGGTATGACCGTATCAAGGCGCGCCCGTCTGCGCAGGCTTGATATCGTCTGCGGTTACAGGCGGCTCCAAGCCAGGCGCAGCTATCACTTCAATGCGGTTGCGCCCATTTTCTTTGGCGAGGTACAAAGCATCATCGGCACGCTTTATGGCGCTTTCAATGTCATTGCCCCCCTGGCAGCTCGTCATTCCCAGGCTAATGGTTTGATGAATGCTGTGCTCTCCGGCTTCCATGGGCTCGTCTGCCAGGGCAAGACGAGCCTTCTCGGCTACATGCAGGGCGCCATCCAGACTCGTCTGTGGTAAAAGTATAAGGAATTCTTCGCCACCCCAGCGACATAAGGCATCCTCGGCGCGAATTTGACGTTTTAGCCTGTGAGCGGTTTCCTGAAGCACGATGTCACCAATATTGTGGCCGTAGCGGTCGTTTACCCCTTTGAACCGGTCCAGATCACCAAGAATAAGGCTATAAGTGGCGCCGTAGCGCTGCGCCCTGGCGTGTTCCTGCTCCAGCAGCTGGAGCATGGCGCGTCGATTCAGTAACCCGGTCAGTTGGTCGGTTGTCGCCTGTTCCCTGAGTTGTTGCCGGGCCAGAAACTCACCTTTCCGGAGTTGCCTCAGTGCTTCACTGAGCACGAAGCCAATAACCATCATAACCATCGGGTCAAACAAAAAGGGAAGCAGTGCCTTTGTAGCAATGCCCATTGCCAGCGCCACGGGTACGAAAATGGCCAGCGGCACCGCGAACAGGAGCCAAAACTCTTTTGGGCCTCTAACTGAGAGAACGGTAACCCCGAAAAAGCTGATAACCATTCCGTTGGTTACTTGATAAATATTTTCATGCTGCCCACTGTAGTGAACCAGAAACAGTGACAGTATCATGGTCATCACCGAGAGCCCCATGGCTCGGAGCAGATAGCGGCTCTGGCATCTGGGTTTTCCGGTGTAGTGGGAGACGAGCGTGAGCAATGCGCATAGCAAAACCGGTAACCGGCACGCCGCCTCGGTCAGCCACACGTCAGCGTTGTGGCCAAGGCGCAACTGGTGGGTAAACTGATAAAAAACCACGGTGATCAATAGCACCCAAGCCGCAACAACGGCAACTTGTCGTTCTACTATCTGGATATGCGCCTCATAGGCCGCGCGCCATGGGGCCGGGACCTTTCTATATGGTGTTTTGGGGATTGAAATATTCACCATGGTCTTTATCCGGCTGCCAGTAGTTTTGACTATCAGATAATACGAGGTTCGGCGCAATAGCCCTTGAGGGGTAATTGTGTCGTAAAAGGAGACAGTATGAGTGAGGCATCTCTTAAATGTGTTCTGGATGCGATTGATGGTGCAAATCGCGCAGACCCGAATGAGGAGGTTGTAGCAGGCGAGTCCATACCAAGGGAATATGCCTACAGTTTGCACATGACTCGCTGGCTGCATGAGCTGGAGCCAGCCCCCTCTGAACGAATGCAGATCGCCTGCCGTGCCCAGCATCTTGAGCGCTGGAAAATGCCCCGCAGTCATTACCCGGAGGGCCGAAAGTCCTATTACGAGTGGCGTCTGGCCTGTGGGCGTATGCACGGGCGCAGGGCCGCTGAGATTATGGCGGAGTGTGGCTACCCCGAGAGCGAATGTGAGCGGGTTGAGGTGATTGTGACCAAGCGGGAGTTGCGTAAAGACGCAGACACACAGCTGCTGGAAGACGTCGCCTGTATGGTGTTTCTCGAGAAGTATTTTGCCCAGTTCTATGCGGATAACGCGGAATATGATCGGGAAAAATGGCTCCGGATTGTGCGACGAACCTGGGGCAAAATGTCGCAGCGGGCCCATGAGCGGGCCTTGGCGCTGGCAGTGAACCTGCCAAGCCATCTGCAGGCGTTGTTACAGGAAGCATTGACCTCTGAGACAGGTGATTAAACACGACACTTGAGGCGCTTTTATCTGGTGCGTATGATACTCATTATCATTTGATATCCGGTATCATTAGATGGCTGTGCCTGCCAATAACAACCCAAAGATCCTGATTGCCGAAAATAACCCGGTCCTGAGGGGGCAGTTGGCAAGCGAGCTGTCCTCCCGCGGGTATCGAGTACTACAAAGCCATGAAGGTGATCAGGCGTTGGTTGCCGCTCTGGCTCAACGGTTCGACTTAATCCTTCTGGATGTTCTTTTACCAAAGATGACGGGTTTTGACGTGCTCAAAAGGCTTCGCAAAACCAGTCAAACCCCAGTCATGATGCTGACTGCGTGCGATGCCGAGGATGAGCGCATCATGGGCTATAGGGAAGGCGCCGATGACTGTTTGCCCAAGCCTTTCAGCTTTACCGAATTGTTTCTGAGAATTGAGGCGCTGCTTCGACGAACGCGAGGCGATACCGACCAAAGAGCTGAGCCATCAACATTGTTGATCGGTGAGCTGAAGCTGGATCGACAAAAACTACAGGTAAGCTTCCAGGGGAGGCTGGTGAGCCTCACCCCCATTCAGTTTCGCTTACTCTGGATTCTGGTTCTGCATCAACGAGAGTCTCTGAGCAAGCCCTACCTGTACCAAGTGGTGCTCGAAAAAGAGTTCAATCGGTACGACCGCAGCCTGGATATGCATCTTAGCCGCATCCGCCGCAAGCTGGTTGCGGCGGGGGTGGCCAGTGACCGCCTGCAAACCGTACACGGCAAAGGTTACTGCTTTCTGTAAAGCGATAGATACGTGACAGAGCGAGAGCAGATGTAACAAATGTAAAACCGGTTTCCTTAGCGACACAAGTTATCGAGAATGCATGCCAAATACGAATCATTATCATGATGGAGTTTGGTCGCTATGGCAGTTTTTTCCACAGTCGCACAACCGAAACACTTTCGCCGCAGTGCTCTTTGGTTGGCTCTTGTATCCAGCCCTGTTGTGTATGCTGAACCCGTTGCCCTGGAAACGATACAGGTAACAGCCGAGCGTGAGGCAGAGGCCGACGCAGTGGTGGATGCTAAAAGTATTGAGCGTTTTCTCTCTGCTGATCTGGAAGACATCTTTGCCGGCGAGCCGGAGGTGAGTGTAGGCAGCTCTGTGGGCGTCGCCCAGAAAGTCTACGTTCGCGGTTTGGAAGATCCACTGCTGAACGTCAGCGTGGATGGTGCCACTCAAGCAGGCGTATTGTTTCACCATACCGGCCGAATCGCGGTTGACCCGGATCTGCTGAAGCGAGTGGAGGTGGATACCGGTGCCGGGAAAGCCTCGGCAGGTGCCGGTGCTCTGGGTGGTGCGATCCGCTTTATTACCAAAGACCCGGAAGATCTCCTGCGTGAAGGTGAGAATGTCGGTGCTTTGGTCAAACTGGGTTCCTTCTCCAACACCAAAGGGTACAGTGCCAGTACCACAATTTTTGGGCGCCTGAACGATCAGTGGAGCACTCTGGTTTCTGTAAATCAGAGCGATCATGAGCGTTATGAAGACGGTAACGGTGACGAGGTGCCCGGCACTGATGCCCGCCAACAAGTTGGTATGGCGAAACTGGTTGGGCACTTCGCCAATGGCCAGACACTGCGCCTGAGCCACGAAATCCGCAACGATGAGGGTGAGCGGCCGCAGCGCCCTCAGTGGGCCGTCAGCAGCTTCAATAAACTCTACGACCTTGATGGCCGCCGGGATACGACCACTCTTAACTATGGTGTGGCGCCGGAAGGCAATCCCTGGTTGGACGCAGAATTCACTTTGTATCAGAGCAAAGCGGAGCTGGAGCAGAATGTGGCAGATCGCTGGGGCCGGTACTTCGGTTTTACTCGCAGCATCGGTGGGGATCTGCGCAATACCAGCCAGTTGGGCAGCCACAGCCTGACCTACGGCGTCGATTACCGTGAAGACAAAGTCAATGCCGGTGGGGAAGCTGATAAGCGGGCCGAAGAAGAAACCGGTGATGTCCTGGGCGTATACCTGCAAGCGGACGTTTGGCTTACACAGCAATTGTTGCTCAGCGCAGGCGCCCGTTATGACGACTACAACTTGCAGGATAACAACGACCAGACATTCAGTGAGGATGCCGTTAGCCCGAATGCAAGTCTGGCTTGGCAAGTTCTGAATGGTTTGACGCTGAAAGCTGGCTACGCCGAAGCTTTCCGCGGGCCTATGCCGCGTGACGCCTTCAAGGTAGATCTTGCGCAGAACGATCCTGACCTGAAAGGTGAAAAGGCGAAGAATACCGAAGTGGGCTTTGATTATGTTTACCAGAACTTCTCCCTGTCGGCGGAGGTTTACCGGTCTGAAATCAAGGATGCTATCGCCGATGTTCTGTTCGGGCCTGCCATCTACCGGAACATTGGCGATCTGAAATCTGATGGCTATCGCATTGCAACCGGCTACCAGTGGAATGCCTTGAGTGCCGGCTTGAGTTTTCACAGCAATGACGCCGAAGTCGATGGCCAGCCTTTGACCGTGTACGAGCATAACCTGCTGGGCAATACCATCGGTGATACCTGGGTCGCTGACCTGACCTACCTCTGGAGCCATAACCTGGAATTTGGGTGGCAGGGCCAATTTGTGCAGGGAATCGACGACCTTGAAACCACTGTGGGCACGATCGATAAGCCAGGTTACGGGGTGCACGACCTGTTCGTGAACTGGCTGCCAACGGGTAATGAAGATCTGCGTCTGACTCTGGCGGTGAAGAATGTTGGCGACAAGCAATACCTCGACCATGCCAGTAATGCCGATTATCAGGGCATAGCAGGATACGAAGGTGTTGTGGGTATGCCCGCACCCGGTCGGGATATTCGCCTTGGTTTGGCCATGCGCTTTTGAGGCCGATGATGTTACGCATTCGATGCATAGCCGCCCTGGTGGGCGGCCTTTTCTGTTTGTGGGCTGACCTCTCTCTGGCTGCCCGCACGGTCACTGATTTAGCAGGTCGTTCGGTTGAGTTGCCAAGTGAGGTGAATCGGATCGTGCTGGGTGAAAGCCGCTATATCCCGGCGCTTGCCATACTGGACGGAGACGCGCTACCCGACCGCTTGGCCGGTATGCTGCCAGATTTCGAGATGACCGATCCGGGCGGTTACGCCCAGTACCTGAAAGCCTTCCCGGCACTGGCGGATGTGCCCCGGGTGGGGCACACCTCGGCCGACAGCTTTAGCCTGGAAAGCGTGCTTGGTCTGGGTGCTGATCTGGCTATCTTCAGCCTGGAGGGACACGGCCCTGGCGCCCGTAACAAGATGTTGATTGATCAGCTTCAGCGAGCCGGTGTAGTTGTGGTGTTCATTGACTTCCGCCAGAACCCCTTGGTGAATACACCCAAAAGCATGGCGCTTCTGGGTGAGGTGCTCGGGCGACAGGAGGAAGCGCAAACGTTCAACCGGTTTTACCAGCGGGAACTGGCAAAGGTGACCGATGTGGTTGCGCAGATTCCCGAAACTGACTGGCCGAGGGTCTTCCTCCATAGCCGTTTGGGATTGCACGACAGCTGCTGTGAAACCATGGTAGAAGGCATGATGGGGCATTTTCTCAAGGCCGCGGGCGCGCGCAACGTGGCGGAAGGGAAGGTGCCGGGTGTGAGCGGGGTGCTGAACCTGGAATACCTGATCAGCAACCCGCCGGACTACTATGTGGCGACCGCTATCGGCTCCCGCAAATACACCACCTCGGAATCCGACTACAGCTACGTGATGCTGGGCGCTGGTATCGATACGGCGACAGCCCGGGCCTCACTGGCACAAGCCACTGACAGACCCGGACTGCGAGCGGTAGAACCCATCCGCGAAGGCCGCGCGATGGCCATTTGGCACCACTTTTACAATACCCCGATGAATGTGATCGCCGTTCAAGCACTGGCCCGCTGGTTTCACCCGGAAGCCTTTTCGGAACTGGATCCGGAGGCCACACTGGCGGAATTCTACCAGCGCTTTCAGCCGATCGAACTGGATGGTATCTACTGGGTTCGCGCCCGGGAGCCAGCTGAATGAGTTCAGTGTCGCCGGCGCAAATGACTAAATTGGGCGACTCTGCCCCTCACACAACACTGGCAAGCGAATACCGGCGTTTTGTCTTGCGCCGTGTTGTGTGTCTGGTGGCTTTGGCAGTGGTGGCGGTGGTGGCCTTGCTGGTGGACATAGCCAGTGGGCCCTCCATGCTGGGCTTGGCCGATGTGGTTCATGGTTTGTTGAACCCTGAAAGCATCGACGCCGGTACCCGCGTCATCATTGAGGACATTCGTTTGCCTTATGCCTTGATGGCCGTGGTGGTAGGGGCTTGTTTAGGCCTCGCGGGGGCAGAGATGCAAACGGTGTTGAACAACCCGCTTGCCAGCCCCTTTACCCTGGGCGTGGGGGCGGCGGCTACGCTTGGTGCGTCGCTGGTGATTGCCTTCAATATTTCCTTTCTTGGGCTGGCGGCCCATATTTTGCTGCCGTTGTCGGCCTTTGTGTTTGCGGCCGTGGCATCGCTGTTGATTCTGATTCTGTCGCGCTCTCTGGGTGCCTCGGTGCATGCCGTAGTGTTGTTCGGCATTGCTTTGCTGTTTGGTATTAACGCCGTGGTGGGGTTGATCCAGTTTGTTGCAGATGCCGAATCAGTGCAGCAAATTGTGTTCTGGACCATGGGCAGTCTGGCCCGGGCGAGTCTCGATAAAGTACTGATTGTGGCGTTGGTGCTGGCAATCTGTTTGCCCTTTTCATTGCGTAATGCCTGGGCCATGACTTTGTTGCGCAGCGGTGAAGAACAGGCCCGGAGCCTGGGTATTCGCGTTGAGCGGCTGCGCCTGACGGTGTTGATGCGCGTCAGCCTGCTCACTGCCGCAGCCATGTGTTTTGTGGGGGAAATAGGGTTTATTGGCTTGGTGGCGCCCCATATTGCCCGCCTGATGCTGGGCGAAGACCATCGGTTTTTGCTCCCGGGCAGTGCCCTTGCCGGTGCGGTGCTGCTGTCGCTGTCATCCATTGCCAGTAAATTGCTGGTGCCGGGCGTAGTGTTGCCGGTGGGCATTGTCACCGCATTGGTGGGGATTCCGCTGTTCATCCTGCTGATCATTGGCCGCAGCCGGAGGGTCGCCTTGTGACCCTGAAGCTGGAGTCCGTTACCGCAGGCTATCGAAATCGCGCTGTATTCAGCAACCTGTCACTGCCGGAAATACCTGCGGGTGCATTGGTGGCCGTGATTGGGCCGAATGCGGTGGGTAAGTCGACATTGCTGAAGTCCATCGCGGGTTTACTGCCCATCTCCGGCACCATGACCTTCGCCGGGGAAAATCTGGCGGGGCTCACATCCCATCAGCGTACCCGCCGTGTTGGCTATCTGCCTCAGCCGTTGCCGCAAGCTATCCCGCTGGTGGCCTACGAAACCGTGTTCAGTGCCTGCCGCTCGGCCCGGGGCGACTGGTCCCGCGAAGAGACCGAACAGGCCATCGAAGAGGTGTTCGACACACTGGGCATACGGCAACTGGCCCTGCGACGTCTGTCTGAAATGTCCGGTGGCCAGCGGCAAATGGTGGGTCTGGCCCAGGTGTTGGTACGCCAGACGCCGTTGATGCTGCTGGATGAACCCACCAGTGCGCTGGACCTGCATTGGCAATTGAACGTGTTGAACGCCGTGCGCGATGCCACCACCCACGCAAAGTCTATCGCGCTGGTGGCGTGCCACGACCTCAATCTGGCCCTGCGCTATTGCGATCAGGTTCTGGTGTTGTCACCGGGCGGGCAAGCCGTGCTGGGCACCCCGGAACAGGTGCTAACGCCGGAGCTGCTGGCCCGCACCTACGGCATTGAAGCCCGTATTGAACGCTGTTCGCAGGGCCAACCCATTGTGCTGGCGGACCGCCCGTTGCCCGCCAGTGTTCGCTGAACCCACGGAGATTGTTATGCCGTTTATGAGCGCAAGCGTATCCACTACGAATCCAAGCCGTTTGATTAACCGCTTATGCAAACATTTCAGCCATAAGATTGAAGCTGAGTGGAGCGAAACCAGCGGTTTTCTGACCTTCTCTATTGGCGAATGTCAGCTGAGTTCTGAAAACGGGGCGCTGACGTTGGTGTGCGAGTCTCCAACAGCAGAAGAATTGGAAGATCTGGGAAAGGTTGTGTCCTCCCACCTCATCCGCTTTGCTGGCGAGGAGGTGGCAGAAGTTAACTGGCAACCTGGTAGCGCCTGACTCAGTTGGTGACGGGACCTACCAAACGCCGGGGACGAAAACGGAAAAATAGCGCGAGAGCAAGGCCGAAGGTGAGCCACTCAGCCAGCGGCAGTGCCAGCAGGAGTGGCCAGTCCGGTGCAAACTGCGCAAGGCCCATCAGCAACAGGGCCGGCAGTACCAGGCTTCGAGAGAAGGCTACAAGGGCAGAGGGCAGGGCGTGATGTGTGGCAGTGAGATATACTGACAGCAGCACGTTAATTCCGTTGACCACAAATAGTGGCCAAAGGATAGTCAGGAACTGATCTGCCAGCAGGGCGATGGCCGGGTCGCTAGAAGTGTCGAGGAAGAGCCGGACTAACTGGTTGCCGAATAACCAGACACTGCTCACCAAAGCCAGGGCCAGAGTCAGAATCACCGTGACACCGCAACCCATGAACTGACGTATACGCTCGGTGTTGCCGGCCCCGAGGTTGTGGCTAATCAATACGTGCATAGCATCTGATATTCCGTAAAACAACATCAAGCTCAGAAAAATCAGATAGTTAACTACGGTGAACGCTGCAACGCCTGCCAGCCCCTGAGAGGTGATCAACAGCCAATTGATCAACAGCATCACCAGGCCTACAGACATCTCGTTGATCCATTCAGACACGCCGTTGGTGAAGGCCTTAGCCACCTCGCACCAGTTGTGCTGACGCAGCCGGAATACCAGCTTGCGAGAGGGTTTGTGGAAATAGAGCATCAGCACGGCAAGCTGCAGCAGCTGGGCCAGCCCGGTGGCGGTGGCGGCACCGCGCAATCCGTAATCCAGATAACCCACCAGAAGGGCGTCCAGTACAATATTGCCGGCAGCTCCCAGCACCAGTGCGGTGGTGGCCAGCTCGGGGAATCCATCTACACGTACGAAGTAATAAAGCACCATGGTGAACAGCTGCAGCACCATCACCCATATGATCACCAGAAAATACTCTGACATCAGTGGGAAAACAGCAGGGGAGGCGCCCAGTAGACGATAGATGGGCTCGTGACACAGTAACCCGAGTAGCGCCCCGGCCAGCGCCAGTGCAACTGTAGCCATCAGGCATTTGCTGAATATCGCCGATGCGGCGTCACGCTTGCCTTCACCAAGATAGCGGCCAGCACGTACGGTGCCGCCGATAGCTAGCGCCAGAGCCATGCCAAACAGTAAGGTAAACCAGGGAATCAGCAGGTTCAGTGCTGCGAGGGCATCGGCACCGGCGAAATTACCAATGAAAATGCCATCGACTATGTTGGCAGTCGTCAGTGCGAGCAACCCGGCGACAGACGGAATGGTGTAACGGAAAAAGGCCGGCCAGCAGGGGCCGGCCAATATCGGGTCTGAAGCTTGGTTGGGGGTGTTGGCCATGAAGCTGAAGTTTTGTGCGGATCAGCCGAACAGTTCTTGCAGCTTCTCGCCCGGGTCAGCAGCGCGCATGAAGGATTCTCCTACGAGAAACCCATATATTCCGCGGCCGGTCATGGCTTCCACATCGGCGCGGGTCATAATGCCGCTTTCGGTAATGGCCAAACGGTCAGGTCCAATGCGCTGATGCAGATCGAAGGTGGTGTCCAGCGACACGTCGAAGGTGTGCAAGTCGCGGTTGTTGATGCCCACAAGAGGTGTGGTCAGCGTGAGTGCATCGTCCATTTCTTCGCTGTTGTGCACTTCTACCAGTACGTCCATGCCAATCTCATGGGCGATACCTTCCAATTCCTGCATCTGGTCTTTGGTGAGGCACGCTGCAATGAGCAGTATGCAGTCGGCACCGATGGTGCGGGCTTCGTATACTTGATAAGGCGCAACCATGAAGTCTTTGCGGATAACGGGCAGGCTGCATGCGTTGCGGGCGGCTATCAGGTAATCTTCGTGGCCCTGGAAGAAGTCGTGGTCAGTGAGAACTGACAAACAGGCGGCACCGCCTTTTTCGTAGCTTTCGGCGATTTCGGCGAGCTCAAAGGGGTCGCGAAGTATGCCTTTGCTGGGTGAGGCTTTTTTGATTTCGGCAATGACGGCTGGTGTGCCGGCTTCGATGCGCCGGCGCAGGGCGTTGGCGAAGCCCCTTGTCGCAGGCTGGTCGCCAGACATGGCCTTGAGATCTTCCAGGCTCGTTTGCCGTTTGCGAAAGTCGATTTCTTCCCACTTTCTTTCTACGATTTTGCGCAGGATGGTGGGGGTTTTGTCGTTTTGCTTGTTCATTCGAGTTTTCCTGACTCAGAAGCAGTGTGAAAAATCTGCGAGTTCTGCGAGTTTTCCAGCTGCGAGGCCGGAGCCCATGGCATCCAGGGCCATTTCAACGCCCATCTTCGGGGTTGGTGTCAGGCCGGCAACATAGATTGCTGCGCCGGCGTTCAGGGCGATCATGTCTCGGGCTTTTTCGGCCATTTCGTCGTGGCCTCGACCGAAGGCGGCTTTGATCAGGTTGAGGGATTGCTCGGCAGTATCAACAGACAATCCCACCAGAGTCTGGCTCTTTATGCCCAGGTCTTCCGGGGTGAGCTGGTATTCGGTGATCTCGCCATCTTTCAGTTCAGCCACGTGGGTGACGCTGGCCAGGCTGATTTCGTCCAGGCCGTCTTTGGAGGCGACCACCATGATGTGTTCGGAGCCGAGTTTTTGCAGCACTTCGGCCATGGGGCGGCAGAGGGCTTTACTGAATACTCCCACCAACTGGCGTTTAACGCCCGCCGGGTTAGTCATGGGGCCGAGGATGTTGAACAGGGTGCGGCAGCCCATTTCTTTACGTGGGCCCACGGCGTGTTTCATGGCACCGTGATGGGATGGAGCGAACATGAAGCCTACGCCGATTTGTTCTACGCAGCGGGCGACTTGTTCAGGCGTCAGGTTCAGGTTGATGCCTGCTTGTTCGATCAGGTCGGCACTTCCGCTTTTGGAAGACACCGCGCGGTTACCATGTTTGGCAACAAAGCCGCCAGCGGCAGCAACAACGAAAGCGGAGGCGGAGGAGACGTTGAACAGGTTGGCGCCGTCACCGCCGGTGCCCACGATATCAACCAGTGGCTCGGCTTTAATAGTTACGCCAGAGACCAGTTCGCGCATAACTTCCACAGCGCCGGTGATTTCATCGACGGTTTCACTTTTTATCCGCAAACCCATGAGCAGGGCGCCAATCTGGGCATCGGTGGCTTCCCCGTTCATAACGATGCGCATCACGCTTTTCATTTCTTCCCGGGACATATCGAGGTTTTCGGCCACCCGGTTCAGTGCGTCTTTCATGTTCATTCGTAGTGCCTTTTCTTATTGGGTTCGCAGGAAGTTGCGGAGCAGCTCGTGGCCCTGTTCGCTCATGATGGATTCGGGGTGGAACTGTACCCCTTCAATGGCCAGGGTTTTGTGGCGCACGCCCATGATTTCTTCCACGGTGCCATCGCTGTTGCGAGTCCATGCCGTCATTTCCAGGCATTCCGGGAGGCTGGCTTGCTCGATTGCCAGGCTGTGGTAGCGGGTAGACTGCAAAGGGTTGTTGAGGCCACGGAATACGCCAGTGCTGTTGTGAAACACCGGGGATACTTTGCCGTGCATGACACGCCCGGCGCGGATAATTTTACCGCCGAATACCTGCCCAATGGCCTGGTGCCCGAGGCAGATACCGAGAATGGGAATCTTGCCGGCAAAGTGGCGGATGGCCTCCATGGAAACCCCCGCTTCATTTGGTGTGCAGGGGCCTGGAGAGATTACCAGCCGTTCGGGTTTAAGCGCCTCTATCTGTTCCACGGTGATTTCGTCATTGCGGTGCACCTGTACATCGGCGCCCAGTTCCGCAAGATATTGCACCACGTTGTAGGTGAAGGAATCGTAGTTGTCGATCATTAGTAGCATGATGTATCCCTCGCCTCAGTGGTTAAAATCGTTGTAGGTCATGGCCACCGCGCGGAAGATGGCGCGGCCCTTGTTCATGGTTTCTTTCCACTCAAGGCGAGGAACTGAATCGGCAACTATGCCGGCGCCGGCCTGTATGTGCAGGGTATTGTCCTTGATAACGGCGGTGCGGATAGCGATTGCGGTATCCATGTTGCCATTGAACGAGAGATAGCCCACAGCGCCGCCGTATACACCACGCTTCACCGGCTCCAGTTCATCAATGATTTCCATGGCCCGGGTTTTCGGGGCGCCGCTCAGGGTGCCTGCAGGCAGGGTGGCCTTGAGTACATCAAGGCAGCTGATGCCGTCTTTTACCTGGCCAGTCACGTTGGACACAATGTGCATCACGTGGGAGTAGCGCTCTACCGCCATTTTTTCGGTGAGCTTCACGGTGCCGGTTTCCGATATGCGGCCGGCGTCGTTGCGGCCCAGGTCTATCAGCATCAGGTGCTCGGCGATTTCTTTCGGATCGGCCAGCAATTCGGCTTCAAGCGCTCGGTCTTCTGCATCGGTGGCGCCGCGTTTGCGGGTGCCGGCGATGGGGCGAACAGTGACTTCCCGGTCTTCCATACGCGCCAGGATTTCCGGGGAAGAGCCCACAATGTGGAAATCGTCCAAATCCAGGAAGTACATGTATGGAGATGGGTTAAGTACCCTGAGTGAGCGATAGAGATTAAGTGGCGGTGCTTCAAACGGAATCGACATGCGCTGGGAGATGACGGTTTGCATCACGTCGCCGTCCAGCACGTAATCCTTGATTTTACCAACAGCGGCTTCGAACTTTTCCTGGCTGAAGCCTGATACAAACTCGCTTTCATCCACCGTTTTCCCGCGCAGATGAGCTGGCGTTTGTGGAGCATTGGCGGTTTGCCGGTGTAGTTTCTGTTCGAGTTCGTCGAGCCTTGATTGTGCTTGTTCGTAGCTACCGTCATCCGCCGGATTCACATGCACTATCAGGTGCAGCTTGCCCCGCAGGTTGTCGAATACCACCAGTTCGTCGGAGACCATCAGCAGTATATCGGGGGTGCCTATGCGATCCGGGGGGCAGCTGGTAGCCAGGCGCTTTTCGATATAGCGAACCGTGTCATATCCGAAATAGCCCACCAGACCGCCATTGAAACGGGGTAGCTCTTCCAGATCCGGGGCGTTGAAGCGTTCCTGGTAACTGGCTACAAATGCCAGAGGGTCTTCTACTTCAGCAGCTTCGATTAGTTCGCCGTGCCGACGAATCTCGATACGGTGGTCGAACACCTTGAGCACTTCCTGGCTGGGCAGACCAATGATGGAGTAGCGGCCCCATTTTTCGCCACCCTGAACGGATTCAAACAGGTACGAATATGGCCCGCTGGCGAGCTTGAGGTAGGTGCTTAAAGGGGTGTCCATGTCCGCGAGGACTTCACGATACACGGGGATACGATTGAAGCCGGCCTGTGCCAGCTTGCGGAACTGTTCGGAGTTCATGGTCGGGTTTCCTGGGATCTGATCTGCGTTCGAGCAGGCAAACGGTACTGTAGGTTTCGCCTGTCGGGTGGTGGCGTTAAGCGGGCAGGGGCGCGCTTTTCGCCGGGCTGAGATTATTCAGCCGGTACGCCATCGCCACCATCGTGTTGCGCGGGTAGTCAGGATGCCTCGCGCGGCAGTCAGATTCAGTCCCTGCACGGCAGGAATCTCCCGAATTGAAAAGAATTAAAGTCCAAGAGTTGAGAGGTTACAAAAGCTCGCTCAGGGAATCAACCACAGCGTCCGCTCCAAGCGCATGTACTCGTCGGCCAAAATTGTAGCCATAGGTGACAGCAACACAGGGAATACCTGCAGCCTGGGCAGCGGTGACATCTGCAGCAGAGTCACCAATCATTACGGTGGTGCCTCGACTGCCTTTCAGTGCTCCCATGGCGTGAAGCAAGGGGCCAGGGTCTGGTTTTCTTGTTTCCAGCGTATCGCCACCAATCACCAGTTTAAAGTGGTAATCCAGCCCCAGCTGTTTCAATAAAGGGCCCACAAACTGTTCTGGCTTGTTGGTTACTACGGCCATGGGGCAGTTACGCTCACTCAGGAATTCCAGGCAGGCTTTAACACCGGGGTATACCACCGCATGTTGGCCGTTGAACTCCCGATAGTTGGCATAAAATAGCGCCAGCGCGTCGTCAAAAAGAGCATCGTCGGCTGCACGTGCAGGTTCCCAGTCGGCTTTGCCAGCCAGGGCACGACGCATCAGAATGGGGGAGCCGTGACCCACCCATTGGCGCACCTGTTCAAGGCCGGCGGGCTTGCGCCCAAGCTGCTCGAGGGTGCGGTCAACCGCCGCGGCAAGATCCGGTGCACTGTCTACCAGAGTGCCATCCAGATCAAACAGGGCAACCCCGGGCCAGCGGGCGTTAAACAGGCCAGCCAGGCTCATTGGTTTGGCACCTGGTGACCCAATGCAGTGCGGGCCTGCTCCAACTCCTGACGCATGGCGTCAATGGTGGCTTTATAATCGTCAGTATTAAAAATAGCGGAGCCCGCAACAAAGGTGTCTGCACCGGCTTCGGCAATTTCACGAATATTGTCGATTTTTACGCCGCCGTCGATTTCCAGCCTGATGTTGTAATTGCTGGCGTCGATGCGCTTGCGGGCATCCCGAAGTTTGTCGAGGGTGCCAGGAATGAACTTCTGACCGCCAAAGCCCGGGTTGACCGACATCATCAGCACCATGTCGAGCTTATCCATTACATGGTCCATGTAATGCAGTGGTGTGGCGGGGTTGAATACCAGGCCTGCTTTACAGCCGCCCTCACGAATCAGTTGCAGTGAGCGGTCAATGTGCTGGGACGCCTCCGGGTGGAAGGTGATGTAGCTGGCACCGGCGTCGATAAACATGCGGATCAGGTCATCCACCGGCGATACCATCAGGTGTACATCGATGGGTGCGGTAACACCATGTTTACGTAGGGCTTCGCATACCATCGGCCCAATGGTCAGGTTGGGCACATAATGGTTGTCCATAACGTCAAAGTGCACCACGTCTGCGCCAGCGGCCAGTACGTTATCCACTTCTTCGCCCAAACGAGCAAAATCAGCAGACAAAATGGATGGGGCAATCAGATAAGGATTCATCACGGTTCTCGCAAACAATTGGCAGCCATTAATAATAATGACAGTCTAACAGCACCAGAGCGTGTTTTCGTAGCCAGAGGAGCTGGAACTGTGCGCCGAATCAGAACAATTAGTAAAAGCATATACCCTGGGCGCATTACCGGTTGCCTGTTGGCCTTTATGCTGGCAGTTGCTGGGACGTCAGCATTAGCGCAGGATCAGGACAAAGATGCAGAGCCCGCGCCATCTGCTTCTACCGAAGTGCGGGGTGTCGTCTCTTCCGGACAGGGTGAGTGGGGTTTGAGCCAGCGATTTCCGGATTCTGCGCTCTGGCTTGAGCTGGAGGACGGCACACGCACGCTGGCGCTGTTCTGGCCCGAGATGGAAACGCCGGCACGAGGCGCCGTGATCATTCTGGCGGATGAAGGCGAGAACGCGGAATCGGGGCTGGCTGGTGCTCTTGCCCGGGAGTTGACCCATCGTAAACTGGCTGTGCTCAGCCTGGGGCTGGAAACACCGCCAGCGGCCCTCAAGAGGATACTGGAACGTCCGCAGCTTGCACCGGAAGCCAAGCCGGAAGGGCAGAGCCCGGAAGCTGCCATTCCGACCACGATTGACGTTATGGCGGTGGAAGCCCCGGGAGATCAGGAAACCGCCTATCGGGAGCGAATTCGCGATGAACTTGCGGCCGGAGCCGCGGAACTTAACACGCGTGAATACGAGCTGGTAGCCCTGGTCGGTATAGGGCGAGGCAGTAATCATGTTGTGTCCTACGCAGCTGGGTTGGGGACACCTCCTGCGCTGATATGGGCTGGGCCAAAGTTTTATCCGGGTGATGCTGAGCGGCTTGCCCCCACACTTGAGAAAGCCTCGGTGCCGCGTATTCTGGAGTTGTCGTCGTCTGGTGAAGGTAGCGACCGAAGGGCAAGTTTGGCGAGAGCCGGAGTGCAAGGCTTTAGCCTGCAGCCAGTGGGTTCGGGAACGGGATTTGTCCCGCGAGATGGGAAGGCTCTTGCGGGCAGGATAGCCGCCTGGTTAGCACCGGATGCACGACAATAGCGGATGCTGCGACTTCAGAGGCGACGCCGGATCATCTCCCAGGCTTGTTGGTAGGCTAGCAGCCGCTCTTTGGCCAGGGCCCGTTCGGCGGAGGTGAGTTGCTGTTGCGCCAGCTTGTCCGGATGGCACTCGGAGACTTTTTTACGGTATGCGCGCTTGATGGTTGCCACAGGGTCCCGCCGTGTAACGCCCAATAGGGCGCAGGCCTGCTCGAGGTTGACTGGCGTGGACGGCGCGTTGCTGATGTCACCCCATACCCGGCTGGCGTAACTGTCGAAAATGTCTTCGCTGATGCTGACCGGCATGCCAATGTGGTCAATCGTATCCTCGCAGCGGTAGCGGCGGGGTTTGCCTGGTCGGCCTTTGAGTTGGGCGGCATGGCACAGGCAAATGGCCATTTTCAACGCAGGGGCTGGCCAGACGCGATGGCTGAGCCTGAGTGTCAGCCCGGTAAGCGGAGGCAGCGTTTCCGATGCTTTGCCTTGCTGGAAGCTGCTGATGGCCTTGCGTCTTTGGCGCTTGGACAGCCTTAGCGCTGTAATAAGGTTTTCTGCAAACCCTATGTCCTGCTCCGAAACTCGACCCTCCGATTTCGCAATGTAACCCAGAAAGAAAAACAGAGGGCGCCGGCACCAGCGGGGCAGGCTGGTTTTGCCAATCAGAGTGTGCGCCTGGTGGCTGGATGCTGAAAGCTTGTGCAGCAGGGTAGAAAATTCAGCTTCCATTCGCGGCGGCAGGGCGGGTTGCGCTGAATGAGTTCCCATCGGGCTATGGCTCCTGAGCGGCCAGTTGCTGATCCAGCGCCCGCAATCGCTCAGGTGTTCCAACATCAACCCAGCTGCCAAGGTGGTGCAGGCCGGCTACCCGGCTTTTAGCCATAGCTGCCCGCAAGACGGGCCCGAGTTTTCCGGCCTGATCCGTCAGCCCCTCAAACAACCTTCGGTGAAGAAGGCTGATGCCGGTAAAGGTCAGCTTCTCGCCCTCTTTGCCAGCACATTCTTCGGAAAGCAGGCCGTTGTCGTTCAGGCAAAAATCACCTTTTCGGTGATGCACCGGGTTGTCTGCCATCACCAGAATTGCGTCGAGAGACGCTTGTTCACCCGAGGCTGGTGGCTGTAACCGGGTCAGGTCGAAGTCGCTCCAGATGTCCCCGTTGATAACCATAAACCACTGGGTGTCGCTGGATTCAAGTAGCGGTAAGGCGCGGACAATGCCGCCGGCAGTTTCCAGTGGTTCGCCTTCTCGTGAGTAGTGCAGGGACAGGCCGAACCGATCACCTCCACCCAGGGTGTACTCAATTTGCTCGCCGAGCCAGGCATGGTTGATGACCACGTCCCGGAAACCGGCACGGTTCAGATGCTCAAGATGATGCTCGATGAGCGGTTTGCCGCCTGCACTGAGTAAGGGTTTTGGCGTGGTCAGGGTGAGTGGCCGCATGCGCTCTCCCTTGCCGGCTGCAAGAATCATTGCTTTCACTGAGTATGCTCCTGGGCCGGAATTGGGCCAATCAACTCTTCAATCCGCGGCACAGCAACTGCAGCCAGCCAGTCATGGAAATGCCTCAATGCAGGTTGCCGCTGGCTGGCGGTGAGCAGGTAGCCGACAGTGCGGGGAATGTCTTCAAGATAGCGAGTTTTGCCGTCACGCATGGCCAGGCGGGCAAAAATGCCGGCGGCTTTCAGGTGGCGCTGCATGCCCATCAATTCAAACCACTGGCGGAAAGTGTCCTGGTCTGCACGATGCAGTCCTGCTTGCTGGCTCTTTTTGCGGAAGCTTTCCAGCCACTCACAAATACGCTCCTCAGGCCACTGGATGTAGCAGTCCTTGAGCAGTGACACTGCGTCGTAGGTTACCGGGCCGGATACGGCATCCTGAAAATCAATCACACCAGGGCGAGTGTCCTGTTCTCGCACCAGCAGATTTCGGGAGTGGTAATCCCGGTGTACGGTGACCTCCGGTTGGGCCAGAGCGCTCTCGCGGAGCAGTGCAAAGGTGGTGTCGAGCATGGATTTCTCAACATTATCGAGCGTCAGCCCGAGGTAGCCTTCCAGCAACCAGTCCCGGAATAGAGCCATTTCGCGGTTCAGCAGTGCTGCATTATAGGCTGGCAGAGGGTGGTGGGGTTGTGGGGGGATTTGCTGGATACGAACAAGCTCGTCCAGAGCGCCCTGATAAAGAGAGTTTGCTGTATCCGGGGTTAGCTGACCCAGCATTAACCTGTCGCCAAAGTCCTCCAGCAAGAGAAAGCCGCGCACCGGGTCGGCTTCGAATATCCGGGGAACTGCAATTCCGGACTGACGCCAATACCTGCCGATGAGCACGAAGGGTCCACAGTCCTCCAGCTCGGGGGGTGAATCCATAACAATAAATGGGGTTTGGTTGCCGTTCGCCTCCGTTTTGCAGACCCGAAAGTAGCGCCGGAAACTGGCATCGCCGGAAACGGGTTGGGCTTCGGCGTTCTCAAAGCCGGGGAACTGGCTGACCCAGGCGGTCAGCATCTGCAGGCGGTTATCCATAGCTCGGGCTGTTATCCTGGAAAAGTGTGCATTGTAAACATAACGTTGGTTAGCCGGAGTTGCACCGATTAAAAGCGCTCTCCTGTTGGCTTCTTTGCATGGAGTATAAAGAGGGTAAGCCGGATTTGCAGCGGAGTTTCGTTTATCCGGTCCCGTTTCCGTTAACAAGCCTTCGGGGCACGTGTAAACTAGGCCGCTGTTGTTTGTGTTTAGGCGCTCTGTTGCACTATCCACACTCCTTCATGCACCTGGAACAGGAACCTCGCTACCGTGCCAATGTCCGACAGCTATCTGCAGGCGCAGAAAGGCACGTTGCAACGCCGGTTTGCGAGCCTGTTTGCCGGGTTTGCCCTGATGTCGGCTGCCAGTTTGTCTGCTGGCGCAGATACGCCATCTGCGGCCGAGCTGGATTGGCGCCCGAAAAGCCAGCTTCCCGATGCGGTCAGGGATTCATTGCCGGTATTTTGCTCCGGCGGGTACCTGCCTTCGGGCTTTGGCGAAGATGACTCAGCTGTTTTTGGTGAAAGCCCTGATGGCGCAGCTGCCCTGCAAGCCAGCGGCTTGAACGCCCGTTATGAAATAGATCGGGAACTCTATCTGCAGGGCGATGTCCAGGTGCGCCAGGGTAGCTTTCAGGTGACCGGCTCTGAGGCCCGGTATAGCCAGAGTGCTGGCCAGGTGTCGATTCAAGGCCCCTTGGTGAGCCGTGGTGACGGGTTTTTGTTGACTGGTGAGCGCGCTGAATACAGCGTCGACTCCGGGCGATTTGATATCAATACCGCGACTTTTCTGCTGCATGGCCCGGAAATGCGGGGCAGTGCCGGAAGCCTTTCCCGGGTGGATGATTCCCGGGTAGAAATTCACGACGGCATGCTCACCACCTGCGGCCCGCAGCAAAATGACTGGGCGATTGTGGCCTCCGAAATCGAGCTGGATCAGGCAGAAGGTTTTGGAACCGCCAAGCATGTTCGCCTGGAGGTTCTGGATGTTCCGGTGTTTTACTGGCCCTACGCCAGCTTCCCCATTGATGACCGCCGCAAAACCGGTTTTCTGTACCCGCAGTTTGGTTCCTCCAGCGCGGGCAGCGGCGCATTCATTGCCACGCCTTATTACCTGAACCTGGCACCCCATTACGATGCCACATTTACGCCCCAGTACATCCATGGACGTGGATTGTTTAACGAAGTGGAAGGCCGGTATCTCAGTGGACTGGGCGAGACCACTTTGCAGTTGGGGTATATAGATAACGATTCTGCCTACGCAGACGACAACCCTGCGGAGTCCGGTCAGCGTTGGGCTTTGGATGCTTCTACGCGGGCTGCGTTTGGCAGTGGTTGGAACGGCTATGGTGATTTTTCTGTAGTCAGTGATGAGGATTACCTGAGCGATCTCAACCGCAGCCTGGAAATTAATCAGGCCACGCACCTGCAGCGCAAAGGAGGCGTGCGCTATCAGGGGCAAAACCAGTATTTTGATGTGTATCTCAATGATTATCAGACCGTCAGCGACCGCATTGCCCAGGCAGACAGGCCCTATGCTCAGCTACCGGATGTGGTGTATGCCGGAACCGCCAAAGCCGGCGTGTTTGAGGCAGAGCTGGAAAGCCAGTACACCTGGTTCTATCGCGACAACGACACACTGACAGGGCTCGACAAAGCAAATGGCCAGCGCTTCCGTGCACGCCCGGAGCTGGCCCTGCCAATGCGCGCCCTCTGGGGTTTCAGTCGTCCATCGGTGAGTCTGGATTACACCCGCTACGAGCTGGAAGACTACAGCGCCGGCACGAATGGATTTGATCGTACGGTGCCTGTGGTGGAATGGGACAACGGCCTGTATTTTGATCGTCAGGCGAGCCTGTTTGATGTGCCCTACAACCAGACCCTTGAGCCCCGGTTGTATTACGCCTGGGCCGATGCAGAAGCAGATCAGAACTACATTCCGTCGTTTGATACGGCCTTGCAGACGTTTCGCTTTGAACAGCTGTTCCGTCCAGATCGATTTGTTGGGGGCGACCGTGTAGGGGAGGCTAATCAGTTGACGGTGGCGTTAACCAGCCGTTTCAACGATTTGCTTACCGGCGCCGAGCGGGCTCGTTTCAGCATTGGCCAGGTCCAGTACTTCGAGGATCGTGAGGTGACGCTGTTTGGTGAAGGCGGAAGTGATCGCAGCCGTTCGCCACTGGCGGGAGAGGTGGTGCTGAATCCCTTGCAGAATTTACAAATCCGGTCTTCCGGGTTGTGGGACCCTGAAACTGGAGATACAGAAGAAGGTCGCAGTCAGTTGATTTTCCATTCAGAGGACTACCGGTATCTGGCGAGTGTTGGCCACAGTTACAGCAAAGGCGAGCTGGATCAGTCTGATATTGCGGCGGTTCTCCCGGCAACAGACCGTGTTAGTCTGATCGGCCGCTGGGTGTACGATTCAGATCTGGATCGTACCGTCGGCTCTTTGGCCGGAATTGAGTACAACAATTGCTGCTGGAGTGTTCAGGTGGTTCACCAGAATTACCTGACAGATGATCAGCAGCTGGACAGCCGTATACTGTTCCAGATTCAGCTAAAAGGCCTGGGTGGTAGTGGTGGGTCCTCTACGTCGATCTCCGAAGCTATATATGGGTTTGATGAGCGCGAGCGGCGCCGTTTCGGAACCCGCTGATTCGTTTTGCCCTGACGGTAACCGTGCCATTCCGGTACCCTGTCCGCAGGCTTATTTCTTCATTATGAGGTGATTATGAAGGCGACGATTCGCCAAGGTTTTCAGGCACTGCTGATGGTGTTTGCGGTGGTGCTGTCTTTTTCGGCTCACGCTGAGCGCAAATTGCTCGACCAGGTGGTCGCCATTGTGGATGACGACGTGGTTCTTCAGACTGAACTGGAAGCGCGGGTCAGCACCATTACTGGTCGCCTTGCGGCTCAAGGCACTGGCTTGCCGCCACGTCGCCTTCTTGAAGAGCGGGTTCTGGAACAGCTGATTACCGAGTCTGTCCAGTTGCAGATGGCTGACAAAATGGGCATGCGCATCAGTGATAACGAGCTGAACGAAACCCTCGTCAACATTGCCAAGAGTAACGGCATGAGCCTGTCTGAGTTTGAAAGCCAGCTGGCCGAGGAAGGCGTAAGCTACCGACAGGCCCGGGAACAGATTCGCCAGGAAATGCTCACAGGCCGCGTACAGCAGCGGCTGGTTGGTAACCGCGTTCGCGTGACCGACCGGGAAGTTGAGAACTATCTTCTGGCTTTGGAGTCTGGTGGTGGTAACGACGCTGAGTATCGCCTGGCCTACATATTTATCCAGCTGGATAACCCGGCTGACGATGCGGCAGTAGATGCCACTCGCGAGAAAGCTGAAGCGCTCCGTACCGCTATACTGAATGGACGTGATTTCCGTGAGGTGGCGGTGGCTGAATCCGATGCCAGCAATGCTCTTGAAGGTGGAGATATGGGTTGGCGCCCTGAAAGCCAGTTGCCATCACTGGTTGCGCCAGTTGTACCTGCGCTTGAAATTGGCCAGCCTTCGGAGGTTTTGGAGAACAACAGCGGCTTCCACATGGTTATGGTGATGGACAAGCGCGGTGGTGCCCAGAAAAAGGTCATACAGCAAAATCGTGTGCGCCATATCCTGATTCGGCCTTCTGGAGCGGTCACCGAAGCGGAGGCGGAAGCTACCATTAGGGAGCTTTATCAGCAGTTGCAGGACGGTGCTGATTTTGCAGCCCTGGCGCGGCAGTATTCTGACGACCCGGTTTCCGGATCTGACGGTGGTAATCTGGACTGGGTGAGCCCAGGGCAGATGGTGCCAGCATTTGAGCAAGCCATGCAGGAAGCCGAAGTCGGTGAGATCAAAGGACCGTTCCGTTCCCAGTTTGGTTGGCACATCCTTCTGGTTGAAGAGCGTCGCCAGAAAGACATCAGTGTTGATGTGAAACAGGCGGAAGCGCGCCAGGCTATCTATCGCCGCAAGTTCGACTCCGAGTTGCAAAACTGGCTGAGGGAAATCCGGGATGAAGCCTTTGTTGAACTTAAAGGTGAGTATGCAACCGACACTGTGGAAGACGAACCAAGTGACTCTCAGGATTCTTCAGAATAATGAGTGATGAGATTGTTCTGGCGCTCACGGCGGGTGAGCCTGCCGGCATAGGCCCCGAGCTATGTCTGCAACTGGCGGCAGCTCAACGTGACGCAGGTGTGGTAGTTATCGCCAGCCAGCCGCTGCTGGAGGCTCGGGCCCAGCTTCTGGGCATCAACGTCAAACTGCACCTCTGGCAACCCGGCATGATGCCAAAAAAAGGTGCGGGAGAGCTTTCTGTTTTGCATGTTGAGGGCTGTGCATCGTTTCAGGCGGGCAAGCTGGATGTTGCCAACAGTCACTATGTGCTGGAAACCCTCAAAGTTGCGGCCAACGGCTGTCTTGCGGGTGATTTTGATGGCATGGTTACTGCGCCCGTTCACAAAGGCATCATCAACGAAGCCGGAATTGAGTTCAGTGGCCATACCGAATTCCTGCAAGAACTCTGTGGGGTTGAGCGAGTGGTCATGATGCTTGCCACAGAAGAGCTGCGAGTAGCGTTGGTAACAACTCACTTACCCTTGAAGGACGTATCTGCGGCGGTTACACCAGAGCGGATTACTCAAGTCACCAGGATTCTGAATGCCGATCTGAAAAAGTTTTTCGGCATTGAGAGGCCAAGAATTCTCGTTACCGGTCTGAACCCCCATGCCGGGGAAGGTGGCCATCTTGGTCGGGAAGAAATTGACGTTATTGAGCCAGCACTTGAGAAACTTCGCGCTGAAGGCATGCAGCTGATTGGTCCGCTACCGGCGGATACACTGTTCACACCGCACTGGCTTGATGATGCTGACGCAGCTTTGGCCATGTACCACGATCAGGGGCTGCCTGTTCTCAAGTTTCAGGGTTTTGGGCGAGCTGTAAATATTACCCTGGGTTTGCCCATTGTGCGCACATCGGTAGATCACGGCACAGCGCTGGATCTCGCCGGTACAGGCAAGGCAGACTCCGGCAGTCTGTACACGGCTATCCGGGTGGGTGGGCAAATGGCTCGCTCCCTCAAGTCTGCGAATCGCAAAGCCCCCAACAAAGAGACATCTGAGTGAGTAAAAAAGCCGGCCATCAGGCCAGGAAACGGTTTGGCCAGAACTTCCTTCACGATCCGGGCATCATCGAGCGTATCATTCGGGCCATTCACCCAAAGCCGGATGATGCCATTGTTGAAATCGGCCCCGGCCTTGGTGCGATCACTGAGGAAATCCTGGCGGTTAATCCAAAACTGCAGGTTGTGGAGTTGGATCGAGACCTGATCCCTGTGCTGCGCACCAAGTTTTTCAACTACCCGGAATTTCGCATTCACGAAGCTGACGCACTGAAGTTCGATTTCAGCCAGCTTGTGGATGACAAGCCTCTGCGCATTATTGGCAATTTGCCCTATAACATCTCTACGCCGCTGATATTCCACCTTCTGGCGCAATCGGGTGTGGTGCAAGACATGCACTTCATGCTGCAGAAAGAAGTGGTGCAGCGGATGGCAGCGGTACCTGGTGATAATAATTATGGCCGGCTGGGCATCATGACCCAGTACTTCTGCAAGGTTCAGCCGTTGTTTGAAGTGGGTCCTGGTGCATTCCGGCCCGCTCCAAAAGTGGATTCCGCCATTGTACGGCTGGTTCCTCACAAGGAACTGCCGCATCCGGCCAAAGATCTGGTTACATTGCAGGCGGTTGTAAGAACTGCATTCAACGCTCGCCGGAAAACCTTGCGTAAGGCCTTGGCCGGCATGGTGACCCTGGAGCAGTTGCAGGCTCTGGGTATTAACGACGGCTTGCGGCCCGAAAACCTCAGCCTGGCGGATTACGTTAGCATTGCGGATTTGCTGGCAACTGAAAAAGGTAATGACCCAGCAGCTGTTCAGACTGGTGAAGCTGGCGCAGGAGACGTAAGCGGAGATAGCCATGACTGATTACGCCATAGGCGATATTCAGGGCTGCTATGACCGTTTGCAGGATGTCCTGGCCAAGGTGGGCTTTTCGCCTTCCCGTGACCGCCTCTGGGTGGCGGGAGATTTGATTAATCGTGGCCCATCCTCCCTTAAAACCCTGCGTTACATCGAGAGTCTTGGCGATTCTGCCGTGGTGGTTCTGGGTAATCACGACCTGCACCTTTTGGCAGTAGCGTTTGGCGGCCACGAGCCAAAGCGCAAGGACACGCTCAAGGGAATCCTGAAGGCGCCCGATCGCGATAAGCTCTTGGGGTGGCTACGACAGCAGAATCTGTGCGTGCATGATCCTGAGCGCAACCTCATCATGGCCCATGCGGGCGTGCCTCACATCTGGACTGTTGAACAAGCTTTGGCCAGCGCCCGGGAGGTGGAAGAGGTCATTCGTGGCGAGCACGCCAAGGAATATTTTGCGTTGATGTACGGGAATATTCCGGAAGGGTGGGACGCAAGCCTCACAGGCATGGATCGCTGGCGGGTGATAACCAATTACTTCACCCGGATGCGTTTTATTGCACAAGACGGCAGGCTTGAGCTCACCGCTAAAGAGTCCGTTGGCAGCGCGCCCGAGGGCTATGCCCCCTGGTTTGAATTTCCCCGCCCGGATGACTTGCGCGTGATCTTTGGCCATTGGGCCGCTATCGAAGGTGAGACAGGCAAAGACCGCTTTATAGGCCTGGATACTGGCTGCGTTTGGGGCGGAGCGCTCACCATGATGAACCTGGATACCGGAGAAAAAATCCACTGTGACTGTTGAAGCCTCAAAGCCACACACCTCGGGCCTTATGCGCCTGCCCATTATGATCGGTTCGTTTTTTGCCCTCACTGCGGTCATGGCTGGAGCATTTGGTGCCCATGGCCTGCGTAACCTGGTGAGCGAGCGCAGCCTGGAAGTCTTCCAAACGGCGGTTACCTATCAGATGTATCACGCCATTGCGCTGGTACTGGTTGCTTTGCTGGCAGGCTTTGGGCTTTCGCGGCGATGGCTCGGGCTGGCTGCTGGATTCTTTGTGGCAGGCATTCTGTTGTTCAGTGGCAGCTTGTATACACTGGTGCTGACCGAAATACGGTGGATTGGCCCGGTTACACCCATGGGCGGTGTATGTTTTATGATCGGCTGGCTATTGTTGCTGACCGCTGGCGTGGGCCAGCAAACGAATCAAGAGAGAGGTTAGGGGCGTTATGCAGGTTCAGGTAAATGGCGAAGCCATGGTGCTCACAAAAGGCGCCACCGTTTCATCATTGTTAGAAGAAATGGCACTGACAGGTAAGCGACTGGCGGTGGAAGTAAATGAGGACATAGTGCCTCGCAGCCAGCACGTCGAGTTTACCCTCAATGATGGAGACCGCGTTGAGGTGGTACACGCCATAGGGGGCGGTTAATCCCCATTTAGCCAGGCTGGCTCCTGGCTGTGTTATGCATGTTCAAGAGATTACATCCTTACGTTTTACCAATCCGGAAACACTATGACCGACACACCAGAAATCCTGTTGCCCGAAGATAAACCGCTTGAAATTGCTGGTCGCGTTTATCAGTCGCGGCTGCTGGTTGGCACCGGCAAATACCGTGACCTGGCGGAAACAGGCCGTGCCATCGAAGCGAGTGGTGCTGAAATTGTGACTGTGGCGGTTCGCCGCACAAACCTGGGCCAGAATCCGGATGAGCCTAATCTTCTGGATGTGATTTCCCCGGACCGCTACACCATCCTGCCCAACACGGCAGGCTGTTATACCGCCAAAGACGCAGTGCGCACCTGCAAGCTGGCGCGGGAACTTCTAGACGGTCGCGATCTGGTAAAACTGGAAGTGCTGGGCGAACACAAAACCCTGTACCCGAACATGCCGGAAACCCTGGCAGCTGCGGAAGAACTGATTAAAGACGGTTTCAAGGTAATGGTTTACTGTTCCGACGATCCTTTGCTGGCCACAATTCTTGAGGAAATGGGCTGTATCGCCATCATGCCTTTGGGCGCGCCTATTGGCTCCGGGCTGGGTATTCAGAACCGTTATAACATCCGGTTGATCGTCGAAAATGCCAAGGTTCCAGTGTTGGTGGATGCGGGCGTAGGCACAGCCTCCGATGCCACCATCGCCATGGAACTGGGTTGCGACGGCGTATTGATGAATACCGCCATCGCGCAGGCCAAAGACCCAATCAGAATGGCCAACGCCATGCGTTTGGCCATTGAAGCGGGCCGTGAAGCCTATCTGGCAGGGCGGATGCCCAAAAAGCTGTACGCCAGTGCATCTTCGCCTCTTGATGGTACTTTCTTTTAAGTCAGGCTCTGATTGAGAGAACTGTAGTATGGCTGTAACCGATCAGAAACCGAGTCGCCGGGAGGCTATCCTCCACGCTCTTCTTGAGTTGCTGGAAAAGGAACCTGGCGCCAGGCTTACCACCTCTGTGCTCGCCAAGTCCGTTGGTGTAACAGAGGCGGCGCTGTACCGCCACTTTCCCAGCAAGCGGAAGATGTTTGAAGCGCTTCTGGAGTTTGCGGAGGAAGCGGTATTCTCCCGCTGCCAGGTAATCCTGCAGGAGCAGGAAGATGTGCGCGTGCGTTTGCAGCAGTTAGCCCATCTGGTTTTGGTATTCGCCGAGCGTAATCCGGGCTTGTGTTGTGTGCTGACGGGCGATGCTTTGGTTGGCGAAAACGAGGCGCTGCGCAAGCGTGCTTCCCAGTTTTTCGAGCGCCTGGAAACCCAGGTTCGGCAAACCCTGAAAGAAGGCGACATCCGTCAGGGCTTGCGGCCGCGTACCAGTGCGACTCGGGGTGCGGATTTTGTTCTGGTGTTTATGGAAGGCCGAATTCAGCGGTTTATCCGCTCATCGTTTTCTCGTTTGCCCACGGCTGAGTTTGACGAGAGTTGGGAGTTGGTTGCTGAAGCTGTTTGGCCCAAGCCTCACTCATACCCGGAAGCAGACCGAAGAATCTGACGTATGGGCTCCCAGATGGCAGGCGCCGAAATCAGAATGTCACGGCCCCAAAGGTCTGCCGGGTAACCCTCAGGCACTTCGCTGAAGTGGCCGGCTGTGGCACCAGCCTCGAGGGCGATCAGGCGCGCAGCGGCGAAATCCCAGGGGCTGACGTTTTCGTAGTAGATATCCAGTCTGCCGCAGGCTACCCAGCAAATATCCAGGGCGGCAGAACCGATTCGGCGCAGGTCGCGGCATTCATGGATCATTGCGTTCAGGCGGTTAACCAGTGGGGCCAGGTTGTCTTTGGTGTAAGGGAAGCCAGTTGCAAAGAGTGAGTCTCTGGGAACCGTTGCACCGCTATTGTGAATAGGATTACCGTTGAGCGTGGCGCCGTCGCCGCGGGTGGCGCGGAAGGTTTCGCCGGGGAAGGGTGCATGTACCACGCCGGCTTGCACGCGGCCGTTTTCTGCGTAGGCAATGGACACGGCAACCTGCGGATGGCCGTAGGCGTAGTTTACGGTGCCGTCAATCGGGTCAACGATCCAAAGAGGTGTTTCGAGGTTCTCGGCCTGGCTGAGGTCCGGAGTGTTTTCCTCAGACAGAATACGATGATCCGGGAAGCGTTTCTGAATGGCGCTGGTGATGAATTCATCGGCCATTATATCGGCATGAGTCACCAATTCAGCTTCGTATTTGTATTCAGTGCGGAGGGTGGTTTTATCACGCTCCCTGCGAATCAACTCTCCGGCTTCAGTAGCCAGATCTTCTGCGAAATCGGTAATGTCCCGCAGGGAAACAGAATCAGACATGGCGCCCCCTTTGAACCTTCTCTGAAGAGTGAGAGCGCCAGTCTACCACGGCTGGATCAGAGGCTGTTCAGCCAGGCTTCCATCTTGTCCATAGCCTTCACCAGGCGTGGGCACGCCTTTTCGATAAAGTCGTTGCCCAACTCCTGACCTGTCTGGTCTTCACCGGCCAGTTGCAAGGCGTCAGCACCGTCAAAATCAACGAACGCCAAGCGCGCGCCCAAGTGGTCGGGTGCAAACCCGAAGTCGCTGGCAGGCAGAATGGCGACACCGGTGTTCTCCAGTAAAGACTGGCAAAACGCCTGGCTGGTCTTGATGTCTTTTCTTGCAAGCTCGTCCCGGAAGTTGGAGAAGTCCGGGAATACATAGAATGCACCTTCGGGCTTTTGCACAACCGCGCCCATGGCGCTCAGGCGGGAGTGCATGTACTCACCAACCACCTTAAGCACACGGCGGGATTGCTTGAGGTACTCCTCAATGTCATCACCACCGTCAAAAGCAGCGATGGCAGCGTACTGTGTGGGTGCGCTGGTGGAGGTGTAGGTTTCGCTGGCGATGATGGCCATGGCGTCCTGCAGGGCATGCAATTCCTTCGGGAAAATGAAAGTACCCAGTCGCCAGCCGCCTGCGCCCGCCCACTTGCTCAGCCCGGTGCTGATGATGGTGCCTTCCGGGTAGTAGCGGGCGATGGACTTGTGCTTTCCATCAAACTGCACTTCACCATAGATCTCGTCGGAGAGCAGGATTAGCCGGTACTTTCTGGCCACATTGGCAATGGCCAGCAGCTGGTCGTCCGTGTAAGTACAACCGGTTGGGTTGGACGGGTAGTTGAGTATCAGAATGCGCGGACGAGAGGCATCGTCCCGGCAAATGATGTCCAGCTCTTCAGCGGTCAGCTGCCAGTTGTTTTCGGCATGGGTGGGCAGCCAGTGTACTGAACGGCCAATAATGCGTGCCTGGGGCGCATAGGAAACCCAGCTTGGGCGTGGGATAAGCAGGTCGCCGTAGTAGGCCAGCTGCAGAATAAACAGCAGCTCCTTGGAGCCAGGGCCGATCAGAACATCTTCCCAGGTGCACCGCATGCGCTCACTGCGGTTAATGTAACCGGCAATGGATTCACGCAGGCTTTTCAGGCCCTTGACCGGCAAGTAGTCTTTTTCGTGAGCATGGTCTTTAAGAGCATCCACCACGCGCTGGGGAACCGGGAAGGGCGATTGGCCCAGCCCAAGCTTGATGATGTCCTTGCCTTCGGCTTTGAGCTGGTTGCTCAGCTCGTTGATCCGAAGCGTGGCGGAAGGCTGAATGCCTCGAACGTTCAGGTTAATTGCAAAGCGCTGGTCGTTATGAATGTCCATTGTCTCTGTCTGTTGGTTGGGAGTGGCCCCGACAGTATAGGAAACCCAAACATATCTGTGAGCGCTATAAGGATAGGTGATTGCCGAAGTGTCACCTCGCTTGGCGGTCGCGAATCCATACCTCCACTCGCCCATTACGCAGTTGGCCGCTTTTTCCACCTGCCATGCCCACAGGCATATAGTGTCCGTAACCGGTGTAGCGGACATCCCGAACGCCGAAGTCAGCGAGTGCCTTGCGCACAGAAAGCGCCCGCAGTTCCGAGATCATCTGTGCACGTAACTCATCTGTTTGCTGGTCGGCAAAACCGATAAGCATCAGATCATTTGAGGTGAGGCCTTTCTTGCTGAGGAAGTCAGCAATTCGTTGTAAATCTCTCTGCGCCTTGTTGTCCAAAGTAGTCCGCCCCTCAGAGAAGCGGAAGTTGACTGTCAGTCGACTGTAATTCCGTGTTAACACTTTAAAGGTGGGAGGGGTGCTTTCAGCCAGGTCGGGTTTAACTGCAAGCGGGTTTTGGGAAACAAAGCCAGAGGTTGATACAAGGGCCTGACCTTCTTCACTCAACACGAACTCAACAAAGTCCTTCGCAATAGTCGAGGCGGAATTGCCATGGGTGTACATAAACAGGCGCCTGGAGAGCGGGTAGTCTTCACTGGCAACGGTTAGTCTGGAAGGTTTTAGTGCGGGCGCCTGGCCATCAGAAATCGCCAGCACTTTGCTATCGCGAACAGAAGCAAGCCCGGAAAAGCCAATGCCGCCGGGGTCGATGCTGACATCATCCGAGAGTTGGTCATTTGATTCATAACGCCGGGCAGAAGAGTGAAGGGAGTGCGGCTCGCTCAGAACCAGGCTTTTGAAGGTATCCCAAGTCCCGGAGCGATCATCCCGGGCGTACAGGTTGATGTGTCGGTTGGCGCCGCCGACCTCTGACCAGTTGCTGATTTTGCCCGAAAATATTCCGGCCAGAGTATTGATGTCCAGTTGATCGACTGGGTTTGACTGATGAACCAATACCGCGAGGCCGTCTATGGCAACCACATGCTCGCTACCGGAATCCCTCAGGTTGGTTTGCCCGGCCATTTTTTGCACCTCAGCCGGTTTGACGGGGCGGGAGGAGGCCCACACATCTGCCTTTCTTGCCTCCAGTGCTTTGAAACCAGTGCTGGAGCCATGGGCGGCTACCAGGATTCTCAGGGGTGTGCCGCTCTGATTTCCAATCAGGAGTTTCTCATTATCTTTGCCATTGGCAAGAATCCGTACCGGATCGCTACCACGATTTTTCAGGAAGCCTTCAACAAGCAGAGGGGCGAGTTCGGCGCCAATGGTATTGGAACCGTGAATCTCCATACCTTCGGCCTGGATTACAGGTGCATTGAATATCAAAAAAAGGCAGAACACGCCCAACAGGGCGCTCTGCAGATGGAGCGGGTGGTGTTGCAGCATCGTAAAACCTCATAACAACAGATAGTTAGCGTTGCGGGAAGAATGAGGCAGAATTATTACAGGGATGTTTCAGTGATGATCTGAGATGGTTTTAGATCGGGAACTGCAGTTATACAAGTCAGGAAAACCGGTGAGGGTCCAGTTCCATGTGCAGGATGCGCGGGCCAAGCATGACAATCCGGCCGCTGTAGCGCTCTTCACCCGTGGATGTGAAATCGAACAGGAAGCGCCGCCAAACGCGGAGTTGGCCCTGATCATCCCGCTTGAACCAGATCCCCCTGAGATAGATAGCATCATCAAGGAGCATCACGTCCATTGTTTTGCAGTAGCGGTGAGCAGCCTGTAGCACCGAGTCCTTAATGGCCTTGGCACGCCACCAGTACCAGATAGCAAAACCAGCTGTAAACAGCCAGAACAGTGTCCCAAGAGTCATAATAACAACACGATAGTGGCAGATTTCCGAAAGTGATAGCGGGTCGAGTTCCAGCCTACCTTAATTGTGGGTGTTTGGGGAATCACTATGGGGCGGACTGGCTGCAAACCTGCATTGGGAAATTGCTTGCGCCTGTAGAATGGTGAATCGTTGTTCATTTGGTTACTATTTACCATTACAAGGAAGTTCATCCAGCTTACATGCAACACGGAATGTTAAGCGGGCTGCTTCCCTCTAGAGTGAATAGTGCGCAGAAGAGAGCATTGCGGACTGAAGTACCAGGAGCATGTAGTTCATGCAAATTGAGCAGCCGCACGATTTCAGGGCATTGGTGGATCAGTATCCGCGCGCAATCATGATTGCTACCAAAGAGCCCAGAATTACCTACGTAAACCACATGTTCTACTCTGTCACTGGCTACCAGTCTGACGACGTGGTGGGCAAATCCCCTTCGGTTTTGAGTTCCGGGCTTCATACGCCAGAGTTCTACAGAGTTATGTGGCAGTCTCTTGCCAGTGACGGGCGTTGGGAAGGGCTGATCTGGAACCGGAAAAAGAACGGTGAAGACTACCCACAGTGGCTCAGTATTTACGCCATGGAAGACAACGGCCAGCATGTGTATGTCGGAATGTTTATGGATATGGGCGAGAGAGCAGGGGCAGATGAGCGCCTGGCCTCACTTGCCTATTATGACCCGCTTACGGAACTACCTAACCGCTCGTTATTCAAGGAGTTCCTGAACGCTCGCGTCAGCCAGCACAGACGGGGTGAAGCCTGCTTCGCTGTTCTGTTTGTTAATCTCGATTTTTTCAAAATGATCAATAGCTTGCATGGCCACGAACGTGGCGATGGTGTGCTGAAGCAGGCGGCAAGCTGCATCCAGAGTGTTGTGGGCAAGGATGACATAGTAGCCCGGCTTTCAGGTGATGAATTTGCCGTCATTGTGGAGCTTCAGCAATACAGCATGCTGCATGAGATATGCGAGCGCATGATTCAGGCGTTTCGTGCCCCCGTGATTGTTGGCGAGCGTGAGTGTTTCATCTCGGCATCTGCAGGGGCTGCGGTATATCCGGTACATGGTGAAAATGGTACAGAACTTCTGCAAAAGGCAGATCGTGCCATGCACATGGCCAAACTGGCAGGGCGCTCGTGTTATCGCATTTACAGTGAAGAGGACGACGAGAAAGGCCGCCGTGAGCATGAGCTTTCTGAAGCTCTGACGGTTTCGCTTAAAACCGCATCTGACGAGTTTTATGTGGTTTACCAGCCACAGTACGACCTCTGCTCAGGGCAGGTTGTGGGAGTTGAGGCCTTGTTGCGCTGGGAACACCCGGCGTTCGGGCCTGTGTCCCCCGGCGATTTTATTCCGTTGGCGGAACGCCGTGGTCAGATTCATGAAATCACCCAGCAGCTGGTGCGCGGCATTATGGGGGATTTACGGGATGCACGCCCGGCGTTGCAGGGCAGGCCTGGCCTGGCAATCAACATATCTGCGCGCCAGATCACGGATGCCCGGTTGGGCTTAGCGATAGGCCCTTTATTTGATCGTATTCGTGAACTCGGCTGGCGCCCGGAAATAGAGATCACAGAGACCCATGTGATGAACCTTTCTGACCAATGCCTGGAAACACTGAGAGCGTTGCGTGAGCAGGGGGTCGGGATAGCGATTGATGATTTTGGAACCGGTTATTCATCGCTGGCGTATCTGCAAAACCTGCCAGTGCAAGTTCTCAAGATTGATCGCCAGTTCATTAGCAGTCTTGGCGGCCAAAGTGGTGGTTCACAGATTGTAACGGCGATTCTGGGAATAGCCGAGGCGCTAGATCTTGATGTGGTTGCAGAAGGTGTCGAAACCCAGGCGCAGTATGAGGAACTATGTGAGTTGAAGTGTCAGCGTGGGCAGGGCTTTTTGATGGCCCGGCCGCAGCGTTGGCAACAAGTACAAGACATAATTGCTGATCCCTATCGTAGTAGCCCTGCTTGAGCTTTAGCCAATACCGGCGCTTGGCCATTCTTCTCTTATAAAAGCCTTTCATAAAAAAACCCGGCTCACCGTTCAGTGAGCCGGGTTTTCCTACTTATCCGCTACCCGTCAGGACGTCACGGGCAGGGGTTTTGGATCACCATCCTGTTGGTCTTTACCTTCGTTGTGATCACGCGCCAGCAGAATGTAGAACGCTGGCAGCACGAAAACAGTGAACAGTGTGCCAATGCCCAGGCCGGCACAGATGGTCAGGCCGATAGCAAAGCGGCTTTCTGCGCCTGGGCCAGCGGCCAGCAACAGAGGCACCATGGCAAAGATCAACGCCAGCGAGGTCATGATGATTGGGCGCAAGCGAATGGCCGCTGCCTCAATAACAGCATCCGTTTTGTTCATGCCTTTGTCTTTCTGCAGCAGGTTGGCGAACTCTACAATAAGTATGCCGTTCTTGGAGACAACCCCGATCAGGGTAATCAAGCCTACCTGCGTATAGATATTCATGGTCGCAAAGCCAAGTACGATAAACGCCATTGCGCCGGCGATCGACATGGGAACCGAAACCAGGATGATGAACGGGTCGCGCCAGCTCTCAAACTGCGCCGCAAGCACCAGATAGATGACCAGTAGCGACAGGAAGAAAGTAACAACCAGTGCGCTGCCTTGAGTGGCCAGCTGTCGGCTTTGACCGGTGTAGTCGTAAGTGAAGCCCAGAGGGAACACTTCGTCAGCGGTTTGTTCCATGAAGTCCATGGCTGTACCCGCAGCGACACCTGGCATAACCACGCCCTGCAGAGTGAGGGAGTTCTGCTGGTTGAACTGTGTGCGGTTGGACGGCTCAACATCGTGGGTGAAGCTCACAACGCTGCCCAGTGGCACCAGATCGCCCTTGCCGGTACGAATGTAATAGTCGTTCAGCGCCTGCTCATCCAGGCGGAACTTCTGATCCACCTGCGGGATGACCTGATAGGAGCGGCCTTCCATGCTGAAACGGTTGATATAACCGCCACCCAGCATACTGGAAAGCGACTGCCCTACGTCCTGCATTGATAGCCCGAGATCGGCAACCCGGTCGCGATCCACGTTGATACGCGTAACCGGACGGTCGAAGTTGATGGATTTTTGCAGGAACATAAAGTTGCCGCTGGCCATTGCCTTGCCCAGCATCTCGTCGGCCACCTGGTCGAGCTGCTCATAGCTGCTACCTGTGGTGATCACGAACTGGAACGGCAAACCGCCACCAGATCCGGGAAGCGCGGGAGGCGCAAATGCTGCGGTTTGCAGTCCTGTTACTTTCTTGAGGGCAGCATCAAGCTGTGGCTGAACCTCAAACTGGCTCACGTCACGCTTGCTCCAAGGTTCCATTTTGAAACCACCGAATACGGCGTTGGGTGCGGTTATGCCCACGATCATAAAGTCTTCAGCATAACCCGGGGTCGCAGCCAGGCGGCCCTGTACTTCCTCACCATGCTCAAGCAAGTAGTCTAGCGTGGCTGTCTGGGGCCCAAGACCCTGGTAGAACAGAATGCCCTGATCTTCAGTGGGCGCCAGCTCGTTTTGGCTCATCATGGCCATGAAGTAGATGGAGCCCAGGACAATCAGTGCAAAGAACACCACAACGGATTTGGTTTCCATCAGAGAGCCAAGGGCCGACTTATAGCCAGAAGCAATGCCGTTAAACGTGCGTTCTACCAGTTTTTCAAACTTGCCGGGGTTGCCGTGGGGCTTGAGTACCATGCCAGAAAGCATGGGAGACAGCGTCAGGGCAACGATGCCTGAAACAACGACCGTGCCCGCAAGGGTGAAGGCGAATTCAGTAAACAGAGAGCCCACAAGGCCGCCCATGAACCCGATGGGTGCGTAAACGGCTACCAGGGTGGTGGTCATTGCAATGATTGGCACGGCCATCTCACGGGCACCGTGTAGTGCTGCCTCATACCGCGATTCACCCGCTTCAATATGCCTGTGTACGTTCTCTACCATGATGATGGCGTCGTCCACCACCAGGCCAATGGCCAGAACCATGGACAGTAATGTGAGCAGGTTCAGCGAGAACCCGAACATCAACATGATAAAGGCACCGCCAATCAACGACAGCGGCACGGCGACCGAAGGAACGATTGAAGCACGAATTGAGCCCAGGCAAAGGAAAACCACCACAAGCACAATACCCATGGCTTCAAGCAGGGTACGGATGACCTCGTTTATGGAGTCTTCAATAAAGTCTGACGCGTCATAGGCCAGGCGCACATCCAAATCGCCTGGCAACTGGCTTTTGATTTCGGGGAGGTCGCCTTTAACCAAATCAGCCACGGTTAGCGGGTTGGCGCCGGGCGCCAGTTCGATAGCGACATAGGTTGCCGGCTGTCCTTTATACAGGGCCAGCGAGCTGTAGGTTTCTGATCCCAGCTCTACTCGGGCAATGTCCTGTAGGCGAATCTGGGTGTCATTAACCTGTTTGACCACCAGATTTCGGAACTCGTTCGGGTCCGCCACATCTGTGTCACTGGTCATGCTGACTTCGGTATAGGTGCCCTTGGTGTTGCCAACAGCGGCCTGATAGTTGTTCGCGCGCAGCTTGGCGACCACTTCCTGGGGCGTCATGTCAACAGCTGCAAGGCGTTCCGGGTCGAGCCAGACCCTCAAAGCAAACTTACGGCCAAGGAGTTGTGCCTTACCTACGCCCGAGAGTGCCTGAAGCCTGGGTTGAACCACCCGGGTCAGGTAATCGGTAATCTGCGGTACGGCCATTTCCGAGCTGTAAAAGGCAATGTACATCAGGGCCGTGGAGTCACCGGTGGTAGAGGTAATAACCGGGTCTTGGGCGTCTGCAGGAAGCACGTTACGCTGGCTGGCGACTTTTGCCTGAATTTCAGCAAGAGCTGCGTTGGCGTCGTAGTTCAACTCCATCTTGGCTTCAATGGTCGACACGCCCTGAGAGCTGGTAGAGGTCAGGTAGTCGATGCCGCTTGCTTCGGCGATTGCCTGTTGCAGCGGTGTGGTAATGAAGCCCTGGATGAGGTCTGAGCTGGCGCCAGGATAGGCTGTTGTAACCGTAACCGTTGTACTTTCGAGCTCCGGGTATTGCCGGATCTCCATTTCCATGGCGGCACGGGCACCGAGCAGCAGGATAAGTAGGCTAACCACCGTCGCCAATACGGGACGATGGATGAAAATGTCGGTGAATCGCATTACTCAGATGCCTCCTGCGGCTGCTTTTCCTGACCTTCGTCCTGAATCTTGACCTTCTGGCCTGCACGGAGTCTCAGCAATCCTTTGGAAACTACTTTCTCGCCAGCTTCGAGGCCGGAGAGAATAGCCACATAGGTGTCTCGGGTTTGACCTGTGGAGACGCTGCGGCGATTGACCGTCAATTCACCTTCGTCATTTTCTTCAATAACAAATACGAAATCACCGTAGGTGTTGTAAGACACAGCTGTGCGGGGCACGGTCACCACTTCGTTATCGTTTGGCTGCAGGGTCTGAATGGTTGCAAACATGCCTGGCCGCAGCAGTTTCTGCGGATTGCTCAGGGTGGCGCGCACACGCACGGTGCGGGTTTCCGGATTCACCGAGGTATTGATGGCGCTGACCTTACCCTCAAATTCCTGTTCAGGAACTGCAGCAACGGTCGCGACAACAGAATAGCCTCGGGCAACACCCTGCAAGTTCTTTTCAGAGAGAGTGAAGTCGACGTAGATCGGGTCAAGCATGTTAATTTCGACAATCGGCGTGCCTGTGGGAATGTATTCGCCCTGGTCCACCATACGAATGCCCAGAGTACCGTTAAAGGGTGCTCTGATAATCTTCTTGCTCAGTTGCGCTTCAGCTTCATTTACACGTGCCGAAGCGGCATCAAAGTTCGCCTTGGATTCATCATACTGGGACTGTGACACGGCACGTTTTGGCAGCAGATCGGAGATGCGCTTGAACTCTTGCTCAGCCAACTGTGCTTCTGCACGGCGGGTGCGCACCGCTGCTTCATCAATTGCGGTGTTAAGGCGAATGAGTATATCGCCCTGTTTTACGACGTCGCCAGACTCAAAGTTAATGGTTTCGATAACGCCCGGCATCTCATTCGCCACCTCTATGCCATTTACCGCCTTGATGCTGCCTACCGCTTTGATCGACGGTGTCCAGCTTTCAGTGCGGGCGACAGTGGCAGCGATTTCTGCAGGCGGTTGGGGTTTGGACAGCATTTCTCCCATTTGGCCGAACTGGTAAAACTTGTAGCCGAAGATGCCACCAAGCACCACGCCAAGGAAAATAATTGCGATCAGGAAGCGGGAAGCAGTGCGCATAATTCTGGTCCTGGAAATCTCTGTTTGGATGCGGGAAGGATTGATTCGCGACAAAACATAGCATGCTACAAAATTCCGCGTGCTGTTGTCACCGGTTTGTAGGTACTTTTGACGAACATTGTCGTTACACTAGGTGCCAGAATTACGTTCTTTTAGCGGCAAGGGATCATTCATGCATTGGATATTGGGAATTGCGCTGGCGGCAGCCGTCTTTGTAATTCTGAAACAGTGGGGCAGATTGTCTGCGGAAAAGAAGAAAGCCGCAACCTGGAAGCTCGTACTTATTGTTGGCGGGGTGTTTCTGCTTGTAATGGTTTTAACCGGCCGGGTGCATGTGCTGACAGCCTCCGTTGCAGCACTGATCCCGTTGCTGCGTAAATTGCCCGAGCTTGCCCGTTTCTTTCCGGCGCTTAATCGCCTGTTTACCGGAAAGGATAGTGTCGGGCCAAATGCAGATCACGCCGGGGCCGGGCAAACGCCAGGTAATGGCATGACAGAGCGAGAGGCTTGCGAAATACTGGGTGTTACAATGGCTTGCTCAAAAGAGGATGTTGTTTTGGCGCACCGCCGCCTCATACAGAAGCTGCACCCGGATCGCGGCGGGAGCGATTATCTGGCCGCAAAAATCAACGAAGCCAAAAGTGTATTACTGCGTACCAGGGAGTGAAGGTTAGTGGATGACGTCGACCTTGACTTCAAAGCTGCGATTATCAGACCGGCTACTATTCACGCTGTAAGCAATGCCTGATTGCCTGCTGGTAGATTCCGTTGACGTGCTGCCAAGGGAAATCCACTGTCCAGGCTCTACTCTGCGAATGGTGACAACTGCTTGAGTATCATAACCCTTCAGTTCGGCAGGGTCGGCCTCGAAAGACACAATGTTCAGTTCCACCGAGCGATCTGAAATCACCTGTGGGCTAACCACGAACCCACTGCGCGTTTCTACCTGGGTCAAAATAGCGGCAGGGTTTCGGCCACCGCGCACTGCGAAGGGCAGGGTGCGTACCTGGCCTGAGCTGATATGAGCAGACTGCCCATCCATAACCACAAGGCTTCTTTCCCGGGAGCCGCCGGTGCTGGTAACCTTGTGCTCTGCGGTTACGCCAATTTCGTTGCGTGTTGAGGTAACACCAGCGCCGGAGCGCTTGCCGCCAATATCTTCTGTAGACCGCACAGTGATTCGGAGTTGTGCAGGGGCCACATCGAGTGTGTCAATCAGGGTTGCTATTTCATCCAGCAGTTGCTGTTCGCCGCGGATAACCAGCTGTTGGTCCCGGGTGGTAATAGAGATGGGCTCACCCTGGTAGAGCTCCCTTACCTGGCTGGCAACGTCTGTCGCGGGCCGGTTTTTGAGCTGATAAGCCCGGGATTCAGCGTGTGCAGTGCCAGCTCCGGAAAAAAGTACAAGCGCAGTTATAAAAAGGAGCAGGAAGCTGAGATTCCTTGATTTCAGTGCCATAGCTGGTTCCCATCCTTCTGATAAAGCCGGTTTGTTTGTTAAATAATCCGGTTTACGGGTTGCCAAGTTGAAAACCCGGGGTATATATTGATAAGCATGAAGACGACACAAGCGATCTGTCAATTGAATGTTTTGCAAGCTTTCGGCCAAAAACCGTTGGCGGCAGTCGCTGCTGTATTTTTTTGGTGGTTTGGTTATGGCTTTTATTATAGCCAGAGCCAGGGCCGCCCATAACATCTTCAAAAAACGAACAACGAGGATGGCAGCCCGGCGAAAAAACCAGGCTGCCGTCGGAATCAAAAAAGCCCCGACTGTAGCCCAGCCGGGGCTTTTTTGATTCTGAAGCAAGGAAACGGGAACACAGACATGAACATGCCTTTAAACACTGTTGGGGAACGTCAGATGCAGAGTGCCGCCGCAACACATCGGCAGGAAACTGCATTACCAACGCCGGCTGAGCTGCGCCAGCGCCTGCCTGTCGATGAGCGACTTGCCCGGCAGGTGGGCAGGCACCGGCAAGCTGTGCGGGATATTTTACACGGCTCAGACGAGCGCACGCTGATTGTAGTGGGACCTTGCTCGGTTCACGATGAGGTAGCCGCGCTGGAGTATGGTGAAAAACTCAAAGTTCTGGCCGATGCGCTCAGCGACCGTTTTCTGATTGTGATGCGAGCCTACCTGGAGAAGCCAAGAACGACAGTAGGCTGGAAGGGGTTGCTGTACGATCCCGAACGCACGGGATCGGGCGACCTTAACGAAGGTTTGCTGCGCTCGCGCCGCCTGCTTCTGAATCTGGCCGAGATGGGATTGCCGCTTGCCACAGAAGCGCTGAGTCCCTTTGCCATGGACTATCTGGGCGATCTCGTAAGCTGGACGGCGATTGGAGCCCGCACCACTGAATCCCAGATTCACCGTGAAATGGTTAGCGGCTTGCCCATGCCTGCCGGGTTCAAGAATGGTACCGATGGCGGGATCAGCGTGGCTATCAACGCGATGCAGTCTGGTGCTCATCCGCATCACCACTTGGGCGTATCCAGCCACGGAACACCGGTTATGGTCAGCACTCGTGGTAACCCGGACACTCACCTTGTGTTGCGTGGCGGCCGTGGCATCACCAATTATGACGAACAGAGCATTCAGCATGCCACGAAGAGTTTGTCTGATGCCGGCCTGTGTGCCGCAATCATGGTGGATTGCAGTCACGATAATGCCTGTAAGCAGGCTGAGCGACAGATCGACGTAGCCCGTGAAGTGATGCGCCAGAAGCATGCGGGTTCTGCAGGTATTCGGGGCCTGATGCTGGAAAGCTTTTTGGAGGCCGGCCGGCAAAATGATGGCGACGACCTGCGTTATGGCTGTTCTATTACTGACCCATGCCTGAGCTGGGATCAGACGGAGGCTCTGCTCCGCTCACTGTAGAGAGCAAAAGCTGGCCAGCTAACAGCAGCAGCACACCGCCCATGAGCCGGTCCAGCCAGTGGCCAAAGCGGTTAAAGTTTTTGCGCACGGCAGGCAGCGTGAAAAACACAGCAACCAGGGTGAACCAAAGCCCGGTTGCCAGCGCCATATAAGCGCCGTATCCGGCCTGCACAGCAACAGGTGTGCCTGGGCTTATGATCACCGAGAATAGCGAGACAAAGAACAACGTAGCCTTTGGGTTCAGGGCATTGGTCAGAAAACCAAGCCTCAGAGCAGCAAGTCCTGTCTGTTGAGAGCTGTTTTTTGTGTCCACGTAAACCCCACCTTCCTGGGCTCTCAGGCACTGCACAGCGATCCAGGTGAGGTAGAGCGCACCTGCAATTTTGAGAATGGTGAACAACAAGATCGACTGCTGGATGATCAAGCCAATACCCAGCAGTGAATAGCTGACGTGCACCAGAATACCGACCCCGATGCCGGCTGCGGTGAGCAGCGCATTTCTCCGGCTCTGGCACAGGGCCTGCCTCAGCATTACAGCAAAATCCGGCCCCGGGCTTGCAACAGCGAGCAGGTGAACGAGTGCCACAGTAAAGAATTCCGGCCAGTAACTGTTCATACGCAAATTTCTCTCTGGGTTCTTTGTATCTGGACTAGGCTGTATCAGGCATTGGCGCAAAGGCTTGTGGGGAATCAGAGTGTGTCAGAACCTTTGCAAGCCTGTCAGCATAAATCCAGCCGTCGGTTTTTTCACGTACCGAATAAAATAATTCCGGCTTCTATACTGGTGTCATCACGATAGGAAATTTCACCCACGTTCCCGGCTCCCGGGAATAACGGTCTGGAGACTGTTTTATGGAAAAGCGAGAAGTTGACGTTGCCATTATTGGTGCAGGTACGGCGGGAATGGTTGCCTACAGTCGTGTGCGAAAGGTCACTGATAAAGTAGTGCTAATTGAGGGTGATCAGTATGGCACTACCTGTGCTCGAGTGGGTTGCATGCCGAGTAAACTGCTACTGGCCGCTGCAGACAGCGCATATCAGATGGCACACGCAGGCCAGTTTGGAGTATCCCCAGGCAAAATTTCAGTGGATGGCAAGCAGGTTATGGAGCGGGTTCGTTCGGAACGTGACCGCTTTGTTGCTTCGGTTATTCGCACAGTGGAGGCGTTCTCCGAGGAGCATAAGATTATGGGCCACGCACGTTTTGCTGGGCCCAACCGGCTCATCGTAGACAACAAAATCGAAATTAGCGCTCAGCGCATTATCATCGCAACCGGTTCCCGCCCGAATATTCCGGGCTTTCTGAAAGAAGCAAAAGATCGTCTGGTGATAAATGACGATATTTTCGATTGGCAGGACTTGCCAGAGTCTGTGGTGGTTTTCGGGCCGGGTGTGATCGGGCTGGAGTTGGGCCAGGCGCTCAGTCGCCTGGGTGTTCGGGTACGCATGTTCGGAGTGGGCGGCGCTGTGGGCCCGATTCAGGATGACAGTATTCGAGAGTATGCGCTCAAACGCTTCAATGAAGAGTTTCCCCTGGACCCGGATGGCGACGTGAAGCGGGTCGAGCGTGTGGATGGTGGAGTGGCCGTTACATTTAGCGATGGTGATGCGGGCGAGAAAACCGAAACCTTTGAGTACCTGCTCGCGGCCACGGGCCGCAGACCCAACGTAGATAACCTGGATATACAGAATGCGGATATAGAGCTGGATGACAGGGGCATGCCTTTGTTCGATGCGCACACACTGCGTTGCGGCCAGAGCCATATCTTTATTGCCGGGGATGCCAACAACAATTTGCCGCTGCTGCACGAAGCCGCAGATGAAGGGCGAATTGCCGGAAATAACGCGGCGTCTTACCCGGAGGTAAGGGCCGGTAAGCGAAGCACGCCCCTTGCAGTTGTGTTTACCGACCCCCAGATAGCCAGTGTGGGCTTAACAATCAATGAGGTGGACAAGCGCTGTGGAGGCTGCTTCGCAGTTGGCGAAGTGTCCTTTGAAAACCAGGGCCGGAGTCGGGTGATTGGTAAGAACCGAGGCCTGCTTCGAGTCTACGCCGAGCATGGCAGTGGGTTGTTCATGGGGGCTGAGATGTTTGGCCCGGCAGCGGAGCACATTGCACACCTCTTGGCCTGGTCGGTACAGCGGCGGTTGACGGTCAGTGAAATGCTGGAAATGCCGTTTTACCACCCGGTTATTGAAGAAGGAGTTAGAACGGCGCTCAGAGATCTGAATCAGAACCTCAACATTGGGCCGGTTCCAGAGGGTGATTGCACGGATTGCGGCCCTGGTGTCTAGGTTTTCTGCCGGGGATTGATTCCCGCTATGGCGTGTATGCGATAAGTTAACTTCACGCACACCTGAAGCCTTGGTTATATTGGTTTCAGGTTCGAATTAACAGCCACGAAGGAGATGTACGATGACTAAGAACTTTATTGGTCTGGATAAAGAAAAAACAGTAAAACTGTCCGACTCTCTTAATGATCTGCTGTCCAACTACCAGATTTTTTATATGAACGTGCGCGGTTATCACTGGAATATCAAAGGCGATAACTTTTTTGAGTTGCATGTGAAATTTGAGGAGTTGTACGACGATCTTCTGCTCAAGATTGATGAAATTGCAGAGCGCGTTCTTACGCTTGGGCACCGTCCTTCCCACGCATATAGCACCTACATTGAGCGCTCCGAAATCCCGGAGCAGAAAGACGTTGCTGATGGCAAAACGGCCATGAACAATATCGTCGACAGTTTTGCCAAGCTGATTGGCAAACAGCGGGATTTGCTGAATCTTGCGGGCGATGCTCAAGATGAAGGCACAGTGGCACTGATGAGCGATTACATATCCCAGCAGGAAAAAACGGTCTGGATGTATCGCAGTTACCTGGGGCACTAAACTCAGGAAGCAGTTACGAGGCGGCCAATCGGCCGCCTTTTTTATGCCTGATCTTTTGATACCCGCCTACAGTGCGAGTATCACGAGTTTGCAGCCAAGGCTGGTAGCTCCTGGTGCAGGAACCACTTTTCAGTCACTACCTTGCGTGTAAACCAGTGCGAACGCATCAAAGTGCCTGCCAGAGGCATTTTGATCCAGTCCGGCACCTGAAAACCCTCCTCGGTAACAGATCGTCGGTGCCCAAAGCGCGCTGCTATGGCATCGCCATAGGCCTGCAAGGTGGTAGCAGAGAAATCCTGTGCGTGCCGGATAACGTCAGCTGCCAGCAATGCGGACTCAATGGCTGGGCGAATCCCTTCACCACTTTGGGTATAGGCAAGCCCAGCCGCATCGCCAATCAGGAGCAGACCATCGTCTACCAGCGCTCGTGCGGCATGATCATAAAGCAAATAAGCGTGCCCCTTGAAGCGACCGGGCAAGTCGGAAGGAATCCTGCCCGTTGTTTTCATGGTCTCGACAAAATCCTGTAAATGTTCGGTCAGTTTGTGATTATCCTCGCGCCCAAGGCCAATGTTCAGAAAATTGCCCTTACGAAATACCCAGGCGTAACCTTTGAGGTCTTTGCAAAACCAGAGCTCGGGTGTGTCTCCCCGGGCTTCGCAGGCTTTGGCCTGCTCCGGAGTCATTTCGAATTCGATTTCCTTGGCGGCCACGACAGTTTCATGGCCTCCCGGGCCATCACCAATCAGCCTCGCAACCGGGCAGAAGTGCCCGCCGGCACCCACCAGTAATGGGGCACTGAAGGCGTTATTGATCAGCCAGTTATCATCCTTTCGAACAATGCTTTTTACGGGTGTGCCGAGTTGCTTTGGCACGCTGGTTCTCGCCAGAAGATAATCGTCAAACTCACAGCGCCGGATACCATAGCTGATGGTGCTGCCATGATCGTTTTCCACTGCCGGCTGCCCCATCATCCCAATTCGAAAACGGCGTATCGGTTGAAGCGTTCGGGCATTGCCGTACTCAGCCAAATCAATGTCGAGGGCATCAATGACTGCAGGGGTTACCCAGCCGGCGCAGGTTTTGTCCCGAGGGAAATCCTGCTTATCAATCAGCAGAATACGCTTGCCACTATTTTCCAGAGATTTGGCCAGAGTCGACCCCGCCGGGCCGGCACCAATTATAATCAGGTCATAGGATTCCATAGCCGGTAACCTCAAGCGTTTTCGGGGGCAGCGGGGAAGTGGTACAAGTCCTGTCGAGTTTTGGGCAGCTGGTGGTTGTCGCCGTGGGTGAATACAACCTGGAAAAGCTGCAGCGAACCTGCCCGAAAGGCGGCAATGGAACCGGCCAGATACATTCGCCAGGCGCGGGTGAAGTGCTCGTCGTACATGTCAGTGATGTTTGCTTCGACTGTATTGAAGCGCTCCAGCCACTCACTGAGAGTTTCGGCATAGTGAAGGCGGAGGTTTTCTACATCGAGTACGGAAAAACTGCTGTGCTCACACAGCGCCATGATTTCGCCAATGCTCGGGGGATAGGCCCCGGGGAAAATGCGCTTTTCAATCCAGGCGTTCATCAGCATGGGCGTGTTTCGACCGATGCTGTGAAGCAACGCCATGCCATTGGGGCTGAGCGTGCGTTTTATCAGTTCAGATAACTCCAGGTAGTTCTCCTTGCCTACGTGTTCCAGCATGCCCACCGAAACGAACGCATCATATTGTCCCCGGATGTTTCTGTAGTCGTCTTCAATGTACTCAATCTGGCTTTCCAGCCCTTGCTGGCGCGCCTGTTCGCGAGCATAGGCGATCTGCTCCCTGGAAATATTGTAGGCATGAACGGTTACCCCATAGTTTCGAGCCATGTAGCGTGCAAGCCCTCCCCAGCCACAGCCGGCTTCAACCACGGTCATGCCCGGTTTGAGCCTGAGTTTTCTGCATACATGTTCCATCTTTGCCAGTTGAGCCTGCTCCAAACTCAGTTCTGGCCGCTCGTAGTAGGCGCAGGTGTACTGCATTTCGGCCTTATCCAGCCAGAGCTGATAGAAGTCATTACCCAGATCATAATGGTGGTGAATATTGTCTCGAGCTTCCATCAGGCCTGTTGAGCGGGGGGTGTGGTTTCGCCATAAGGCTTCAAGCCATCTTGGCCATTTCTGTCGGGCTTGGTGGATAGCCTGATAGATAGTAACCATTAGCTCTGGCAGATCGCCTTCTACATCCAGTCGGCCCGCGCTGTAAAGGTCGCCAAAGGCCAGGTTGGGGTTGGTAACCAGAGCATAGAGCGCCTTCGGGTCTGCAAGCCTTATGGTAAACCGGGCCGGCTGGTCCGATGGCTCAATCACATCGCTATTCCATAGCTGAAAGCGAATCGGGGGAGACCCTGCCATACGCATCAGCTTGGCGACAAGCCAGCGCTCATGGGTATGGGGTGCGCGCTCTACGTGGGTATTCTGTAAAGGAAGGTTGAGGACATGGCGTTGATTTGAGTGTTCGTTAAGCCCAGTGGCTTGAGCACTCCTTTTGGTGCTCTTTTGGGCACTGTTCTGGTTCACGGACTTTTCCTCTTTTACCTTAACATTGCTGTTCAGGCCGGCGGCTCTACGCCAAGGCTAATCCCGAATACTTGTCTGAGAATGTTTGATTGTCTGTTCAGTATAGAAAAGGTTTTGCGTTTGTCAGGTCTGTGCGGGGAGAGAAGTTGCAGCCGGACCGGGCGACCCGGCTGCGTTCAGTGTCAGTAAGAGGAACTCATGCCAAACCACTCCGGGAATATCACGATCATTGCCAGTACCAATACCTGCAGGAGGATGAACGGCAAGACCCCTTTGTAGATGTCGACCGTTCGCACTTCTGGCGGCGCAACTCCTTTGAGATAGAACAGGGAGAACCCGAAAGGCGGTGTGAGGAAGCTGGTTTGCAGGTTCATGGCGATGAGTATGGCAAACCAGAGCATATTGATACCCAGGGCTTCTGCTACCGGCGCCAGAATAGGCACGATGATGAAGGAGATTTCCACAAAGTCGATGAAGAAGCCCAGAATCATAATCACCAGCATGGCCAGGATGATAAAGCCCCACTTCTCGCCCGGAAGCGCCAGCATCCATTCCTCCAGCAGATAATCGCCACCGGTGTAGCTGAACACCATGGAGAAGGCGGTTGCACCGATCAGGATGGCAAACACCATGGCGGTTACTTTAACCGTATCTTTCGAGGCGTCCCACACCATCTGGAATGAGAACTGACGATAGATAATGGCCAGAATAATGGCGCCGATGCCGCCCAATGCGGAGGATTCTGTGGGTGTCGCTATGCCAGTAAAGATCGAGCCAAGCACTATAACAATCAATGCCAGTGGCGGAATGATCGCCAACAGAGCGTTCATGATTTCCTTTTTACGGGACACGCTGTTGTCTTTCGGCATGGCCGGGGCAGTCTCCGGCTTGAAGCGGGTTACCACCAGAATGTAGACAATGTAGAGGCCAATGAGAACCACGCCCGGCCCAACGGCTGCCTTGAACAGATCCCCTACGGGGAGCCCAAGCACGTCGCCCAGAATGATCAGAATGATTGATGGGGGAACTATCTGCCCAAGGGTGCCCGCTGCGCAGATGGTGCCGGTTGCCAGGCGTTTGTCGTACTTGTGGGCCAGCATGACAGGTAAAGAAATCAGCCCCATAGCCACCACGCTTGCCCCCACAACACCGGTTGAGGCTGCAAGCAGTGCGCCCACAAGGATGGTTGAAATGGCCAGGCCACCGGGCAGGCCACCAAACAAGCGACCCATGGATGTTAACAACTGCTCTGCCAGGCGCGTGCGTTGCAGAATAACGCCCATGAAGATAAACAGGGGTACGGCCATCAACACCGTGTTCTGCATTACGCTCATGATGCGATAAGGCATGAAGGCGAACAGATCCATACCTTCTGCAAATACGCCAAAGAACAAGGCAACGCCGCCAAATGTGAAGGCAACAGGGAAGCCCAGCATCAGCATGAACAGGGCGACGAGGAACATAACCATGCCGATCATGCGAGGCCCCCTCCGCTGTGCTCTACATCGTACTGCTTGTCGCCAGCCATTACGCGCAGGGCAAAGGTGGCCATATTCAGGCCGGCAATGGCGATAAAAAACGCCGAGAGCGGGATTACAGATTTGATCACCCAGCGATACGGCAACCCCCCCGGATCACCACTGCCTTCGCCCATGGTGTAAGCGTCCAGAGCAAAATCATACCCATAGATGCCTATCAGCCAGGCAAATGGCACAACGAACAGCAGGGCACCTGTCAGGTTTACCCAAGCCTTGGCCTTGTTGCTCCAGCGCGTGTAAAACACATCAACCCTTACGTGGCCGTCGGTGCGCAGTGCATAGGGGATGCCGAGCAGAAACACCACTGAGTAGAGGTGCCATTCCATTTCTTGCATGCCAATGGACACTTCATTGAATGCGTATCGGGCGACAACGTCGTAAAACACATTGCCTGCCATCAGCAGCATTGCAACGCAGGTAATCCAGCCGCAAAAAATGGATACGCGGGCCAGGCCCTCATCCAGCTTTATAATCCACTGCATTCACTATCCTCCGCCTGGGGGTTGGCGATTCTGCTATTGCTATAAACAACAAAACCGGGATCACCTTCAGAGCGATCCCGGCTCCTTTTCAAGCGCTATCTTACTCGACTGTGCCCATGGTGTTCAGGTAGGCGCGTTCAGAAATATCGGTGTAAGCACGGCTTTGCGCCAGATAGTCCTGTTGCGACTTCACAATCCGGGCTGCTTGCTCGTTACTCGCAGACGCTTCTTTCAGGAGTTTCTTGTTGGCATCGTACATGGCTTGGAAAATATCCTGTGGGAACTGTTTGATCTGCACGTTGGGATAGTCTTTCTTGATGTTGGCCCAGGCTTCCGCATTGGCGTGCTGGGAAAGAACCAGCATGTCGTAAGAGGCGGTGCGCATGGCAACACGCAGGATTTCCTTCAGATCAGCCGGCAGCTTTTCCCACACTTTCTTGTTGATCAGGAACTGCAGTTCGGTAGCTGGCTCGTGCCACCCGGTGTAGTAGTAATCGGCAATCTGCTGAAAGCCAAGGCGCAAATCCAGGGCCGGACCTACCCACTCAACCGCATCAATGGTGTTGCGCTCCAATGCGGTGTAAAGCTCCCCTGGTGCAATGTTGGTGGGATTCACGCCCACTTCTGCGAAGACTTCACCGGCGAAGCCAGGAATACGCATTTTCAGACCTTTGAGGTCGTCCAGCGATTTGATTTCCTCGCGAAACCAGCCACCCATTTGAACGCCTGTGTTGCCGCCGGGGAAAGACAGCATGTTGTGGGCGCCGTAAACTTCCTGCATGAGTTCCATGCCGCCACCATGGTAGAACCAGGCATATTGTTCCATAGCATTCATGCCAAAGGGCATGCTGGTGAAGAACAGGGTCTCAGGAACCTTGCCTTTCCAGTAATAGGAAGCCGAGTGGCCCATGTCGTACTGGCCAGCTTTCACCATATCAAACACGCCCAGAGGTGCTTTGTGCTTGTTGGCGGAATCTATGCGAATCTTGAGGCGTCCGTTAGACATGGTTTCGACGGACTTCGCAAAGTTCTTGGTTGTGTCACCAAAAATCGGGAAGTTCGGGCCCCAGGTTTCTGCCATTTTCAGGGTGAAGGTGTCTTGTGCAAAGGCTTGTGCGGAGGTGAACGTAGCAGCTACGGCGAGCACGGCTGCCGATAGAACAGAACGGATTTTCATTGCTCTTGTGTCCTTTTGTCATTGTTATGGATCGAGCTGGACCTTCTTTTGAGAGGTCTTTCAACTGGTTCACATTAACAAGTAACCTGCGCCAGTAAAACGAAAAATCACCCTGGGTAAGACATAGGTCGTAGGCCGAAGAGTGGCCTCAAAGGTCGTTCATCCTGCCAATCTGGCTGGAAAGCTGCATGGCGTGGTGTTGTTCCAGGGACAGGAGATCCTCTAGCAGTGTCTTTGCGCCCTCGATTTCAGCCTTGCCAATGAGTGTTTTGTACAGCTCCATAATCTCATCGTGAAAGGTAAAAACTTCTTTGGCTATGTCATCAAAGCTCATGGTCGTAAGCCGAGGATCGCAGGCCGCGCCAGGGGTAAAGGGCTTGTGCGTTTGATAGTCATAAAGCCGCGTTTTCAGTACTTTTGGGTCAGCCTGTTTTTCGAATTCTGCCACCGCCTTGGCTAACAGGGTTTCGTGGCTGGCAACGTAGTCCATAAGCGCACTTGCGCGTTCATTGCCGTGTTTCTCTGCTGCATCGTGCAGGCACCTAGCCAGGTGAGCGTGCAGCTGGCGGGTCCAGTCAATCAGATCTTCAAAGGTTTTTATTTCCATGGCCAAACTCCGGCAGTCGGGTATTTAGTCGATCCAGTGATCAAAGGTTAGCCTATTCGACGGCTTTTGCTGTTGTGCTCGCAGTTGTGACAGCTTCAGAGCGACGGCGCCAGCTACGGAACTGGCGCTGAGTGGGCTTTTCAACGGTGTAATGAATCAGCGAGGCAAGCACAAATGCCGTGGCGAGCGCGAGAATTACGCCCAGCCAGCCCGGCAGACCCGCGTTGTAGCTCCAGCTGATTACCCCATATCCAATATTCTGGTGCACCAGATAGAGGCTGTAGGAGAGGCTGCCCAGCCACAGCAGGGGCCGGTTTGCCAGCCAGTTAAGGCGACCGGCTACAGCGAGAGCAAACACAGTGAAACACCCCAGTACAAAAAAACTGTAGGGCATTTTGTAGGCAAGCAGGCCGTGGCAAACCGCCAGCGCCAGCAATGCGGTATCTGCCATCGCTGGCCGGCCGTATTTGTAAATGCGGTAAATCAGTATGCCGCCCATAAACAGGGGGGCATATTTTACAAACATCAGGTCCTTGACCAGAAACTCCACGCCCTCAGGTATCTGCTTCCACCAGATCACGCCTGCATAGCTCACCAGCATCCACACCCAGAAGGCCAGGCGCAGCCGTGACCAGTCCCGCAGGGTATAAAACAATAATGCCATCCAGCTGTAGAAGGTCACCTCAACGACAAGGCTCCAGTAAGCACCATCCACATGCTCGGCGCCAAAATACTCATGCAGCAAGGTTGCGTTGAGCAAGGCGGTTTCAAAACTGACCGCGCGGCTTTCGGGGCCAAGAAGATGCACAGAGGTGAACGTAAGAATAATGCCGGCCCAGAGTGCTGGCAGCAGCCGCACCGCCCTCGCCAAACCAAACCAGGCGGCATTGCGGGTGCGTTCAAGGGTCATGAAGATGACAAAGCCGCTGAGAATGAAGAACAGGTGCACACCGTAACGGCCAAAGAGCAGAGCCTCTGTCAGCAGCTGCGGCAACTCGAATGAATGGCCAAAGAGCTTGTCGTAATAGGGCAGGTAATGAAAAAGCACCACCCCCAGAGCTGCGAGGCCACGCAATGCATCAAGACTGCCCAGCCTTGCCTGAGATGGATTCATAGCCGGTTCCGTCGGGATTTCGCTTTATAGTAGCTTGCTTTTGCGGCCGACAATACGGATGAGATATACCATTCGCTTGCGGTAGGTATACCATGTGTTAACACACCGAGCTGATAGGGAGAGCGCCATGGGTACAACACTTGGCATTATCGAAGGCTTTTACGGGCCAGTATGGAACTGGCAAGAGCGACAGCAGCTGGTTCGCGCGCTTGCGCCCCATGGATACGGCTTTTATCTTTATGCACCCAAGGCCGACGCCTTTCTGCGCCGGCGCTGGCAAGAGCCTCACCCGCCGGAAATAGTTTCAGAATTAGCGGAGTTTGGTCGGTTTTGCCGTAAACAAGGCCTGCGGTTTGGTATTGGCCTGAGCCCCTTCGAAATCTTCAATAACTTTGATGATGACGCCCGCAGCGCACTGGCCGTGAAGCTCGAACAGCTTGACCGTATCGGGATTGATGAACTGGCCATACTGTTTGACGACATGCACTCCGACACCCCGGGGCTTGCCGAAACTCAAGTAGAGATCATGCACTGGATTCGGGAGCGCACTCAGGCTCGTATCCTCTCAATATGCCCCAGCTACTATTCAGATGATCCGGTGCTGGATCGGGTGTTCGGTGAACGCCCGCCCGGCTATCTGGAAACCCTTGGCCGCCTGCTGCATCATGACATCCAGGTTTTCTGGACAGGAGAGGAAGTTTGTTCCAGAGAAATCTCCCCTGGGCATCTCAAACGTGTGAATGAACAGCTCGGACGCAAACCCGTGCTCTGGGACAACTACCCGGTAAACGACGGCGACCGCATGTCGCAGCACCTTCACCTGCGAGGGTTTACAGGTCGCCCGGCGGCTAATGGTGCCTATATTTCCGGCCATGGCATCAACCCGGCGCTTCAGCCCACGTTAACCAGAATTCCTGCCATAACTCTGGCAGATTCTTATCGTCAGGGTTCTGAATACCAGTACGGACATGCGTTTTTCAGCGCTGCCAAAGAAGTGCTGGGCAGGGAATTGGCAGAGCAGCTTCACAGTGATTTGCTGGTGCTTCAGGATGCAGGGCTTGGGCGAATCAGCGAGGAAAAGCGGCAAAGCCTGCTGCGCACATACGATGCCTACGATCACCCGGCAGCCACTGAAATTCTGCGGTGGCTAGTGGGTGAGTACAAGGTGACGGATGAGATGGTTCAGACACAGTGAGGTGCCCATCAGGGCCGGAACGAATTTGATTGCCTTGTTACGTTTTGAGTCTGGCACGGAGGTCCTCGGCTGTGTAGGTGAGAGGCTCTTGCCCATAGCTGGGCGAAGCCAAAACATCGACGATTTGTAGGCTCGATGAACCCAGCCAGGCAGCACCCAGGAAGTTGCTCACCGGCACGAACACCGGGGACAACCCTTTTTGGCTCAAGTTCTCGGCGAACACTTCTGCTTTTTCTGCTGACGACCAGACAGGAAGGCCTCTGCCACCCTCCGCTTGAAGCTCCGCTATCTGGCGTTTCAGGCGATTGATCTCATCCCGCTCCTTCATCAGCTCTTTGGCACCCGGTGGCGCTTTCTTGACCCGTTTCATGGCGAACTTTCCCTCTCGGTATTCCTTTCGCCAGCGTGACAGCATGAATGGGTGAATATCCAGCGCTTCCGCTACGCCTTTTACGCTCCGGTGCGCCTGGTAGCTCCATTCCACCGCTTTGACTTTGAACTCGACGCTATAGCGTTGGGTCTTCTTCCCCGTGATCATTTTCGGCATCGTACTTCTCCTGTGGCGGAGTTATCGATGCGTGTCCACTGAAGTGGGGGAAGTCCAGCGTCCGGTGACTTTACTTGTTAGGCCATCTTCCTCCATCTCTGGCAGGGATTTAACCAGTGATGACAGTTCATCCACTAGCATACGTGCTTCTTGATGGAACCTGGATAACTCTGCAACAGTAAAAGTGATATAGCTTTTCTTATGTTTTTTACTACTTGGTACACCTCCGGATAAATTTGTACCAAATATTTTTTCATCAGTGCTTCGGCTCCAGCAAAAATGAGCAAATTTATTGCGAGTTGACCTTAATGCCGTGACACGATTATTGAGATTTATTATTTTCTCTAGCTCAACCTCATCGATTAGTTTGCAGCCATAGCGCTGTTTATGAATTTCTACACCCTCTTTAATGGCTTCTTGGAGTTTCACTGCGCTCATATGATCTGTATATGACCTAGCAAGAAACTCCGGTGTTATCAGCAACCTAGAAAGAAGAAGACCTAAAAGGAATTCTATATTCGACCACTCTACAACAATTTTTCCGATCGCAGTGAAGTGCTCGTCGGTGAGTTCAGCATACTGTGATGTATGATTTAATGGCATGGTTTTCCTTAGGGCCTAACGCTCTGGTTTAGCGGCGCTCATGCAGCGCAGCGAAATGTGCGTCCGGTGTAGGGCCGGAGGCCCGGAACGAACTACAACAACTGGTTAAGGTTGCTTTTCGTCATCACTGACGCCAGCGATAAAAATACCAACTTTGTAGGCAACAACCCATGCCCCAAGCCAAATGGGTATAACCCAAGCACCAGGATCAAAGTCAAACTTTATGAGAGACATTGGTATCCCGATCCCAATGAAAAGGGCTACGAAACACGCCAAAATTACGCGGAATGCACCGAAGGGATTTTCTACTGCGCCTTTCAGCCAATGTCCCACGCACATCAGAATTACACCCAGCAGAATCACACCAGCTATTGGATTAGCGAAGTCACCGGCTGGAGGCCGAGCGATCGCAAGCGCCGGTGTAAAAATAAGAAAACTTGATACGAGTTTGGTATTCATAGAAATGACCATAACGCCCGCCATCACCGGTGACAAAACCGTAGCGAAGCGGAGGGTTTGGCATCCGGTGCATGGCTTGGTTATGTGGTGACTTGCTCCCAATTTCTAATCACGACAGCTACCAGTCATCCACTGGTATACCGTGCTCATATATATACTCCTGACTGTCGCGTTTATATCGTTCGGTGATCTCACGGTAATGCTCGGGGTGTGTTTCTATTTTTCGAGCCGAATAGCGCCCCACCTCAATTGCATTTTTCCCAACATTCATGATCCAGAGGACCACCGTTCCTCCCGGTGCCAGGCCAAGAACTAATGTGTCTCTAGGCTCAAGCATTGTTTTACCATATCTTTCATACGGTGCCGGCTCTTTCATCTTTTCCACAATTTCAGCGGCGTTTTCCAATCTGATAACAGCCTCATAGGATTGTTGCTCCGCGAACGAAAACCATCGAATAAGGAACAACTCGGGGGTTGTCTGCCACTCTGCGCGTGATAGCGGAGGGCTTTTCCAGCAACAAGTGACGATCCCAAAGGGACGACGCCACCCGATATCTTCTGACAGCGACTCGATAAAAAATTTATCCACCCAGACATCGTAGTGTTCCGGGGCAACTACCCCGATACTCCGATAATTAGAATTGGGGCCATACGCAGTCACTTCCGACTCACTCTGATCCGAACACCCCAGCAGCGCCAGGACACAGAAGCTAATAGCAAGCGTCTTAATACTCATGATATTCCCCCTCTGACCATTGCCCCTTATTCGGATGGACGGTTCGGCGGCCATACTTGCCGGGCTTGAACGGGTACAACGGGCCAAGCTTCAGGTAATGATCGGAATGGTGAATATATCGTTGTTTTAGCAACGCTTTGGATTCTGGGCTCAGCAGTAGCGGCCCGCCATGCCAGACATGAGCTGCGAGGTTTCTGGCGATAGTCATAAGTTCCGGCGGCAAAACCAGCTGAGGATTTTCCGTGGGTATAGGATCGAATGGCACACCAGCATCCACCGCCAACTTGTGCATCAGATACAGCGGAATACGGGAGTATTCACCGCGAACTTCGCGGTCCAACCAAAGGCGAAGTGTTATGTCACCGCCGGGCAAGCCGGGTGGGCGTTCCTGTTCAATCTCAAGTGTGGCGAGTGGGTTCAGTGGCCCAATCCAACCCTCGTTTTTGATCAGCGCACGTTCCTGCAACATACGGGAGAATTCAAAACTGGCTTCGGGATTCCGACGATCTTTTCCTTTGACAACCAAGGGCGGACGAACTTCAACCCGTTCTCGAAAGCGATCCGGATAACCGCCGCCAATATCGGAGTGAACACCCGGAAGCACCCATTCGCTGAAGTGGTCCGGCAAGTTGCCGGACTCACTCCGGAGGCTGTTGAGTGAGAAGTTGTGGCGGCGCTCATCCCGTGCGGCAAACTGAACGACCCGTTCGGCATCCTTCGGCCGTAGGTTGACGTTGATACGGCCGGTTTCTGCATCATGAGCAGATAAGTCGAGATTGCCGATATCGGCAATCCCTGCAACAGTATCGAAAAGGCCGACAAAGCGAACGGTAACTTTCTTGGGCCATGGGATGCCCTGCCGCTCAAATGCTCTGACTAAAGCCCCTTTGTATTCACCGTATAAGGAGCCCGTTGTATCCCGCACCTCCCGGCTAACAAAATGCCGGGCGGTGGCCGCGCCACGGCTAAAGCCAAAAACGTCAAGTATTAGCTCGTCAACCGACGCGTCCACAGCACGTTTGAAACTAACGGCTAAATCATTGCTGCCTTCTTCGATTTTCTTCAGTATGCCTTGTTCGCCCAATCCAAGCCCCATACTCGGACCGTCGTCGGGCTCGCCGGACTTAGTCCCAACTCCCGATACATAAGTTGATAGCCGGTAGACCCTTTCGCCGGTCTCACTTTGGCCTCCTTCACGCTGGTAAAGGTTTTCCAGTTTGGAGACATTGGTTTCCGCATTGAGATAACTGCCTTCCATCACCTGCGACAGTTCGGCACTGCACTCGTCTTCGGAGATGGCCCCGGCTGCATTAGCTGTGAGGCATTCATCCATCTGCCGCTGATAGCTTTGGGTATTATCGCGATTATTGCCAGTGCCATCGAAAAAGATGCCAGCCTCTACCCGGACTTTAGAACGCTCCTCTTCTTCGGAGGCATGATCCTGTGACTGCTCTGGTAGACCCTCATCAATCAAGGCACCTTTCTGGGCAGCCTTGCGAACAAATTCCTGTGGGTCTTTGTCCAGCAGCTCTTTGGCGGCAGGGGTAAGCTGGCCTTTATCATCCAGTGCGCCAGCCATGGCGAAGTCCACAACCGGTGCGGTGGTGGTGGCAACGCCAAGTATTATTCGCTGATTACCACTGACAATGGAACCACCATGACTGGTCGGGCTGCCAAGGTACGCCACAGGCATACCATCGGCCAACGCCAATGGATAGCCCTGGGTAATGACAGCGCCGCAACCGGTGACATCACCCACTCGGGCAATCGGTTTGCCTTCAACGAGGATGCTGGAGCCGTTCGGCATGATGGGGGAAGAGCCGTGCCCTTTGATCGGGCAAACGTGCATGTCGCCAACGCAGGCGGCAATCAGATTGCTCATGGTAAGAGTTCCTTTCAGTAAAAAGTAGCTTCCTGGCTACCTGTGGTTAAACCTTGTTCAAAACCCGCGATATTAACATGGTTGGCACCACATAACGCGAAAGTAACCGGCGCCGGAGCGCAGCGAAGGGAACCAAAAAAGCCTGCTTTTTTGGCGTCCGGTTGACTGCCTGGTTATGCCTTTTTTCGTTGGACTGTGGTGATAGCGGCATGCTCCACTACTGTCCATTCACCGCTATTGCGCGACAACCGCTTGCCTAGCTTAGGATAATCGGTCACATCCTGCTCAAGACGCTGGCCGATAACCAGACAAACCAACGGCTCAGTACCATCGTTGAACATATCGTGGGCTTTGCCATTGATAGGACAGCCAATGAAATCTCCAGGGCCGATACGCTGCTGCTGATCTCCTAGCGTAGCAACACCGCTTCCCGACAAAATATAGATGCACTCTTCTTCGTAATGATGCACATGGTATTCGGTCGAGTAATGGCCGGCGGGCACGAATATCTGGTGGACACCCAGATTACGGAGCCCCACGGCATCACCAAGAGACTTGTTGATTCGCTGAGCCTCGGGGTTCAAAAAATGCTGCTTCTCGACACCCTCAAGCTGCTCGATGTCGTCGGCCGATAGGTACATGACTTCCGTATCTCCTTTGAGCATAACAGTGGTTAGGTGGAAGTAACTTTCACGTCACAAACGTGACTTCCACAATTCACTCAGTCTCTTTCTGGCTGCCGCAAAAAATAACCTTAATAACAACGCCTTATACGCATCCAGGCTTTCCAGCTATGTAATCGCGTGACATCTTCATTCTTGCAATAACACCGAGCCATGCGATCTTCCAGCTGGTCCGTGTGTAAGCTACCGCAAATAATACTCAACGGTAGAAACCACCCGCACGGTCTTTACCGGGTGCTGTTGCTCAGATACCCCTGGAGCCTGATCCCTGGCCAGTATCTGGAATACGCCCTGATTGGCCCTGCGAAGATCGCCCAGCTCGGTTTTTGCATCTTCGGCAAACTGGCTGGCAGCTTCGCGGGCGGACGCTGTTGCTTCTGCAATCATGGCGGGCTTGATGTCGTTCAGTCCGTTGAACAGATAGGTTGGGCCACTTGGGCCGTAGTCTGAAGACAGCACCACGCCGGAATCCACCAGTTCGCTCACGCCCTGTGCGGCCTGGCGTATCTTTTGAATGTCGTTGCTGCGCACCATCAGAGTCTGGCTGACGATGAATTTCTGTTCGTTATTGTTGTCCTGGTATGGGTTGGCGCGGGTGTCGGTTACATCAAGGCGCTGCAATTCCACTGAGTTGTCACCGATGGCCTGCAGCTTCAGGAATGCCATGATGGCGTTGCGGCTGTTTCGGGCTTTTTCCTGGGCCTCGCTGAGGCTGGCCCCGGTGGCCACAAATCGAATCGGCCATAAGGCCAGGTCAGCATTCACTTCCCGTTCCGCCACACCCTTCACGGTGACATAGCGATCGCCGGTGCGCAGGTCTGTGAGGCCGCTGCTGATCATTGAGGCTGAAATAACGGCACTAACACCCAGAATCAGGGCAGCAATGATTTTCATGGGGAATCTCCCTGGCAAGTATCGTTATTGGGGCGCCGGAACCTTGCAGACATCGCTTTGTGTTCGCGATCTTCGTCAAGGAACTCCTGCGGCAACGGCTGGATGAAGTAGAGGTAGTCGCCTTTATCCCGGTTTTTCTGCAGAGGCATCTTGCCGGCATCCGCTGGCCATACTACCGGTGAAATCACCGCGACTGAAATACTTGGTGCCCGTTGCCTGAGAAGTGCAACGGTTCCCAGACGCTCTTCACTGTGGAAGGTGCCGGTGGTGTGAATAATCTGTGCGTTGGGGTGTGCTTTGCGGGCGTCCAGTATTCGGTTGGCCATGGTGTTGTCGCGCAACAACTGGGCTTGATAGGTGTTGTGCATTCGCTCGCTCATGGCGTCGTTTGCTGCGCTGTGGCTGCTGTTAATAGCCGCATTGAATTTTTCCCGGTAGGCGGGGGTGTCCAAAAATGCATCGCTGGGTAACTGTGCGCGTTCGTTGGCTGGCAGCTTGTTCAGGTAGTCCGGTCCTGTACGGCCGACGCAACGCACAATAGCGGCGGGGGCGTTAGCCGCCACTACGGGCAGGCCATGCTGCCGGGCAAACTCCACCAGTGGGCGGTAGGAAGCACGGTAATTATCCCAGGCTCCGCTGTCTTCAATGAACTCGGTTTCGCCGGTTTTGCCACTGAGGTAGGCATCAACGGCAGCTTGGCTGTCCAGGTTGAACTGTTCCATGGACAACACCTGCAGAGGATGCTGGCGATAAAGCGCTGCCTGAATCCGGGATTGCAGCAGATGGGCAGCCTGGTGGCCGTGGTACTCGCCAATAACGACTATATCCGTATGGGCAAGCCTTTGAGCGAGCGCATCCACGCTCAGCTGCGTGCCACTGTTGGCGTCTACCAGCTGAGCCTCGTAAAGGGTTTCTGGTCTCGCGCCTGTGTTGCTTTCACTGGAATGGAATGCGGTGGCACACCCAGCCAGGGTGCCTGTTAGTAGTGCCAGTGCAGTGATGAACAAACTTTTCATTGAAAAATTATATATGATGTAAGGCCTCGCTACTTGTATGTATTCCCAGACACGAGGCCAGTATGCCCCATCGCGCCCATCTTTTTTCTCTCCGGCTTGCCCATGCCTTCCGGGAAGCCTGCATTGACCAGCCGTACAACAGCCGCCGGTTCCTGCGGGACCTTATGGCTGGCGTTACCGTGGGCATTATTGCAATTCCACTGGCCATGGCGTTGGCGATCGCCAGTGGCGTTGCGCCTCAGTATGGTCTTTATACAGCGTTCATTGCCGGTTTTATAATTGCCCTTACCGGTGGTAGCCGGTTCAGCGTTTCGGGCCCCACGGCGGCGTTTGTGGTTATTCTTTATCCTATCGCTCAAACCTATGGTCTCGGAGGGCTTTTGCTCGCCACGCTGATGTCGGGTGTGCTGTTGGTCATTATGGCACTCATGCGGCTGGGACGTTTCATCGAATACATTCCTGAGTCGGTCACCCTTGGTTTTACCAGCGGCATTGCCGTGGTGATTGCAACTCTGCAGGTGAATGACTTTTTTGGTTTGTCTGTTGAGAGCATGCCGGAGCACTATTGGGACAAGCTGGCGGTGCTGGCGCAGAGCTTTCCTGCGCTGGATAGCATGAGCGCTTTGGTGGCCTTGGTTACGCTTGCGATCATGCTGATCTGGCCACGGCTCAGAACCCCGGTTCCGCCGCACCTGCCAGCTGTGATTGTGGGTAGTCTGCTTGCCATATGGTTAAACGCCAATGGTGCCTCAGTGGATACGATTGGGTCGCGCTTCAGCTATTTGTTGCCTGGTGGTGGCACGGGTGCAGGCATCCCGCCGTTTTTGCCGGAATTTGCCTGGCCTTGGCAGCAGGCGGATGCCAGTGGTAACGCCCTCGGATTTTCCTGGAGCATGGTGCGGGAACTCTTACCGGCAGCCTTTGCCATTGCCATGCTCGGCGCAATCGAATCCCTGCTCTGTGCTGTAGTGCTCGATGGCATGACCGGCAAACGACACAGTGCCAACAGCGAACTGATGGGGCAGGGGTTGGGTAATATTATTGTGCCGTTTTTTGGGGGCATTACTGCAACAGCCGCCATTGCACGCTCTGCGGCCAATTACCGTGCAGGTGCCGAATCCCCGGTTGCCGCCATGATTCATGCCATTGTCGTGCTGCTGGCCCTGGTATCGCTGGCGGGCATTCTGGCCTATTTACCCATGCCTGCCATGGCAGCCCTGTTGATTATGGTGGCCTGGAATATGAGCGAAGCACCCAAGGCGGTGCGCCTGCTGAAAACAGCGCCACGCAGCGATGTGTGGGTCTTCCTCACCTGTTTTTCCCTCACTGTGGCACTGGACATGGTTATTGCCATTACCACCGGCGTTCTGCTGGCAGCGGTGCTATTCATGCGTGAAATGGCAGAGATGACCAAGGTTACAGACATCACTACCGGTAAGCGGGTCAGTGATGAAAACCTGCCTGCAGGATGGCGGGTGTTTAAAATCAATGGCCCGCTGTTTTTCGCAGCGGCGGACCGTATTTTTGGCGAGCTTGCGGAGCTGTCCCGCAACGTTGAGGGAATCATTCTGTATATGGATGGGGTTACCGTTCTGGATGCTGGTGGCCTGTCTGCCCTCAACAAACTGATTGCAACCTGCCAGAAAGACGGTACTCGTATTGTAATTGCCGACCTGCAATCCCAGCCCCAGCGAGCGCTCGCGCGGAGTGGCCTCGGGCCAGTGGAAGGCGTGTTGCAGTTTGCGCCCACATTACGAGAGGCCCTTGCGCTGCCTTTGTCATCTATGGCTAAGCAGGCCCCAACGCTCACCGGAGCCCAGAGATGAAAAAAAACGCCATGTTGCCGTTTCGCGTTGTCGACAGAGTGAAGTTTATTGTTGAACGGCAGCTCGTAAAGGGGGCGGGCTTTCAGCTGTTGGTGGTGGGTGTTTTCATCGGTTTGATTTCGTTGATTGGCGGCCTTCTGGTTGTCCCTCAAGGCGGTGACTTCGACGATCCGGGGTCCGCTGTCTGGTGGGCATTTCTGCGCCTGACGGACCCTGGTTATCTGGGTGACGATGTGGGCACCTGGCAGCGGTTTGTTTCAACGCTCCTGACCATCAGCGGTTATGTGGTGTTCATGGGCACTCTGGTGGCCATTCTTACCCGCTGGCTGATTGCCAAAATGGCAGAGCTTGAGCGTGGGCTTACGCCAGTTACCCTGAAAAAGCACGTGGTCGTGCTGGGCTGGACCAGCCAAACGCTACCTTTGCTGTCCGAGCTGCTGGGCTCATCCGGGCGTATGCGCCGATTCCTGGAAAAACATGACACCCAGAAGCTTAATCTGGTGGTGCTATCGGAAGAGGCTTCTGCGGAACAGGTCCATGAACTGCGTAATGAACCCGGCATCGGGCGCCGCGCCCGGCAGATAATCCTGCGTTCCGGCTCCGCCATTCAGCCGGATGCCTTGCACCGGGTCGCCTGCCTTGATGCAGCAGCGGTGATTGTGCCCAGTGCCGTGTATGCAGCGGGAAGCTTGATAACCTCGGATGTGGAAACCGTTAAAGCCTTGTTGTCGATTGCCGCCCAGGCCAGACAGTACCAGGCACCCCTGCCATTTGTAGTGGCCGAGATTCAGGATATCCGCAAGCTTCCAGTGGTTGAGAGGGCTTATCCCGGGCCTATTGAGGTGGTCGCAGGCAATGCGACTATAAGCCGTCTTATGGTGCAAAATGTGCTGCATCCCGGCCTGTCTGAAATTTATAACGAACTGCTCACAGCGGGTGAAGGTAACGAGATTTATGTTCGCGGTGGGGAAACAGTGGCGGGTCTGTCTCTTGGTGAGTTGGCCGCTGAGCGCCCGAACGTAATCATTCTTGGGTTGCTTCGTAGCAGTGAGCAGGGGTGGGATATCCGTTTGGCTGCTCCTTCTGATACTTGCATAGAAGCTGAGGACAGGGTCGTTATGATGGCCCGGGATTATTCCGAAACAGATGCGGATCCAAAAGCCGAGGCATTACCCCGTATAACCCGTGGAGAAGCGAAACGCTCTGTGCGCGGCGAAGGGCTGGAGGGGCATCGTATTCTGTTGCTTGGTTGGAATCGCAGGGTGCCCAGCCTGATGGCCGAGTTCGCCAGTTATGGCCCCGGGCAACCCCTGCTGGATCTTGTTTCTGTTGTGCCAGTGTCTGAACGTGAGCAAGCGCTCAGCCGTTATGAAAAACACAAGCTTCTTGATACGTACAGCCATATCGAAGCCGACTATATGGTTGAGGATGAATTGCGCCGGATCAACCCTGCGAGCTACGACACGATTATACTTCTCAGTAGTGATCGATTGGCCTCTGGGGAAGAGGCCGATGCACGGACCATGGTGGGCTATCTCCAGCTTGAAGACATACTGGCAGAGTCGCCCGGGCGCCCGCAGCTGATTATGGAGCTTAGCGATCCGGACAATCGCCAACTGCTGTACGGTCACCAGAGTGAGGTGCTCATCAGCCCGATGATACTTAGCCACATTCTGGCGCAGGTGGCTTTGCGCCGGGAACTCAGAGCGGTACTGGACGAGCTGTTTACAGTAGGCGGCGGTGAAATCAGGTTCAGCAATCCTGATGACTATCCGCTGCCAGCGAGTGCCGACTTCCATGTGCTGGAAAAGGTGCTGGCAGCTGAGGGTGAAGTGGCGCTTGGAGTTTTTCGTGCTACCGCAGATGCCCGCGGCAGGCATCTGCTCCTGAATCCTCCGCGCAGGCAATATCTTGAGTTGCAGCCTGGGGATCGGCTGGTTGTGCTGTGCCAGTCCTGAAACCTTGTTCGATAAAGCAGTTATGCTGAGCATTCATAAGATAAATGCTGAAAATACATCATATAAATTTCAATTATAAGTTCTGGGCCATTAAAGTACTGCCAACGCTGACAACCAGCTCGGTGTTTTGCCCGGGCTCAAATCATTAACCCCCTTCATCAACACACAAAGGATCGAGACCATGCCATACGCACAAGACGTCGATACTATTGCTTCCATCGTGAAGCAAAACCCGACCTGGCACGCGATTAACCCTAAGCACGCTGCTCGCATGCGCGCCCAGAACAAATTCAAGACTGGTCTGGACATCGCCAAGTACACCGCGAAGATCATGCGTGAAGATATGGCTGCTTACGACGCCGACTCTTCCAAGTACACCCAGTCTCTGGGTTGCTGGCATGGCTTTATCGGCCAGCAGAAGATGATTGCTATCAAGAAGCACTTCGGTAACACCAAGCGTCGCTACCTGTACCTGTCTGGCTGGATGGTTGCTGCTCTGCGTTCTGAGTTTGGCCCACTGCCTGACCAGTCCATGCACGAGAAGACTGCTGTTCCTGGTCTGATTGAAGAGCTGTACACCTTCCTGCGTCAGGCTGATGCATGGGAACTGAACCACTTGTTCCGTGATCTGGAAGCTGCTGAAAAAGCTGGCGACAGCGCCAAGGCTGCTGAGCTGGTCAAGCAGATCGACAACCACGAAACTCACGTTGTACCGATCATTGCTGACATCGACGCTGGTTTCGGTAACGACGAAGCAACTTACCTGCTGGCCAAGAAGATGATCGAAGCGGGTGCTTGCTGCATCCAGATCGAAAACCAGGTTTCTGACGAGAAGCAGTGTGGACACCAGGACGGTAAAGTAACCGTTCCTCACGCCGACTTCCTGTCCAAGATCAACGCTGTTCGCCTGGCGTTCCTTGAGCTGGGTGTGGATGACGGTGTTATCGTTGCTCGTACCGACTCTCTGGGTGCTGGCCTGACCAAGCAAATCGCTGTAACCAACGAGCCGGGTGACCTGGGTGACCAGTACAACAGCTTCATCGATGGCGAGTACATCGAAGATGCTTCCCAGATCGAGAACGGCGACGTTGTAATCAAGTCTAACGGCAAGCTGCTGAAGCCCAAGCGTCTGGCTTCTGGCCTGTTCCAGTTCAAAGAAGGTTCTGGTGAAGATCGTGTTGTTCTGGACTGCATCACTAGCCTGCAGAACGGTGCAGACATGCTGTGGATCGAGACTGAAAAGCCTCACGTTGGTCAGATCGCTGCCATGGTAAACCGCATCAAGGAAGTTGTTCCCGATGCCAAGCTGGTTTACAACAACAGCCCGTCCTTCAACTGGACTCTGAACTTCCGTCAGCAGGTGTTCGACGCCATGCAGGAAGAAGGCAAGGATGTATCTGCTTACGACCGCGCCAAGCTGATGAGCGCAGAATACGACAACACTGAGCTGGGCAAGCTGGCTGATGAGTGGACTGCTAACTTCCAGCGCGACGCTGCACGTGAAGCGGGTGTATTCCACCACTTGATCACTCTGCCGACTTACCACACTGCGGCTCTGTCTACCGACAACCTGGCCAAAGGCTACTTCGGTGCTGAAGGCATGCTGGCCTATGTTAAAGGCGTACAGCGTGAAGAGATCCGTCAGGGCATCGCTACTGTTAAGCACCAGGATATGGCTGGATCTAACATCGGTGATGACCACAAGGAATTCTTCGCAGGTGATGCTGCGCTGAAAGCCGGTGGTGCCGACAACACTATGAACCAGTTCTAAGAGAACAGTTTGTAGCAGGGTTATAGCACCCTCACTCCCGGGCGTGTCCCGGGAGTACAAAACCCCGCAACTGGAAACAGTTAGCGGGGTTTTTGTTTTGGGCTTTGTTATATTCTGTTGATCATCCATTAACAGGAGTTCGCCCCTTGAGTATCGAGCAAGGCATTGTGTTTGCGGTACTCGGAATCACCCTCGCCATGTTTGTGTGGAACCGCATCCGTTTTGATGTGGTGGCTATGCTTGCCCTGCTTGCGGTTGCCATATCCGGACTGGTTCCCACCGAAGAGTTGTTTGCGGGGTTTGGTCATCCCGCCGTGATTACGGTGGCTGCTGTTCTTGTGATCAGCCAGGGGCTGGTGAATGGCGGTGTGGTGGACAACATTGCGCGTCTACTGGGAAAAATTGGCCACCGGCCTACACTTCAGGTACTCACGCTGACCAGCGTAGTGGCGCTTTGCTCCGGCTTTATTAACAACGTAGGCGCGCTGGCGTTATTGATGCCGGTAGCCATCTGGATGTCCCGGGAAGCAGGGCGTTCGCCTTCACTGCTGTTGATGCCTCTGGCCTTCGGGTCATTATTAGGCGGCACCATGACCCTTATTGGTACACCGCCCAATATCATCATTGCTTCGTATCGTGAGAGCGGAAACTTCGGGTTGTTTGATTTTGCACCTGTCGGTGTAGCAATTACGCTGGCCGGGATCGTCTTTATTACCCTGATTGGCTGGCGTCTTACCCCGCGCAGGGAGGAGGCTTCTGCGAATGCCAAGCTGTTCAGCGTTGGCGAATATCTGACAGAGCTTCGTCTGCCGAAAGACTCAAACCATGCGGGCTCAACGTTGCACAGCCTTTTGGCAGCAGCAGAAGATGAAGCAGACATTGTTGTTCTCGCCCTGATTCGCGATGAGAAGTTACAGGCAGTTCCGTCTACCTATAAAATCCTGCGTGAGGGGGATGTGCTGCTTGTAGAAGCCGACACCTCCAGTTTGCAGGTGTTTCTCGACAAAACGAAGCTTGAACTGGCGAATCAGGCTGTTGAAGATGAAGGCGCAGACGACGCTGAAAAAAGCAAAGATAAAGTCATTGGCGATGCCAGCGAGGGTAATGGCAAGAACGTTGAAAAAGACGATGAAAAGGCAGCAGCCCGGATAGACAAAGGCGAGCTGTATCTGGTGGAAGCCGTTATCGCCCCGGAGTCTTCTCTGGTGGGGCAAACCGCTAACCGGCTGAGATTGCGGGAGCGTAACCAGCTCAACATTGTTGCCGTAGCGCGGCTGGGGCAACGGCTCAAGCGGCGCATTGGTGACATCAGGTTCAATGCGGGTGACATATTGCTGGTGCAGGGCTTTGAGGATTCGCTGAGTGGCACCCTGGCAGAGCTAGGTTGCCTGCCACTGGCTGAGCGAGGGTTAAAGCTTGGCTCTCCCCGCAACACTGCGATGGCTTCCGGCATCTTTCTCGTCAGTATTGCAGTTATCGTGGCCGGCCTGCTATCTGCCCCCGTTGCTCTGGTTGCGGGTGCCGTGGCAATGGTTCTGGTGAAGTTGATGTCTGCTTCTGAAGCCTACAAGGCGATTGACTGGTCTGTGATCGTTCTGCTCGCGGCCATGATACCGGTCGGCCAGGCGATGGAATCCACCGGCGGAGCAGCTTTGATAGCGTCACAAATGCTGGTGCTGGGTGAAAATCTGTCGACTGCTTCGGTGCTGGCCATGATACTGGTGGGCACAACACTGTTATCCAACGTAGTAAATAATGCCGCCGCCGCTATTGTGGTTGCGCCGATTGCCCTGAGCCTGGCCAGCGAATTACAGATGCCATCTGATGCCGTTTTGATGGCGGTTGCGGTTGGTGCCTCGTGTGCGTTCATGACACCAATAGGGCACCAGTCCAACGCGCTGGTAATGGAGCCGGGGGGCTACGAATTTGGCGACTACTGGCGCCTGGGATTGCCCCTGACAATCATAGTAACCATTGTTGCCGTGCCAATGATTATGCTGGTCTGGACCTGATCCTGTGAAAACGAAACAAGCTTGAGGAATCATGATGGAGGCAAAGCCAATGCACAAAGCTGAATTGCTGGCAGAGCTTGAGAACACGCGAAAGCGAACGCGGGAGCTCATTACATCGCTGGGCGAACAACAGCTTGATGTGCCATATCACCCAGGTGTTAATCCACCACTGTGGGAAATGGGCCATGCCGTTTTTTTCTATGAAGTGTTTGTGTTCAATCTTCTGGACGGCGACGCCAGTTTTGACCCTTCCATGGACGATCTGTGGGACTCGTTTCATATTGATCATCCGGATCGGTGGCGCCGGGACATGTTTCCCGGCCTTGAAAAGACCCTGGCCTACTTCGACCATGTGTACGAAAAAATGGCCCAGCGCATTGAACAAGCACAACTGAGCGATCAGGAGGTCTACCTGTTTCGCTACGCCATCTATCACCAGAATATGCACATAGAGTCGTTGGTATGGTGCCGCCAGACTGTTGGGTACGCGTTACCACCCGGGGCAACCTTTGAGCGCCCGGCGCCGGGTGAGATGTCTGCCAACCCAAAGCAATCGGATGCCTTGGTTCCAGCCGGCGATTGGCTGATAGGCATGCCGGGAGATTCCGGGCACTACGCAACGGAGGATTTTGCGTTCGATGCCGAAAAGCCTCGCCATGTTGTGAGCCTGAATGAGTTTGCGATATCCAGGTGCCTGGTGAGCAATTATGAGTTTATGGGGTTTGTTGAAGACGGCGGTTACCAAAGGCCCGAGCTCTGGTCCTTTGGTGGTCAGAAATGGCTGCGAACGGAAGTTGATATGGCGCTGGCTCAGGGCTTGCCAGAACCAATGCTGCAAACGCCAAAGCATCCGGTTTATTGGCGCCTCTTCGAAGGCCGGTGGCGAGAGCGTCTGTTCGATAAATGGCAACCTCTGAACCCCGATGCGCCAGTTTCCCATGTGACTTATTGGGAGGCCGAAGCCTATTGCCATTGGGCGGGGCGGCGGTTGCCTACAGAGCAGGAGTGGGAAGTGGCGGCGCTTGGCAATCGCAGCGGTGAGGAATTTCGTAAATTCCCCTGGGGTAATGAACTGCCGGATTCCAGGCGCGCTGATATGAACGCGAGCGGCATGGCCCAGAACCCGGTGGCGGATTATCCTGATGGCGCCAGTCCTTTCGGCTGCCGGCAGATGATCGGCACCCTATGGGAGTGGACCAGTAGTCAATTTCTCCCCTACGACGGCTTTCGCATCGACATGTACCCATTCATGTCCACGCTTCAGTTCGGGGATCACAAGGTCAGCCGTGGAGGCAGTTGTGCCACGTCATCCAGTCTCATTCGTGGTACCTACCGTCAGGCGTACCTGCCGCAGAGAAACGATGTATACACGGGCTTCCGGACCTGTGCCTTGAGCTGAAGCAGGCCTCAGCTCGCCTTGTCTGAAACCGGCGCGGGCATGGTGCCCGGGGAGCGTTCAAGAAGATGACTGGCCAGAGCCACACCTGTCTCACTCATGGTGAGATAGGCCTCGTCAGCGCCGGCTTCGCAAATGCTCCTGGCTTCGTCTTCGAACATGGAATGGGCAACAATGTAGCCAGTAAAACCATATTTCCGTAATTTTTTTGCAGCGATCAGCTTTGCTTCTATATCGCTCATGGCAAGAATGACAGCGTCCAGCGAAGGCATGTGTAGTGCTTCCCAAAAGGTTTTATCTTCAGCGTCGGCATAAACTACGTTCCGCCCCTCTTTCTGGTGCCGCATCACTTTTGCAAGGTCAGAATCCAGCCCCATCAACCTTGCCTCTGAGATTTTCAGCCAGTCATAAGCCGCTGTGCCTGTACGCCCCATGCCCATCACAAGAACCCGGGTGTCACCTAAAGAGATGGGCAATTCATCAGGGTGACGTTGTTTGCTCTCGAAGGGTACAAGTCGATTACTCAGCCGGTCATACAGTGGGTGAGCAAGCCGGTTCAGTGGTGCAGAGATAAGGAAAGAGAGGGCAACTGTAATGGCCAAAGGCACCAGCCACTCCGGCAGCGCAATACTGGCAACGATCAGCCCGAACTCACTGTAGTTGGTGAGTGCCAGTGCGGTAAGAAAGCCACTGCGGGCGCGCAGGCGGAACAGCAACATCAGGAAAAAGAACAGCATGCCCTTTATGGGCAGCACCAGAGCGGCCACCACGGCAAAAATAATGGCGTTGGTATCGGGCAGGCCGCCTATGCCGATTTGCAGAAAGAAGCCAACCAGGAAGATTTCCTTCACGCTCCAGAGAGACTTTGCCAGCTCCTGGCTACGAGGATGGTTGGCAAGAATAGCACCGAATACCAGAGCGCCCAGTTCTGAGCTAAGCCCGACGGACTGAAAGCCCAAACCGCCGATAACCAGAGCGAGCAGCAACCCCAGAAGAACCAACAATTCATCGTGCCCACTGGCATCCAGCAGTTTGTATAGCAGCGGCCTTAGCAGTGGTAAACCAAAGACAATCAATGCCCATTCTGAAGGTGTCTGGCCTGCCGCCAGGCTCATTACCAGCAGTGCGATCAAATCCTGCATGATCAGAATGCCGATGGATACCCGGCCGTGAAAGGCCCTTAGTTCGCGCTTGTTTTCCAGTACCTTCGCGGCCAACACAGTCGATGAGAAAGACAGGGCAACAGCCAGCATAAATGCTACGTACCAGCTTACGTCCATCAGCAGATAGAGGCCGGGGGTAAACACGAAGCAGGTGATGGCAAAGTGCAGAAGACTGCCGCCTATGACTTCCGGGCTGATAACCGATTTGAGTTTAAGCTTGAGGCCCACGGTGAACAGCATGAGCAGAACGCCCAGGTGAGCTATATGCGCCAGTACCGCTGTGGGTTCTGCAGAAATGCCAATAGATGGACTGGAGGCAAGGCCACTGAGCACAAAGCCGGCTGCCAGATAGCCTACCAGTGGTGGCAGGCCGACAGACTTGATCAGAAGGCCAAGGCCGAATGCAAAAGAAATCCAGATAGCTTCAGGCATGGGAGGTTCTTTAAGGGAAAAATTAGCTTCCGTGTAAGGCTACCTTGTTTTCCCCAACCGTTGAAGACAATAACGGCACAACCTCTTGCCCAATTGACTTAGTCGGCTTTTGATATGAAGGGTTTGGCGAATTCAAGGAACAGACGTGCAGATTCTTCGGGTGCCTCGATCATTGGCGCGTGACCAATGCCTTCCAGTATCTCAAGCTGTGAGCCGGGAATCGCCTTCTGAAAGACAGCGCCATTGCGGTAGTCAAGTATGCGGTCTTCTTTACCCCACACTATGAGAACGGGGGATTCTATGCGTTCAATGGCATTGCGGAAATCCGGGGTAAAGCCAACTTCTTTTATGGCGGCAAAGATTACTTGGTTCACTTCTTGATTGGCGATGGCTTTTTCTTCCATAACACCCAGAATCGGCCAGGGAACAAAAGGCCTTTTTTCAAGTGCAAAATCCATCAGGCGATCGAAATCTCCAGGCTTGCCGGGTATAAGCGGGTTGTCGCCTGCGAGCACCATGCCCACCATTTCGTTTTCATAATCCAGGATGCCCGCGGGGTCGAACAGCACCGCTGATTTAATTTGTTCTGGGTGGGTGGCGGTGTAAAGGGCGGTAATGCCGCCGCCCATGGAGTTGCCCATCATATGCATCTCGTTGATGCCCAAGGCTTCAAGAATACCGGCTAGGTGGGCGACCTGCTCTTCAAAACGGTATCCCAAATCCAGCGGTTTACTGCTTTCGCCGTGGCCTGGAAGGTCTATGGCGTAGACATTGAAACTGTCGGTGAGCTCTCGGGCGATGCGTGTCCAATTGTCTTTGTTCGCGCCAAAACCGTGTACCAGAACAATGGTATCACCGTTGTTTGCTTCGGCGTTTCGCAGGTACGCGATCTCCAGGTCACCCACAGTGATATTGTCTGCTTCAAGGCCGGCAGAGGCGCGCTCAAAGCCAATGGCTGTTTCATAGATGCCCTGGCGGGAGCAGGCGCTGAGCAACATCACAGATAAAAGCAGAGCAACGGCAGTAAAATGGGATTTTTTCAGCATGTGGGGCGAATCCAGGTTGTTTGTATTTTGTGCCGGCTGGGCGACTGCATGTACATTACTCTATAAAAAAGCCCGGACATTGGCCGGGCTTCAGTATGCAGTGCGTCGTTATGATCCTTCCCGCGCGATCGCACGATAGGCAATGTCCTTGCGATAAAATACGCCATTCCAGTGTATTTTTTTCGCGAGTGCGTAAGCCTTCTGTTGAGCTTCCGTAACGCTATGGCCCAGCGCGGTTGCGCAGAGTACCCGACCGCCATTGGTAAGCACTTGGCTACCATCCTGGCTCAGGCTGGTGCCAGCATGAAACGCCTTCTCACCTTCGGTGTCCGTTACCGGCAACCCGGAAATAACATCGCCTTTGTTGTAGTCGCCAGGATACCCGCCTGCGGCCAGTACAATGCCGACTGCGGCGCGCTCGTCCCAGTCTGAACTGCATTCATCCAGTTTTCCGTCGATAGCCGCCTGGCAGAGCGCAACAATGTCTGACTTCATGCGCAGCAGGATTGGCTGGGTTTCCGGATCGCCAAAACGGCAGTTGAATTCGATAACCTTCGGGGCTCCGTTGGCGTCTATCATCAGGCCCGCGTACAGGAAGCCCTTGTAAGGAAGGCCTTCAGCAGCCATGCCGCGCACAGTTGGGTAGATAACTTCATCCATAATGCGCTTGTGCACTTCAGGGGTTACCACAGGCGCCGGAGAATAGGCTCCCATGCCACCTGTATTCGGGCCGGTATCGCCGTCACCAACGCGCTTGTGATCTTGTGAGGTGGCCATAGGCAGAACATTCTCGCCATCCACCATTACAATAAAGCTGGCCTCTTCGCCCTCAAGGAACTCCTCAACCACAACACGGCTACCGGCTTCGCCAAACGCGTTGCCTGCCAGCATGTCTCGAATGGCATTTTCTGCCTCTTCAAGGGTCATTGCGACGATAACGCCTTTGCCGGCGGCCAGGCCGTCAGCTTTGACCACAATAGGTGCGCCCTGTTCACGAACGTATGCCAGAGCTTCATCTATATCGGTGAAGTTTCCGTAGCCGGCTGTCGGGATTTTCTGACGGGCAAGGAAGTCTTTGGTGAAGGCCTTCGAGCCTTCGAGCTGTGCTGCGTCGGCCGTGGGGCCAAAGACGCGCAGGCCGCGCTCTTCAAACAGATCCACAATACCGGCAACCAGCGGTGCTTCCGGGCCAACGATGGTCAAACCTACGTTGTTGTCGGATGCGAATGTGGCTAAGCCTCCAATATCCAGAGCATCTATGTTGACGTTCTCAACGCCCGGCTCGCGAGCAGTACCCGCATTACCAGGTGCTACAAACACTGTGCCCACGCCCGGAGACTGGGCTGCCTTCCAGGCCAGGGCGTGTTCGCGCCCGCCACTGCCGATTACCAGAATATTCATATCTTACTGCCCCGTAGGTTTAAAAAGAGCTGTTATAAAGTGGTGTCATCAGTGCCGGAAATGGCGCATGCCAGTGAAGACCATAGCGATGCCGTGTTCGTTGGCAGCGTCGATGACTTCCTGATCCCGCATGGAACCACCGGGTTGGATCACCGCAGTAATGCCAGCTTCGGCGGCCGCATCAATGCCATCCCGGAACGGGAAAAACGCATCGGAGGCCATAACCGAGCCCTTCACTTCCAGGTTCTCATCGGCAGCTTTGATGCCGGCAATGCGGGCACTGTACACGCGGCTCATCTGGCCTGCGCCCACACCGATGGTGCGGCCCGAACGGGCATAAACGATGGCATTGGACTTAACGTACTTAGCCACTTCCCAGGCAAACAGCAGGTCGTTCAGTTCGTGTTCGGTTGGCTGGCGGGTGGTTACGACTTTTACGTCGGCCATAGCCACCATGCCCAGGTCACGATCCTGTACCAGAAGGCCGCCTGTAACGCGCTTGTAGTCCATGGACTGGGCGCGTTCACCATTCAGATCACCACAGGCCAGTAGCCTCACGTTCTTTTTGGTAGCTACCAGTTCTACCGCTTCTGGTGCGACGCTTGGTGCAATGATGACCTCAACAAACTGACGATCAATAATTGTCTTGGCGGTTTCTGCATCCAGTTCCCGGTTAAAGGCAATAATGCCGCCGAACGCCGAGGTGGGGTCGGTAGCAAAGGCCAGATCATAGGCCTGAAGAATATCCGCACCGATCGCAACACCGCAGGGGTTGGCGTGCTTGACGATTACACAGGCCGGGTCTGCAAAAGGTTTGACGCATTCCAGAGCCGCGTCTGTATCTGCCACGTTGTTATAGGAGAGCTCTTTACCCTGAAGCTGCTTTGCCGTGGCAACACTGGCTTCCTTCGGGTTGCGCTCGGCATAGAAGGCCGCGCGCTGGTGCGGGTTTTCACCGTAACGCATGTCCTGCACTTTTACATACTGGGCATTAAACGTGCGGGGGAAATCAGCGTTGTCGTTATCGGCGGTGCGGCCACCCAGGTAGTTGGCGATAGCGCCGTCATAGCCTGCGGTGTGCTCGAAGGCTTTAACGGCCAGGTCAAAGCGCGTGGCATGGGTGAGCTGACCATCAGTGTCATCCAGCTCTTGCAGAATGCGGCTGTAATCAGATGCGTTGACCACAATGGCTACATCATTGTGGTTCTTGGCTGCGGCGCGAACCATTGTTGGGCCGCCGATGTCGATGTTTTCAATGGCGGTTGCAAGGTCGCAATCCGGATCAGCGACGGTAGATTCGAACGGATAGAGGTTAACCACAACCATATCAATCGGGTTTATACCGTGCTCACCCATGATGGCGTCGTCGGTGCCTCTGCGGCCTAAAATGCCACCGTGAATTTTCGGATGCAGGGTTTTTACCCGGCCGTCCATCATCTCCGGGAACCCGGTGTAGTCGGAGACTTCCGTAACGGGAACGCTGTTTTCTTTCAGGAGGCGGAACGTGCCTCCGGTGGAGAGCAATTCGATGCCGCGGTCGGTAAGGGCGCGGCCGAACTCGACGATGCCGGATTTATCACTAACGCTGATGAGTGCGCGACGGACGGGGGTATTAGCCTGGTTTGCCATGGGGTCACATTCTTCACTTGGGGTGAACGAACAAGGGCCTCGCGAAGGGTGTCCGGGAGGCCCTCTTCAAGTCAGGGTGTCTCGATTATAGCAGTCCGTACTGCTTGAGCTTCTTGCGCAGGGTTCCGCGGTTCAGGCCTAGCATGGTGGATGCTTTGGTCTGATTGTTGCGGGTGTACTTCATTACCTGCTCCAGCAGCGGCGCTTCCACTTCCGAGAGTACCAGCTGGTAAACCTCTGTAACGGGCGCTCCATCAAGTTGGGCAAAGTAGTTCTTCAGAGCCACTTCAACGTTATCGCGCAGGGTAACGGTGTTGCCGCTGCTATTCACCGTTTGCAACTGGTGTAGATCATCGTTGGCTGGGGTGTTCAAGGTGTTTTGTACCAAAGTCTCAGCGGTCATGCTGCGAATTCCTCTCCATTTCGTAAGCCTGAAAAATACTGTTGGATACTGTCTTTCTGCTCCAGCGCGGTGTCGAACGCGTTGAAGCGACTGCGGAACTGTTTGTCCGTGTCGTGGGACTGCAGGTACCAGCCCACGTGTTTTCTGGCAATACGCACGCCCATGAGTTCGCCGTAAAAGCTGTGCAGGGCAACCAGGTGTTCGCTTAATATCTTTTCCACTTCATTCAGCGGGGGCGCTGGCAAGTGTTGTCCGGTTTCGAGGAAATGCAGTATTTCTCTGAAAATCCAGGGACTACCTTGAGCCGCACGGCCAATAAGCAGGCCATCGGCACCGGTATATGCCAGAACTTCACGTGCCTTTTCCGGTGATGTGATGTCGCCATTGGCGAAAACCGGAATGCCAACACTGGCTTTAACTTCAGCGATGGTGTCGTACTCTGCATCGCCGTTGTACTTGTCGGCGCGGGTGCGGCCATGAACGGCCAGCGCCTGAATGCCGATATCCTCTGCCATGCGGGCTATTGCTGGGGCGTTACGGTAGCTTTGGTCCCATCCGGTACGCATTTTCAGGGTAACGGGTATGTCCACGGCACTGACCACTGCTTCCAGAATTTCTCTAACCAGGTGCTCATCTTTCATCAACGCAGAGCCGGCGGCTTTGTTGCATACCTTTTTAGCCGGGCAGCCCATGTTGATGTCGATTATCTGGGCACCGGATTCGGCATTAAGCCGCGCCGCATTAGCCAGCATTTCCGGGTCACCACCCGCGATCTGGACAGACCTTGGTTCGGGCTCCCCTGCATGATCCATGCGGGTTCGGGATTTGCGCGTATGCCAGAGCTTGCTGTCTGCTATTACCATTTCCGAGACCGCCAACCCCGCGCCCATCTTTCGGCAAAGCAGCCGGAATGGTCGATCTGTTACACCGGCCATGGGCGCAACAATCAGCGGATTGGGCAGCGTGTACGGCCCGATTTTTGCCGTCGGCAACATGGTTTGAACCCGTATCACAGCAGAGAATGCAAAAGTCGGAGTGGTACGGTTGTTTAATAAATAACCGATGCCAGTTCCGAAGGGCGCTAATGATACCGCCGGGGGCACTTTGATTGAAGGGGCAAGGGAGCGAAAAAACTGATTATTTTTCGCTCTTTTTGGTTGACTTTTGTTCTACGGGGTGGCGAGTGGAGTGCCTGCCGGGTGATCTCCGGCAGGTTCGCTCAGGGGGTGTAGGGGCGGAAAATTATATTGTAATTGACCGCGTCGCGACCTGGGTCGCGAATGGTGATGGCTATGCGCACAGGGGTTTCCACGGGCATGATGTCGAGTTCTTCAGCTTCGCCGGCAAGGTAGTCCGAAGGAGTGAAAATACTTTGGGCAACGACGTCTCCGTTCAGGTTGGAGAAGGTCAGAGCAATGGCGGGGAAGGGTTGCTGAAATACTGCCCGGTTGATGATGACTGCGTCTACCACCAGTTGGTTTCGGTTTTCCGGATCGGTGCGAACGACTAACTTGCGGCTCTGAATAGCCTCAACATTGATCAAAGGCTTCAGCTCGCAACCTGCCAGTTCGCAGCCTTTTTCATAGAATGGTCGTAGTTCGGGTATTGCAGACAATCGGTCAAATTGGAACCAGGTGACTTGCGCAACCAGAACCCCGATAAGGCCAAGCACAATGACAGACCAGGTCAGGGTGCGGAGCCAGCTTTTGTTGCCTCCGCCCATGGAAATCGGCTCGTGTCGGAGATCCCCAAAGGGTGCGCCCGCTTCAAAGGGCTCCTTTTTAGCTTGGTGTCCGCGATCTGGATCTGGCTCATGCTCATTGGCGAAGGACTCAAGCGCCGGATCGGCCTGCTCATCAACAAAGAAGCCAGAAGGATCTTCTTGCTGGAGTTCCTGGGGGGGGTCTGTAGGGCTGTCGTCTTTTTCTGGCTCAGCTTCTTCAGCCAAAGGTTCAGGCTGTGGCTTTGATTCTGAGGGTACTTCTGTAGCAGTCTCAGGGCCGGGTTTTGCGGGATCGGCTGGAGCGTCGTCTTCCCGGAGGATCGCTTCGGCCCAGCTTTCATCAACATCCCCAGTGGGGTCGTCATCGCTGGTTTCATCCAGCGATGACGGATTTCGGTCGTCGAAGCTACGGAAGCTGTCACTCAGTTCGTCATCCGAGAACGTCAGTTTTGTGCCGGCATAGCGCCCTTCTTGAGCATCTTCTTCGGGGTTATCCGCGAAGATGAAGTCATCTCCCGAGGTGTCGCTGACGAAGCCGCTGGCGGACTCTTCAGATGATTCACGCTCCGGAGGCGTTTTACTGCCTGTAACCGAGGGTGCTTTCTGGGTGCCGCTTGTGGCACTTGCTATCTTGTGCTCAATCGCGTTGAAAACAGCCATGCAATGACCACAGCGCACCTTTCCCTTGGCAAGGCCAAGCTGCTCATCGGTCACCCGGAAGCGGGTATGACATTTTGGGCATTCGGTTTGCAGACTACTCTGGGCCATGCTTTGTTCCTGAAAGCGACTGAGCTATGAACTGAAATACGAGTTGGGAGTTTAGTCTTTAAGACAGCCTCCGTCATCTGTCATTGCGCCGTCCTGTGAGGCGTACCCACTCTTCGCGCTGTGCTGGCTCATCCATAATAAACCATGGCTCGTAAGCAGCCATTACCGAGCGGGCCTGGTAAGAAAGAATGCCCGAAAGTACCAGGTCACCCCCGGGGTTTGTCAGCTTGGCCAGATGAGGCGCAAGGCCAATCAGCGGTTGTGCAAGAATATTGGCCAGCATTACATCGGCTTTGCCGTCTGGCTCATTTTCAGGAAGGTACAGATCCAGTCTGGCTTCGTCCACACCGTTGCGACGGGCGTTTTCACGACTGGCTTCGAGTGCCTGGGGGTCGGTGTCTACGCCGGTAACGTGATTGGCGCCAAGAAGCAGAGCTGCCAGGCCGAGTATGCCCGAGCCGCAGCCATAGTCGATTACCTGCTTGTCTGTAACATCCGCACCATCCAGCCACTCCAGGCAAAGGGCAGTGGTGGGGTGCGTGCCTGTGCCAAAGGCCAAACCTGGGTCCAGCATCAGGTTGGCGGCATCCGGATCCGGAGCTTCATGCCAGCTTGGCACTATCCACAAGCGCTCGCCGAACTGCAGCGGATGAAAATCGTCCATCCAGGCGCGCTCCCAGTCTTTGTCTTCTACCAGGGTAACGTCTATATCGGAGAGTGATTGTTGGGTTTGCTGGTGCCAGGCATTGCGTATGTCTGAGCACAGCTGGTCTATATCGCGGTCGGCTTGAAAAAGCCCGGTAACGGTGGTCTGGCTCCACAAGGGTGTGGTGCCGTGGTCGGGTTCGTAGAGCGGTTGATCGGCTGCGTCTTCCATGGAGACGGCATCAGCGCCCATCTCCATAAGCAGATCTTCAAGCTGATCCGCGGTCTCGGGATCAGCTGGGATCTGAAGTTGTATCCAGGGCATAGCTCTTCCTGCATTGCGATGCAGGAGGTTAGTCCCGCATCAGTTTCTCAAGGTAGTGGATGGTGAAGTCTACCGTTTTAAAGCCGCCATCGCGTACCAGTTTCCGATGCAGAGGCTGATTGGTTTTGATGCCCTCAATCAACAGCTCGTCCAGAGCGATCTTCATACGCCGGCGGGCCACCTGTCTATCGTCGCCCCAGGTGATCAGTTTGGCAATCAGGGAGTCGTAAAACGGTGGAACGGTATAGCCACTATACAGGTGGGAATCTACTCGCACACCGTAACCTCCAGGAGCGTGAAAATATTTCACCTTTCCGGGGCTTGGCACGAAGGTATTCGGATCTTCCGCGTTGATGCGGCACTCCATTGCATGGCCCCGGATCTGGATATCTTCCTGCTTGTATTGCAGGGGCAGGCCGCTGGCAATGCGCAACTGCTCACGAACAATGTCGACACCCGTGACCATTTCGGTGATCGGGTGTTCTACCTGAACCCGGGTATTCATTTCGATGAAAAAGAACTCACCGTCCTGATACAGGAATTCAAAGGTGCCGGCGCCGACATAGCCAATCTCTTTGCATGCATCTACACAGGCTTTGAGTGTGCGCTCGCGGGCTTCCGGGTTGATGTTGGGCGCGGGCGCTTCTTCTATCACCTTCTGGTTACGGCGCTGGAAGGAACAGTCACGGTCGCCCAGATGAATACAGTTGCCGTGCATGTCGGCCAGAATCTGAACTTCAACGTGGCGTGGCGTTTCAAGGAACTTTTCCAGATAAACCGTGGGGTCGCCAAAGGCATTTTGAGCTTCGGTCTGTGTTATCTGCACGGCCTTGAGCAAGGCAGCCTCGGAGTGAACTACCTGCATACCGCGACCACCGCCGCCGGAAGCGGCCTTGATCATCACCGGATATCCGATTTTGCGTGCCACTTGCAGAGTGCGCTCGTCGTCGTCGGTCAGCGGGCCGTCAGAGCCCGGCACGGTCGGAACACCAGCACGAATCATTGCGTTTATGGCAGACACCTTGTTGCCCATCAGGCGGATGGTTTCTGCTCTGGGGCCGATAAAGCGGAAACCGCTTTTCTCGACCTGCTCGGCAAAGTCCGGGTTTTCTGCGAGAAAGCCGTAACCAGGGTGTATGCCTACGGAATCGGTTACTTCAGCAGCACTGATAATGGCTGGAATGTTGAGGTAACTTTCCAGAGGGCTGTTGGGGCCGATGCAAACAGATTCATCGGCAAGGCGAACGTGCATCAGGTCGCGGTCAACCTGTGAGTGAACCGCGACGGTCTTGATGCCGAGTTCTTTGCAGGCACGCAGAATCCGGAGGGCTATTTCACCCCGGTTTGCGATCAGAACTTTTTCTAACATGGCCATGAGTAGCTATCACCGGTTCAGGAAATGATTAACAGCGGCTGGTCAAATTCCACGGGCTGACCGTTTTCAACCAGAATTTCTGTAATCGTGCCGCTCTTGTCGGCTTCGATCTGGTTCATCATTTTCATGGCTTCTACGATGCAGACGATGTCGCCCGCTTTTACTTGCTGGCCAATCTCTGCAAAGGCGTCGGCAGTGGGAGAAGGCGCCCTGTAGAAGGTTCCAACCATGGGGGAGCGTAGCGCATGTCCATTGTGGACGGGTTGCGGTGCACTATCTTCCTGAACCGGGCCCGGGGTCTCTGGTGCCGGCGCATACTGCGGTGCTGGTGGAGCGTATTGGCTAATGTACTGGGTACCGGAAGCCTGTTCACGACGCCGGGAGATGCGAACAGAATCATCTCCTTCATGAATCTCAATCTCTTCGACGTCAGACTCTTCGATGAGTTCGATCAGTTTCTTGATTTTGCGAATATCCATAGTCAGTCCAATCCCGTTGTATCAGGTCTATCGGTGAATTCGTTGCATGGCGGCCTGAAGGGCGAGTTCGTACCCCTGGCTGCCTAATCCGCAGATAACGCCTACGGCGATATCAGAAAAATACGAATGATGGCGGAAGGCTTCCCGCGCATGCACGTTGGAAAGATGCACTTCTATGAACGGGATTCCTGTGGCCAGTATGGCGTCCCGTAAGGCAACACTGGTATGAGTGAAAGCGGCAGGATTGATAATGATGAAATCCACGCCCTCTGCCCGGGCTTCGTGGATCCGTTCAATCAGTTCGTATTCGGCATTTGATTGCAGGTGCAGCAGGTGATGGCCCTTTTCGGCGGCTATCCCTCGTAACCGGTCATCAATATCTGCCAGTGTCTCGTGGCCATAAACCTCTGGCTCGCGAATACCGAGCATGTTGAGGTTGGGGCCATGGAGCACGAGAATTGTCGACATGGTTGCGTCTGCCTTTTTCACTTTATAAACAGAATCGCCGAATTTAACGGCATTTTCCACCCATGGTGTGTGCTTTTATTCTTCAGATCAACACTTTTTGACAATGTTGCATGCTAGCGATCGGCCACATCCCAGAGGCTGGAGGCGCCCGCATGTTCTTTTTGCTGATACTTATCATTGTCGTTAACGGAGGAGGGGACTTCTATACGACGATGGTTTCATACGGGCAGCCTTGTGTGGGCTGCCCGGTCAGTTGCCTGAGCTGATCAGCTGTCGGCCAGGGTGACGCAATTACGCCCGCGTTCCTTGGAAACGTAGAGCGCGCGGTCGGCACGTTCGCATAGAGTATGGGCGGGGTCATTATTCCATGCAGCCACGCCACAGCTGAAGGTAACATTAAACTCCCGGTCACCGGCAGGCTGCTGAAGTTCGGCAAAACGCTCCCGGATTTCATTCAAAACGTTGCGCGCATCGCTTGGCCGGGTATTGGGAAGAATGATGGCGAATTCTTCGCCACCAAAACGGCCAATATGATCGGTTTTGCGCAGGCGCTGTTTGAAAAACATGGAGAGGCTGCGAATAACACGGTCGCCAATGGGGTGGCCGTAGGTGTCATTCACCTTCTTGAAGTAATCAATATCGATCATCGCAAAGCACAGTGACTGGCCTTTTTGCCTTGCGCGTGCGATTTCCTGATCCAGCAAATACAGGGTGTGAGTGTGGTTGTAGAGCCCGGTGAGACTGTCGCGGATCATCAGCGCCAGGAGAGAACGTGCGCGACGGCCGCGGTTATGGAGTGTGGCAATCAGGTGTTTGGGGTCTACGGGCTTGGTCAGGAAGTCGTCGCCGCCAAGGCTCATGGCGTGCAACTGTTTGGTGACATCTTCTTCGCCAGAAAGGTAGATAATCGGCACGCTGTGAAACCGGTCTTGCTGCCGGATAACGCGCGCAATCTCCATGCCGGTGCAGCCAGGCATGTACATGTCGAGGATGATGATCTCTGGTGAGAATGTGTCCAGTGCGTGAATGATTTCCATGGGATCGGTAATGATGTGGGCAGTCATGCCCGCTTTTTTGAGAACCGTTTCCATGAATTTGGCCTGTGCCCTGGAATCGTCCAGAACAAGTACCCGGTAAGGCTCCACAGTATTGCCGTGGGTGTAGGTTTCAATCTTCTCGATAAGCTGGCCCGGATCAACCGCAGGGTAGAAGAACTCTTCGCCGCCGCAGCGGGAGGCGCGCAGACGGGTTTCAATGGTGCCGTCTTCGTCGCTCATGAAAATAACTGGAACAGGCGTGTCGTGCCGCTCTTGCAGTTGCTCGATGGTGGCTATGCCGGCGTTCGGGGCACCTCCGAAATTTACATCCATAAGGATGGTTTCGGGCTTATGCAGGGCGCAGGCTTCGGTCAGTTCTTTAGCCGAATTGAACGCCGCAGCACGAAAGCCGAAAAACTCAAGCTGACGAATTAACCTGTTAGCCATCTCGGAGTTGGTGAGTGCTATGTATACCGGGGTGCGCCGGAACTGGTGAGGTGCTTCTGTGTCACTGTGGTCGGTTCGTCTCAGGGTACTTCGTGCAAGTGCGTCAATGGCATCCTGGAGCTGTAGCTCCGTGGCGTCGTCTGGTGCAGTCTCGCCCGACCAGTTTGTTACAGCCTTGAGAATCTGGTTGCCGGCTTCCGCATGGTCTGCCATCTCAAATCTTTGGGCATAGCGCACCAGTTTGTCGGATGCGGCCTGGAACTCCTCGCGAAGCGCGGGAAATGATCCGCTGTTGGCATTAATCTTCTGCCAGGTGTCCAGTACAACCCGGGCCTGAGTGGTCACGCGGCGTGCAAAATGCTGCCTGAGTTTTTCTTTCTGGCTTGCGTCGCTCATTATTCTCGGGGCTGCCTCTTTTCATTATGGGCCGTCCTTCAGGGCGTGGACGTTTTTTCCAACTTTAGTCTGTTTTTGGAGTCTATAGTGTTTAGAGTTGTGGGCGTAGGTTGCACCATGTAATTGTTTGTGAATTCTGAGGTGTGTATATAGAAAGCGCCATGGGTTAGGATCCATACAGACCGTAATGCAGTCAATTAACAGACAAGGGGCTTAACGTAATATGCCAGGCAAAATCAGACAGTATTTCAGAGACAAGAAAGAAGACGCTCAGGATTTTGCCGGCAACAACGGCGTGATCGGCAAATTTGTAGCTGTTGTCTTGCTGGTATATTTGCTGGTAACGGTTGTACTGGGGATCTATTGGAGCAGTGAGCCCGAGGCCTTCTCTGTGCGTGAGCATACGCGGGCAGTGGCCAATGAAATGCAGCGGGAACCCATAACCGGCTTTGCTACAACGGTAACCATGATCCGTATAGCCGAAACGCTTCTCGATAAGCCAGGTGGCTACCTGTCCAACGATATATTTCCCCCGGGGCTTTGGCTGGATAACCAGCCCAACTGGGAGTACGGCGTGCTGGTGCAGCTTCGCGACCTGTCTCGGGCCATGCGTAAGGACATAAGCCGCTCTCAGAGCCAATCTGCGGAAGACCCGGATTTGATCATAGCGGAGCCCCAGTTTCACTTTGACAGCGAGAGCTGGGCTATACCCTCCACAGAGGCGGAGTATCGTCGTGGTATTGCCGCGCTGAAGCGTTATCTTAATCGGCTGTCCAGCCCGGAGCAGGCAAACGCCCAGTTCTTTGCCAGAGCCGACAACCTGAGCAACTGGCTTGGTGATCTGGAAACCCGGCTGGGCAGCCTTTCGCGCACACTTGGTGAGAGCGTTGGTAAGGCATCGGTGTCAGAAGCGGTAGCCAATGTGGATGCAGACAATCCGCTGAACGAAGAAACCGGTGGCGGCGATATCAAAACCGACTGGACCAAGATTGACGATGTGTTTTATGAGGCTCGGGGCAGTTCGTGGGCGTTGTTGCATATTTTCCGCGCGATTGAAGTGGATTTCCGCAAGGTTCTCCAGGACAAGAATGCTATTTCCAGCGTGAAGCAGGTAATCATTGAGTTAGAGGGTGCCCAGGGCGAAATGTGGAGCCCGGTTATCCTCAACGGCAGTGGGTTTGGGGTTCTGGCGAACCACTCGCTGACGATGGCGGCTTACCTTTCCCGCGCTAATGCGGCAATTAGTGATATGCGGGATCTGCTGTCACGAGGCTAAGCCAGAGGCGTTTGTTCAGGCATAAAAAAACCGGGCTTTTGCCCGGTTTTTTGCTTTCTGCAGATCAGATCAGCCTTGGTAAGCTTTGATCGAATCAACAATGGCTTGTTTGGCTGCAGCAGCGTTGTCCCAGCCTTTTACCTTGACCCACTTGCCTGGCTCAAGTGTTTTGTAATTTTCAAAAAAGTGGCGGATCTGGTCGCGCAGCAGAACAGGCAGGTCGTCGATTTCGTGAATGTCCTGGTACGAGTTGGTCAGCTTGCTGTGGGGTACGGCTACCAGCTTGGCATCGCCACCGGCTTCGTCGTCCATATTCAGCACGCCTACCGGGCGGCAGCGGATCACTGAGCCCGCCTGAAGCGCGTAAGGGGTAACAACCAGAACGTCCAGCGGATCGCCGTCTTCACCCAAGGTGTGAGGGATAAAACCGTAGTTGGCTGGGTAGAACATAGGCGTTGCCATAAAACGGTCTACCAGCAGAGCGCCCATGTCTTTGTCGAGTTCGTACTTGACCGGGGAGCTGTTAGCCGGGATTTCGATGGCTACGTAGATGTCTTCTGGTGGGTTTTTGCCCGCAGGGATATTGCTGAATTGCATGAGAGTTCCTTCCTGATACGTTAGGTTCGTTTAACTGTGCTTGAAAAGTGAGCGCAATTATACGGGACTCTGCAGGCATTCGAAACTAAACCTTGGTTGGGGGGCTTTAGTGCACGCTGCCCTCTGCCGGTAGTGCCCAAAAAACGCCCGTAAATACTTCCCTGTAGGGCTCGGTCGCGCCATCCTTGGCGCTCCACGTTTTTGGGCAGTACCGGCAGAGGGCAGCCCGAGCATTTGAGCAAACCTGATTTCGACGTGATCGAAGCCTACAGCCGGATCTGTTTGGCAATTAGCTCCTTCATGATTTCGGTGGTTCCGCCGCCAATCGACAAAATCTTGGTATCCCGATATAGCCTATCCACTACAGATTCCCGCATAAAGCCCATGCCGCCAAAAAGCTGCACCGCTTCCCTGGTGACTTTTTCGCAGATATCCACTGAGAAATTCTTTGCCATGGCCACCTGTTTGATCGGGTTTTTGCCAGCCTGCATCAATGCTGCGCAGCGGTAGGTGTATTCACGAGCCACGTCGATCTGGGTGGCCATGTCGACCAGTTTGTGGCGAGTTACCTGGAAACCGGAAACCGGGCGGCCGAATGCCTGGCGCTGTTTTACGTACTCCATGGCCGCTTCGTACGCCAGCTGTGCGGTCATGTAGGCCATGACGGATAAGCTGAGGCGCTCCGCCAGGAAGTTGCTCATGATGGCTATAAAACCCGCGTTCTCTGCGCCGATCAGGCGGTCTGCAGGTACTCGGCAGTCTTCAAAGAACAGCTCAGCGGTATCACTGGCCCACCAGCCCATCTTTTTAAGCTTGTTGCCATTGGAGAAGCCGGGCATGTCGCGGTCGATCAGTAGCAAGCTGATGCCAGCATGGCCTTCGCCCCCGGTTCTTACGGCTACGGTGAAGTGGTCGGCCCGTGTGCCGCTGGTGATGAAGGTTTTGCTGCCGTTCACTATGTAGTGATCGCCATCTTTTACCGCGCGGGTTTTCAGATTGGCTACGTCGGAGCCGCCGCCCGGTTCAGTGATCGCCAGCGCAGAAATTTTATCGCCACTTAGAATCGAGGGGACAATCTGTTCCCGGATTTCTTTTTTAGCCCACTTGGCAACCGGTGGCAAACCAATGTCGAGAGAGCCAATGCTGGCAACAAAGCCGCCAGATGTGGAGCGCATAAGCTCTTCGGAAACCGCTACTTTCAGGAAGATGTCCCCTTCACCAACACCGCCCAAGGCCTCCGGGAAACCAATGCCCAGCAGGCCAGCATCCCCGGCTTTTTTGTAGATCTCGCGGGGAAACTCGCCGGCTTCTTCCCATTCATCGATATGAGGAAGTACATGCGTAGAGATGAATTTGCGCGCGCTCATGCGTGCCTGTTCATGGGTTTCATTGAAGTAACTGGACACGGTGGAACACCTCTATATTTGTATTTGGCAGGCCTTAGTGTCGCTCAATTTTTAGCACCAAGCAAGCGCTTGGTTTGGAGTCTGGCAGGCATAAAAAAACTGGCATGTAGCGCCAGTTTTTCGTGGGGTGGCGGGGATCAGGTGTCTTTGCGAGGAATGCTCTGAACGCCGGTGCTGGTGCCCAGCAGCAACAGATCTGCTGGGCGACGGGCAAATAAACCGTTAGTGACAACGCCCACTATATTGTTCAGCCGTTCTTCAACCTGAATCGGGCGGGAAATATCCATGTTATAAATATCCAGGATAATGTTGCCGTTGTCAGTGGTGAAGCCGTCCCGGTAAACGGGGTCGCCACCCAGTTTGACGATTTCGCGGCCAACATGGCTCCGTGCCATGGGAACTACCTCTACAGGTAGCGGGAATTCGCCCAGTACGCCGACCTTTTTGGATTCATCGGCAATGCAGATGAATGTCTTGGCGACCTCCGCCACGATCTTTTCGCGGGTGAGTGCGCCACCACCGCCTTTGATTAGCTCAAGGCGTTCGTTGGTCTCGTCGGCGCCGTCAATATAAAACTCCAGTTCGCCGGCACCGTTCAGGTCATACACAGGTATGCCGTGGCTTTTCAGGCGCTCTGCCGTTGCTTCTGAGCTGGCGACAGCGCCGTCGAATTCGTTTTTCAGATCTGCGAGCATGTCGATAAAGAAGTTGGCGGTGCTTCCTGTGCCTACGCCAATAATACTGTCACGCTCCAGGCGCGGTGCAATGTAATCCACAGCCGCTTTGGCAACGGCTTTCTTTAGTTCGTCCTGGGTCATTAGGCGCTCCGGGGGGCAAATCGAATGAGTTCGGGGTCATTATAGCGCTTAAGAGCCGCCTGCTTATAGACGACTGTGGTGCAAACTTCCTACACTGTGGGTTTTCTCCGACCATTCATCCAATCAGCAACCGGAACCAACATGCCGCAACGCTACATCAAGAAGATTCTCGATGCGCGCGTCTATGACGTGGCCATTGAAACACCCCTCACTGAAGCCCGTAGTCTGTCCAAGCGCTTTGGCAACAATATTATGCTCAAGCGGGAAGACCTTCAGCCGGTGTTTTCTTTCAAGATTCGCGGCGCGTACAACCGGCTTGTTCAGCTGTCGGAAGAGCAAAAATCCAAAGGGGTTATCTGTGCTTCCGCAGGCAATCATGCGCAGGGTGTAGCGCTTGCTGCCAAAGAGCTGGGTATCAAGGCCGTTATCGTGATGCCCCAGACCACGCCTGAGATCAAAGTACGTTCAGTCCGGGATCATGGTGCGCGGGTAGTATTGAAGGGCGATGCCTTTGATGAAGCTGCTACCCATGCCGAGGAGCTGGTTGAGAAGCATGGTTACACCTACATTCCTCCCTATGACGATCCCGATGTCATTGCCGGGCAGGGTACAGTTGCCATGGAAATGTTGTGGCAGTTCAGCAAGCCTATCCATGCGGTGTTTATCTGTGTAGGTGGGGGTGGCCTGATAGCTGGCATGGCGGCCTATATCAAATACCTGCGCCCTGAAATCAAGGTGATTGGCGTAGAGCCGGAAGACTCCAATTGCCTGCAGGCCGCTATGAAGGCTGGCAAGCGTGTGGTTCTGGACGAGGTGGGCATCTTTGCTGACGGTGTGGCGGTAAAGCAGATTGGCAAGCACCCTTGGGAGATCTGCAAGGATAACGTGGATGAGGTGATTACCGTTTCCACTGATGAGATCTGCGCCGCCATCAAGGACATCTTTGAAGATACACGCTCGATCGCGGAGCCCGCAGGTGCATTGGGCGTTGCCGGTATCAAGAAATACATCGAACGGGAAAAGATCGAGAATGAAAACCTGATCGCCACTCTGAGCGGTGCCAATATGAATTTTGACCGCCTGCGCTATGTTTCAGAGCGCACGGAGATTGGTGAGAAGCGTGAAGCTATTCTGGCGGTGACCATCCCGGAGAAGCCGGGTGCTTTCAAGACCTTTATCAACGCCTTGCATAAGCGCAGCATTACCGAGTTTAACTATCGCTATGCCGATGCAAGCAAGGCAACGATTTTCGTAGGTGTTCAGGTTCAGGCTGGCGGTTTGGGCAGAGACGAGTTGGTGCAGGATCTTCGTGAAAACGGCTATTCCGTTCTCGACCTCACCGACAGCGATATGGCCAAACAGCACATTCGCCACATGGTCGGTGGCCACGCGCCCACCATTACCAATGAGAAGGTATTTCAGTTTGAGTTCCCGGAACGCCCTGGGGCGCTGCTGAAACTTCTGATGTCGCTGGGAACGCGCTGGAATATTTCGATGTTCCACTACCGCAATCACGGTGCCGCATACAGCCGCGTGCTGCTGGGCGCGCAAGTGGAGGATGATGAAGTGAAGGACTTCGAAACCATGCTGGGCAAGGTAGGCTTCCGTTATGAAAATATGACAGATAACGAGGCTTACCAGCTGTTTTTAGGTGCAGGCAACGGCAAGGCATCCTGATACTGTCAATCGGCCAGCCCGGGCGATGGCTTCCGGGCTGGCTATTTACTATCCCTATCCCTGTTTTTTTTCTTACTGAACTTTAACCTGTCAAAAATTGTAAAATCCAGAATGCGTGTTAATCTTTCGACAGATTCTTGGAAACAAGAATAGTCAGCTGATTTCTCGCAGATTTAACTTTATTTGGAACAGGAATAAGTGTCATGGGTGGCAAGCCTGATATTATCCGGGCCATTGTGCTGATCTTCGCTGTCGGCCTTGTAATTACAGGGTTTACTTCGCTGCAGGCATCGGAAGACAGACCCGCGACCGTAACGGAAAGTTCTGCTGCGCCAGTTTCCATCTATATGGCGACTACCCGATCAGAATTCCGTTGACCCTGTAACGCTCTCCGCCTTACTTTACTCGATACACCTGCTCGTCCGTGACAACGCTATGCAGTGGCACATCCCAAGGTTCGATGGGTAGTTTGTTTACCTGCTGACAGTGGTGAGCCAGGCCGATGAGTTTTGGTGCCAGCCTCGGGCGCAGGCGGGTGAACGCGAACGTGCGATCGTAAAAACCGCCTCCCATCCCCAGTCGCCCGCCATGGGCATCAAACCCTACTAATGGAAACATCACAGCGTCTAGTGCCCATGCTGGTCGCCTGAGTCCTTTGCTGAATGCTGGCTCGGGGATGCCAAAGCGGTTGGCTGTCAGTTCGATACCATCGTAGTAGGGGCTGAAAACCAGCCTGCCAGGATGGATCGGGTGCAGTACGGGCAGGTAAAAGTGAACGCCTTTGCTGCGGGCCATGGCCATAGCCATGTACGGATGCGGGTCAATCTCGCCATCGTTGGGCAGGTAGATGGCAATGTGTCTGGCTCTGTGCAGGTCCGGATTTTTCAGCAGGTTCAAAGCGAGAGAAGCCGAGGCCTGTTCCTGCTCCCTTGCCGACAGTGCACGCCTGAGTTGGCGCAAATGCTTGCGTAATGCGTTGCGAGACGAGGGAGTTAAATCGAATTCGGAAGGGTGTGAGTCGGTCGTCTGGCTCAAAATAAAGCTTCCCGAGCTGCCGTTATCGGACGTGGCCCTTGAACCCAAAGTTCAAGGTCGGCGGCCGCTGTGACATATTAGGCTTTCCCCCTGCGGGGACATGCTCACAATGCCCTGTAGTGGCCACCTGGGTAAAGCGCATCGGCTCGAGGACGAGTCCGACCAGCGAACAGCCCAGGAAGTGATTCCATTATAGGGCCAGATCCGGGTGCGATTGCAACACCTATCGGGGAATCTACCATAAATCAGTGGTTTGACTGCTCTCCGAGGGCGTTTTCCAGCTTGCTGTCCATGGCTTTCAGGAGCGTGCTGGTGGCTTCTGACATGGTGTCCCGCTCTAGCAAATCATGGGTCATATTCAGTGCTGCCATCACGGCAATGCGCTCGGTTCCGAATACCTTGCCGCTGGTGCGTATTTCCCGCATTTTGCTGTCCAGATGCCTCGCGGCCCGAACAAGTGCCTCCTGTGCTTCGGGAGGGCAGGCGACCAGGTATTCCTTGTCGAGAATTTTTACCTCAACGGTGGTGGGTTGCTTGGACATCAATGGTGCTCCAGTGCCCGAAGGCGACCGATCATGGCTTCGATCTTGTTTTTGGCAAGATCATTTTTTTGCATAAGCTGGGCCCGTTCCCGGTTCCAGTCATCTTGCAACTGCCTCAGGGCAGCGTTGCTCTGCTCCAGTTTTTGGCAGTGTTCGATCAGCTTGTCCAGCTTGTCCGCTAATGCTTGTACTTCGGACTGTTCCATGACGTGCCCAGCATAGGTTGAAGTTATTGCGACTAACTATAAGTGCGCGCGCCATAGCGGTCAATTTACACGCGTGTCATAAGTTGAAGCCTTCCGTTCTTTGACGCTTCTGAGCACGATTCTGTCACGTCCCACCGGGGCTTCCAAAGCCCTGAGAACGGCTTTGCCGCCAAGCGCTGAAGGCGGGAATAAGTGCTACTAACAGGGCGGCCAGCGGCACGGATATCAGTAGAGACCATTCTTCGAAGGTTAATGGGCGTAATTGAAGCTGAATTCCATAATTTGTCAGCAGCCAGGGGCCAAACATTGAAATCGCCAAAGCACCCAATGCCAGCGAAATTACACAGGCTACAAGGGCAAGTGCCAGGCACTCGATAAGGTAGAGGCTTGCAATCAGGCCGGGAGAGGCACCTGTAGCACGCAAAATTGCGATTTCGTGGGCGCGCTGGGTTTGCAGTGTGAGCAGTACCGCAATCAGTCCTATCAGGCTCGTCACCACCACAAATCCGGTGATGCCAAGCAGTGCCTGCTCAAACTGGCTCATCAGTCGCCACAATTCACTCAAGGCCACGCCGGGCAGAATGGCCGAGAGTGGCTCGCCCGCGTATTGGTTCAGATCACGCTGCACGCGGAACGTGAGGATCTTGCGATCCAGCCCGGCAAAAACAGCGGTAATGGTTTTGGGTGTGAAGTCGCGGTTTTGTGCCTTCTCCGGGGTGAGTGTGCGACCAGGAATGGCGACGCCCGATTCCCAGCCAACGTGTATAGCCTCCATGCCTTGCAGGCTGATATAGACCGCTTGATCAACAGGTGTGCCCGTGGCCTCAAGAATGCCAGTCACGGTGAAAGGCGTGTCTTTGTGATTCGAGAAGCTGGTGCGCCCGCCGCCATGGGACAGTATGATTTTATCGCCTAGGCCATGATTCAGGGTTCTGGCAACGCCGGCACCCAGTACCACATCGAAAATTCCGTCAAACCACTGCCCCCCAGCCAGGTTAAGAGGCTGGCCCCGGCCAAACCGGAAATGCTCGGCAAATCCTTTGTCTGTGCCCACAACCCGAAAACCGTTGTAACTGTCGCCCAGGGAAATGGGAATCAGCCAGTCAATGCGCGTGTCCTGTTCAAGATCCTGAAATGTGCTCCAGCGGATGTTGTTGGTGGCGTCGCCGATATGGAACACCGTGTACATCAGCAGGTTCAGCTGGCCGCTGCGGGCGCCGATAATCAAATCGGTATCGCTGATGGTGCTGGTAAAGGACTGCTTCACTTCTGTGCGCAAATACTGGATTCCAAGCAGAAGGGTGACGCTCAAGGTGAGGGTGAGGCATACCAGAGCCAGCACTTTGCGCCGGTGCCACAGGCTGGCACTTGCCAGTGATAATGCGAGGTGAATCTTCATGCCGCCACCTGCCCGAGTTCTAGCTGGTGATGAAAGTGCTGGGCCAGCGAGCGGTCATGGCTGACGAACAGCACGGACGTGTTGCGTTGTTCAGCCATGGTTAGCAATAGCTGAATGAAGCGGTCGCGATTATCACTGTCCAGCGCGGATGTGGGCTCATCTGCCAGAATAATCTCCGGCGCCCCGATCAGCGCCCGTGCAGCGGCAATGCGCTGCTGCTGACCAATGCTGAGCTGAGTAACCTTGCGTTGCCAGTGGCTCTGTGGAATGGCCAGAGCCGCCAGTAATCTCTGAGCGGCGGCAGCTGGCGCTTCGCCGGTGGCAGCCTTGCGCCGATGTGACAGCCTGCAGGGCAGGGTCACATTGGCCTCGGCTGTGAGGTAGGGCACCAGGTTGAACTGCTGGAATATAACGCCCATGTGGTCCGCCCGGAAGCGGTCACGTTTGCTGGCCCCCAGTTGGTGGATGTCAGTGCCCAGTAGCTTGATGGAGCCCGCACCTGGTGCGAGCATGCCGGCAAGAAGGCTCAGAAACGTACTTTTCCCCGTGCCACTCGGGCCATGAAGAAAAAGGTGTTCGCCCTGAGGTAGTGTGAGGTCCGGGAACAGTAATGTCGGCTGTTGGCTGCCCCAGCTAAAGCTGAGGCTTTTGACGTCGATCGCCGCTGGCGCATGTTCTCGATGGTGCGCGTTGGTTTCTGACTGGTTGTTCATGTTGATCGCTATCTGCCCCGTGTATTATGTCTGGCTACTATTCATGTGCACTGAAATGGCTGTTGGTTTTCCGGAGAGCTTTGCTAATGATCCCCACTTCATGTTCCTCTGCCCGGGTTCGGCTTTCGGCGTTGTTTATTCTCTTGCTGAGCGTTTCCATGCCGGCCTACTCAGAACTTCGGGAGATCGACTGGCTGGAGCTGATGCCGGCAGAAGATCTGGCCCTGCTGGAAAATATGCCTGAACTGGAGCATGAGGGCGACGGCCCTGCCTTGCTGCCAGATGAAATCATGACCGGCAGGGTTGTACCCGAGATGGCCAATGTTAAAGGCCGCATCCCGGGTTTTGTGGTACCCCTCAAAACCACCAACGATATGCGCATTCTGGAATTCTTTCTGGTGCCCTATTACGGTGCCTGTATCCACGTGCCACCCCCGCCGCCCAATCAGATTATCCATATTAAATACAAGCAGGGGTTCAAGCTCGAGGCCCTGTACGATCCTGTCTGGATTGAAGGCACGTTGGTGATAGATCGAACAGAAACCGATGTTGGCACGTCATCCTACTCAATGGTGGCGGAAACGGTTGAGCTCTATGAGGAGTAGCTTCAGCGCCCCAGTTTGAAAGAGCTTTCACCTTGCCCCAGGCGAGCTGCACCCTGTCCATCCGGCCCGGCCCAGGCAATATCGAGATGCTCCAGAGCCGGAAAACGGGCGGTAAGTGGTGTAGTCAGGGAAACAGAATGATCCAGCCCGGTGCAGTTCAGAATCTGGGTGACGGTGATATCGGCGTGCTGGCTCTCGTCCCCGTGGCTGTGCCCCCCATGATCGTGACTGCCTGCAACTTCGTGCTGAACCGTGGTGGCATGTATCTGACAGGTTGATTCCGGAGTGTTAATCAGCGGATTTTCGCCTAGCCAATGGGTAACGAGCTCTTCAATCTGGTGCTGCTCTGGCGTGCGAGGGTGGTGCTCGAACCACAGCATATTGCCAGCCGGTGAGGTGAGTAGTACTTCAACCTGGTTACCTGCGAATGCGAGTTGCATTTCAGCATGGCCATGTTGGTGTGAGCCCGGGTTGTCGGCGGCCATAAGTGGGGTGCTGGCCAGTGCAAAAGCGATTGAGAATGCGCGATGGTTTTTTGAGAGCATGCCCGTGTCCATTAGTGATGAGTGTTATGTTATAACATGATCTTCTCTTGCTCCTCGAAAATCAACCATTCAGTGCCTTGAAGGCGCCTGAATGCTAGGATAGTTGCCTAACTTCTCAACACAGGATTGTTAAGGTCCATGTCAGAAACCGACACTGTTGGCGCGGCCTACGCCGCTGAATTTGAGCGCTGGGCGAACGTTTTCGCCGCGCACAAAGCGTTCAGCCATCCCTCCGAGCTTCATGGTGCCCTGTGCGGGCGACTGGCTGCCGGTTCTCGCATTGAGGAAGGTGAGTGGCTTGCCATGGTTTGCGAGCACATGGGTTTGCCTGAAAGTGCAGCTGCGGAGGCTGATGGTCTGTCTGTGTTCATGAATGAAGCCTACGAACAGACCTTGGCGTTTTTGAAGTCGGCCGATATGAGCTTCCACCCGCTGCTGCCAGACGATGACTATGCTATCGACCAGCGCCTTGAGGCTCTTGTAGCCTGGGTGCGTGGTTTTCTGGAGGGCATGGCCTTGTCTGCCGGAGAGTCTCTGGGTGAAGCGCCGGAGGAAATCCGCGAACTTATCGAAGACATGGTGGCCATAAGCCAGGTATCTGAAGATCAGGAATCAGACCAGGAAAGCGAGCAGCAGCTGGTGGAGATAACCGAATACATCCGGCTTGGTGCTCTGGCCGTGTTTACCGAATTCAATCCGCCCGAACGGCCGGCGTCACAAGCATCAACACTGCATTAATCAAGTCACACACTGCGGGAGAACCTATGTCGTCCATTATACCCGTCAAGGAATTTGCCGAGCGCCGACGCAAACTGATGGAGCGCATGGCACCAGACAGCATTGCCATTATTCCGGCTGCGCCGGAGCGCGTTCGTAACCGCGACGTTTTGCACCCGTTTCGACAGGATAGTGATTTCCAGTACCTGACCGGCTTTGGTGAGCCCGAGGCCGTACTGGCGCTGATTCCCGGCCGTGAACACGGCGAGTCGGTGCTGTTCTGCAAAGAGAAAAACCCCGAAAAAGAATTGTGGGATGGGTTTCTTGTGGGGCCTGAGGGCGCGATCGAGCTTTACGGGCTGGACGATGCGTTCCCCATTGCCGATATCGACGACATTCTGCCCGGCATGATTGAAGGTCGCAGCCGGGTGTATTACCCGCTTGGCAAAGATCAGGGATTCGATACCCGGGTGATGGACTGGGTGAAGGTTATCCGCAGCAAGGTCAAAAGCGGTGCGCACCCGCCTGGTGAGTTTGTGGCGCTGGAGCACCTTCTGCACGATCTTCGGCTTTTCAAGAGCGCAAACGAAATCAAGGCCATGGCCAAGGCAGGTCAGATCAGTTCTGAAGCCCATTGCCGTGCCATGAAGCGCGCTCGAAAGGGTGGCTACGAATACAACCTTGAGGCCGAACTGATTCATACATTTATGGACCATGGTGCCCGCTCCACAGCTTATCCGTCTATCGTGGGCGGCGGCGCCAACGGCTGTATTCTGCATTACATCGAGAACACTGCGCCCTTGAATGACGGCGATCTGGTGCTCATCGATGCGGGCTGTGAGGTGGAGTGTTATGCCTCGGATATTACTCGCACTTTCCCGGTCAACGGCAAGTTCAGCCCGGAGCAGCGGGCGCTCTACGAGGTGGTGCTGGCGGCCCAGTATGCAGCCATTGATGCGGTGCGCCCCGGTAATCACTGGAACCATCCCCATGAAGCGGCTTTGAGCGTGCTGACCGGTGGCCTGATCGAGTTGGGCCTGCTGTCGGGCACCGTTGAAGATGCCATTGCAAGTGAAGCCTTCAAGCCCTTTTTCATGCACCGCACCGGTCACTGGCTGGGCCTTGATGTGCACGATGTGGGTGACTACAAAATTGGCGACGCGTGGCGGTTGCTCGAGCCGGGTATGGCGCTGACGGTTGAGCCTGGCCTGTATATCTCGCCGAACAATACCAGTGTGGACGAAAAGTGGCGTGGTATCGGCATTCGTATCGAAGATGACGTGGTGGTTACCAAGGATGGTTGTCGGGTGCTGACGAACGGCGTACCCAAGACCATTGAAGAGATTGAAGCCCTGATGGCGGGATGAGCCTGTGAAACACTCTGATACCGATGTGATCATTGCAGGTGGCGGGCTGGCGGGCGCAACGCTGGCTTTGGCACTGGCCAAAGTTGCTCCTGCATTGAGGGTAGCGGTGGTTGAGGCTTTTCCTCTGTCTACGGATGCCTTGCCGGATGCTTATCAGCCCAGCTACGACGCACGCTCCACTGCGCTGGCCTGGGGTTCCCGGCTGATTTTTGAAGAGCTTGGGCTATGGCAGCGGATATCAGAACATGCGACGCCCATCCAGCATATTCATGTGTCTGACAGGGGCCGGTTTGGCGCGACCCGCCTGAATGCCAGCGAGTTCCAGCAGCAAGCCCTGGGCTATGTTGTCGATAACCGCTGGATGGGGCTATGCCTGATGCGGGAGTTGCTTGCAACCAATATCCAATGGCTGGCGCCCGCCGAAGTGACGGATATGGCGTCTTCCGAGCAGGGTGTGAGCGTTGCGGTAAAAATCGGCAGTGAGACCAGCACCCTGAAGGCCAAATGCCTGATTGTTGCAGATGGTGGTCGTTCCGGGCTGAGAGAAAAACTCGGCTTCCAGACAAATCACCACGGCTATGATCAGAATGCCCTGATCGCAAACGTTTCCACCAGCGACAGCCACGAATTCACTGCTTTCGAGCGTTTTACCGATGCCGGCCCTATGGCATTGTTGCCCCATGGCTCACCTTCCCGCGCCGGCCATCAATCTGTATTGGTGTGGACGCTGAATGATAGGGAGCTTGAAGAGGTTCTGGGCATGTCGGAGAGCGACAAATGCCAGCGGCTTCAGGAGCGCTTTGGGTGGCGCTTGGGCCGATTCACCCGCATAGGTGAATGCAACCACTACCCACTAACGCTGACCACAGTAGACGAGCCGGTAAGGCCGGGTGTTGCGCTTGTGGGTAATGCTGCCCATGCATTGCACCCGGTGGCGGGGCAGGGCTTCAACCTGGCGCTGCGGGGTTTGATGACTCTGGTGGAGCAGTTCCGGTTGGCCGTTGAACAAGGCCGGTCGCCGGGCGACTTCCAGATTTTGCGCTGCTATCACGAGTTACATAAGCCGGATTGGCAGCAAACCGTGCAGTTCTCGGATTCACTGATCCGCATCTTTGGTCATTCATTGGCACCTATTGCGGCAGCGCGGGATGCCGGGCTGGTAGGGCTGGATTTGCTCCCCGGTGCAAAGCGCTTGTTTGCGCGAAAAGCGATGGGCACAGCCGGGCGCCGTGCTGTTATCAATGGGCCAGCAACGAGCGATAAGCAATGAGTGATACCAAGGTGTTCGATATTCTTGTGGTTGGCGGCGGCATGACCGGCACAGCTCTGGCTCTTGGTTTGTCGCAGCAGGGCTGGCAGGTGGGATTGGTAGAGGCCGGTGAGCGCGCTGCATTGTTGCAGGCCCCGGTGACGGTGAAGAGCGTGGCAGATTTTGAGCCTCGCGTCAGCGCTATCTCCATGGCCAGCCAGCAGTTGCTCGATTCATTAGGCGCCTGGCAGGGCGTTGTAGCGGGCCGCCATTGCCCCTACCAGGGCATGACTGTGTGGGACGGTGATGGCACTGGGCGTATTCACTTTGATGCTGCTGAATTACAGGCCCGCGCTCTGGGCACGATCGTTGAAAACCGCAGCCTGGTTCGGGCACTGTTCGAGCTTGTGGAAACCAGTGGTGTTGAGCTGATTGATGGTGTGCAGGTTACCGGCTGCTCCCAGGAGGGCGACCAGCGCAGCATTGAGCTTGCCGATGGACGCAAACTCGGGGCTCGTCTGGTTATTGCGGCCGATGGCGCAAACTCCCGGCTGCGCCAGTGGGTAGGCTTGCCAACCCGCGAATGGGATTACGACCAGCAGGCCATTGTATGTACCGTGCGCACAGCTCAAAGCCATGGATACACAGCCTGGCAGAGATTTTCGCAAACCGGGCCCTTGGCGTTCTTGCCGTTGGCCACGGAAAACAATGACGAGCACTTCTGTTCTATTGTCTGGTCGCAGGATACCGAAGAAGCCCGCCGCCTTATGGCTCTGGATGATGCAGCCTTCACTGCGGAACTGGAGCGGGCAATTGAAAGAGAGCTGGGTGCCCTGGAGGCGGTGTCCAAACGCTTTGCCTTTCCTCTGCGACAGCGGCATGCGAAAGACTATATTGCGCCCGGTTTTGCGTTGGTGGGCGATGCGGCCCACACCATTCACCCGCTTGCAGGCCAGGGTGCCAACCTCGGATACGGCGATGTCCGGGTTTTGCTGGAGGAGCTGGCCAAGGCTAAACGCAGTGGCTTGAGCCCAGCTAATGAACTGGTTCTTGCGCGCTATCAACGCCGCCGAAAAGGCGAAAATCTCGCCATGATGGTTGCTATGGAAGGCTTCAAACAACTGTTTGGCCGCGATGAATTGCCACTCAGATGGCTGAGAAACACCGGGATGCGTTGGCTGGACGGCCTGGGCCCCATTAAGAACAGAATTGCCGCCGAGGCCATGGGCCTTGATGTTTAACCTACTATCACACTGAAGGATCTGCGCTTATGGCAGGAACCAGTCTTCTCGCGCTATTCGATGATATTGCCACTATCCTCGACGACATCTCCATGATGACCAAAGCGGCGGCCAAAAAAACTGCCGGGGTGTTGGGGGATGATCTGGCACTGAACGCTCAACAGGTAACTGGAGTAAGAGCGGCGCGGGAACTGCCTGTTGTCTGGTCTGTAGCCAAGGGGTCATTCGCAAACAAGGCCATATTGGTGCCAGCCGCAGTGGCCATCAGCTTTTTTGTGCCTTGGCTGGTTACGCCCCTGTTGATGCTTGGTGGTGCGTTTTTATGTTTTGAAGGTGCGGAAAAAATCATTCACAAGTTCTTCCATTCGGAAGAAGAGACGCAACGGAAGGACGAGCTTCTCAAGGCATTAAAACAGCCTGATGTGGACTTGAGAGTTGTAGAAAGACGAAAGATCAAAGGCGCTATACGCACCGATTTCATCTTGTCGGCAGAAATAATTGCCATCACTCTCGGGGTCGTAACCGCAGAAACTATCGGCATACAGTTTGCTGTGCTGGCGGTGGTCGCAGTGCTGATCACAGTCGGTGTTTACGGCCTGGTAGCCGGCATAGTAAAGCTGGATGACGGCGGGCTTTACCTTACCCAACAAGAAAGTGCGGTGGCTCAGAAGATAGGCCACGGCATACTGTGGTTTGCGCCTTACTTGATGAAAACCCTGTCTATTGTCGGCACCATTGCCATGTTTTTGGTGGGTGGCGGCATTCTTGTTCACGGGGTAGCGCCCCTTTATAACGCTATCGAAGACTTCGCCGCAGGATTTGGCGGTGTTCCCGCTGTGCTGTTCAGCACGGTTGCTAATGGGCTGGTTGGCTTGCTGGCGGGGGCTTTGCTCGTGGCAGTACTTACGCCACTGATCAGGATCTTGGCATCCAGATCAGAGGCAAGCGTCGAATAAACGGCTTACGAGAACGGGAACGGCTGTTTCCACCCGAAGAATGCGAGGCCCAAGGTGAACGCTTTGGCAGCCTGCCTCTTCAAGCTTACCTACTTCGTAGGGCGTAAAACCGCCCTCAGGCCCAATACATAGCGCGGTTGGCTTGTTGAGGTGGGTAGGGCAGGGGGTGGCCGTACCGGGGTGCGCAACCAGGGCCACCTTGCCTTGTAACAGGGCGGGTAGCTCATCTTCCACGAAAGGTTTGAACAGCTTGCGTATATGCACCTTCGGCATAGCCGTATCTTTTGCCTGCTCCAGGCCAAGAGTAAGGTTTTCCCGCAAGTTGTCATCTGACAGCCAGGGCGTTTGCCAGAAGCTTTTTTCCACCTTGTAGCTGTTGATCAGCCAGATATCCTTAACCCCAAGAGTGGCGCTGGTTTGCAGAACCCGGCGGAACATTTTAGGCCGCGGCATGGCCAGAATGAGTGTAAAGGGGAGTGGTGAGGGTGGTGGTTGGTCCAGAGTAACAAGCAGCTCAGCTTCCGAAGCGGTGAGCGTTACAACTTCACCCCACCCCATAAGACCGTTTACGCGGCCAACCGGCAACTGGTCCCCCTGGGTGGCGCCCAGCACAGATCGCATGTGCTCAAGCCTGCGCCCCCGCAGCACAACACGGTTAGGCGCAACAAAATCCTCATCGAACAGTAAGGCGAGATTCATTAAGAGGAAGGCTCGTCCGTGTCTGCTACTTCGCGTACTGCCAGCCTGCCAAACAAAATGCCCAGCTCGAACAATATCCACATGGGCACAGCGAGAAGTGTCTGGGAAATGATATCCGGGGGGGTCAGCATCATGCCGATTACAAAGCAGCCCACCACAACGTAAGGACGTTTTGCTGCAAGGTCTGACGGAGTCGTTACGCCACTGAGAATCAGCAAAATCGTCGCGATGGGGATTTCGAAGGCAATCCCGAATGCAAAGAACATTTTCAGTACGAAATTCAGGTAACTGCTGATGTCTGGCAGCTCAACAATGCCTTCCGGGCCTATCGCCGTAAAAAAGCCGAACACCAGCGGGAATACCACGTAATACGCAAACGCGGCACCAAGGTAGAACAGGATCACCGAGGTAAACAGCAGTGGAAACGCCAAACGCTTTTCATGGGCGTAGAGGCCCGGTGCAACGAAGCTCCAAAGCTGGTAGAGAATCACAGGGATAGCGGCGAATACCGACAAAAACAGGGCCAGTTTCAGGGGCGCGAAAAACGGTGAGGTAATATCCGTTGCGATCATGGTCTGACCTACCGGCAGCAGTGACCGGATAGGCTCGGATAGCCAGAGGTACAGTTCATTGGCAAACGGATAAATGGCGGCAAAACAAATTACTACCGCCAAAACCATCTTCAGTAATCGGTCGCGAAGTTCCAGCAGGTGCGCAACCAGTGGCATTTCCGGCTGTTCGCCATCTGTTTTTGCATTCATGAAGGCTTATCCGACGGGTTTGGTGCGGCGTTTGGCTGGGCCGGCTTGTCTTCACTTGGGGGGGCTATGGAGTCGCCTTTCTGATCCTGGTCCGGCTCAGACTGTTGCGCGCTCGCTGACTTGCCGGCAGGTTTATCCGACAAGACCATATGCTCATATTTTTTGGCTTCATCCAGAGCACCACGCACGGTCTTTTTTACGTCATCCAGGCCCACATCACCGGCTTCGCTCAGCTCTTTCCTCAGCTCTTCGGCTTTCAGTTGGCGATCCAGCTCCGAGGTGAACTGGGTGACCATGCGGCGCGCGCCACCAACCCAGCGCCCAGCCGCCCTCGCAGCCGTGGGAAGCCGTTCGGGGCCAAGCACCAATAGAGCTATAACGCCGCAAATCAGCAGCTCAAGAAAGCCGATATCAAACATCTTGTCTGGTCTCAGCTTTTGGCTTTTTCCTTGGGCTTGTCTTCAGCCGCCTGTCGCGTCTGTTCTTCCTGAGTGCCTTCCAGCGAATCCGGGTCGCCCGGTTTGCTGTCTTCGTCATTCATGGATTTTTTGAAGCCGCGAATCGCTCCACCAAGATCGGTGCCAATGTTGCGCAGCTTCTTGGTTCCGAACAACAGAATCACAATGCCCAGTACAATAAGAAGTTGCCAGATGCTGATGCCCATTACGGGATCCTCGTTTTGATGTTTTCGTAGATTAGCATTATACGTTACCAGAGCCGGGTGGCGGAAACCCCCGTTAGGGGTATTACCTGCTCACTTGCTCCGGGACGCCTTTTCTTCCAGCCCGGAAAGGTCGAAACGGCTGCTCAACTCAGCCAGTATATCCTTGGAACTCAGGCCCAGGTTGGAAAGCATAACCATGCAGTGAAACCAGAGATCTGCTGTTTCACTGATGACTGCCCTGGTCTCCCCCGAGTGCTCCGCATCCTTGGCGGCCAGCAGTGTTTCTGTACACTCTTCGCCAACCTTTTCCAGAATCTTGTTCAGGCCTTTGGCGTGGAGGCTGGCGACGTAGGATTTCTCAGGGTCGGCTGATTTACGGGCTTCCAGAACCCGTGTCAGATTTTCCAGAACATCACTCAATACATCCACTCCTCAGTTACTGCCATAAATGGCATCCGGATCTTTAATGACGGGTTCAACGCCCACCCACTGGTCGCCCTTTAATGAGCGGTAAAAACAGCTACGCCGGCCAGTGTGGCATGCAATGCCGCCTTTTTGCTCTACTTTTAGCAGGATAACGTCCTCGTCACAGTCGAGGCGAATATCCTTGACCACTTGCTGGTGCCCGGACGTTTCGCCCTTGCGCCAGAGTTTACCCCGTGAACGTGACCAGTAAACCGCCTGGCCCTCTTCAGCTGTGAGGCGAAGGGATTCCCGGTTCATCCAGGCCATCATCAGGATATCGCCCGTGGCAGCATCCTGTGCGATCGCAGGAACCAGGCCGTCCGCAGTCCAGCGAATGGCATCGAGCCAATCAAGGGTGTCTAGATTATCAGATAAGTCTTTCATTTTTATGAATCCTGAGCATTTAGTCGCCGCAATCCCGACGCCATGGCCGTCGCAGCGAACACGAGCATAAGCGCGACAAAGGTAATGGTAATTTGATACCGGCCATTCAGAGTGTTGATCACAGCCTCGTAGGGGGGCTTCGGGTTGACCAGCAATGGCACCTCGTCTCCCGTTTGTAGTGATTTAAGGCGCCCGAAAAAGTCCAGAATCCCGCGCCTTGTTACAAACTGATGGGTCTGGCCCTGAATACTATAACGGATAGTGTAATCCCTGTACTGATGGGCGGTTACATGGCCAATAGTTGGCTGCGATTCAAAATGCTTTGAGGTTTCCCATACAAAAGACAGAGTACAGACAACCAGTAGAAGGACGAATATCCGGGTCAGAGCAGCGTGTGGGGATGCGTTCATGGAGCTTTTGCCTTGTATGATCTATAGCTTCGCACGAAGCAGGTTCAAACCAAGCCCGATGTACACAAGCCCAGTGACTTTACTTATCACTCCAGACAGGCGCGAGTCCGACCTGGCTGCGCTTGAAAAGCTGGCAGCAAATGTGACTAGAAAAAGACACCACAAGGTGCCGCCCAGCACAAAAATACCGCCTAAAAACAGAAATACTGCCGAGCTGTTACTGGCTCCGGGCGCCACAAACTGCGGCAGGAAAGCGAGAAAGAAGATTGCGATTTTCGGGTTCAACAGGTTGGTCAGAAAACCCTGGTAGAACAGCTGTGAGCGGCGCCGAAAGGCGGTTACAGAGGCTGGCGCGAGCTTGTTGTGAGCGCGCAGGGCCTGGATGCCAAGGTAGGCCAGATAGGCAGCTCCAACAAACTTGACCGCTGTGAATGCCAGTGCAGACGTTGCCAGCAGTGCTGATAGCCCGGTTGCAGCAAACAGGGTGTGTGCCAGTATGCCCGCGCTTACACCGAACACCGATAACAGCCCGGCAACGCGCCCCTGGGACAGGGTTCTGGCTAAAATGTACACGGTGTCTGGTCCTGGAGTTATCCAGAGTAAAAAGCTCGCACTGAAAAACAACCAGAACTCGTGGGCCTGCAGCATCTGAGGCTCCTGCCTGTATTTGTGACTTCGCCGCCAATATACCCGCTATAACGACAATTCATCCAGAGCAGGGTGTGTTCTTCGAATGCGGCACCGGACCCTGGCAAACGACTCGGGATGAATTTATCGCAACCTGGAAAGCATTGTTAAACGCAGGCTGCTGTGCCAAGTTTACTATCGATGTTGCGGCTTGCGGTAGACATAGCAAGCTGGATATTCCTTTTATCCCGGCGGCGCTTTGTTTTTACGTCGCCCTGTTAACTTGAGGAAATCGTTATGAACAAAGACATCATTGAAGGCAATTGGAAGCAGCTTAAAGGTAAGGTACGCGAGAACTGGGGCAAGCTGACAGACGACGATCTGGATGAGATCGCCGGCCGCCGCGACCACTTTATTGGTAAGGTTCAAGAGAAATACGGCACCACCAAAGAGGACGCGATGAGAGAGTGGGAAAAGCTCACTAATTCCTGAGCATCCATAGCCGCTAAGACCTTCAAAGCCGGTATCTGCTCAACCACAGGCACCGGCTTTGAGCTACACACCCGGAAATAAAACTGTGAGCAGTTCCCAGCGAAGTGACAGGCATCAGGCAAAGCCTGGTGGAAAAGGTTTACACCCCAAAAATCTTCACAAGCAAGGCTACGATTTTACATCCCTTATAAAAAGCCACCCGGCATTAACACCCTACGTTAAAGCAAACGCCTACGGTAACCTCTCCATAGAGTTCGCAGATCCAAAGGCAGTAAAATTGCTGAATGCCGCCCTGTTGAAACACTACTACGGCATTGTTGGCTGGGATATTCCGGAAGGCGCGCTTTGCCCTCCCATTCCGGGGCGAGCAGATTACATTCATCACGTGGCTGAACTGTTTGGGGAGCTTGAGCCATTTGCGAATCAGGCTAGCACCCAAACCGGCATAACCTTGCTCGATATAGGCACAGGGGCTAATGGCATATACCCGATACTGGCATGCCAAATGTACGGCTGGCATTGCGTTGGCAGTGATATAAGTGCTCAGTCGCTTGAAAACGTTGCCCGCATTATCGCCAACAACCCCATACTGAAAGACCGTTTCACCCTGCGCATGCAAAGTGACAGGCACAAGATCTTCGACGGAATTATTCGGGAAGGAGAGTTTTTTGATGTCAGCGTGTGCAATCCCCCCTTCCATGCTTCACAAGACGAAGCACTCAAGAGCAGTCAGTTAAAGCTGAAAAACCTTGCGCGCAACCGGGGTGAGACAAAGCCCGGGGCTGCATCGCAAGCTCTGAACTTTGGTGGCCAGGAAGCGGAACTATGGTGCAAAGGCGGCGAACAGATGTTCCTTAAAAAAATGATAAAAGAGAGCCAGCTATTTGCAGTGCAATGCCGTTGGTTTACAAGCCTGGTTTCGAAAGCCGAGAACGTAAAGCCCTCCACCAAACTGATGCGCAAGCTTGGGGCGACCGAGGTACGGGAAATCGAGATGAGGCAGGGGCAAAAGGTTACGAGAATATTGGCCTGGTCATTCGCATAGGCTAATCAATTATGCCTTGGCCGACACTTCTCAAAACCTCGGGATCAATATGAATTTCAAACGCGATAGATGCTGCTTTAACAGCAAGTGCCACAAACAGGCCTGTTAGCATAATCCCGCACCAGGCAATGGCGATAGAGAGTACTTTTGAGGGTTTACGCAACGGGCGCATGTCTCCGTAGCCAACGGTAAAGGCCGTTATAAACGCCCAGTAAAGCGCATCGAACCTTCCCCAGGACTCCAGGCGGCCAACAAACAATCCGAGAGCAATAATAGAAACACAGATCGAAAGTAGAATCGGGAGCGAGAAGTACGTTCCCCAAAGAAACAATTTAAAAAATGTAATCGAAAAATCCATAGTTTATCTGCTTTGGGTCAGGTTTTTTGGCTACACGTTTAAATCAAATCCAGCGCCGGACACGTGCCTTGTACGCAGTATATTCTGAACCGAAGATCGCATCGAGAGCGCGTTCTTCCGGAATAATCTGAAATCGGGTTATATAGAGCGCAAACCCGATAGGGCCGAGCAATGCTCCGGGAGAGGAAAGAAAGACAGCCCAACCAATCAGCACTAGCACCATGCCCACGTACATGGGGTTACGCGTAACCTTGAATATTCCGGAAGCTACCAGCAGAGATGCCTTTTCCGGTCTGGTTGGGTTGATGGTGGTTTTCATTCGGCGAAAAGAGATAACGCCAACCAAACTTATGCAGCCGCCAAGTAGTGCGACTGAGGTGGCCGCAATGACTCGAATGGTGTCGTGAAATTGGAGTGGCGGTGTCACCAAATCCATGCCCCACATGATAAGCGCCGCAATAGCGGCAACTGCGGGAGGTGGGATTCTAAGCTCTAGTGACGACATGCTTGTGATATAACTCCTAGCGTTTTCTCGAACTATGTCATATCCGATGAACAAAGATAATACTTGGAATACGATGCCGGAGCCTCTATGAAACGTGTGATCATACCTAAAGCTGGAAGCAGCAGTGTACTGGCACTCAAGGAGTTTCCAAGCCTGGAGGTTGGGCCAGGTGAGGTGCGAATTTCGGTTAAAGCCTCGGGGCTGAATTTTGCCGATATTATGGCGCGCCAAGGTTTGTATCAGGATGCCCCAGGCTTTCCCTTTACGGCCGGGTATGAAGTGTCAGGTGTGATCGACTCCATTGGCGACGGTGTCGAAGAAAAGTGGTTGGGTAAGCCTGTAATGGCTTTGACCCGGTTTGGCGGCCATGCCTCCCAGGTAGTTGTTTCGCTCAACCAGATCTTCGAGAAACCAGGCCGGCTCTCCTACGCGCAAGCTGCAGCTATCCCCGTGAACTACCTGACCGCATGGCAAGCCCTTGTTATTTGCGGCGCACTGCAACCGGAAGATACAGTGTTGATTCACAATGTGGGAGGTGGAGTAGGCCTTGCCGCATTGGATATTGCACAACACATTGGTGCCACCACCATTGGGACAGCCAGCCCTGGAAAGCATGAATACTTATTGTCTCGCGGGCTTAACTACGCCATAGATTACCGAAATAGCGACTGGTACACAGAGCTGATGCACCTGACTGATGGCAAAGGCGCTGAGCTGATTCTTGACCCGTTGGGTGGAGAGAGCTGGCGTAAGAGTTACAAGGCGTTGCGTGCGTCCGGGCGCTTGGCGATGTTCGGAATATCGGCCGCATCTGGCAATGGCATTGGCAGCAAGTTGGCGCTGGCGAAAACCGCAGTGATGATGCCCATTTTCCACCCCATCAGTTTGATGAACGAAAACAAATCTGTATTCGGAATTAATATGGGGCGGCTTTGGCATGAGCCTGAAAAGATCCGTGTGTGGATGGGCAAAATCATAGCAGGCGTGGAGGAGGGTTGGATCAATCCCACCATCGCCGAGTCCTTCAGCTTTGAGGATGCCGCATTGGCCCACGACTACATCGAAAGCCGTGCCAATATAGGCAAGGTAGTGTTAACCCCCTAGCTGCGTTGGCAGCGCTGAAGCGTACCTGTGATCACAGGAGGGTGCCGGGATTATGCGCGCCCTTCCAGCTTGGACACCGCATTTGAAAGGTTCTCCCTGGCTTGGCGCTCACGTGCTTCCGGGAATATCCCGGACGTGTAAATCTGCGGGCGCTCCATAAATCCCCGGAGCACAGCGGCACGCTTCTTTCGGTAGATAAACGAAGGCACGAGCCGGTACTCCTTGCGAACCCCTTGCTCAAAAATCTCGTAGGTTTCCGGAGACGTTCCCAGAATCGAAAGATCAATATCCACAAGAATCGATTCGTCACGGGATTGGGTAGGTGCATCATGCTCGGTGACCATAATGAGCCTGTGAACACGATCGATTTCCTCAGCGCTTGCGCCGGACTCTGCCAAAAACGAAGCTGCCCAATCGGCGCTTTCCAGTTCATTTTTGCTGGATAAAGGCTTGTAAATGGCATCGTGGAACCAGAATGCGAGCTCCACCTCTCGCGGGTGGTCAAGCAAGGCCGAGCAGTTATCCAAATGCCGAAGGCAGGCTGAGATATGCTCCAGCGTGTGGTAATGCCGGCCCTTCCCGGAATAGGCGGTGATCAGGGAATCATAGGTTTCCTGATGCGGGGCAAAGCCCCAGGTACCCATAAGTTGCGCCCACCGGTCATTATCCATTGTTGCCTCTTGAAAACTTTTTGCGCCAGGAACCAAGCGCCAGCTAAGCGCAGGGCTGCAAAGAAAACAGGAAAAGCCCGAACCAGACATTCGCTAATAAGATCAAAACCTTTATCGCATCTCTGGCAAATGACGGAATGTCTTTGGATTGGTAAAGATAGCCGATGACGACCCACTGAATAAATAGCCACGCATACGTGAGGTAGAGAAAACCCTTGTGGCATGCTGCATTGGGCGATGTGTAATAGGTGTAGAACCAAGCAAACGCAGTTCCTGTGACCATAATCAGGAAAGCCGCGGTAGAGAGCAGGTTTTGCCATTGTGGATAGTCGGTGCTTAATAGATTCTCTTTGACCTGCTTGAGTCCCATGGTCGCTCTCAGCGGCTGCCACGCCAAACCAACGCCCCTGCTGCAGCAAGCAACACCCAAGACCACACTGGCGCGTGTTCTGCCCACTCACGGGCTTCTGGCTGGGTTCCGATAACAGCTGCGGCAACCAGTGCTATCGCTGCAATCCCCCGGCGCCAGCGGCGGTCGCTTCTGAGCTGTTGTTCGCGGAGCAGTGCCAGGGTGTCCTGGTTCTGTTTCTCGGTGGGGCCGGCGCTGCGCAATTGCAGTAGAGCATCGTGAACCAGTTGGGGCATTTCAGGGGACTGTTCCAGCCATGAGGGCAGGTGGGTTTGCAGGGATTTTATCAGGCCGCTTGGGCCTATCCGCTTGCGCATCCAGCCTTCCAGGTAAGGTTGGGCCGTGCTCCAAAGATCCAGTTCCGGGTACAGCTGGCGGCCAAGGCCCTCTACGTTCAGCAGGGTCTTTTGCAGTAGAACCAGCTGTGGTTGCACTTCCATGTTGAAGCGTCGCGCGGTCTGGAACAGGCGTAGCAGGAAGTGACCGAAGGAAATGTCTTTCAGGGGCTTCTCAAAAATCGGTTCGCATACGGTGCGGATGGCCGCTTCGAATTCGTTTACCCTTGTATCTGGTGGTACCCAGCCAGATTGAATGTGAAGCTGCGCCACTTGCCGGTAATCTCGGCGGAAGAAGGCCAAAAGATTGCGCGCCAGGTAGCTTTGATCGTCCGGCGCCAGGGTGCCCACTATGCCAAAGTCGATGGCGATGTATTTCGGGTCTGCGGGGTTGGAAACGTCGACAAAAATGTTTCCCGGGTGCATATCGGCGTGGAAGAAGCTGTCCCGGAATACCTGGGTAAAGAAGATCTCGACGCCTTTTTCAGCCAGCACTTTCAGGTTTACGCCAGCCGCTTCCAGTGCGGGAACATCGGCAATGGGAATGCCGTAGATACGCTCCATTACCATCACGTTTTTGCGGGTGTAGTCCCAGTCGATAAACGGAATGTAGATCAGCGAGGAGCCTTCAAAGTTGCGGCGCAACTGGCTTGCGTTGGCCGCTTCCCGCTGCAGGTCCAGTTCGTCATGAATGGTGGAATCGTAGTCGGCCACCACTTCTACCGGGTGCAGTCGCTTGCCTTCTGTCCAGTATTTCTCCAGCAAGTTGGCCATCAGGTACATCAGAGCAAGGTCCTGCCGGATCACTTTCTCAATACCCGGGCGCAGTACTTTCACCACAACATCCTGGCCGTTCAGCAGAGTAGCCGCATGAACCTGTGCAACGGAAGCCGAGGCCAGCGGGTCTGCGCTGAACTCTTTGAATAGCTCAGCTACCGGCGCTCCAAGAGACCCCTCAATAATGTTGCGGGCAACGTCGCTGGAGAAGGGCGGAACGCGGTCCTGAAGGGTCTTTAGGGATTCCGCCATATCGTCTGGTAACAAATCGCGGCGGGTGGAGAGTATTTGGCCGAACTTTACGAATACCGGGCCAAGCTCTTCCAGGGCCAGGCGCAGGCGATCACCGCGGCTAAGTTTTGGTTGCGGAAAAAGATGCCAGGGCGCCAGCAGAAAAAATACCTTCAGCGGTGCGGGAAGCTCCGCTATTGGTAAAAACGTGTCCAGCCGGTAGCGGCAGAATACCCAGGAAATGCGAATCAGGCGTTGCAGGCGGGTCACGGAGTCTCCGGTTTGTCAGTAGTGCCGCGGCTTTCAATCTGGCTTATGCGCGCTGCCAGGCGCTCGGTGCGCAGGTTCAGGGCGTCTATGTCTTCGAACGTGGCTTCCAGTTCGCGGCGGCCGGGCAGGGCGCGGCTTTCCTCATGCACATATTCTTCAATGTTTGCGTTCAGAGCGCCGAATGCCTGTCGGCTCCAGCTGACGGCGTTGCGAATACGCTTGCCGATGAAGTGAGTCGGCACGTCGCCTATGTGTCTTGCCATGGCCGCTTCCCAGTCCGGGTTCAGCTTGTCCAGCGCGCGTTGGAACTGGTGTGCCAGGGCGGTGTCACCGGTAACGCTCAACCGGTTATCGGTGAATACACGGTTATCACCGGTGGCCAACGCTGCGAAGGCCAGGGGCTTGCCACTGATTTCCAATGCGGGATCTTCAACTGGCTGGCTGCGCACCTGCACCCGATTGCCTGCTCTGTGCAGTGAGCAGGTAAGAGAAATCGGGTGGGTAATGCGGAACTGTACTGGCCCTTCAAGAGAGCCCAGCAGCGCCTGCTGGCCGGCGGGGTCCAGTTCAAGCGCGTGGTTCAGTGCCCGCTCGATTATGGCAGTTAGCGCCGTAAGCAGGGTCGGGCCGGGAAACATCAGGGTTTGGTTCCCACGTGCAGGGCAACAATACCGCCGGTCATGTTGTAGTACTTGCAGTTCACCATGCCCGCGTTTTCCATCATGCCTTTGAGCGTGTCCTGATCCGGGTGCATGCGGATGGATTCGGCCAGATACTTGTAGCTCTCGCTGTCGCCGGCGATGAGCTGGCCCATCAGAGGCAGGGCTGTAAACGAGTAGGTGTCATAAGCCTTGCTCAGCAGCGGGTTGGTGGGCTTGGAAAATTCCAGCACCATCAGCTTCCCGCCGGGCTTGAGCACTCGCATCATGTCCCGCAGAGCCTGATCCTTGTCGGTTACGTTACGCAGGCCAAATGCAATGGATACGGCGTTGAAGCTGTTGTCCGGGAAGGGTAGGTGCTCTGCATCGGCTTGCACGTACTCAATGTTGCCGGCGTAGCCGCGATCGGTCAGGCGGCTGCGCCCAACCTGCAGCATGGAGGCATTGATGTCGGCGAGAACCACTTTGCCATCACGCCCAACCAGATCAGAGAACTTCATGGTGAGATCGCCGGTGCCACCGGCAATATCCAGAACCTGGTGCCCCGGGCGAACGCCGGAAAGTTCGATGGTAAAGCGCTTCCACAACCTGTGAACACCCATGGACATAAGGTCGTTCATGAGGTCGTATTTGCCTGCGACGCTATGAAAAACCTCGGCTACCTGGCTGGCTTTCTGGCTCTTGGCCACATTGCGGAATCCGAAGTGTGTAACGTCGTCCTGGCTGTTGCCGGGAATGGTTGGCGTTTGTTGCTCGCTCATGGGGCATGTCCTGTCAGAATCTGAACCCCGTATTCTAACGCTTGACGGAGTTGCTACAAGGGTAGCTGCACGTTTAATACCGCCTTACACTGTAAAACCGTTCAATTTTGAAGAGAAAACTGATTCATGTCCGTAATCGATGTACATCGCGCCCACACTCTTGATAAAGAACATGCTCGTGAAGCTGCAGAAGCGCTTGCCAAGGATCTTTCCAGCAAGTTTGAGCTCAATTACCAGTGGGAAGGTGATCAGCTCAAGTTCAAACGCTCGGGCGTTAAAGGGCACTTGAACATTACCAGCAACGACCTCAATGTGCGCCTGGAGCTGGGTATACTGCTACGGCCTTTCAAATCAAGGATTGAACAGGAAATTCACAGCCAACTTGATCAGATTCTGAAGGCTTGATCGATCAAAGGTCACCCGGGAGCGCAAATGGCTCAGGGTGGCCGTTGAGAATGTTTTCCATAACCCGCTGTTCACGGGTTACCAGCCGCTCAATCAGCAAGTCCACCTTGTCCATTTTGCGAAATGCAGAGTAACCCCGATGCAGGAAGTTGTGCAGATCACTCAGGTCGGCCATTTCCGCGGGCGCTCGGCTCATTGCAAGCAGCCAGCCAAGGGTTCTGTTGCGCACATAACGATCCAGCTGCTGCCCCACATCGGCGACTAACACAACCTGCCTTCTGCGCTGTTCCAGTTTCTGGCTGGCACGGTAAACGTCACAGTAGTGTTCTGCGGTGACCAGGTGTGCAGGGATGCGGCGCTCATCAAGCAGCTCCGCCAGCTCAAGATCCAGTTGCTGGGTAATCAGGTTCAGCTCCACCAGTCCGGCCAGTACTTCAAGTTGTTGATCCGGCAGCCATTTGACCATTTTCGGGAACACCCGATCTATGTTGTCGTCGCGGCGGGTCATGCTCGAGGGTGCGTAAAGGTCAGTTAGCAGAAACTCCAGGCCTTCGTGATAGCCAGGGTGCTGATACAAATCCTGATGAGTCGCCTTCAGGCGCCCAGCCTGCCAGTCAGCGATAACAAATGTGTTATCGAGCAGCCGGTGATTCGTCTTGTGGAGGCGGAAATCGTGATATTCCAGCAAAAGTTTCTGCAGGCGGCTGGCGCTTTCTGAGCGCACGACTGTGCCAACAAGGCGCTCACGATACATGGTGCCAACTCCGGTGGTTCTGCTTAGAAGCGGACAGTTTACCGAAGGGGAGCTCTATGTGCAGCAAACCCGGCCAAGTGCCGGGCGCTGCATCATGAGCAGAGGTGTTTAGCCCTAGCCTTGAGCAACAGCGGCCAAAGACTCAAAACCCGGCAGCCACTCTTTGCTATCGAGAGTTACGAAGTGGCTGGGCGCGCCTGTTTCGATAATGCGCATGGTGGTGGGGCTCTGCCGTGCGCTGGCAAGCATGGCCTGCCGATCCAGTATGCGGTCTACACCGGGAACCAGGAAGGTGCCGTGGCGCACGTGCTTGTACACGTTGGTGTCGGTGCGCTGCATCCAGTCCAGTATGTTCTCTATGTTGCGAACAATCGTCAGTTGGTCACGTGTAGAGTAAAACAAACTGGCCAGCAACTGCTTTTTACGCGGGTTCATTTTCCCGAAGAAGGATTGGCCGTAAGCAGACGCGGGTGCGTTGCTGATCAGGCGGATCAGCCAAGGCCACATACCGTGGCTGACAGGCTCCAGAAGAGCAGATATTAAAGGGCTGATTTTGCCTTGGGGAAGTGCCGGTGCTTCAAGAACCACTTCAACGTTTTCGTAAAGCTCCGGGCGCTGTTTTATTGCCTCCAGCGTCACTGCTCCGCCCCGGGAATGGCCGTGAATGCGCACATTTCGGGTGCTGGGCAAGTTTGAAAGCGCCTGGTTCAAGATGCAGGCATCGTATTCAATGGTGCCTTCCAGGTGCTTGATCGGAACTTCCCATTCGGGGGTTTCCGGCGTTACGCCATTCACCGGGATGTGATAATTGCTGCAGGTAAGCAGGATCAGTTCTGTTGTTGGTGCGTCATAGGTCTGAGTGAAGTAGCAATGATTTTCCAGAAAGCCATGAACGCCAATAACGGTATGTTCGGCCTCGCCACTGTGATTGCGAATAGACACTGCACCTTCGCCAACACGGTATACGCGCCCTGAGAACATCTCTGAATAGGCGCTGTCGATTGGTCTGATGAGCTTGCGAATGTGGCTTGCTTTCATACTGCATCTCCTCCCAGCACGGCAGTTGCCTGTTTTTAGAGTGTGGTCATTTGACCTTGGTTGTGCTGGTAACCTTGTTGTACATCGCTTCGCTCTGATCTTTATTGGCGCTGGTAACGCAGTTTTTGCATGCCTGCGGCCAATAGGCAGTCGAAACCTTATGCTAATAACTATTACACCAAGCCTTATAACCAGTATAGGGTGAAGGTATATATATGTGTAACATTTTGTAATCTTGGGTGCCGTGCAGCTTTGTGGAGCCAGTAGTGTATGTCTGGCACAATGTCCGACTCTGTGTTTTTCACTTCACCACTTCCGGGGATGTTCGGGTTTGAGTCACGAGCAAACGCACCTCATGCTGCCTGCGGATTCCGCCTGGCTGGCCTTGGAGTCCCCCAAAAACCCTATGACTATCACCGTCATGTTTCGGGTCGAAGGCCTTACTGCGCCCAGACTCCGGGAGTTTATGCAGGTTTACTGGATGGCGTGGGAGCGCTTCCGGTATATGCCGGTCAAACGTGCGCCAGAGTGGTATTGGGAGCCAGATCCGGTTTTTGATATCCGGCACCATCTGGATGTGGTGCTTGATCGCTTCACGGAAACGTCTCTGCAGGAGTGGGTTTCAGAGCGACTTAATCAGCCATTTCCTGCCTACCGCCCCCCATGGAAGTTTTGGTTGGTGCCTAATGCTGAGGGCGGCGCCGCATTGTTACTTCGAATACACCACTGCTATGCCGATGGCGTTTCTCTAACGGGTATTTTTGATCGCCTGTGCTCGGCTTCGCCACAGCAATACCCGGCAATATATGGCGTGCAGCAAACGGAAGGCTTTTCCCCTTGGGTATCCGCGGCCAAAGACCGGCTTGAGCAACTGGTTAGCGGAGACTTGGCTTCTGATGCGGGTACTGATAACCAGAGCCCGGAATCGGAAACTCAGGGGGGCAGCTGCAGCGAATGGTTGGAGAAGCTGGCTCACAATGGTTTGAAGTTGGTTAATGAGATGAGTGATTTTCTGGCTGAGCCGGAGGATACACCGTCAGATCTCAAGAGGCCGTTACTGGGCCAGCGCCATTGTCGCTGGTCGGAACCAGTCCCTCTCGACCAGTTTCGGTCAATTGCCAAGGCGACCAATGTCACCATTAATGATGTTTTGCTCAGTTGTGTAGCGGCAGCAGTTCGACCCCGCCTTGGAATTGCTGGACCGGCACTGGACGACGCCATGTTGCATGTTGCGGTTCCTGTGGATATTCGCAGCCGCCTGCCGGAAGACCTGCAACCAGAGCCGGGAACACTTGGCAATTATTTCGGTACTGTGTTTGTCCCTCTGCCCATCGATGGTGAGAGTGCGTTGGAGCGGCTCTATCGCATCAAGCAGGAAACCCGTCGCCTCAAAAAGAGTTGGCAGCCCGGCATAGCCTGGGGTTTGGCGGCCTGTGCCTCTCTTATCCCGGAAGCATTGCGCCAGCCACTATCGGATATGTTCTATCGCAAAGCCAGTGCTGTGGTCTCCAACGTTCCCGGTACACGGGAGGCGCGCTACATTGCCGGTTGCCGAATAACCGAACAGATGTTCTGGGTGCCTCAGGCAGGCGATATCGGGCTTGGAGTCAGCATTGTCAGCTATGCCGGGCAGGTTCAGTTCGGTGTGGTTGCAGATGAAGCAATTCTGACAGACCCCCAGGAGTTTCTTGAAGACTGCGTGCAGGAGTTGTCAGAACTCCCCGGAGGTTCACCTATTGTTGTTTGAGGTCTACAGTGAATGAGTAAACGCGTATGACCGCGTTGTCATTCACAACCACAACAAAAGGTGACGACCATGATATATGCACAACCTGGAAAAGACGGCTCCGTCGTTTCCTTCAAAACCCGTTACGGAAACTACATTGGTGGCGAGTGGGTTGCTCCGGTTAAAGGTGAGTATTTCGAGAACATAACGCCGGTGACTGGTGATGTGATTTGCGAGATTCCCCGTTCCACCGCTGAAGATATTGATTTGGCTCTGGATGCTGCGCACAAGGCTGCACCCGCCTGGGGCAAAACCTCTCCGGCAGAACGCTCTAACATTCTGCTCAAAATTGCTGATCGCATTGACGCCAATCTGGAAAAGCTGGCTGTCGCAGAAACCTGGGACAATGGCAAGGCGATACGTGAAACCCTGAATGCTGACATTCCATTGGCAGCAGACCACTTTCGTTATTTTGCCGGTTGCATCCGCGCCCAGGAAGGGCACATGGGCGAGATCGACCACAATACGGTGGCCTATCATTTCCATGAGCCCCTCGGAGTGGTGGGGCAAATCATTCCCTGGAACTTCCCGATTCTGATGGCTGTATGGAAGCTTGGCCCTTGCCTGGCGGCCGGCAACTGTACGGTGCTCAAGCCGGCAGAACAGACGCCCGCCAGTATTCTGGTGCTTATGGAAATCATCGGTGACCTGCTGCCGCCGGGCGTCGTTAACATTGTTAACGGCTACGGCATCGAAGCGGGTGAAGCGCTGGCAACCAGCAAGCGCATTGCCAAAATTGCCTTCACAGGCTCAACCCCGGTGGGCTCGCACATTCTTAAGTGCGCGGCGGAAAACATCATTCCGTCAACGGTTGAGCTGGGTGGCAAATCTGCCAACATCTACTTCTCTGATGTTATGAAGTCTGAGCCTGAGTTCGTGAGCAAGTGTGTGGAAGGTCTGGTTCTGGCGTTCTTCAATCAGGGTGAGGTGTGCACCTGCCCATCTCGAGCGCTGGTGCAGGAAGATATGTACGAAGAGTTTATGCAGAAGGTAATTGAGCGAACCAAATCCATCAAACGTGGTAACCCGCTGGATACGGATGTGCAGGTGGGTGCCCAGGCCAGCAAGGAACAATACGACAAGATTATGTCTTACCTTGAGATTGGCAAGCAGGAGGGCGCCGAGCTACTCACCGGAGGGTTCAAGGAAGAAATGGGTGCCGAATTCAAAGACGGCTTCTATATTCAGCCCACTCTGTTCAAGGGCGACAACAAGATGCGGGTGTTCCAGGAGGAGATCTTTGGCCCGGTTGTAGGAGTGACTACGTTCAAAACCGAAGAGGAAGCTGTGGCGATTGCCAACGATTCCGAGTTCGGCCTGGGTGCGGGCGTCTGGACCCGCGACACCAATCGAGCTTATCGGGTAGGGCGTAACCTTGAGGCCGGCCGGGTGTGGATGAACTGTTATCACGCCTACCCGGCACACGCAGCCTTTGGCGGTTACAAGAAATCCGGTATTGGCCGTGAAACCCATAAGATGGCGCTGGAACACTATCAGCAGACCAAGTGTATGCTGACCAGCTACGACATCAACCCGCTGGGCTTTTTCTAAGCCGGCCATAACAAGCAGGCCCATGCATGGGCCTGCTTGTGTTGATTTCACTCCTTTGATCAGCCCCACGTAAGACCTTCTTACAGACAGCTACGCTCTTGCCACGGAATACTGCCCCCAACCGGCCCTGATACCGGAATGATTTCAAACATCTGAGGGGGAAGCAGATGAAAGCAAGAGCGAATTTGTGCGGCAGTAGATTTAAAACAATCAGGTACTTGGTCGTGGCCATGCCTGTGTTGTTTTTTGCCGGGTGTGGTGGGGATACAGAGGTGTCCAGCCCATCTGATTTCGAAGCACCGAGAGAGCCAGTAAACCTGGGCGGCGATGGGGATCTATACGCCCCGAACCGGTTGCTGGAGATTAATATATCCATGGCCGCCAGCGAGTTTGACCAGCTCCGAGCTGAAGGCCGAACATTGGCCAGTACGGCGCGAGAGTGCCTGTCCGATTACGACTACACCGAGTTTTCAGCCAGCGTCACCATCGATGGTGTTGCCATGAAGGATGTGGTGGTTCGCAAGAAAGGCTATATCGGCTCGCTCAGCCCGAGCATCCCCTCCCTAAAACTGGATTTTAACGACCTTTGGGATGGCAGAACTTATCAGAACAGTTCCCGGATGACCCTGAACAACAACCGTCAGGATCCATCCAATGCCCGCCAATGTCTGGCTTACGAGCAGTTTCGTCAGGCCGGCATTGCAGCCCCCCGGTGTAATTACGCCCGGGTTCGGGTGAACGGCCAAAATCTTGGCATCTTTACCAATGTAGAGCCCATCAAAAAGCCATTTCTTGCCCGTGCCTTTGGTAATGATGACGGCAATCAATATGAGGCACAGACTTCTGATTTTGGCACCTGGTTAAGCCAGAGATTCGAGAAGAAGACCAACGAAAAGGAAAACGACCGCAGTGATCTGCAATCGGTGACCGATGCGCTGGCGCTGCCAGATGACCAATTGATGAACGTGCTGCCGCAGCTGGTGGATGTGGATCAGTTTATTCGCTTCTGGGCCGTTGAAACCCTTATTGGTGCCTGGGATTCCGCTACCGGCAACGCCAATAACTTTCATATCTATCGATCCCCGGCTGATGGCCGCTTCCATTTCATTCCCTGGGGGGCAGATACCGCCTTTCGTGGAGAGCACCCGCTGAAACCGGGCACCGGGGTGTTCTACAGAAACTTTTCTCTGGCAGACCGCCTGTTTAATCTTCCGCAATACCGGGCTCAATACGAAGCTGAGTTGGAGGATTTGCTGGCGACCCAGTGGAACGAGAGTCAATTGCTACAGGAACTGGAGCAGGTTCGGGTGCTGACGGGTATCTCTGAGGCCAGTGTGGCCAGCCTCAAAGCATTTATAGCGGGCAAGGGTGAGCCCGCAGATGACAGTTATCGCATGCCTCGCAGAGTTGCACTGGAGCAGGCGCTGGCGGAAGACCCACCTTCTGGTGCGGTATACCGGCTTGCGGATACCCGGCCCGATTGCAGTGCGCCGGTTACCACACCTTTAACCGGCAGAGTGGCTGCGTTGAATGGCACGGATACTGGAGCTTTCCAGTTCAATCTGCCGAGTGGGCAACCTGTAACGGCCAGCCTGACCTTTGCGTCCTTCGGTGTGGATAGTCTGGTTTACTCCGTGGACACTGAGTCCTCACCGGAAGTTATTAGCTTGTTGCTTATTGGTGTGGATGCAAGCAACGCCTATAAGCCCTACGTTCTGCAACTGTTTATCGAAGCATCAGACTATGTGCCAGGCACCCATGAATTTCATGGTTTTGCCACCAACGCCTTGCTGTTCGAAGTGGATGAGAGTCTGCCTGGCGATGTGCGCACCTTGGCTCTTGGGGCAAAGGGCAAGGTCACTTTCATCAAGGTTGGCACAGGTGCCAGCGCAGGCGATGTTGAGTTGACGCTGGATGCGACACTTGAGTATGGGCCTGATGTGCAATGAATATGGCTGTTCTCAATCCTCTGGCAGGCTTTTGTGGCCACGGCCTGGCCGACCAGATGCGGGTTGCGTTGATGGACCGGGTCGATGCCAAGTTTGTGGTGCGGCCTGGGGCTCTGGAGCAGTGCCTGCAGGGCCTGCGAGGTGCCTACACGATACTGGATATGGATGGATGCCGGCGCTTTGTCTACGACACCCTGTATTTTGATAGCCCGGACCGGCGCCTGTTTCTGGACCACCATAACGGCAAGCTCAATCGGCTCAAGGTTCGGCTAAGGCACTATCGCCATAGCAAGATCATGTTTCTGGAAGTGAAAAAGAAAACCAATCGCCAGCGCACGGTAAAAACACGGGTGCCGGTTACGTTTGAATCCTTCGTGGATGGCTCGGCCACAAGGTTTCTGAAAGAGCAATCAGGCCTGCCGGTTGCAGGGATGCAGCCGGCTCTTTTTGTGTCCTATCAGCGCATTACCCTTATTAGCACCCAGAACCCTGAGCGGATCACGATAGACACTCAGCTTGCCTTCCACTCCCCCGACCGAACCCTGTCTGTTGACCTGCCTGGCGTGGCCATTGTGGAAGTAAAGCATGATCGTCACTCAGGGTGCTCCCCCATGCTGCAAAGCCTGGCCAGGCACGGCTGCCGCCCGGTGGCATTCAGTAAATACTGCGTGGGCACGAGCCTGCTTTATGGGTCTCAATTAAAAACCAATCGTTTCAAGCCGTTGCTAAGGAGTCTTTATGGAATCGGCAGTTGATCTCCATTTTGTGATCCGGCTGATCATCAACACGGTTTCCGTATTTGTTCTGATTCGGTGCTATTACGCCTTTTCTCGTCACAGGGAGAACGCGGCCTCTTTCATTCTGTTTGGGGTGGGCGTTTTTCTTGTTACCTCGTTACTGCACTCGGTTACGGTGACCATGGGCTTTGCGTTCGGTCTGTTCGCAGTGTTTTCAATGTTGCGCTATCGAACGGAGGCGCTTGGCATCAAGGAAATGACTTATCTCTTTCTGGTGATTGCCATGGCACTGCTGGCGGCAGTGGGCACTATGCAGCACTACGAACTGGCGGGGCTGAACCTGCTGATTATTCTTTTGGCACGGGTTCTTGAAACCCGACTATTGCTACCCCGGCACGGAGAAAAAGAGGTCGAGTACGAAAAAATCGAGAATGTACATGCCCGGCAACAAGCGGTGTTAATTGCAGATTTGCGCGAGCGAACCGGGCTGGATGTGTTTCGGGTAGATGTGGTGTCCATCAGCTATCTGCGGGATACCGCTATGCTCCGCATGCATTTTCGTCTGGAAGGGCACAATGCTTGCTGACCTCCACCGGACCTGGCTGATAGCAGGGTTGGCGTTGGTTGTTTTGCTTCCGCCATCAGCGTTGAGGGCTGACCCGCTGGAACTGGATCTTGGTGGGTATATTGCCGCCGGAGTTGACCGTTTTGGGCCTTTTTATAATGAAGAGGGCGACCCTGATACCACCAGAGGCATCGTGCGCAACGCCAAACTGGAACTTGAAATGGAATGGGGAAGCAATTGGGCTGCAGAAATAGACGGAAGCTACAAGGCTCGGGGTAACCGCGGGGAAACCGAACTGGGTGATGCGTATGTTCAATACCAAGGCGCGAACGGGTTTGAGGCAAAGCTGGGGCGCTTCAAAGAGCCTTTTGGGTTTGAGCGTCTTACTGGTTATACCAACATCAGCACCAGTGAGCGCTCGATGGTGACATCGGCTTTTGCGCCAGGTCGTTCGCAAGGCCTGGCGATTGGGCAATTGAATAAAGCCAACACCTGGTTTTTCGGCGTGTTTACCAAAGAACCGGAGGGGGAGGAGACCCGGGCAGTGACGGGCCGCTACACCGTTGCTCCCGTTCAGAATAATCGGAACACACTGCATTTCGGCATCGCCGCATCCTGGCGCGATTTGAATGGCGCTCGGTTTCAGGTCAAAGATAGAGGCGAGGTGTTCAGTGCTGACAATATCCTGCGCAGTCCGCGCTTTGAGGCCCGGCACACTACCTTGGGAGGGCTGGAAGCAGCCTGGTCGTCAGGGCGGCTAACTGTGGTGAGTGAGGCGATGGCGCAGCAGGTTGAACGTGAGAACGGAGAGCACTGGCGGTTTAGCGGTGCTTACCTGCAAGCAGGCTTTTTCCTCACCAATGACCACCGCCGATACAAACACGGTGAGTTCAAGGGCCCCGATTCGCCGGGGCCGGCGGGGGCCGTTGAATTGGTGGCTCGCTATAGTGCGGTCGACTTGCAGGACCGGGATCTAGGCGCGCGAGCGGCGATTGCGCTGGTCGGGGCAAACTATTACCTGGGTAACCAGTTTCAGCTTCGGCTGAACTGGCTGGTACCAAAGGTGGAGGGCACTATCCTCGCACCAGACCCGACTGGCAATGCGTTCACGCTGAGAGTGCTTTTCCGGTATTAGTGTGGTGACTGAGGCAGAGTAAGGATAACTTCCGTCCACTCACCTGGCTCGCTGCAAATCTCCATCTGGCCGTTATGGTGACGCATGATGGTCTGGCAGATACTCAGCCCGAGGCCAAGATTGTCCGGCGTCCTGTTGGTTGAGTAGAAGGGGTCTGTCAGCCGTTTAATGTCCTCGGGTGCTATGCCATGGCCATTGTCCCGTATGCCTATAGTCAGGTTCTCAGCCTTTGGCGTAGCCGTTATGTCGATGCGCCGCGACGCCCGCCCCTTTTCCAGTGCGGATGCCGAATTCAGCAACAGGTTTACAAAAACCTGGGTCAGCGCCGACGGATAACAGGCCACCGACATATTTGCCGGAATGCCAAGACGCACATCCGTGCCCCTGAGTTGGTGTTTGCATAAGCGCAGAGCCGTTTCAAAGAGAGCGCCCAAATCGGCTGTTTCTATATCGTGATCCGGCTCTGGCCGCGAGAAATCGATCAGGTCAGACACTATGTCGGCGATGCGTTTCTGGTGCAGTGCCGCATCGTCCAGTGCTTCTGACAAGTCGCTGTTCCGGTTGATGGCACTGGCGTAGTCCACGGCCTGGCTGGCGCAGTTCAGCGGGTTCATGATTTCATGCAGAAGACCTTTTGCCATATGGCTCAGGGCCTGATGCTTTTGCTCCTGGGCCAGCCTGCCTTCGGTTATCTCCAGTGCATGCAAGGTCCGAGATAGTTTGCGGTTGCGATCTTTGAGCAGGAATTGCAGGGCTAAAAGATTGCGCAAGAACATGCGAAAAAAGTGAGCCGATACAGGGGCAATGAGTAGGCACATCAACACCAGCCAGTTGGTGAGTATTGCTGTTAGCGCGCTGCCAAAGTCACTGGCCGGTACAGCCAGTGCAGTAGCCACCGTCAACAGGCCCAGGTTAATCACCAGTATGATGATGGTATGGACCATGGACAGGGTGATGATCCCTACGGAGCTTATGAAGAGAAGCAGGCCCACGATAGGGGGCAGCGAAGCACTGGTGACGATGTAACCCAAATAGCTGAACAGTGCCATGTGGAAAAACACCAGATAGACAATCAAAGGAGACGCTCGTCGCAGCCCCGTAAAGCGGTGAGCGGCTATCAGCCCTGCAAGAACGGCGGTGTAAAACAGGTGAGTACCGCTAATACCCGGCGCTGTGGGCGATAGGGCAAGCCCAGACAGGAATATGAGAGTCCCGATAAAGGTGATGCCCAGAGACACATCCGCAAAAAGTGGCAGCACCCGGAACCGGGACTGGCTGCGATAGAAGCGCTCGTAACGTCGCTGCTGGTGTGCTGGCAACTGTCGAACCTGATCCATGCCGGAGAGCAATGTCATGCCGCGGCTCCATTGTGGTGGCGTTTCATGAACAGGATCAGTTCTGGCAGGCGCTCGAACCCGAGCTTGACGAAAATTCTGTCCTTGTAGGAGTGCACTGTTTTGCAGGACACACCTAACTGTTCGGCAATATCCTTGATGGGAGTGCGGCTGGCTATCAACCGGGCGACCTCTCGCTCACGGCCTGACAGCGCATTGTAGGCATTCAGCATACCTTGCGATGGCGCGTCCGGCTTTTGCCAGGCCCCCACATATACTTGCCCGTTGCGGATGTAGAACAGAGTTTTAACCAGATCTTGAATGGGCTGGTGTTTCGATACAACGGCCTTGATGCCAGCCTCCAGATAAATCACCAGCCTGTTGGCGCTAACCGGGGTATCTGAAATCAGTAACACCGCAATGGTCGGGTGTTCGCTCAGTGCATGCTCAGCAATGGTCAGGCCATCGTTGTCCGGCAAATTCTCTTCGATAATCAAGACGCCTGGTCGGGCAGATTCCAGATTTTTCAAGGTGTCGATTCCGCTTTCGGATTCACCCACCAGATCAATTTCGTTGTGCAACAGGAGCTGGAATAGCAAGCTGTCCCGAAACAGTCGCTGGCCAATGGTTACGTAAAGCCTTAGCTTGCGGTTACTCTGAGACATCAGACCACCGTTGCTTTAGCCAGCGGCAAGGAAAGCACAAGCTCGTACGACTGGGCCGCGCCGTTGATCTGTAGCCAGCCCCCCAGCTGGTACGTGGTTACGACAAGCAAGAGAAGCGCCACCTGTTGCTCCAGTAGTGGTCGGGATAGCCTCGTCAGTGGTGCAAGCAGGTGTGCATAGAGCTTCAGCGGAACTGTGCTGGCCAGTACCAGTTGATTGTCAGAAGACTGGCTCAGTTCCAGATTGCGCCAGTCCTGCCCGGAAGCTGCTAAAAGCGTTGTGAGCGTCTGGCAGAGCACTGACAGTGTTGATGTTGCGTTGTAGCGTTCATCTTTGGCCAGCCCGGCGCTTTGCAATGCAGCGCGAACAGACGCTTCGTCAAGCTTCGTGCTGGCAGAAGCGGTTACTTGCAACCGTGTTAGTTGCTGCTGTACCTGTTCACCAAATTGCTGAACCAGGTCCTTCTCAAGGTTGGTTTCGAGGCTCGCTCTCAGGTGTGATGAGTTGGCTGCCAGGCAAGGGATGGCATCCAGGGCCTGCAAAAAAAGCGACATGGCTGGTGCGCCAGCGGCGGCATTTACAGAGTCTGAAAGATTTTCCAGAAGCTGTGCACGGCGCTGTTTGCGTAGCTCTGAAAATTGGCGCTCCAGTTGAGATAATGTGTTTTCCCTCGCTGACGCCAAGGTCAGGTGCCGGGACACGGCCTCCTGAAAGAGGGGCAACAACTCCGTTGCCCGCCAGGGTTTCTTTTGGTATCGGAAAATCTCCCCCTCGTTCACGGCATCAAGCGCTACGCGCACTTCGCCGTATGCCGAGGTGAGGATGCGGATAGTTGCCGGGTGTGATTGTTTGAGTTCATCGATGAGTTCCTTGCCCTGCATGCCCGGCATTCGCTGGTCTGTCATTACTACAGCCAATGTTCCACTTTGTGACTGGATGGTTTCCAGAGCCTGCTCGGCACTGTCGGCGCACAGCACACGAAAATCGTTCTGCATGCGCTCCAACTGGCGGGCAAGGTACTTTGTGGCCGTCGATTCATCATCCACGATCAGGACGATCGGTGCTTCTGCGGCAGGCACTGAAACCCTGCCGGGCAAACCGGGTTTGCTGGCCAACGCGGAGGTAAGAACGTGGGAGCGTATGAGGTCCGGATCCACCGGCTGTTCAAAACAGCGATCAACCAGTCGCTGTTCCAGCAAAGAAACCAGCATGTCCAGCGGAACAGTATCGCTGATCAGGATTTTCAACAGGTCGGGGTGGGTATCTCGCGCATGCACCAGCAGCGGGGGGCTGGCTTGGATTGGCGACTGGCTTGCTAAAATGAACAAGGCGTTGGGTGACGCTGGGCCGCGTTCCAGGGCCGAGATAGCGGCTTGATCCGTTGGAAATGCATCAATGCGCAGGTCGTTACCGAGCTCTTCTTCAAAAATATTGCGCGCATTTTCGCAGTCGTAACGAAGGAAAATGTGTGGTTCTTCCGTAATGGCCATTGTGGGTGCAGTCCTGAAATCTCGCCTGACAAGAAGATTAGCAATCCCGGCACGCTTTGCTGTAGGAATTTCCTACAAACGTGCCTGGAGTCCGCTGTTCGTTGGGGTTATGTGACTGCATTGGCGTTTCTATCTTGAGAAAATATGCCGAGCTTTAGTTGATACACTAACGCGGTCGTGCCATACAGATGCATAACCTGATGCGTAAACGGATGGATAGGAGGGAGTGATGAGCGAGTACAGAACAGAAACCGACAGCTTGGGCGATGTCCACGTGCCGGCAGACGCTCTTTGGGGCGCCCAGACCCAGCGTGCCGTTGATAACTTCCCGGTTAGTGGTCAGCCCATGCCGCCGGCTTTTATTGCGGCGGTTGCCCACGTTAAACAGGCCGCTGCGGAAGCCAATGCCAGTTTGGGGCTGCTTGATAACAACCGTTGCGATGCGATTACCGACGCATGCCGAGCGCTCATTCGCGGAGAGTTTGCTGACCAGTTCCCGATTGACCGTTATCAGACCGGCTCGGGTACCAGCACCAATATGAATGTGAATGAGGTGATTGCGTCCATTGCCGGCAGAAACGGCGTAGAGGTGCACCCTAACGATCATGTGAATATGAGCCAGAGCTCTAACGATGTGATACCAACCGCTATTCACGTGAGTTCAGTAATAGGCATTCGGGAGCGGCTCATTCCCGCACTCATGCATATGTGCGGCGTAATATACGAGCGCGAAGCCCAGTTCTCTGAACAGGTGAAAACAGGCCGCACCCATCTTATGGATGCCATGCCGATTACCCTTGGGCAGGAATTGCGCACCTGGCGCGAGCAGCTGCTGGCGGTTGAGAAGCGCCTCGATGCTGCAGCAAATGAACTGCTTGCCGTTCCTCAGGGCGGCACTGCCGTAGGTACCGGCGTGAATGCCTTGTCGGAGTTTTCCGGTCAGTTTGTGAAGTTTCTCAAAGCCAACACCGGATACCCGTTCCGTTCCATGGAGCACAAGTTTGTAGGGATAAGTGCAGTGGATGGCCCGGTGGCGCTGTCAGCTCAATTGCGCGGGATGGGCATCGTTCTAACCAAAGTTGCCAACGATTTGCGCTGGATGAACAGTGGCCCGATTCATGGGCTGGCGGAAATCAGCCTTCCAGCCCTGCAGCCCGGTAGCAGTATCATGCCCGGCAAGGTAAACCCGGTAGTTCCCGAGTCTGTGGCCATGGTGGGCGCACAAGTAATGGGGCTGGACAGCGCCAATGCGATCGCAGGGCAGTCTGGTAACTTTCAACTCAACGTTATGCTGCCGCTTCTGGGGGCTAACCTGCTGGACATGATTGGCCTGCTTGGCAATGCAACCAACATGCTGGCGGACAAGAGCGTCCGGGGTTTTACTGTGAACACAGACACGCTGAATGCCAGCGTGGGCCGCAACCCGGTGCTGGTAACAGCACTGAACCCGGAGATTGGTTACAGCCTGGCGTCGGAGATCGCCAAGGAAGCATACAAAACGGGTCGTCCGGTTATTGATGTTGCAGAAGAGAGAAGTGGTCTTGCCCGAAAGCACCTGGAAGAGCTTATGGACCCGCTAAAGCTGACACGGGGCGGAGGCGATTGATGGGGGAACATTGATAAACTGATCTGTTTGCGGCCACAATCAGTAAACTGGTAAAGACACGCACACTACTAGCAGAGGTCATTATGACATCATCTTGCAGCATTCCAGGCCTGACAGTACCTCGCAGCCGCTTCCCGGAGCCGGAGCAGGATCTGCCAGCGGGAGACAGTGAGCAGAGAGTGGTTCTTGCCGGTGGCTGCTTCTGGTGTGTGGAGGCAGTGGTTCTGGCTCTGGATGGCGTTACACGGGTTGAATCCGGTTATGCCGGCGGATCAGCAGATACAGCCAATTACGACGCTGTGTGCTCGGGCACCACGGGCCACGCAGAGGTTGTGAACGTTCACTACGACCCCCGCCAGATTAGTTTCGGGGAGATACTCAGAGTGTTTTTCTCGGTGGCGCACGATCCAACCCAGCTGAATCGGCAGGGTAACGACCGGGGTACGCAATACCGCTCTGCGGTGTTTTATGAAACACCGGAACAGCGGCGGGTGGTGGAATCCTACATTCGTCAGCTTGATGAAGCCGGGGTATATCCTGACCCTGTTGTAACAACACTGGAGCCTCTGCAAGCATTTTATCCGGCTGAGGCACATCATCAGAATTTTGCGGCGAGGAATCCGTACCAGCCATACATCATGGCTGTTGCCGCCCCCAAAATGGAAAAGCTGGTTGAGGGCTTCAGTGATCGACTAAAACCGGAATACACCGATTCCAACGACAACCTGGCTTGAGGAGATAGGTAATGAGCAGTTCTGCTGCAGGTTATGACCTGACACCTCTTACAGAGGCACAGATTCAAGAGAAAGCCGCAAGCCTGACGCCAGAAGAGCGTCAGGTATTGCTGGATCATGGAACGGAGCATCCATTTTGTGGCACTTTGCTGGATAACAAGCTGGCTGGGGTCTACCACTGCCGGCTGTGTGATCTTCCGTTGTTCAGTTCAAGCGCAAAGTTTGATTCCGGCACTGGCTGGCCGAGCTTTTTTCAGCCATTCGACAAGGAACATATTCACTACATTGAGGATACAAGCCTGGGAATGTCTCGCACGGAAGTACGTTGCCCCCGTTGCGATAGCCACCTCGGACACGTATTCCCGGATGGCCCGCCTCCCACGGGGCAACGCTATTGCCTGAACTCCATTGCCATGGTGTTCAAAGAGGGCGATTGAGCGTCGTTTATCATCAGCAGCAACGACAGTTGCTGTCAGCTAGCGCTGGCAGCAACAACGGTTGATAGCAGGTAGCCGGTATAGGCAACGTAAACCAGCAAAAGAATAGAACCATCAAACCGGCTGATCATCTTGCGCCAACCGGTCATTCCGAAACCCATCACCAGCAGGCCAACCGTTAGCGCCAGCATCAGCGTCCAGTCCCGGTAAAGGACCTCCGGTTCTACCGATAGCGGTTGAATAACCGCAGCCAAACCCACAACCGCAAGCGTATTGAAGATGCCTGAGCCGAGAATGTTGCCCAGGATCAGGTCATGTTCGTTCTTCCTTACAGCGGCCAGAGCTGAGGCCAGTTCCGGCAGCGATGTGCCAATGGCTACGATGGTCAGGCCGATTACCAGGTCGCTCACACCAAGACTTTGGGCAATAGTAACTGCGCCCCAGACCAGCAGGCGGGAGCTGACAACAAGGAGAATGAGGCCAATGATCAGCCAGATTATGGCGGATCTCATGGGCATCAGATTATCGGTCAGCTGGGCATCGGTTTCTCCTCCCAGCGCGTCCCCCTTGCCTCGTAAGCCCTGAAAGATCGACCAGCCCATTACCACAGCAAACACACCCAGGAGTATCCAGCCATCCAGCCTGGAGAGTTCACCATCCAGTAATTGCGCACCGGCAATCAGGGTAAGGACCACCAACAGGGGAAGTTCTTTGCGGATTACCTGGGAGTGCACGGCGATAGGTGCGATAACGGCCGTAAGGCCAACAATTAACGCAATATTGGTGATGTTGGAGCCATAGCCATTGCCCAGGGCGAGCCCCGGGTTACCATCGGCCGCGGCCATAGCGGATACGGCCAACTCGGGTGCAGATGTGCCGAACCCGATGATGACCATGCCGATAAGTAGCGCGGGCATGCCCAGATGCTTGGCAACGGCGGCAGCGCCTTCAACAAATTTGTCTGCACTCCAGACCAGTAATACAAGGCCGGCGATAATTGCGCCAATAGCCATAACCATAGATTCAGCCCCAGTCATGTTGCATCTGAAAAGCAGGTGCATGAGCGCTCTGTGTAATCAGAGGCGCAAGCACCGGAAAGGTGTGCAAGATACCGCATATGTGCGGTTGAGGTCAGCCCCTTTCGGATGAGCTGGCGTGATCACAGGTTCACGGCGGCCTGCCGCCAGCCACATCAGGATTATTACCTATGATTCAGCGCAAGCCACCGTTCGTATGCAGGGCTAACAACCGTTAAACTAACGTGCAATTTACGCACAGGTCCGGGTTCTTTAATAATCACAATTTATATTTTTGTGAAAACCCGGATAATTACGCGCTCATTCAAAACGGACGCCCAAGGCAGCGCCACTTACCTCGCGACTTGCCCGCGCCCGTCAGGCCTCTTCTTGAATCTTGAAGGGGCGAAAGGCTCAATACTAGCTAGGATGAAAAACCAATGGCCGCTAAACAGGCAGACGTAGTGCTGGTCGGAGGTGGTGTCATGAGCGCCACCCTCGGCGTAATGCTCAGGCAGTTGGACCCGTCCCTGAAAATTATCATGCTGGAGCGTTTGGATCACGTTGCCCATGAAAGTACGGACGGATGGAACAACGCAGGAACGGGGCACGCAGGATACTGCGAGCTGAATTACACGCCCGAGACCGAAGACGGTGATGTAGCGATCGAGCGTGCGCTCCAGATCAATGCGCAATATGAGGTTTCGCTTCAGCTGTGGTCGCATCTGGTAGAGCAGGGCATGCTGCCCGAGCCATCAAAGTTCATAAACCGTACGCCGCACCAGAGCTTTGTTTGGGGTGAAAAAGATGTCGCCTTTCTCAAGCGTCGTTATGAACTTCTGAGCGCACACCACCTGTTCCGCGAAATGGAATACACCGAGTCCCCGCGAGAGCTTGAAAGCTGGATGCCTCTCGTTGTTGAAGGCAGGGACCCAATGCAGCGGGTTGCTGCAACCCGCATTCGCCATGGCTCGGATGTGGATTTTGGTTCGCTTACCCGCAGCATGGTTGAGTACCTGCAAAGTCAGCCCAACTTTGAGTTGATGTTGAGCTGCCCGGTGCATTACATCGACCAGCGCGATAATGGCCGTTGGAAAGTCAGGGTTAAAAACCAGCACACCGGTGAGCTCACAAAGCTGGAAACCGGCTTTGTATTCCTGGGTGCCGGTGGTGGTGCGCTACCATTGTTGCAGAAATCCGGCATTGCAGAAGCCCGAGGCTATGGTGGCTTCCCCGTTAGCGGGCAGTGGCTGGTATGCCGCAAGCCTGAGGTCGTAAAACAGCACCACGCCAAGGTATACGGCAAGGCACCCATTGGCGCACCGCCCATGTCGGTACCGCACCTGGATACCCGTATAATCAACGGCGAACCGGCACTGCTGTTTGGCCCGTTTGCCGGCTTCACGACCCGCTTCCTCAAGCAAGGCTCCATCTTCGATCTGTTTGGCTCGGTGCGCACCAGCAACCTCAAACCCATGTTGTCGGTGAGCAAGAGCAACATGGATCTTACCCGCTACCTGATCGGCGAAGTTTTCCAGTCCCACAGCGACCGTGTGGAAGCGCTCCGTAACTTCTTCCCGGAAGCTGAGGAAGAAAACTGGGAGTTGCGGAATGCCGGTCAGCGCGTGCAGATAATCAAGCAGGCTGAAGGCGGTGGCGGGAAACTGGAGTTCGGGACTGAAATCGTGGCCTCGAAAGACGGTACCCTGGCGGCTCTTCTTGGGGCATCCCCTGGTGCATCGACAGCTGCAAATGCAATGATCAGCGTTATTGAGCGCTGCTTTGCACAGAGCATGCAGACACCTGAATGGCAGGAGCGCATGAAGGTGATGGTGCCTTCCTACGGCCAGTCACTGGTGAATGACGGTGAATTGCTGGCGAAAGTACGAGAAAGAACGCTCTCTACCCTGAAGTTGAACGGATAATCGCTGAAACATCAGGGCGATCGGGATATCTATGTATAATCGGGTGATGCACTAACATCTAAGGGGTTTGGTGCAAGCCCCGAGGAACATCGTTTGAACGATCAATCATCTGACCATGCAGGTCCGGCAACGGATCTGCATGGTTTGGCGCACAAGCTGGATGATGCTATCCGTGCCTTGGACGAAAGCGAGAGTTTGGCCAGATTTGGCAAGCTCACCCTTGTATTCGAACTTGTGCGCCAGATACTCGTGCAGCCGGAAGGTTGCGCATTTGTTGAAGCGCGCGCAGAGCGCCTTGAAAAAGCCGGTGTATTCACAGGTTCGGACTGGGCAGAGCCCGCCACCTTGCTCCCCTCCTTAACCACCCACTCTTTGCAAAGCCCGAACGCAGATACGGTAGTAATCGAAGCACTTAGCGAGCTTCGTTTGCTGGCGGTTGTCCGGGGCGCCTATTTGCATCCTCTGGTGTCTGCTGAGCAGGCACGGGACTACCTGACGCAGGTTCTGGCAATTAACCTTGGCCTGCTGTTCGGTATGGCCGGCGAGGCGGAGCGTGAGCAGGGCAAGCTGGCACTTATCAGCCAGCACGTTGTGCAGCACGTGGCCGAGCATATTGGCTACGAACACGTTATTGATAGCCTGATTGAGGAGATTTGGCGCATTCTGCAGCAGCGCCCGATTCAGGTGGGTGACGCGCGCAAGATGATTACCCAGATTGCCATTTGCAGGGCTGAGCCCAATGTCGATCTGGGCAACGCGGGACGTGGTGCGGACCGACTCATATCCAGCTTGTACGGGCCGACTCGGGCGTGCAGCGAAGACCCGGGTATTGTGGTGTACCAGCAGCGGCTGGAATCCATGGATGGCCCAACGCTGCAGAATGAAGCTACCGGCTTTGCCCGTTCCATGCACGATACCGGCCTGGTGTCGCCCTACCATGCCTGCTTTGTGCGCTACATACTGGAGGGGCAGGATTACCTGCTCAGCGAAGCCCTGGGGCTCTCAAGTACCGGCCGCGATTGCATGATGTGCTACCGGGAACTGGTGTATGCCCTCATCACTGAAGGTGTTTTTCCTGAGACAGCGCAGGGGCTGTATGGCCTTGCACTGATGCTGGAGCGGGGCATTCTTTATCAGCCCCCAGTGGCACCCGCGCTCTGGCGCCAAGCCAGATTGAATCTTTGCCCAGAGGCCCGTGAACGCCTGCAGCTTGCCTATGGCTATCAACCTCAGGCAGGCGCCTGGTTGATCCAGGGTGTGCTTAATATGCTGGGGCAGCCTTTGGGCGTGGGGCAGGGTAACAATCCAACCTGTCAGTCTGCTCGAGCTCTGTCCATGTGGGCCTACAACGACCCTGACTATCTCTTGCAGATGGTTGCCTGGGCGGCCAGAGACAACGAAATTGTCATGCATTTTGAAGGGCAGCCGGTTTCTTCAACGCAAAGCCTTGGTGGTGTTGCTTCGGAAGTGACCTTGGATCTCGACCCGGTCTCGCTGGTTGTGGTGCCCCACCTTGACCGGGTATACGGGGAGATGGGCCGCATGTGCATAGGGCGTGAGGGCGACCCGCACCGGTGGGTAAACCCGGAATTCCATGGCTGGTCTGCCGGGCGAGGGTTTGCCATCAATGTGGATGTCGCTACCGGTAACCTGCAGGATCTCGAGGGGTTCATCAGGCATTTCTATGCCAGTTACCACCCTTATTACAATGGCAATCAACCTCTGATACACCCCCAGCCTGCAGGGATTGCCGTAACCGACAGGGCCGCACGTTTCATTGGCTGGCACGCGATTACCATTCTGCGGATAGCATTGGATCCGGAAGGCGAGATGCGCGCGTATTTCTACAACCCAAATAACGACAGTGGCCAAAACTGGGCTGATGATGTGCACGTGAGCACGGAAGGCATGGGGGAGCGGTTTGGAGAAGCGTCTCTGCCGTTCGAGCAGTTTACCTCCCGGCTATACATCTTCCACTTCGATCCACTTGAGCGGGGTGAACCGGCGGATGTTGGTGAGGAAGAGCTAAAGCGGGTAATGGCACGGGTCTATCGTAGTTGGGGAGAAGACCGGATGCCCGTTAATCATCTTCAGGCTGAACCACCCCAAGCAGAATAATCCGGTCATTCTCCTATTGCCTGGGCGGGCAGCCTCTGAGCATGGCGTTTAGCAATTCGTCTGCATCAAACTTGGTTAAGGCCTCGTTTGCGCCTACCTGATTGGCATAGCTCAGGCTCATTTGGCTGTTCAAGGATGTGTGCAGAATGATGAATGGCTGTTTCAGAGTAGCCCTGTCCCGAACGTTAAACGTCAATTCGTAGCCGTCGAGACCGGGCATCTCGATATCGCTCACCAGAATATCGACCGGTCTACCGAGTTCGTTATCGTTCAGCAGGATTTTCAGCGCTTCGTCACCGTTGGTGGTGACCTGGTAGGGGATGCCTTTGGCGTCGAGCACATCACACAGTTGCTTGCGAGCAACTCTGGAATCATCCACTAAAAGAATGTTCAGGGCTTTCAAGGCTTCGCGCTGCACGTCTGTGAGCGCAACATCGCGGGTTTCCAGCGAATCGGGGTATACGTTCGCCAGCAGAAGCTCAACATCCAACAGCTGAACAATCTCGTCATCCACGTTCAGCAGGCCGGTAATAAATGCCCTGTCGCCCAGCATCGCCGGTGGGGACGTCACCTTCTTCCAGTCTGTCTCGATGATTTTCTGCACACTACGCACCAGAAAGCCTGTTTCCTGGCGTTGAACATCCGTGATAATAATGGTCGACGTTTTTTGCTCGTCTGCGGTTAACGCCGGATAACCAACGGCCGCAGCCATATCAATAACCGGCACGGCTGAACCACGGAAACTCGTTGCTCCTACAACCGCGGGATGACTGTGAGGCATTTTGGTGAGCGGTTTGAAGGGCAGTATTTCGCGGATTTTCAGTGTGCCAATCCCGAATAGCCGCTTGCCGGACAGGTTGAATAACAGCAATTTCTGGGATTGTGTGGCTTTACTGGACATAACACCCGGATCCTTGAAGATAGCCCCCCTCATAATGCCAGAGCGAGTAAGGGGAGCAGATCACATTCGATACGGGCTAACGATAGCAAGCTTACGAGCCGTTATCATCAGAAAAGTTAGAGCAGTGATGGCAATGAGTGTTCGTGGCTTAAGGTACAACCGCATACGCGAGGATTTCCACCAGCATTTCTTCACGGGCAAACCCGGACACAATAATGGCGGCGCGGTTGGGGTAAGGCTCGGATACAAAATCTGCATATACCCGGTTCACCACAGCAAGATGTTCCCGGTCGGTCACGTATATAACAACCTGGGTCAGGTCGGATACACGGCTCCCCGCGCTTTCCAGTGTGTGCTTCAGATTGGCCAGGGTCTGGATAATCTGAGGCTCAATACCACCATCCACAACCTTTCCCTCTGCATCAATGGGAATCTGTGCTGTAAACAGCATGCCATTGCCCACGGTTGCCCAAGCCAGAGGGGACTTGGAAGCAGGTAAGTCTGTTTTAACCGGATATGGATTCATCAGTGACTCCTTAGTCGTTATCGGTTGTTCCGGCGCCTGCGCCCTGACGTGAATCGTCGGAAGCTTCCACCAGCATTTTCGTTGCCAGTACTTTGAGTCGCTCCCAAAGAACAGTGTCTACTTCGATGCCATCAACGAGTGATCGTTCATGCCAGTCCAGCATTGCGGCGCGGTTTTGCAAAATCAGGTCATTTGCTGGCGCTTCGGGCTTAAGGTTTGGCAGAAGGTCTACGTGGTTCACCATCACCAGTGTTATGCCGTTATTGGGCTCGGTGTCATCTGGAATGGATGGCAAGCCGTACATGCATATCTCTGGCTCAGCCTCGCCTGATTTAAAGCTCACCAGAATTTCCGTCAACGGCTCGTGAGAGTTGCGCCAGAATGCGGTAACACTCATGTCACGGCGGGCGATGCGGGAAAGGTATCCCACAATCAGCATCCGGTTATGGCAGTGGCGAATTTTGGTAACCGAGAGGCCTCTGGCCCGGCACTTTGCATAGCCCAGCTCAATTGCCAGGCTGGCGTGGCCAAGAATCGTCTTGTTCTGGGCATCTACAACGCACAAATCCGCATCCTGGTAGATCAGCTTGGGTGGCTGGGATTTGTCTTCGTTGAGCAGAAAGTCCAGACCTTTGCCCAGAGCCTCCAAGCCATTAAGGCCATGGGCTTCCATCCAGGCCACCATGTCAGCCGCATCGCTGGCATCGCCATCGTCAAAACCAATGCCTATGAATGCTTTTCGGGAGAGCCCTTGCAGCTCGTTGTATGACACTTTCATAGCTTGCCACCCAGGGTTTTCTGGTCGTTCACAATACTTTCGAGGCCAGGTTCCAGAGGAAAGCCCCAGTCATCCAATTGGTGTAACGGTAGCCTCGGATCGTTCAGCTCACAGGGTAGCGGCGCCCCCTGAAACAACGTGATGCGAACCCAGCGGTCAGACTTCGGATCAAACCGGCTGGCGCCAAAAAATGACAGTTTGGTCCTTAACAGGTGCATGGGTTTCATATCCCTGTGCCAGAGGTTTGCGCGGATCTCTCCGTAAGGTGTATCTCCGATGGTCTGGATGCGGCGTACGCACTCCTTTTGCCCCGGGTTGGCCAGGAGGAACTCCACTACTATGGCATTCGGGTTGCTCTCCAGAAATTCATCGAGCTTTGTAAGACAGCGGCTAATCCGTGGGCCAACCGCGAGGGCCAGTTCCTTCTCGGCGCCGGACTCCGTTCCGCGAATGCCTAACCTGGGTTCTTCTTTTTCGACGGAGCGATACCAGAACCAGTAGTTGTCATCCGGGCAGTCCTCGCGGTAACTCAGAGCCCAGTCAAACTTCTCGTGAATCAGGTCGCGCAGTTTCGAGGCTTTCATGTCGGGCTTCAGATCCATGGATTCCTGACAGCCCAGTTCATCATCAATAGGCTCAACCAGTTCCGGGTACAGCTCTATCAGCATGGTGTTGATGAGTTCCTGGGCTTCCAGGGAACAGTGATTCCCGGCCCAGCTTATGAGTTCTTTATAAAGCCCCTGGTGCGCTGGCGTGCGATCGAGCCATTCAATAACTTCAATAACCGACTTGGCTGTTTCCCGATTGCGCAGGGTCTGTTCTTCATCTTCAGTGATGGTCTGCTGCAGGTGCTTCAGAGCGCGAGCCATCAGAGATCGCAATGCCTTGTGGGTTTGTTCATTCGCAGGCTCTGCACGGGCAAAGGCCAGAGCGCGCTCCCTACCGTAAACCCACTGCTGAATCAGTTGCGGGTGGTTGATAAGAAACGGAGCCATACCAAGCCCCGTGGAATTGCCAATGCCCAAATAGCGTTGCAGCTCCGGGTGCAAAGGCACGGCCCGATCGGGCGACTGCACTTTTGCCAGATGATTCAGCTGTTCCACTGAGAACTGCCGTAGCACGTAAACGGCCAGCATCTGGGCTGCAAATGGACGATTAAAATCCGGATTGCGCTCAAGCCGGGCAAAGTCAGCAATGCCAAACTTGCCGTTGCCATAAACCGCCGTGGTTCTGTAGAGATAGCCAACGGCCGTTAGCCACCCAGGATCAGGTTGTTTTCCCGCAGAAAGAGCCGCCAGAAACTGGCTGAAATTGCGCAGGCTCCTGTTGGCCCGTGAGAGCACAAGTACCCTCGGGTGCTGGCGGCCGGCTTCCTGCAAGGGTACGTTGGCCGCCATTTGTTCCAGCAGCGAGCTTTCTGCTTCGCCTTCAACCAGGGCAAAGGTGACATCCCATGCTTCCGCTATTACCCGGTCGGACCGCTGTTCTGGCTCCAGATCCCTGGAAAAAATCACACACTCGTAGTAGTTACCCGGTGTTGTGATGCGGTAGATCGCCAGGCCGTGGCCCTTTGAATCCAGATCAAACACCGTATTGGTAATCTGCCAACTTTCAGCGATCATTTTTCGCATTAGCGATCTGACAAAGCTGAGCCGGCTGGCAAACATGCTGCCCAGCCGTTCCAGCTTCATCACCTCACTTGCAGGGCGTAGGTTGTCGTGTGGTGCGGATGCTGAGGTTGCTGAAATCATGATCTCACCCTTGCCCTTACAGGCATATCTACAGGCTAGTGTTCAAAGTTATCAGGATATGAGTTTCTGCTCTCGTGCCATGGCATAGGCCGCTTTGGGCCCAAGCCACAGCGATGGCAGCAGTACCAGCGACACCGGAATAGCGGTGATCACAATAAACTGTTGAAGCACACTGATCTGCCCGGCGCCCATGTACAGCAGGATGGCGGCCATGCCGGCCATCGCCAGGCCCCAGAAGGCCCGCACAAAGGTATTTGGCTGGTCGTGGCCTGAGCTTACTACGGCAATGGAGTAGCTCATGGAGTCACCTGTGGTGGCGACAAAAATGGTAGTCAGCACCAGAATTGCCAGCGCCATGAATGCGCCACCGGGAAGGGATTGGGCAACCGTGAGGGTGGCCACATCAAAGCGGAAGTTGTTCAGTGCTTCGGCAAGATCAATCACGCCGGTCATCTGGTAGTAAATGCCTGAGCCGCCCAGCAAGGTAAACCAGATAGTGGTGGCAATAGGCGCCATCACGGCAACCGCCAGGATCATGTCGCGGATGGTTCTGCCGCGAGAGATGCGGGCCACGAAGATTGCCATCAGCGGTGCATATCCAATAAACCAGGCAAAGAAGAATACGGTCCACCATTGCATCCACCAGCCCGGCGCCGTCTCAGCGGTCATGGTGGCCATTTCCATGAATGAAGACACGTACTGCCCCATGCTCTGGAAATAGGTGTTGGTGAGGAACAGTGTTGGCCCAAACACGAAAATGATCGCGGCGACAGCCAGCGCCAGAAACACGTTTAGCCGGCTCAGGAACTGTATGCCGCGGTGAATACCCGTTACCGCTGAGGTCACGTAGATAATTGCGAGAACCACCAGAATGGCCATTTGTGTGGCGAGACCGTCTGTCATGCCGAACAACTCACTGAGCCCAAAGCTCATCTGGGTGGCCAAAAAGCCGATAGGGCCAACGGTTCCGGCAACGACAGCAATCACGCAGCAGGCATCCACCACACTGCCCAGCCAACCGCACATAATGCGTTCACCAAATACCGGGTACAGCAGTGTTCTTGGCTGCAGCGGTTTGCCCTTCACATAGTGAGCATGGGCCAGAACAATCGCCGCGAGAGTTCCCAGAACCGCCCAGGCCAGAAAGCCCCAGTGCATGAAGGACTGTGCCATGGCATTGGACACCGCGGCTGCGGTACCAGGTTCTGTTGTATACGCAGGAGGTGTCACAACAAAGTGATAGATGGGTTCACCGGCCGCAAAGAACACGCCGCCGCCGGCCAGCAAGGTGCACATAATGATGGAGAGCCAGCGGAAGGTGCTCATCTCTGGCCGATCAAGGTTGCCGATCTTTGCCCTGGCAGCCGGTGTGCAAGCCAGGCCCATGGCGATAAAGAAGGTTGCCAGCAGCAACATCTGGAAGTAAGTGCCAAACACTTTGGCCGTCCACGCAAAGCCACCGCCAATCAGATCAGCCACGCCTTTAAGATCAAACAGCGAAAATCCGACAAACAGAACGATAAAGCCCACGCTTAACGCAAGGACAATGGGGTCGCCAAGTTGAGCTATAGAATAGTCTCCACCGGCCTTGATGTTGTTGTTTTTCATGATGCCTACCTTTGTTGTTTTTGCACCTTGCTCTATCTGTGCTGTTTGGCCATCCGTGCATGCTGGCATTTCAGGATCATTACAAAGGCTTGGTACCGATTTTCAGTTGGTTCAGCCAGTTAAGACCCATGATTTTCTCTATCTCTGTCTCGTTAAATCCTTTTTGTCGCAACCCCTCGATAATGGCAGGGAAGTCGCGGTTGTCCTTGAACCACGACAGAGGCCTGGGCCATCCGGCGTTGTTCTTGTTGCCCTCGCCAAAGTCCATTTCTTTCGACCAGCGGCCGTTGCGCATCCAGTCCAGAACCGACTGCGGCTGACCTTGGCACAAATCCGTGCCAATGCCGATGTGGTCTATGCCCATCAAATCCGCGGTATCGGCCACCATGTTGCAGAAGCTTTCGAGGGTGCAGTCCGGCCCGTCTTTCAGGTGAAAGGGGTATACGGAGAAACCAAGTAACCCGCCGCTTTCCGAAATGGCCTTCAGTACCCTGTCTGATTTGTTACGCTTCGCCGGATGAAACGAAGCCGGGTTGGCGTGGGAAATAATCACCGGCCGGCTGGAGAGTTCAATGGCATCCAGCGTAGATCTTTCCGAACTGTGGGACATATCGATGATCATGCCCACACGGTTCATTTCCGCGATGGCCTGTCGACCAAACCGGCTCACGCCACTGTCTTCAGCTTCATAACAACCAGCGGCCAGCAGGCTTTGGTTGTTGTAGGTGAGCTGCATGATCATCAGGCCAAGGCGGCGCATCACGGCAATCATGTCGATGTCATCTTCGATGGGCGAGCAGTTCTGGGCGCCAAAAAAGATGCCGATTCGGCCAGCTTCCTGTGCTACCTGGATATCCTCGGCTTCATAGACCGGCATGATCAGGTCGCTATGTTGTTCGAAGCGCCGGTTCCAGTCACCAAACCGTGAGAGAGTCTCCCGCGTGTTCTCGTGGTAAACCAGAGTGGCGTGCACAGCGGAAACACCGCCGGCACGCATCTGCTCGAATATCTCCCGGGACCAGTTGGAGTACTGAAGCCCATCAATGGTGAGCATGGAGTTCATCCTCTTATCAGGCCCGCACGTAGCAGGTTTTCACAACGGTGTAGAATTCGCGGGCATACTGACCCTGCTCACGGGGGCCGAAACTGGAGTTTTTGCGGCCTCCAAACGGAACGTGGTAATCCGTACCTGCGGTTGGCAGATTCACCATCACGCAGCCGGTTTGTGCCCGGGCTTTGAAGTCTGAAGCAATTTTTAATGAGTTGGTGATGATGCCGCCTGTCAGCCCATATTGGGTGTCGTTCAGGGTGGACAGCGCGGTTTCGTAGTCGGGTACCTTGATGACGCACGCAATGGGGCCGAATACCTCATCCCGGTTGATTTCCATATCATTAGTGGTGTCGGTGAAGAGCGTAGGCTGCATGTAGTAGCCATCGGTTTTGGTGTCTACTCTGGAGCCACCAAACGCGAGTGTTGCGCCGTCGGCCTTGGCGCGCTCAATCCACGCCATGTTGGATTCCAGCTGACGCTTGTCTGCGATGGGGCCAATCTGTACACCTTCTTCAAGCGCGTGACCGACCTTGGCCTGCTCAAGCCGTGCCTTCAGTTTTGATACAAACTCATCATGAACAGCTTCTGTCACGATCAAGCGCGAGGATGCGGTGCACTTTTGCCCACTACCTGAATAGGCACCGTTGAATGCGGCTTCTACGGCAAGGTCGAGGTCTGCATCATCAAGCACGATCAGGGCGTTCTTTGAGCCCATTTCGAGCTGGCACTTAACCAGATTGCCTACGGTAGCTGCTGCAACTCTGCGGCCTACCTCGAGGGAACCGGTAAAGGTAATGGCTTGTACATCCGGGCTGTTGATCAGTGTTTCGCCGGTTTCGCCACCGGAGCCCATCACCAGGTTAAAGGTGCCAGCAGGCAGGTTTTGCCTGCTGATAATTTCTGTCAGGGCCCAGGCGCTGGCAGGAACCAGGTTGGCGGGCTTGAATACCACCGCGTTGCCAAAGGCCAATGCCGGGGCAATTTTCCAAACAGCGGTTGCCATCGGGAAGTTCCATGGGCTGATGATGCCCACAACACCAAGCGGCTCACGCCGAACGTCGATTTCCACGCCAGGGCGAACGGAGTCTGCACGCTCATCAATCTGGCGCAGAACTTCGGCGGCGTAGTAATGGAAAAACTGGCCAGAGCGATAAACCTCGCCTTTGCCTTCTGCTAGAGGCTTGCCTTCCTCTCTGGAAAGCAACTCGCCCAGTTCATCCTGGCGGGCAATCAGCTCGTTACCGATTGCCATCAGAATGTTATAGCGCTGCTCAAGGCCACTTTGGCTCCACTGGGCAAAACCGCTTTGGGCGGCACTGATGGCCTCTTTGGTTTGCTCGTTGGTAGCCTGATCATACTCGCCGATAACATCGCTGAGATCAGACGGGCTGGTGTTGGTGATACTGCTAGCCCCGGTTACCCATTGGCCATTGATATAAAGCGGATGCGAAGTGGACATGACGACCTCCTTATTTACGATGCATGCATACTAGTCAAGATGTAATAATAAAAATAATCAATTATAAAGATTGAGCGATAAGGAGTGCTTATCAGGTGAGTGCAATATTGCCAGAGCTGAAAATTCAGCAGTTACGCTATGTGATCACGGTTGTGGAAGAGGGTAGTTTTCACGGGGCATCCCGGCGATTGCACCGTACCCAGCCAGCCATCTCAATGGCCGTGCGTGAGCTGGAAAACCGCCTTGGGCAGAACCTGTTTGAGCGTGGCGCACAAAACAAGTTAACGCCGTTTGGTGAGTACTGCCTGCCAAGGTTCCGTGATCTGGTAGGCCAGCATGACCGCACTGCAAAAGATGTGGTGAGCCAGGCTGGTGGGCAGCAGGGCCACATACACATTGCCACCGTGCCCTCGGTGGCCAGTCGGATTATGCCGTCGTTCCTGGCGGAGTTTATTGAGCAGTTTCCCGGTCTCAATATCAGTTTGCATGATGAAAACGCCCACTATGTTTGTCAGATGGTGGCGCACGGTGAGGTTGATCTGGGAATAACCAGTCTTTGGCAAAATACTGATGACTTGGAATACACCCACCTCTTTGAGGACAAGGTTGGGGTGGTGTGTCGTAAGGATCATGTCTTTGCTGCGGCAACGTCGCTGGATTGGCGCAGCTTGCAGGGTGAAAAGTTGATTCGGAACGGAACATCCCGGCTATTGATGGGCACTGAGGCTACGGAGTTGGTGGAGAACAGCGCTTTTTACATTTCCAATATGATTTCACTGATTGCCATGCTGGAAGCGGGTGCTGGCATAACAACCCTGCCGCGATTGGCGTTCCCGGAGCACAGCGCTAACCTTTGCTTTATCCCGTTAAGTGATCCGGATGTGGTGCGCAGAATTGGATTGGTGCAGGCGGCAAACCGCACGCTCAGCCCGGCAGCTCAAGCTATGCACTCTTTTGTTCTGGAGAAGTTGCAGTATGACGTGGTGTGACGGGGCAGGGTGCTGATGTGCTTGCCCCTCCCGCAAAGCAGAGCGCTTGTCGGGAGGAGCAAGAATGTTTCACAGCCTGAGAGCGACGCTCCCGAGGCTGCTGATCAGTATTGTTTATTCAGGAATCAGCTTCTGTTCCCGCGCCATGGCATAAGCCGCTTTGGGGCCGAGCCACAGAGAAGGCAGCAGGATCAGAGATACCGGAATGGCTGTGATCACAATGAACTGCTGAAGCACACTGATCTGCCCCGCACCCATGTACAGCAGAATGCCTGCCATGCCTGCCATTGCCAAACCCCAGAATGCGCGCACAAAAGTATTCGGCTGATCGTGGCCAGTGCTCACAACAGCAATGGAGTAACTCATGGAGTCACCGGTGGTGGCAACAAAAACCGTGGTTAGTACCAGAATAGCCAGTGCCATGAAGCCGCCGCCTGGCAGAGCCTGGGCAACCGTCAAAGTTGCTATATCGAAGCGAAAGCTGTTCAGAGCCTCAGTCAGATCTATCACGCCGGTCATCTGGTAGTAGATGCCTGAGCCGCCCAGCAGGGTAAACCAGATGGTAGTGGCAACAGGTGCCATAACCGCAACCGCCAGAATCATTTCACGAATGGTTCTGCCGCGAGAGATACGGGCAACAAAAATGGCCATCAGCGGTGCATAGCCAATAAACCATGCGAAGAAGAACACAGTCCACCACTGCATCCACCAGTCCGGGGCGGTATCGGCCGTCATGGTTGCCATAGCCATGAAGGAAGAAACGTATTGGCCCATGCTCTGGAAGTAGGTGTTGGTGAGGAACAAAGTAGGGCCGAAGACAAAAATAATGGCTCCGATGGCCAATGCCAAAAACACGTTCATCCGGCTCAAAAACTGAATGCCACGGTGAACGCCGGTTGCCGCTGAGGTCACGTAGATCATAGCCAAGGCAATCAGGATGGCCATTTGTGTTATCAGGCCATCAGTCAGGCCAAACAGTTCGCTGAGCCCAAAGCTCATCTGGGTTGCGAGAAAGCCGATGGGGCCAACAGTACCGGCTACAATGGCGATTACGCAGCAGGCGTCTACTACACTGCCCAGCCAGCCACTCATAACGCGCTCACCGAATACCGGGTAAAGCAGTGTGCGTGGTTGCAGTGGTTTGCCCTGCACATAGTGGGCGTGAGCCAGAATGATTGCGGCCAAGGTGCCGAGAACGGCCCAAGCCAGGAAGCCCCAGTGCATAAAGGACTGAGCCAGTGCATTGGAAACTGCAGCCGCAGTGCCCGGCTCTGAGGTGTAGGCAGGCGGTGTTACTACAAAGTGATAGATGGGCTCGCCAGCCGCAAAAAATACGCCACCACCGGCCAGCAGAGTACACATAATGATAGAGAGCCATCGAAAGGTGCTCATCTCTGGCTTGGCAAGGTTGCCAATCTTGGCTTTGGCTGCCGGGGTACAAGCCAGACCAATAGCAATAAAGAATGTGGCCAACAACAACATCTGGAAGTAAGTGCCAAACACTTTGGCTGTCCAGGCAAAACCGTTACCAATCAGCTCAGCTACGCCTTTGAGATCGAACAGAGAAAAGCCAACAAACAGCGCAATAAAACCAACGCTGAGCGTGAGTACTACTGGGTCGCCAAGCTGAGCTATTGAATAGTCTCCGCCTGATTTGTCGTTGCCCTTAATCATAAACTAAACCTTTTTTAATAAATTCTGGCGCGGGACAGTGCCATAAAAACCCTGCCAATACCAATCCAGGCCCGGTTTTTCTGCCCATGGAGGCGCTCGTTTGGCGGCTTCTGGGAAGCATGCTGAGGAACATCCGAACTCAGCAGTCATGTCGAGGTTCAAGAGTGATATCGGGAGGGCTATATCCAGTTGATGCTCGCAGGCTAGCTGGGCATTTCGACAGCTACGCTCAATCCCCTGGAAGTGCATGAGAAGGTTATGTTCCCACCGTACCGCTCAACGATCTCACTTACGATGGCGAGTCCCAGGCCATGCCCGGGTATCTGTTCATCCAGACGCAACCCGCGCTGGCCCAGGCTGGACATTTCATGAGCTTTGACTCCGGGGCCGTCATCAGTCACAACGATGCTGGCAATGCTTTTTCCTTGTGTCAGAGAAAGTTCAACGCACGAGGTCGACCATTTACCGGCATTATCGAGAAGGTTCCCTAATATTTCGTTCAGGTCCTGTTCCTCGATTGGCCAGTGACACTCGCCGCTGAGTGACGTTGACAGTTCAAACGACTTTTCGGGATAGAGCCGGCCCAGCATCCACAGGAGATCGCGGGCTTGCTGAACGGGATAGGCGCTTTTACCCACCTGAGGACCCGCAAACCGGCTGCGCCGCATTTCCGCTTCCAACTGCCGGTCAATATCACTCAGGCGCGATCCCATCTCGTGCCTCAGATCATTTTCCAGCGGGCGGCTGGTATCTTCGAGAACCTGCCTGACGGCAGCGATGGGCGTTTTAACGCTGTGAGACAGGTTTGCGAGCGCTTCCCGGGAGCGCTCAAGCCGCTGGTCCAGGGAGTCCAGAAGTTGGTTGAGTTGCTGCACCAGTGGCCGGAATTCTTCCGGAGCCTCCACGTTTATCCGGGAAATTTCACCGCTCTGTAGGCGCTTGAGAGCAGCTTGGAGCGAGACCACGGGGCGCATCGACAGATTGATGCCGAACCAGATAATCCCCACAAGCAACAAGATCAGCAAAATCGATACGATTGCTGTCCAGGCATGCAGTTCGGCTTGGCTGTTTTGCAGCGCGCCCATATCTTCTGAAACGATCACGGTGAAAGGTATATCGTTTGCCAAAAATGATTTTCGATAGGCGAGAATGTCGGAGGGCGCATTCGGAATCTCAGCACCGTGCACCCTGATGCTGTTCTGGTCATTCGATAACAGCATGGGGCTCAGCAACGGTTGCCAGGATTGTGGAGATATGACTGTTTGAGCCGGAGACTGGATAGCAAAAGCATGATGGAATACTTTCTCAAAATAATCTCCAGTCTTGAGCATGTCTGTCTGGCCATCAGCCTGGCGAATATGATGCTCCAGAAAAGCCACTTCATCCTTTAGGCGGCTCTCGACAAATTCCCGGGACATTCGTTCCAGAAGCAATCCATGCACAAACCATGCGATGGCCATCAAGCCTATGCCTGCGGGTAATAGCAGGAGCAGAAGTGCCCCTTTTATGGAAACAGGCTTTCTAAACAGTGTCATTAAACAGATATCCCTGACCGCGCCGGGTTGCGATGGTTTCTGCGCCAACCAGCTTTCGCAGGCGCCGGATGTAAGCTTCGATGATATTTTCGTTGGGGCTTTCGTTTAGATTATATAGCTGCTCCATGAGCTGCTCTTTGGAGAAAATATGACCAGGCCGTCCCATCAGACAGCGCAGTAACCGGAATTCCGTACCGGTCAGGCTGTGTTCCGTGCCATCTTCGATTTGCAGGCACTGCCGATTTTCGTCGAGTTCAAACCGCCCCACTTTTACCGTTGAGTGAACCCTGCCTTCGCTTCTGCGCATGATGGCATTCAAGCGGGCAATCAGCTCCTCCGTTTGAAAGGGTTTGGCCAGGTAGTCATCCGCGCCTGCTTTGAGGCCGTTTACCTTATCTTGCCAGTCCCCCCTTGCGGTCAGGATCAGTACCGGAAAGGCAACTTTGTTTGCGCGCCACCGTCTCAGCACATCCAGGCCATTTCCGTCTGGCAGCCCGAGATCCAGCACGCCTGCCTTGTAGTCTTCCTGCTCACCTAAAACCACCGCTTCTTTGGCTGTGTGGGCGATATCCACACTGAATCCAGCCTTCTCAAGTTGGCTAGAAAGCCCCTCCGCAAGCAGTCGATCATCCTCTACCAGCAGCAGTCTCATGTGTCGCTTCCTTCTTACGTCAAAACAGTCGGCAGCAGTGTCGCTTATCAAACTGAACTGAGCCTGAACTGCAAATAAATCCGGATTTTCAGAAAGAGTTCAGGTTCGTGCGCGATGGTATCAGGCGTTTTAGCACAACATTCACGTTGCGGGGCAAACACAGGTTTTGAACGCACGTTACGCCGCACCACAGGAGAAGATTTGATGAGTCTAGCAAAGTTCGCAGTTGCAGCAGTTGCCATTTCAATGCCCTTGGCAGCACTTGGAGCAGGTACCCACGGAGGTGGGCATGGTCACAGCGCCAAGAGCGGCGAACCGGGTAAAGCCTCGGACGCCAGCCGCAGCATCACCGTGGAGATGTATGACAACTACTACGAGCCTGAAAAAATCGAGGTAAAGCCAGGAGAAACGGTGCGCTTTGTCGTTCAGAACAAAGGGCAGTTGGTGCACGAATTCAATATTGGCACCCCCGATATGCACGAAGCACATCAAAAAGAAATGATGATGATGGTTGAGCACGGCGCTATTCAGGGCGGCAAGCTCAATCACGACATGATGGAAATGGATATGGGGCACGGCAAGTCCATGAAGCACGACGACCCGAACAGCGTGCTTTTAGAGCCGGGAGAGAGCCAGGAAATCATCTGGACGTTTTCCGAAAAGGGCAATATCGAGTTTGCCTGCAACGTTCCAGGGCACTATCAGGCAGGCATGTACGGCGAAGTGAATTTCAACTGAATCCTTTTGAACAAGTAAGAGTTTAGCGCGCCCGCTCAATAGCCGGCGCGTCGGGATCTTTGAATACGACGAAGTAGTTCGGGAGCAGTTGATCATGATGAGGACCCTTGTCGCAGGCGCATTGAGCCTGCTTTTGCCCGCTATTGGCTTAGCGGGTGAGTACAACCTGACCGTGGACCGAGTGACAATCGATACCGGGGAATTTGTGAAAGAGGGGGTTGGTTACAACGGCACATCTCCTGGCCCCACTTTACGCTTCAACGAGGGAGAAGAGGTTTCTATCAACGTCACCAACAACCTTGACGAGATGACCTCTATTCACTGGCACGGTTTGATTCTTCCCTTTGAGCAGGATGGTGTTCCAGGGATCAGCTTTCCTGGCATCAAACCCGGAGAGACGTTCACCTACAGGTTCCCCATTACACAATCGGGAACCTACTGGTTCCACAGCCACTCGGGCTTTCAGGAGCCGGAGGGGGCCTTTGGTTCCATTATCATCGAACCAGAAGGGCGAGAGCCGTTTCGCTACGATCGCGAATACGTGGTTCAGTTGACGGATAAACACCCGCACGCCAGCGAACGGGTTATGCGCAACCTCAAGATAACGCCGGATTACTACAACCGTAAACAGCAAACCGTGGGGGAGTTCTTTTCGGACGTTTCAGAAAACGGCTTCCTGAGCACGGTGAAAGAACGCCTGGCATGGGGCGACATGCGCATGATGCAGGCCGATGTTGAGGATCTGCAGGGTTTTACCGGCATGATTAATGGCAAAGGTCCGGAACAGAACTGGACCGGTCTCTTTGAGCCCGGCGAGCGAATTCGGCTGCGTTTTATAAACTCATCCGCAATGACCTATTTCGACATCCGGATTCCGGGCCTGAAAATGACCGTTGTCCAGGCTGATGGCAATAACGTACAGCCGGTCAATGTGGATGAATTCCGTATTGGTGTTGCGGAAACCTACGACGTGATCGTTCGGCCCAAGGACGAGCAAGCCTATACGATTTTTGCCGAGTCTATGGGGCGTTCCGGCTATGCGCGAGCAACGCTGGCGCCAGAGGAAGGAATGGAAGCGCCTGTTCCCGGATTGCGCGAGCCCGCACGATTGACCATGGCGGACATGGGCGGCATGCCGGGAATGGATCACGGTGACATGGGCAGTGCAAACAAAATGGCTGAGATGCCCGATATGGACCATTCCAATATGGAGGGTATGGATCATAGCGCCATGATGATGCCTGAAGGCGGTGCAAGTGATCCGTTTTACGCTAAAGGTAGCGGGCTGGTTCCAACCGCAGCCAATGGCGGCAAATTTCTATCCTATGCCGATCTGAAAGCACAGAAGCCTCTTTATGAAGAACGGGAGCCCGCACGAGAAATCGAGTTGCGGCTTACCGGCAACATGGAACGCTACACCTGGAGTATCAATGGCGTTAAATACGAGGACGCTGAGCCCATACGCCTGAAATATGGCGAACGAGTTCGCTTCAAATTTGTAAACGAAACCATGATGACGCACCCCATGCACCTGCACGGTATGTGGTCGATTCTCGATGTCGGTGCTGGCCAATGGAATCCGATCAAACACACAGTCAGTGTGCAGCCTGGTACGACGGTTTACATGGAAACCGAAGTGGATGCGCCTGGGCAGTGGGCCTTCCATTGCCACCTGACTTACCACATGGCGGCTGGCATGTTCCGAAAAGTGATTGTTGAGGGTGGGCCGGAATCCACTCAGGCCGCATTCAGTGAGCAGCCGAGCGAAATTGGGGGTGACGTATGAAGCTTTGGATGCCGTTGATTGCAAGTGCGGTTGTTAGCTTGAGTGTCATACCGGCGCTGGCGTCTGCTCAAGAGCGGATGCCGGATACCACCCAGCGTAAGCAGCCGCTGAAGGTGTGGGGCGCGCAGTTCGAAGAACTTGAATACCGTTACAGTGACAGTGATGAAGAAATAGGTGTTTGGGATGCGGATTTCTTTTATGGCACTGACAATTTCAAAGCTCGCTGGCTTTCCAGTGGGGAGTATTCCTTCGAAGAGCAAGCTTACGAAAAACTCGAAAACCAGTTGGTGGGGCAAATCCCGATATCAACATTCTTCGATGCAAAGGCCGGGGTACGATTCGACACTCCGGAAGGCCCGGATCGAACCTATGCAGTTCTCGGTGTGGCAGGCCTGGCGCCGCAGTGGTTTGAAATCGATGCGAACCTTTACGTGAGCAAGGACGGCGACACTTCTGCTGATCTGGATGCGGAGTATGAATTGCTGCTCACCAATTACTGGATACTCACAGCTACTTTCGATGCAACAGCAGCGTTCAGCGAGGATCGGGAAATTGGAGTAGGGAAGGGCCTGGTGTCCACAGAAACCGGGTTACGGCTGAGCTACGACCTTGTTGACCGCGCTTTCTCGCCTTACGTTGGTGTTGTTCACGAACGCAAATACGGTGATACAGCGGATTTTGCCAGGGCCGATGGCGGTAGCACGGAGGATTGGTTTGTAGTCGTTGGGGCGAGGCTCTCCTTTTAAGAGAAGAAGCATAAAGGAAGATAGATGAACACCACCACTGAATAACTTAGGTGCACGAATTGAATGCGTAAGGTAAAAATTTCATTTGGAATTCTTTTAGCAGGATTGATCAGTGGTTGCAGTGACGGGACGGTAGATGGCCGCTGGTACACCCAGGCCCAGGTCGAACGTGGCTCCACCGTATTCGACGACAACTGCGCAAGCTGTCACGGCTCCAACGCCCAAGGCGCCTTTAATTGGAGAAAACGGCTGGAGGATGGCTCCTATCCACCGCCACCACTTAACGGAACGGGGCACGCCTGGCATCATCCATTCGACATGCTGATGGGTACGATCAACCAGGGTGGCGCTCCCATGGGTGGCCAAATGCCCCCGTTCGGAAATGAACTCTCCAGGGACGATCAAAAAGCCGCCATCGCGTTCTTCCAGAGCAAATGGGATAAGCGGATTTATGATGCATGGTTTGAAAGGAGTGGGATGTAATTTGGCTTTTGGATCATTATGGAATGAATAGGCATAAAAAAAGCCCCGTTTCCGGGGCTTTGGGGCGTTTCAGTGGGTCTCGCTGGACCCCTTGAAACTCTTGGTTGGTGGAGACGGCGTCACCCAAATACCGCATATAACCTTTTGTTTTATATAGTTTTAAATAATATATTTTTGATCATTACCCACAAAATTACCCACAAAAATGGATTTGCAAAGCCTGCACAGGTGCTTGTGCGAATCTCACCGGAATAGACTGCCCCTGCCAACGAGAAATCGCAATTAGTGCTTCATTGTTTTTGAAATCAATGACGGATGGTCTTCTCATAAATCGTTATCCTCAAATCAGAAGTGTAACGCTACGCGGCCAACATAATCTGATCGATCATTTTCAAAAGTGATGGAATCCCTCGACCAAGATCCGTGCGTTTCGGTGGAGGGGCAGATTCGCAGATATGGTTTACGAAAAGGTATGAGTGGGAGACGCCACGGCTGAGTTCGCGAATTCTATCTCGGTCAGCACTTAACAGGGAAAGAAATGACGCCATTACTTCTGTAATCGAAGTTTGCTGGTAGTCCCAAGCATCTTCAGTTGGACAAGCGATCAACTGCGTCCGACTAGCATCGAATGCTCCGAGATCCCTTAAGCGATTGGCAAGTGTTTCGGCATTCTCAAAATCCCATGGCGCAGCGACTAAATCTTTAAAGATCTGTTTTTTTCGTTGCCAAAGAAGGATCAACACCAATGCTCCCACAGTGAAAGTCTTCTCGCCCGACGCTGTGCGCGTTTTCCGTAAGACGTCAAACGTTGCGGCTAACTGATGTTGGGATCGCATGTCCAGTACAAAAGCATCAGAGACCCACTCAAAGTCGCGAAAAAATGATTCGTGTTTCGGTTGATCTTCAATAATTGAACAAGTTACCAGAGAATTTAGGTCATCTTCGCCTACAATCATCCCGTACTCACCGGCTAATGCCTTGGCAAATTGATAATTGTCAGGAAGGCGGAGGTGAACTTCTCGAGAAAAGATCCGATTAAAGTACACCTCTGCGTCAAACCCTGGGCCATACATGCCGCATAGGGATGCTTGAAGCTGATCGCCGTCGGTGGCAAAAACAAAGAAAATGTTATCGACGTTGCAGATGTGTTTCACAACCTCGATCAGCTCGATCGTAAAGTTGGGACGGCATCGGTCTAGTTCATCGATAAAAATGAACAAGGGTGCTTTGAAATATTTGTTTCCAGCATTCTCATGCTCTTTTATGGTGTTTATTACGTTTGACAGCTTCTCTTTGAAACCTTCAACAGCATTCTTTCTTTCTTTCTCTGCCTCATAGGGATCAGCGGGTAACTTCATACCATCGGGCAACTGCAAGCCAGTTGTAATGGTCACCAATGAGCGCATCAACTGAAAGCCGTTACTTTTTAGGAAGGCGGTGAGTTTTTCGTTAGCTGCCTGACTGGTATCCGCATTTTTGACAACTTGCGCGTCGGTATTTTCTTGAGCAATTTCAGTAAGGCGTTGGCTGAGTTGGGAACTGATCTCATACAAGAAAGACATCAAAGGGTCTTTCGAATAATCGTTTTCCCACGCATTGAAGCCCAACACAATGTGGTTATGCTCCTCAAGGTCTTTTCGCCAGCGTTCAAGAAAGAATGTTTTTCCAAACCCCCATGAAGAATTTATATTTAGAACGAATTGAGACGTCCGATATTTGTATTGCTCCATTAAGAAATTTGTCAGAAGGTCTGCCTGCTCTTTCCTTCCCAGTTTGTCATCATCCCAATGATTGGTGACCTCATGGCTCTCGGTCGGCACTTCTGAAGGCATAAACAATTCCGTTAGGGTCGGTGACTGAGTTTAATCTGCATTTTCCTTTTTAGAGGAATTCGAAGATATCCCGAAACGTTTAAGTGTTACAAACTGTGTCAGGTGGATTTTTGAACTTTAGCTTGAAATTAGCTCAAGGATCATACGAAGCCCTCGATCCAATCAAATCTCAAACCTATATCACCTCTGTGAACCCAGGCACTGACAGTGCCTTCCCTCCCAATTCACAGAGGTAATTCCCAATGTCTGAACAATGCCCCAACTGCCTGTCCCGGCGGATTGGCAAGAACAACTATGGCAAGAAAACCGCTGGTGTGGTCGGTGCGTCTGCCGGTACCTACGGCGGCTATGCGGCTGCCACGGCCGGTGCCCAAGCGGGCGCCGCCCTGGGAATCGTTGCTGGTCCCGTGGGCGCAACCGTGGGCGGTATTGGTGGCGCTGTCATCGGTGCGCTGCTGGGTGGCGCTTCTGGTGCCTCCGCTGGCGTGATCCTGGGCGATGTCCTGGACGACCGTGTGCTGGATAACCACCGCTGCCTTGATTGCGGCTATTCCTTCAGTGTCGACTCTGACTCGTCAGACAACATTCGTTAATTCCCCCCATTCGTAAATTCAAAGGAGAACGACCATGGCTCACCTAATCGAGCAAATGGCCTACGTTGGCCAAACCCCCTGGCATGGCCTGGGGAATGAACTGACCTCAAATCAGCCTCTGGAAGTCTGGGCAAAACAAGCAGGTCTGGACTGGCAGATCCAGGAAAGCCCTGTCCGCTATGTCACTAACGCTAGTGGCACCCTAGGCGAGATCTTGTCTTATCCGGATTCCAAGGTGCTTTACCGGTCGGATACCAAAGCACCGCTTTCAGTAGTCGGTAACCGTTTCAAAGTGGTTCAGCCCGAGGAAATCCTGGAGTTCTATCGGGACCTGACCGAAGTCTCTGGTTTTGAGCTGGAAACTGCTGGCGTGTTGAAAGGTGGCCGGAAAATGTGGGCGTTGGCCCATACTGGCCAGTCCGGCACGCTCAAAGGCAACGATCAAACCAATGCCTACGTCTTGCTGGCCACCGCGTGTGACGGCACGATGGCAACGACATGTCAGTTCACCAGTATCCGCGTGGTGTGCAACAACACGCTGGCTGTTGCCCTGAAGGGCTCTGCGGCCAATGCCGTTAAGGTGAAGCACAACACGGCCTTCGATGCAGACCTGGTGAAGAAGCAACTGGGGATCTCCGTTTCCGCCTGGGATGACTTCATGTACCGCCTGAAGACCCTGAGCGAAAGGAAGGTGAGAGCCACAGAGGCTAGGAACTACTTCCTAAAGGTGTTCACTGACGATTCCGGCACCGGTGTCGGCAAAACTAACGAACGCTCCATGGCGAAGGCCCTGGGTCTGTATGAAGGCGAGGGTATGGGCGCCAACCTGGAATCTTCGGAAGGTACAGCCTACGGACTGTTGAATGCGGTAACGGAATTCATCGATCACCAGCGCCGGGCCAAAACCGTTGACCACCGGCTCGATTCCGCCTGGTTCGGAACCGGCGCAGCCATCAAGAACCGTGCGTTAGAGCAGGCCATGTCACTGGTGGCCTGAGCCAACCCCACAAATCTCAAAACCGCCATAAAGCCCGCCGGAGCCTGATGCTCTGGCGGGCTTTTTTATGTCTGGAGGACAATACGATGGGCATGAGTGCAAACACAATTCAAAAACAGCGACCGGCCTTACGCCTGGTCTCCACCAAGGGCCTCAGCAGGGATGAATGGCTGAAGGTCCGCAAGCAGGGCATTGGCAGTAGCGATGCCGCTGCAGCAGTGGGCATGAACCCTTACCAGTCCCAACTGGAACTCTGGATGGTCAAGACCGGCAGAGATGCGGGCCTGCCGAAACCGGACTCCGATGATCCCACCTCACCAGTCTACTGGGGCCATATCCTGGAACCAATTGTGGCCGAGCAGTACAGCCAGCAAACGGGCCGCAAGGTGCGCCGGGTGAATGCAGTGCTGCAGCACCCAGATCCTGAAAGGCACTGGATGCTGGCCAACCTGGATTACTCGGTCGTGGCCGATGAAGATGTGCAGATCCTCGAGTGCAAAACAGCCGGAGAATTCGGGTCACGACTCTGGAAAGAGGGCGTGCCGGATTACATCCAATGCCAGGTTCAGCATCAGCTGGCGGTTACCGGCAAGCACTCGGCAGACGTGTGCGTGCTGCTGTGTGGTCAGGAACTGAAGATCTACCGCGTTGACCGGAACGAGGAACTTATCAAGGCGCTGTATGTGCTGGAGCGCCAGTTCTGGGATTTCGTGGAAACGGATACGCCGCCACCCGTTGACGGTACCGATTCTGCCGAACGTGCCTTGCGCCACCTTTATCCGGTGGACCGAGGGGAGACCTTGGACTTCAGCCAAAGCAAGGAGCTGTCGGATGCGTTTGACGAGCTGCTGGCCATCCGTTCGGAAATGGAAAGCCTCAAATCCACCGAATCCCACCTAAAACAGCGAATCGAAAGCCAGATGGGTGAAGCGTCAAAGGCAACCTTCCCCAGTGGCAGCGTCAGCTGGAAGCGGAGCAAGGATTCCGTTGGGCTCAACGTGAAGCAACTGCTGAAGGATCAGCCAGATCTTCTGGATCAATACCCACTCACCAAGCTGGGCAGTCGGCGGTTTCTCATTCAAGCATAAAACCCCTATTGGCCACGCGGGCGTGACGATCGCCTCGTGGCCCTTTTTCTGAGGAGAAGCATCATGATTAAAGGTTTAGCCATCACGCCTCCCGTGTTGGGGCGTATTAGCATCGGTCGGGTCGTTGAAAAGAACGGCATCCGGCTGCCACAGAAAGACGACCAGTTCACCATCACCTCTCAGATTCAGGAGAAAGACTCCGGATGGGTTTTGCATCCCCTGGACGAGGAGCTCAGAAAGGATGCTCCAAACGGAAAACTGCGAACCATCCCGGTACGCATGCTGTTCAACGATGCGGATCTCAACCTGCGCGCCGAGTACACCATGTTTGACCGTAAAAGCGGGCGCCCAATGTGTGTTGGTAATGGCGAAACATGTAAGCGCCTGACGCAATCAGGAGTGCAGTCTTTGCCATGCCCGGGACCAACGTTGTGTGAGTTCGGCAAAGGTGGTCTGTGCAAGCCTTATGGCCGTCTGAACGTGAAGGTCGGTGACGACGATGATCTCGGCACCTTCATCTTCCGGACGACCGGTTACAACAGCATCCGAACCCTTGCGGCCAGGCTGAGTTACTACCAGGCAGTTTCTGGTGGTCTATTGGCGTACATGCCGTTGGAATTGAAGCTACGGGGTAAAAGTACGACGCAGAGTCACCGAACGCCGATCTACTATGTGGATTTGGTGATCAAGGAGGGGCTGTCATTGTTGGAAGCGGTGGCTGAGGCAAGGGAAAGGTTTAGGCAGTTCAAAGAAGAAGGCGTTGATCAGGCTGCGCTGGACGGGGCGGCTTCAAGGGGATTCGGTAATGCGCTGTTTGAGTATGATGAAGATGAGATGGATCAGGTTATTGACGAGTTCTATTCATCAGGAGCCAATGAAGGGTTGCGGAGCAGCTCCGAAATAATGTCAAAACTAAGAGAAGATTTGGATGCTCGACGTTTGGCTTCTGGATGAATTGTGAGGAGTGGCCTCTAGGCCACTCCTCACAAATAAGCCTGTTAAGGTCTTTTTTTTTGTGTACCTACGAAACCGATACGGTCTGTCAAATTAGCTTAGGCTTTGGCTTAAAAGTGGGTTTTCAAAATTGTTCTGGTCAACCGAGAAGCTGCCGAGCTCGGATTGGAAAAACGGTTTTAGGGCGACTAGTCTCCACAAAACGTCGAAAAGGAATGATAGATGACGGCTGTCAGAGAGCAGATCCAACAAGCGGACCAGGTAATTTGTCAGAATATTGAATTATTGGGTGATCAAAGGACGTTGCTCTCGCAAAACGTCCTCTCCCAACTACGAAACCTCGTCGAAGGAATTGTTGTTTATCTCCACAAAGGGGTTTCTGATGCTGACTTCAACTATTTAGCTGTTGAGCCCGGACTCGCGTTCGTTAGAGGGAAGGCAAAGCTAAATTTTCTTGGGAAATTCCACAAGCTGATTCAGAAGAGTTCTTCCCATTTTACGATGGATGGAGATACGTCAGAGCGTTTGATGCTTAAGTACTACGAGTATCTTCATCGCACCCGCAGCTTGCTTCGAGATCAATTCGGCATCGCTGTGCTTGCAAATCTTGAGGCCTTCCCGATCAATCTTGACCCATCGCTGCGTGAGTATCACGAGAAGATTGCTGCGCGAATTGGAGCGGCACGTTCAACTGACCTAAATAGAAGCCCAAGTGATCGATATTATATCCACAAGACACGACCATTCTTCTTTGGCGAGCGCATCTTCTACGAGGTCACGTTTTATCGCGCCGTTAACAAAGTGAGCAAATTCGATCGCATAATTGCATTCACCGACATCGACATAAACGACAAATACGCGGCGATGTTAACGCTTCAGCGGGATTCGATTGAAGTGCTTGGACGAACAATGCCGATCACAATTATTCGGAGGTGGGAAGTCTCGATCCGGCCGTGCGAGTTTAATAACTTTGCCCTGCTCTTAGGCTTCGCAATTAAGGTGCAGACTAAGTTAGCAGAATATCGCTACCTTATGAGTTGCCTAACGGAAGGGGGTGACGGGCTTCTCGAGTTCGTCGATATGTCGGACGAACGGTATGCGGCAGTTAGGGCGGCAGGCACGGCTGGAGGAGTAAAGCCGCAGATTTTTCCAGTGCTGGATTCAGTGCGCCGCATTGTGAGGTCTGCGGCTCCTGGTCACAACGTTCTACGTTATCTGTTGCTCCGAATGCACAACCAAATTCTTAAGTCGCAGTATGAGCGGACAGGCTGTGGCCTCCTCTCCGGATTGAGGCTTCGGTATGGCTGCACTCCCTTCGATACAATGCCATTTTGTACTTCGCTCCCAGGACACAATCCTCGTTATTGGGATATCGTTGAGAGCCTGGACGTGGCAAACCGGAACCATGAGCTGCTCGCGCGACGAGTGAAGAATAATGTCGAGCGTCACGGAATCCTTTATACGCCCATAGCTGGCCTGAAGGAGTTCGGAGACGTCAGCGGCCTAATTGGCGCGCATAACAACAAACTTTATTACAAGCATACTGAGCGCAGGTTAGAAATCGACAAAGGGCACGTTTTCGTTCGTGGTTATGAGAATGACACGGTAGCCATCATTGAGAAGCTTAAGGAATATGCATCTTCTGGAGTCGCCGGATACACGCAGGCTGTCCAACGCTGGTTAGATAATACGCCTCGTGGTATTGACGATCCTGTGAAAGAGATGGCACTCAAAAAGTTGTTTAGTCAATCTAGTGCTGCCCTAATTTATGGAGCCGCTGGCACCGGAAAAACCACAATGCTGGACAACATTGCGCACTATTTTAACGACAAGGAGAAACTTTTCCTTGCGCATACGAATCCCGCAATCGACAACCTAAGACGAAAGGTAACCGCGCAAAATTCCCAGTTTCGGACAATCAGTAGCGTCATCCGAAAGAATTCGGCTGATCGAGAGTACGATCTCCTTATAATTGACGAGTGCAGCACGGTTAGCAATGCTGACCTAATTAAAGTGCTTGAAAAAACTCCATTTAAACTTCTCGTTCTGGTAGGTGATGTCTATCAGATCGAGTCGATCCAATTCGGTAACTGGTTTGGTATCGTTGACTCCTTTATACCTGGCACGTCGGTTTTCGAGTTGACTACTCCTTTCAGAACCAAGAACAGCGCCCTGCTTCAATTCTGGAAAAAGGTCCGTGATCTCGACGATGATATCGCCGAAATCATGGCTCATAATTCGTATTCGACCGTTCTCGATAAGACTCTGTTTCAGAGTCAAGACCAAGACGAGATTATTCTGTGTCTGAATTACGATGGCCTCTATGGAATCAACAATATTAATCGGTTCCTGCAAAGCAGCAATCCTGGAGCAGCGACCACATGGAGAGTTTCCACTTATAAAGTCGGTGATCCTATTCTCTTTCACGAGACTGAAAGGTTCCGGCCAGTTATCTACAACAATTTAAAGGGAAGAATAGTCCGAATTGAACAAGGTCCTGGTCAGATTGAGTTCGATGTTGAGCTCGATCGACCGCTCAGCGAATTCGATGTGCATGACGTCGATGACCTTGAATGGATCGACGACTCAATCGTGCGGTTTTCCGTTTATGAGCAAGACACTAGTGATGAAGACGACGATTCACTGAATACGACCGTGCCATTTCAGGTGGCGTATGCGGTATCCATCCACAAAGCGCAGGGCCTTGAGTATGACTCGGTAAAAATAGTTATTACCGATGCAAATGAAGACGACATCACGCACAGCATCTTCTATACAGCAGTAACGCGGGCCCGGGAGAGCTTGCAGATCTTCTGGACGCCTGAGACGCAGCAGCGCGTTCTGAATAGCCTCACGCGCAATGTCAATCGAAAAGACGTAACCCTGCTGGCCAGTCGTCGCGGTCTTGCGCCGGTTTGAAAAGCTTCAACAGAGATTGGTTGCGAAGGGGTTGCTTTGGAGAAGGTGGGGAGCACGTCAGATCAGATGGTATCGATCTATGGTTTGGTCTAACCTGCTGATTAATTGAAGGGAGTTGCAGCCCTATGGAGTTCCACCTAACTTCTGTTCAAATTATCAGCAAGGAAGCGGGGAAGTAGCCTTGAAAACCAATTATGTACTGATCGACTTTGAAAATGTACAGCCGAACAACCTCGAGCTCCTAAAGGGGCATGGCTTTAAAGTCCTTGTTTTTGTTGGTTCGAAGCAGGTGAAAATTTCGTTCGATCTCGCTTGTGCAATGCAATCTCTCGGCCCTGACGCGGAATACGTGAAGATTGAGGGAAATGGACCGAACGCTCTGGACTTCCATATAGCGTTCTACATTGGGAACATCGCGGCAAACGATCCCGATTGCTACTTTCATGTGATTTCAAAGGACACCGGCTTTGATCCGTTGATCAAGCACCTGAAGACTAAAAAAATATACGCTCAGCGAGAAAAGGATATCTCCGAAATTCCACTTCTGAAGATCGCAAACTCCAAGTCTATGGCAGAGCGTATCGATGCCATCGTTGAGTTTCTTAAAGCCCGCGGATCGGCCAAACCAAGAGCCCTGAAAACACTCTCTAATTCAGTGAACTCCTTATTCATGAAGAACCTTGAAGAGGAAGAGTTGGCGAATATCATGGACGAACTCGTTCGTCAGAAAATCGTTATCACTAATGGGGCGAAGGTAAGTTACCAGTTACCGAGCAAGCCCTAAAAAGCTGTCTAAGATGACGGCTGTCAGGCCGAATTCCACTTCAGGTTTAAAGTCTGAGAGGTAGTATGGCATCACTTTATGACAAACCAGTGCGCTCACTTATGCATGACATGGTGCATGATATTGAGCTAAAGCCAGATGCCGTAATTTCGCGAGATCGAGTTCGGTCATGGTTCAAGGAGCGATACCCTAAGATCAAAGATGGAACGATTGCTGCGCACCTGCTTAGAATGTCGGTCAACTCGAAAAGCCGAGTTCATTACGGGGCTAAGCCCGGAGAGGACGATCTGTTCTTCCAGGTGGACCCAAAGCATTTTCGTTTATATCAGCGCCACAACGACCCAGCACCGATTTATCCAGGAGATGGCGTTGAACAGGCAGTAAAGGAAGAGGTTCAAGAGCTGGCAGAGGAGGGGAGTCCCGAGTTCGCTTACGAAAAAGACTTGCAGAACTACCTCTCAAAGAACCTTCATCTCATAGAATCTGGACTCACGCTTTTCGAGGACGAGGGGATTAACGGCGTTGAGTTTCCTGTGGGTGGAAGGTTTGTCGATATCCTAGCCACGGACTCAGACGGCAATTACGTTGTCGTAGAGCTAAAAGTATCCAAAGGATATGACAGAGTCGTCGGTCAGCTTCTGCGCTATGTGGCCTGGATACGGAAGAACCAGGCGGAACCCGGGCAATCGGTTCGAGGCATCATAGTTGCCCGACATATCTCAGAAGATTTGTTGCTCGCCTGTTCTGGCGTGCAGGGTGTTCAGCTTTTCGAGTATGAGTTGTCGGTCAGCCTCCATGAAGCGCGAGGGGTCTGAGATCGTAGGGGCGGCGGTAATGGTCGGGGGAAAGTTAAACTGCTTTCTGGCATCAGTCAGCCTCTAAATGGTGAGCTCTACTGCATTACGATTTCGCCCTCAATGCAAATCAATACTCGCGAGCGTGAGCGCCCACCCCGCGAATGGCCCGCCAAACCACCCTTTGTTAGACTGCTGGCGGACGAAAAGCACTTTGTGGTCTCAAACTCAGCGCCAGTGTAATTAGCGCCTAATCTTGATTCACCGCCGTTGAAGCGGCCGAATATTGCGCGACTTCGGACCTCTCAATTCTTGGAGGTCGATCACTGGGGTTTGTGCTATCGGCGCCGACGAAGAATAAGAACACTGTCAAGGAGTGAATGGCAGCCATGGATAAATTCCAGCTCAGTGAGCGCGATATCTGCACCAAGTTCATTACGCCGGCTATTCAGCAGGCGGGCTGGCAGCATCATCAGTTCCGCGAGGAGGTGAAACTCACTGACGGTCGGGTCATGGTGCGTGGCCAGCTCGCTGCGCGCATCAAGAACCCCGATGCCAAAGGCGGCCCCAAACGGGCAGATTTTGTGCTCTACGCAAGGCCGAGTGTTCCTATCGCCGTTGTGGAAGCCAAGCAAGCGAAATTCTCTGTGGGGCATGGCATGCAGCAGGCATTAGCCTATGCCGAAATGATTGACGCCCCTTTTGCCATTAGCAGCAATGGCGATGGCTTCTTGATCCACGACCGAACCGGCATCACGCAGCCCACCGAGCGCGAGCTCAAGCTCGGCGAATTTCCGGCATTGGAAGATCTTTGGCCGCTATACCAACAATGGAAAGGGCTGTCAGCGCCAGAAGCGGTCAAGCTCATTGAACAGCCCCTCTATACGGATGGCAGTGGTCGCGAACCCCGCTACTACCAGCGCGTGGCTATCAACCGTGCCGTGGAAGCCATAGCCAAAGGCCAGCAGCGCGTACTGCTGGTCATGGCCACAGGCACAGGCAAAACTTATACGGCATTTCAGATCATCTGGCGGATGTGGAAGGCCAAGGCAAAAAAACGCATCCTGTTCTTGGCAGACCGCAACATCCTTGTCGACCAGACGATGCAGCAAGATTTCGCCCCATTTGGCGAAGTGATGCACAAAGTGACCAATCGCGAGATCAAGAAAAATTATGAGATCTATCTCGCCTTGTACCAGGCGGTAACAGGTAAAGAAGAGTGGAAACAGATCTACAAACAGTTTCCGGCAGATTTCTTCGATCTGGTGGTCGTTGATGAGTGTCACCGCGGCAGTGCCGCCGATGACTCCGCTTGGCGTGAGGTGCTCGAATACTTTAACAGTGCTACCCACATAGGCCTCACTGCCACGCCAAAGGAAACCAAAGAGGTTAGCAACATTACGTACTTTGGTGACCCGATTTACGTCTACTCGCTCAAGCAAGGAATTGAAGACGGCTTTCTGGCGCCCTACAAGGTGATCCGTATTGCAACGGATTTGGATGCGATCGGGTACACGCCCGAGAAAGGCAAGGTCGACAAACATGGTCAGGCGGTAGAGCAGCGCCAGTTCAATACCAAGGATTTCGACCGCACTCTGGTGCTGGAAAAACGCACCCAACTGGTTGCCAGCAAAGTTTGGGAATACCTTAAAGCCACTGATCCGATGGCCAAGACCATCGTGTTCTGTGACGACCAGGATCACGCTGAGCGCATGCGGCAAGAATTGGTCAAGCTGATCCCGGCCGCCGCTAGCAACCGTCGTTACGTGATGCGCATCACCGGCGACGATAACGAGGGGAAAGCTCAACTTTCGTACTTTATCGATAACGACGAGCCCTTCCCGGTCATTGCCACTACCTCCAAACTGCTCACCACTGGTGTAGATGCCAAAACCTGCAAACTCATCGTTCTGGACCAGAACATCAACTCGATGACCGAGTTCAAGCAGATTATTGGGCGCGGTACTCGTCTGCGTGAGGACTACCAGAAGCTCTACTTCACCATCATGGATTTCAAGGGCGCCACACGCCTGTTCGCTGACCCGGATTTTGATGGCGAGCCTGTGGTGATTTACGAACCTGAACCCGGTGACCCTGTAATACCGCCCGACGATATCAACCCACCGACCACTTGCGAACCAGAGTCACCGCCGTACGGCCCCAGTCCCATCGGTGGCGACGACGCCCCAACCGGCGAGGACAACGGAGGCGGCCGCATTAAGTACGTGCTCGATGACGTGAATGTGCGACTCGCCGTTGAACGCTCACAATACCTCAACGCTGACGGCAAGCTGATCACCGAGGACTACCGTGTTCTGCTCAAGGACGATATCAAGAAGATGCTTAGAGCCGAGTTCGGTACAATGTCCGACTTTCTGCGTCGGTGGGGAAGTGCTGAACGCAAACAGGCTGTGCTTGAGGAATTGGCTGAGCATGGTGTTCCGCTCATCATCCTGCAGCAGGCAGTGGCCAACGGCAGCGAACTTGATGCTTTTGATTTGGTCGCCCATGTGGCCTTTGACCAAAAACCACTTACTCGCCGGGAGCGCGCCGACAATGTTAAGAAGCGCAATGTTTTTGGTAAATACGGCGAACAAGCCCGTGCGGTGCTCGGAGCTTTGCTAGAAAAGTTCGCTGATCACGGAGTGCAGGATATTGAAGACGCTAAGGTACTGGAGTTGCCGCCGTTCGATCAGTTCGGCAGTAAAACCCAGATTAGGCGTGGCATCTTCGGTAGCGTCGAGAAGTACACCCAGGCGGTACACGAACTCGAACAAGCACTCTATGACAACTCTGAACAAAAGGAAGCTTGAGCGGCAGATTAATGCCAGCTCTGGGTTCTACGATATGAGAGCAACACGATGAACCTCAGCAGTACCATCAAGTCCATTCAGGACATCATGCGCAAAGATGACGGAGTCGACGGAGATGCCCAGCGCTTGGGCCAGCTCACTTGGATGCTCTTTCTCAAGGTCTTCGACCAGCGCGAGGAAGAGTGGGAAGACGACGATCCTGACTATAAGTCGCCCTTACCTGAGCGTTACCGCTGGCGCAATTGGGCGGCCTACAAACTCGATTCAAATGGCAAGAGCAAGCCACAAATTCCAGGTAGTGAGCTCATCAGCTTCGTCAACAACGAGCTATTCCCGACGCTCAAAGACCAGATCGATGCCAGCAAGAGTCCGAAGCACAAAGTAATAAAGCAGGTCTTTGAAGACGCCAACAACTACATGAAATCTGGCCCCCAGATGTTGGCGGTCATCGAAAAGTTGGAAGAGGCAATCAACTTCCATGATTTCAAAATTCGCTCCAGCTTGGGCGATGTCTATGAGCAGATGCTCAACGACTTGCGTGGCGCAGGCAATTCCGGCGAGTTTTACACTCCAAGAGCTCTAACGGCCTTCATGGTTGACCGCGTTTACCCTAGCCTGAAAAAGCGCGAGAAGGTACTAGATCCAGCCTGCGGGACCGGTGGCTTTTTGAGCGCGGCCATCGACTACTTTCGCAACCAACTTACTACCAGATCCGGAGCGGAAGATCAGCGAGCGATAGATACGCTGATTAAAGGTTTTGAGAAGAAACAGCTCCCCCATCTGCTGTGCACTACGAACATGCTTTTGCACGGCATCGACGTACCTAGTCAGATCGAGCACAAAAACACCTTAGGAATCGGGTGGAATGAATGGAGCCCAAACGACAAAGTCGATTGCCTGATTACAAACCCGCCCTTCGGTGGTTATGAGGATGATACGGTCGGTGGTGACTATCCAGAGGATCTCAGAACGCGCGAAACCGCTGACATGTTTATGGCGCTGATCATCAAGAAACTGCTCAAAGAAAACGGCCGCGCGGCCGTCGTGCTGCCCGATGGTTTTCTCTTTGGGGAAGGCACCAAAAGTAAACTGAAAGAGCTACTATTGCGCGATTGCAAGCTGCATACCATCATTCGCCTGCCGAAGGGTGTTTTTTCGCCCTACACCACCATCAAAACGAATCTCCTGTTCTTCACCAAGGGTACCAGGGTGGCGGATGGCACGGAGCACTTCCACACAGACACCATCTGGTTCTACGAGCACCCCTACCCTGATGGCTATAAAAGCTATTCAAAGACCAAACCTATTCGGTTCGAAGAATTCAAGCCTGAGCAGGACTGGTGGGGCGAGGAGGCCAACGACTTTGCTGATCGTGTGGAAAACGAGTTCGCCTGGAAGTTGGATTTCAAAGCAAAGCGTCAGCAGGCCGAAGCCGACGCGCATCCACACTGGCAACGAGCGGAAAACCTGAATAACCAGGCCGCCTCGCTGGAAGGTGAAGCTAGCGATTTGCGAAAAAGCTTGGTTGGCAGTACTGACGCAGGCTACCGAGCTAAGGTTGAAGCCCAAATTGCTGACCTCCGCGCCCAAGCTGAGCCGTTGCGGTTGCAAGCGCGCGACGCCCAAGCGACTGGCGATCGAATTTACTGGCCTATTTTTAACCTGGACATCAAAAATCCCAATGCTCCGGAAGAAGAAAATCACGATCCTGATCTGCTGTTGGAAAAGTACAAAAGAATATTGGGTGAAATTGAAGAGACCGAAAATCAGCTTAAGAGTGAACTGGCTGCTGCATTGGCGCATCATTTCGCAGGCGAGGAAGCCTGATGGATGCGAAGCAATTTTTGGCAGAGCTTAGGCACTTTGTGGAGGCGCCGGGAGGTATCGGGCAGCTCCGCGAAATGATTTACCAGCTTGCTATTACTGGCGCGCTCACGCAGCAATTAGAGACTGACGGTGATGCGCGTGTACTTCTCGCTGATGTAGCTGCCACAAAGAATCGATTGATCAGGGAAAAATCATACAAGCGCTTGCCGAAGCTGGAGAGCGAGGCAATAGACTTGCCGAGAACAATCCAACTGCCCGAAACTTGGTGTTGGACTCGCCTCATTGATATTGGCGAAGTAAACCCGAGAAACGATGCACCTGACGATGCGGCAGCTTCTTTCATTCCGATGAGTGGCTTATCGCAAGCCCACAAGGGCCAACTGGCTCCCGAGGCGAGTAGGTGGGGAACTATCAAAAAGGGATATACCCACTTTGCCAATCGCGATGTCGTTGTCGCTAAGATCACGCCTTGTTTCGAAAATGGCAAGGCAGCTGTTGTTCAGGACCTGGAGCATGAAATCGGCGCGGGCACGACGGAGCTTCATGTATTCAGGCCAATTCACGCGGGTATCCTGTCAGGGTACATCTACCTGTTCTTGCGATCACCCTATTTTACGGTTGAGGGCAGAGAAAGCATGACAGGGACTGCCGGACAAAAGCGTTTGCCAGCGAACTACTTTGCAACTCGCGCTGTGCCCCTACCTCCGACCAAAGAACAATCTCGGATCGTTGCGAAGGTTGATGAAATGATGGCCTTGTGCGACACGCTGGAAGAGCAACAGCAAGCCCGTCGTAAGCTGCAAACCAACCTCCGTCAATCTACGTTACAAACGGTCGCCACTGCGACCAGTCCGTACGAACTACAAACTGCCTGGACCCGTTTGGCTGAAAACATTGGGGAATTATTTAATGCCACTGAGGATGTTGATGACCTACGGAAGGCTATTCTTGACCTCTCTGTGTCTGGCTATCTGAGTGCCCAGGATGAGCTAGACGAGTCGGCAACATACCTGAAAGCGAAAATTTTAGCTGCCAAAGAAAAGGGGATCGCAGACGGTTCTGTATCGCGAAAAAAACATGTCAAGCCAGAGGAGCTAAAGGAAACAATGTTGCCTCCCCATTGGGAATCCATCACATTGGATGAGGCGATTTCCAAAATTGATGCTGGTTGGAGTCCGGCGTGTTTGCCAAGAGCTCGTGGCGACGAAAGTAAATGGGGAGTGTTGAAAACAACTGCTGTACAGGTTTTACGTTTTCTTCCTGATGAGCATAAGGAGCTGCCCGCTTCACTTGATCCTCGCCCCCAGTATCAGATTAAAGTAGGGGACATTCTAATCACCCGCGCAGGCCCAAGGAACCGCGTGGGTATTTGCTGTGTGGTGGACTTTGCACCACCGAGGTTGATGATTTCGGACAAGTTAATTCGGTTTCATATCGTTGACGATCTTATCAATCCTCGCTTCGTTTCTCTTTGCCTATCTGCGGGAGAACCCGGTCGCATCGTTGAGCGACTGAAGTCCGGTATGGCGGACAGCCAGATGAACATATCGCAAGACAAACTGCGGTCAATAACTATCCCTCTTCCGCCAATCGAGGAACAACAGAGAATACTGACAAAGATCGACGGCTTAATGGATCTTTTAGACGCCTACTGCGAGCGACTTCGCAATAGTGAGCGCTTGGCGGAGCAGGTTGCGGCAGCTACAGTTTCAGCCCTCACCGGCATCGCCATCGAACAAGAAGAGGAACCCATGAAAGCTCCGAAAACTGAATTGGTTGCGCCGCTGCGCTTAGGCACTCTGCCTGGCATCAGGGACCAGGCCCCGTTGGCGACCATCTTGGCGCGCAACAACGGCGAGTTGACTGCAAAAGATTTATGGCAGCGTTTCGGCGGTGAGATCGATGACTTTTACGCACAACTGAAAACTGAAGTTGCCCACGGTTGGATTTTGGAGCCAGCACCCGGCGAGATGCGTGAGAAGCAGAACGACACGGTGGGTGCCTGATATGCAGTTGCGGCACCTTCATATTTCAGCCTTCCGTAACCTGCGGGATCTCGATATCGCTTTTGATTCCGAGTTGCAGCCTGCTCCTGGCTCGCCCTCGGATGCACCGCCTAAGTACATCCGTAGTCACGCATTGATCGGCCAGAATGGCACGGGAAAGTCTAATCTGCTCGAAGCGCTGATCATCATCTTCCGAGACGTGGATCTGGACCGCGAAGCGGCTTTCGATTACACGCTCGAATACAGTATACGAGGCCATGTAGTCCGCATTGAGGCGGACACATCAAAGCAGAAGCGACCTTATGTCTGGGTGGATGGCGACCGTGTTAATCAGGCGTATCTAATAAAAAACGACCCTCAGGATAAAGAACCACAGGACCGGCGTCGCGGTCCACGCCTACTTCCGACCCATATATTTGCCTACTACTCTGGACGAAACGAGCGCATCGAGGCGCTGTTTCAGGAGCACCAACGACGCTTTAACCGGCTTCAGGAAATCACAACGGACGAAGTGCTTCCTGAGCAATTGCTAGAGAACTTTACCGGCTCCGAGGCGGATATTCGCGCGTTGGAGGAGGCCAAGCGGCGTCGTGAGTCGCAGTTTAAGAAGGCGGGCGACGACCGCTTGCGCCGTTTGTTCTATTGCCGTGGTGGTCACAGTCAATTGGTGTTATTGGCCTGTTTACTGTCTGAAGACCCGATATTTCAGAAAGTCCTCGAAAATCTGCACATCGAATCCTTGGAATCTGCGCTGTTCGTTTTGAAAGAGCCACATCGCCTGCGCGAAAAGCGTCGAGGTGGAAAGTTCGACGAACAAGAACTGTATGAGGGCGATCCCCGTTTCTGGTATGCGCGTGGGGATGTAGTAAGTGAATTTCTCGATAAGCTTTGGCAAGTTTCCTGGGCTCCCATCGAACAGGAAGTTAGCAAGCAGATCGATTTTCGTGGCCGCACTGAGAAGCAGAGGCAGCTCTATCTATATGTTCCTAATCACGTAAAGCTCAAGGAATTAGGCGATCTTGTCGGTGGAACAGATAGTTTTTTCCGATACGCAGAGGGGGCTTATATTGGTGATTTGATCGACGAAGTGCGGATCACCGTCAAAAAGCGCGGCGGGCAAGGGGGAGAAGTAAGTTTTGCCCAGCTTTCCGAAGGTGAAATGCAGATGCTTACTGTGCTCGGCCTTATGCGCATCACTCGGGAGGATCAGTGTTTGTTTCTCCTTGATGAGCCAGATACCCATTTGAACCCAATCTGGAAACTACGCTATTTCGATGACATCGAAGGTGTACTAAACGGTGAGAAAGACAAGCTGGTACCAGGTGAATCACAGATTCTTATTACCACCCACGACCCGATCATGGTAGGCAGTCTCAAGCGCGAACAGGTGCATATTCTCCGCCGGCAGGATAGCAAAAGTGTTGTGCAAGTGCCCGACGAACATCCGCAGGGTATGGGTGTAACGGGGCTGCTGAAAAGCGAGCTGTTCGGTCTATCTTCTACGCTGGACACTGAAACCGAGCGCCGCTTGTTCCGGCGAAATGAGTTATTTGCGACGGATGATCGCAATCCTGATCAAGACGAAGAGCTTCGGCGATTGAGTGCTGAGCTTGCTGATTTGGGATTTTCGAATGCGGATTTCAAAGACCCGCAATACGCCAAGTTTGTCCGCAGGATGGCGAAACATACTCACTTCCATAAACCGGCACTCTCACCGGAAGAGCAAGCCGAGGAGGACCGTATCGCGGATGAAATAATCAGCGATATTCTGCGGGAGGAGGCTGAAAAGTGATTTTCATCGACCTCGAAAACAAGCTGCCCACCGACGCGGATTTGCGAGACGAGGTCCGATGGGGGCAAGCCGACTGGGATGCGTGGCTGGCGGAATCTGAGCACTTTGTCGAAACGCTGGCTCAGTTGAATGCAGCTGGAGATATTACCGGGCGCAACGAGTTTATTAATAGACACAGTGACCACTGGGGCAAGTTGAAACCCTGGTTGTTAGCGCTTTCCCGCGGAAAGTGTTGGTTTACTGAGGCGAGAGATATTGCCTCGCACCTTGACGTTGAGCACTTCCGACCCAAAAAGGCCGCCCGTGGTGTCAAAGGACCAGAGAGAGATGGATATTGGTGGTTGGCCTTTGACTATATGAATTTCCGGATTGCCGGTACAGTGCCGAATCGAAAGAAGGGTACATGGTTCCCGCTACGATACGGTTCCCCGTGCTCGTCGTATGCACGACGATGTGAGGGTGATGAACTACCTCATTTCCTCGATCCAACTAATGCTCACGACGTTACGCTGCTGGCATTCGACGAGGAGGGCAAAGCTGTACCTGCACCTGGTATAGAGCGTTGGGAGGAGATTCGAGTGAGGCGTACTGTTGATCGATTGAAATTGACAGAGCATCAAGCATTAGCTGAGGAACGTCGCAAGATCTGGCAGCGCGTGAATAGGCTGATCAATGGCTATCGGAAGGCTCTTTCCGAAACACGGTACTCCATTGCAGCTCATGAAAGAGTCAAGGGGTATGCTCGCGAAATTTTGATTCTCTCTAAACCGGATGCGGAGCTGTCTTCTGTCGCAAGGTGTTGTGTTCTTTTTCGCAATGACCCGCGTCTCTTGAGGTTGTTGGGATAACAGCGGAGAAAGCCGCAGGCTCTCTCAATGCTTCAGTAGTGATTTCTTTTTTGTGTTTACTGATAGTGCAAAAAAATCGAGTATGAGAGACGTCCGAATTTTCGAGTGAGATTCTTGTGAGTGAGGGGGAGGAGGTTTGAGGAATCTGGGTATTGATAGGGACACTGGAGATATATACATAGGGAGCCGAGACCGCCATCCTGAAAACTCTCAACAGCTTTCAGTTTTCCCCGTGCAAGTTTATGGGAGGTTCCCAGCGACTATTTCTGGCCCCAAAATCGATTCGTTTTCTATTTCTGAGTATGTTTTTCAGGAGCTGTCATTCGATCCCGTGACTCAAATAAGGCGTGGTTACGTGTGGCACCGAATGGACTCCCAGCCGCAGAGTTGGGGCCATCCTCCTAATCAAGAAGTGAATTTAATCGGTTTTCAATATCAGGGGTTCCTGGGCGTTTTGGGAGGCAGCCTACCAAGCCAAGTCCTCTTCACATTTGGTGGAGAGTCGAATTTTACGGTTGGCGAACTTGTCCATTTTGAACCAGATGCGATTGGTCAGGAACTGCTTACCATAAAGATGCGGCCGCAATTTGGATTTCTGCCTCGATTGAAAAAGAGCGCGATTGATGAGGGCAATCTCAGACGTTTAGAGACGGCTTTGAATGACGTTGCGATGGGCTACCGCTCGTCACCTCCTGCCTCTGTGATAGACCGCTGTAGGGATGCACTGACCGAAGTATTGTCTATTGCTCTAAACATCACAGACAAAGACTTGGGGCATTTGATCAAAAAGTACGATGCTAATGTTAACAACAACCAGCGAACGGTTGTTACAAATCTGGCGCATACGGTCAGCAGGCTACATGCGCGGGCAAAGCCAGCAGAATCTGGTTATCCTCCGATGTCAGATCGGCAGGCAGAATTGGCGGTGGGAGCCGTAGCGGAAGTTCTGATCTCGCTTGGTTGGGCGGAATGGTCGCAAAGCTAGGCAGAAGACTATATTACCTCATTGAGATGCACTCACCGTACCGGGATTCAGCCTCTCATAGCCCTGGTATGGCTGATATAAGTAATGCCAAAAGTACTCGATGGCGCCATCAATCATCTTTTGCGTGTCCGGAATGCTTGTAACTGGCCACTCCGCGCCACCATAGCGGAGAAATAACAGTTTGTATTTCTCACATGCTTTTGCGTTGAATCCGGCTGGTTTCATGCCCGCATAGACAGCGAGCGCGTCCCTCGCAGTTTCTCCTCGCAGTTCACCAAACCCGTTGACTCGGCAACAATCGAGCGCCAGGTCGAGTTTTTCTTTGGCTGTGGAAAAGTCGTTTTGCGACAAGGCGTGTTTTGCCTCGAATTGCAGGATGAATGCATCGAAGCGGTCTGAGGGAGATGCCGTACGGAGCCTCTTTAAAAGCGCTTCCACTATCGTCTCCGCATTGCCGGGGCGGCTACGTTTATCCGGATCGTTTAGGAACTGACCCAGAAGACAGATGTAGCTATACACCTTTTTTGTGCTCGAATCGGCTAACTGTATCATCCGGGTCGCCGCTGCCATTCTGGCCGTTAAATTGACGCCATCTATCGAAGCTAAATTGTTCAGGGCGACCCAGTTGTTCGTTTCGGGTATGGCTTTGTGTAATTGGCCCCAGTTCTGAGCGCTCAACAACCTTTCGGTCTGCTTTTCTACTTCTGCCATTGCCTCCAGAGTTTCGATTTTTGAAACAATCGATTTATTGAGCTCATTTTCCGGAGAATTGAGGGGGGCTTCGTCTTCGAGTGGTTCTCCTGGAAGGCTTTTTATAAAGTACTGGTTTAGTCGGTTCGAAAGCTGCTGTATGGCTGAGTCAAATGAAAGAACTGCCAGATAGGTAGTGCAGGCGTGGAGAGGTCGCCTTTTCTGAAGGCGTTGAGCAAACAGTGACTTTTCTTCATTTTCCGTTGTCGTTTGGTCGCAGCATTCAATGGTCAGATTGTAGATGTCCTGGAAAATCATGAACACCTGCAACGCCTTATTTGTATTTGGGCAGGTCCCAAGGAGGTTGCCCTCTCGGCCATGTAAGGTTTGATACAAGCGTTTGTAAGTATCTTGCGCCGCTGCGGCGATGCGAAGTCTATGGCGTACCCTGGCAATTGAAGGTGTCGCATATCGATCACAGAGCAGTGAATACGCATACTTTTTACCTTCGTCATCGGCTTTGCCAGCCATCAACAGCTCAGCGCCCTTGGCTCCACCGATGGGGATTTGGCGGCTGAGTTCTGTTTCCGACAGCCCCTTACGACGAACAAAGTCTACAAATGCAGTCAGTTTTTCGTCAGCGTTAAGGTTTTTGTTTCGCTCCAAACCGCCCGGAAACTGGAGTAACAAAGCGTCATTGAAGTAGGCCTCGATGGTATTCATTTCCGGAGTCGGGACGCCGGTGAACCAGCTGTTAAGGGTTTTTTGAATGGATTTGAAATCAGCAACAGCCTCTCCATCTTTGCTGAAGACAGTATTCGACTCTGCCAGCATCCTTGATAGATCGTTGATGCTATAGTCCATGAGATCAAGTAGCCACTCCAGCGTCTTCTGAACTGGCATCGTAAGTTCTGCAGGATTTTCGACCGATGGTGAGGGTAGGTACCAAAATTCGCCTCCCGGCATCCCCTCGTCGGTTCGAGCTTGGTAGTCCCAGAAAGCCAAGTGACGGGCAAGTCCGGGAGCATACACATGGGTAGAGAGCATCCAGAGAACCTGACGCATATCAGCTTGGCCAACCCAGGTATTTCTTTCCAGGAAACCGTTCAAGGTCTCCCACCGCGCAAAGTTTATTCTTGCATCTCTTCTCTGATCAGCATTAAGGCCGAGCGCCTTCAGAATGTCATCCGTGTAGTCTTGGATTGTTTTGAGCTGGTAATCAAAGCCTTTGCGAAACGATTCCAGCTGTTTGCGTTTTTTGTCAGGTGGGCCGGCCTGAAATACTTGCCTAAGGAAAGCCAAAACCGATTCCATCGGCGGAATTGAAGCCACTTCAGAGGTCCTTTGGTTTTTTTGAGGGGGTGGGAACTCGTTTTCCCCGGCAACGAGCTACGGACATTTATCTTCTCTTCTTCATCCACAGAAGGAGAGTTAACGATGCTGCACTACAGTGCTCACAATCCGAAACAACTGGTTATCAACTGGCATCTGACAGAAGCCTGCAACTATTCGTGCCGCTACTGCTACGCGCATTGGCAGCGCCATGAATCGGTGAAGGATCTCATTCGGCAAGACTACCAGATACATCAGCTGCTGTCGGAGCTGCGAGGATTCTTCGATCCGATTAATTCCCGGAACCCACTGGCTTGGAAAATGGCCTGGTCGAACACCCGGTTGAACATCGCTGGAGGTGAACCGCTGCTATTTCCCTCCGTTGTCGAGGACACTGTTAAGTTTGCGCGAAGGGTTGGGCTTCGGGCTTCGCTGATAACAAACGGCTCTCTTCTGACAGAGCGGATTGCCCGTCGCATTGGTGCGGGCCTGGAGGTGCTAGGAATCAGCATCGACTCAGCTCAAGCGCTCAGTAACCGCCTTATTGGGCGTATCAATTCGCAAGGGGAGTTCTTGGACTTGGGGCAGCTGCGAAGGGCTGTTGAAGTCATCAGGGAGCGGAACCCAGCGATTAAGATCAAGTTGAATACCGTTGTTAATCGGGTGAACTGGCAGGATGATTTCTCGGACCTGATATCGCTGATACAGCCCGACAAGTGGAAGGTTTTAAGGGTTCTGCCTGTGACGGATCAGTCCATGACTATCACAGATGAGGAATTTCAGTTCTTTTTAAATCGCCACCGAAAGTACCGCAAGATTGCCGTGATTGAAGATAACCAGGATATGGTGGAGTCCTACATCATGGTTGATCCCCAGGGCCGGTTTTTTCAGAACTCACCATGTTCAGCAGGCTATGAGTATAGCCAGCCTATCCTCGGGGTTGGGGCTGAAAAGGCATTCAGCCAAGTTAACTTCGATGTCGATAAGTTCAGCTCCCGATACCCCGGAAACGGCGGGGGAGTGGCATGAAGTATTCCTCGGATAAAGACGTCAACAAGTATGCAAAACAACTGGTTCAAGAGGGGTGGGGCTTCAAGCGTGGCAAGAAACACGGGAAGTTAATTGCCCCAGGCCGCAGGGGCATCGTAGTTGTACCGACAAGCCCAAGCAGTAAAAGAGCGGTTCAGGAGTTGGCGTGGGCCGTTCGTAATCTTTAACCTGCAGCGCGAGTTGACATTACCGCGCCTTGAGCTGCGCCTTCAAATTCCATGGCAGCAGCTCAAGGCCTCGGTTTCCGCTCATGGATTCCGGTAGGTCTTCACCAATCCTGGAAGCTGAGTACTCCTGCTCATAGCGAAGATCATCAGCCTGCGAAATGCTGAGGGGCCGGAATGGCGTCCCTTCAGGTCCATACATGGCCACTGTCTTCACACCCTTAAATTGCTCAACGATGTTCAGGAAGGTTTGTCTATCCGAGTGGGGATAGTGACTTTCGATCATCCGTGAGACCTTGTTTTGCAGGATATCCCGTTCTCGTGTTGTCGCTGTGGGGATAATGAACGAATGCGGGCCGGGCCAGCTATCCGGATCTGCGGGCTGAACCCAGTCCCGTTGAACCCGCTGAATCAGCCGCCCTTGAATTTGTGCGTTGAGCAGATCTCGCGAGACGCTCACGAGACATGTGAATGTTGGTGTGACCTGGAGCTTCCGGTCTGCTCCCTGATGTATCTCAACCTTCAGGAGCCGCAGCGCGGTTCTGACATTGTACCGCCAGAACGGTTGGCTACGGGCGATAGATATGTACTCTATCAGCGTCCCGAGCAGATTTTGGAAATCTGAAGCATCGCATGGCACGCCTGGTAATATGATGGCAACCCAGTGAGGCGCGCGTCTGGGATCGCTTTCAGAAGCGGGCATGGATTCCCTGTCAATCACCGACCGTAGTGCCGATGCCCAATTTCGAGCACGCCTTCGTTGGCAATCGGGGCAGAACCGGTGATGACAGGCCAGCAAGTATGGATTGGTCACGATACGCCCAAACGGATACGTTTTCACTCTTTGCCCGCACTCGCGAATCATTCTCGCTTGGTATTCTGTGTCTTCATTTCCGTCAAAATACGCCGCGACTTCCGCAGCCGTTGGCGGTTGGCTTGGATTGTTTTTCATACGGGTTACTCTTTAAGGCAAAGCGGGGAGGCGAGAAAAGGCGGGGAGTAGGTGTCTACTCAGTTGCCAGGGGTTCTGCTTGTGCCGAAGTTGTGGCTACCTGATCCAAATAGCTTGCTGGCAAGCTTCGCGAAGTAGCTGATGCGACGGAAAAGGTCGTCGTATCGCTCACCATTCCTGATCCGATAGATGGGATTTCTAGGGATGCTCACAAGCCCGTCAGCCACATGTGCGTCCATTCCTAGCGCACTGGCCCAGGCGCTGCTGATCATGCCGTAGAGGCTTCCTGAATAGGGATTGAACTCGCCTAGTCCGCGAAAGGTCTGCTTATTGAAGAAAAGCACGCAGTGATAGTGCGGATGGCCATTCTGTCCAAACTCCCTGGTCCAAATGAAATGGACTTCAGTCGGGTGGAACCTTATGCCATCTCGTATTTTCTTTGCTTGCCTCGCCTTTATTTTGGATTTCAATGAAGCCGTGAACCTGCTGAATACAGGGCGCCAATCTGGTTGACACCTCCAGTCGAACTGGAAAGGAAGTCTAAGGTCGACTCTGACGGCCATTACGCTGGGATGCTCCTGAAGCGCTCCCTGGATAGTTTCATCAATGCGCTGAAGGTAATTGTGAATGAACGGTCCCTGCTGCCAAACAAGAGGCATACCGTTGTAGTAATAGCCATTATAAATCCAGAGGTTTGGATCATAAGAGTGTCTGTAGAGGTAAGGTGTATCAATCATCATTATTTCCTTATTAGTCAATTACCAGACGCAGCAATCCCTAGGTAACCTGCTTGATGCATAGGCTTCATATAGGTATCTGATCTAGTTACTCGATTGGTTGTGATATAGCGATTAGATAGATGGCGTGATGCCGGTAAGTAAATACTATTTAAAACCTACATATAGATTGCCGACGCGCCCTGAATGTTGGGTTCAGTTTTCCCGATAGAGCATGAGAATTTCAAAGCGGTTTTACTCTGCATCAATATCAAGGTTTTTTGGATAGGCGCGGATTATTCACGAGGGAGTCAATCAAGCAACGGAATTACGGTTCATCGGGTGATTTTGGATATCACGGTTTTCAATTCTTTCTGTAATCCACCTGTGTACCTCGGCTTCAACCCACCCCACAGAGCGGCCGCCAAGCGGTATGGGTTCGGGGAAGGTGCCTGCGCTAACGTACTTATATATGGTCGAGCGGGCTAGGCCGGTCATGGCAGCGACCTGTTTAAGCCTGAGAATCTTCATGTTTGGTCTCCTATGATGTTTGTGTCCAAATCATAGGAGCGACCGTGTAAGGAATTATAGATGTCATTGGACGCTGGTAGAGCCTGACGGGATATTAAGAGCTTATTTAACCCTTCGATCTTTTTGATAGATACTTAGTACAAAGTCGATTAGATTCACCACAAGTCATCCTGATACGTATTCAGGTAAGCGCCATGAAGCATTTCGGCATCGAGGTTAGTGTTCTTTTAGAGTCATGAAAATCGACCGCCCTAAAATGGAATAACCGGTCATGATGTTGGAATACATGATGGAGTCGAGATGAGGCAACCCGAGGCTGAGTTGGCTCAGCGGTGTCTAAAAAATCCGGTGCCAATCAGTAATCGGCATACGAAGGTTGTACTTTAACGCAGCGCGAACAGCCATTCTGCCGGGTAAGCGCCGCTTTAGAAGTCAAAAAAACACCTACAAACCGCCTATAAACTGCCTATATAACACCTATTAAAAACCTATATCTGCGCTAGTTTTTGTGTATTTATGTACTATTTATAGACCTAGGTTTGGGCATTGGGGTAGGGTTGGTGGATGTGTCAAGGAGGTTGAAATGGCGATTAAGTGGACTTGGGAAAAGAGAAAGCCAGAAGGGCTGTCTGGTTTTAAGAACAGAGAAATGCTTTGGCTTTGGTGTCGACTTGAGGCAAATGGTTATATCTTGAATTCGAATCTAGTGAGTGATGCCGACAGTCGCGCTAATCACTTGATTGACAACATTGCAGATAATGAGACATTTGAGAGTCTGCGTTTTTATCGTGATGAATGCTTTTCGAATAGTTTAGATAGCTCTGAATTTGATTGGATTAATTATAACGATAAGAGGTTGGTGCATTGGCTTTTTGAAATGATTTGGGGAGGGTATACTGCCGTTACGGTTGCTTCGACAAGCTTTGACCAATCGGCTTTGAAGCCGCGTGAAGTAATAGAGCTGGCCTTTGATTTAAATAATTTGCCCATTAAAGTTAAAAAAGAAGTGATAAATAATCTTCGTAATAACTGGTCACTATTGATTGAGGTTGATCCTGGTCTTGAGTGGGTGGACAAGGAAAACGAAGATCAATGCAGATGGTTGGTCGATGAGATTAGGAAAAGTGACCTCGCTCCATATATATCCCCTGATTTGCAGTCTCCAGTAGATAATGAAGACCGTTTTCTCCTGTTTGTTAATACGCTAGATAGAACCGGCATGCCTTTAAAGCCCAAAAAATTGTTCTTAAGTGAAATGAAGGCGAAATGGCGTCGAAAAAATAAAAAGGCCGATGCAAAAAAAGTGCAGTGCAATCTCAATGTTCTTTCCTCAACAAAGGAGTATATAGAAAAAATCGCCAATGATCGGAGTCTAAAAATGGGTGAATTAATTGATGCGCTTATTGCTGAGGAAATGAAAAGGAAGTATTAATGAGTATTTTCTATTAGGCCATCAAGGTAATTAGCCCAAGACTGCATCATTTCTCGGCGGTCATCAATGAATTCGGTGCGGTTGTAGGCCCGCCCGTGCATATCGGCTACGCGATGACCTAACTGCATTTCAATCAGGTGAACGGGGTACTTGAGCTCCTCCTGCAGCAGAGTCCGTGCCATAGCCCGGAAGCCGTGGGCTGTCATTTTGCCCCCGTACCCCATCCGATCCAGTGCTGCTTTGATCGCCACGTTACTCATGGGGCGTTTCGCATCCCGGGCATTAGGGAATACATATCGGCTCCGATGCTGGGTGACTGGCTCTACTTCCTTAAGAGTGGCGACTGCCTGATGCGACAGGGGCACAATCAAGGGCGCGCCGTTCTTTGTGGTGGGTAGCTCCCACTGAGCCCTGTCGAAATCGATCTGCTCCCAAAGCATCTGTCTGGTGTCACCCGGGCGCGTAAACACCAGCGGCGAGAGCCTCAAGGCGGCTGACGTTGCAAAGTGGCCTTGATAGGTATGGATGTCTTTAAGCAGTTGTGAAACTTCATCGGGGCGAACCAGCGCGTGTTGGTGCTTCACCTGTGTGTTGGGTAAATAACCGGTCAGATCGCGGGTAACGTCGGAGTCGACCCTCGATGTTGCAACTGCATACCGGAATACCAGGCTGATAAGGGTTTTAACCCTGTGAGCGGTCTCTGTGTTGCCTTTTTTGACAATGGAATCCAAGACTTGCAGGACATCTGCAGGCTGAATGGAGCGGATAGGGCGCCTGGCTAGCAGAGGAAAAGTGTAGATTTCCAGCCTTCTCCAGTTCCGGACTGCATGTGCCTCGGTCACTTCAACTGAGTGCTTCTGCTGATACCAGTCTTCACAGAGGGTGCGGAAGGTATTTTCACCGTCGGATACTCTTTGCGTGGATTCCTGCCGTTTGTGAGCGCTGGGATCGATCTTCTGCTGAAGTAATACTCTGGCTTCATCCCGCGCCTGACGAGCGGCGGCGAGAGAGACTTGTGGGTAACTACCCAACGATAGGGTCTTCTCGTTACCCGCAAAACGGTACCGCAACCACCAGTACTTGGATTCGCCCTTGATGACCAGAGTGAGGCCGCCGCCGTCTGCCAGTTTCCGCATCTTCCCGAAATCTTTAGCATTTTTCACTTCGTTGGCGGAGAGTTTGTTGAGCTGGCGGGCCATGGGTATCCATTTTGTGGGTAACGGAACATGAAAAAGGGGCGTTACCCACAATGTTACCCACAAGTGACCGTGGATGCCAATGGATCAATATGGATGTGACAGGCATAAAAAAGCCCCGTTTCCGGGGCCTTCGGGCGTTTCAGTGGATCTCGCTGGACCTCCTGAAACTCTTGGTTGGTGGAGACGGCGGGAATTGAACCCGCGTCCGCCAGCACTGTGCCTTGAGATCTACATGTTTATGTCCTTCTATTGATTTAACCTCGAACGACCCGAAGGCCAGGGTGTAAGAGGCGAGTTCTTTAAATCTTAGCCGTTAGCCAGTGAACTCTGGATAACGGAGCATCCCGTAAGCGATGACGTCCTGAGATGTAGCTCTGGGCTACGGGCGACCCAGTCAGGACGACTAGCGGCCCTTAGGCTGCTAGTGCGTAGTTTTCGTCGTTTGCGACTATTGCGTTGCAGCTTTGGATTTACGAGATTCGCTGCCATCTCGACATGCACCCAAGGGTTCGCCACCAGCGTCGAAGCCATGTCGTCCCCTTACTCACAGTATATGTGGCCGCCTCGCTTAACTTCAAGGCCTCATTGTTGTTGTTTTGTGCGGTCTTGCCTGAAGGGCCAATGATTCTCAGGCTGACTGGTGTTTTTTGCTCTCATGCCGGCCTGCCAGAGCTGCGTGGCTCAAGGCCTCGAAGCTGTCCCGGAAATAGTCCATCACGTCATTCGGGTCGGCATGAATGGCTTTGTCCACAGTAATACCGAACTGCACCGTACCGGCGTAGCTGAAAATGCTCATGCCAATACCTATGTTGCCGCTTTGTGGCACCCAAAACATAGGCTGCACCAGTTTGCTCCCAGCCAGATAAACGGGTTCTCTTGGGCCCGGTACGTTTGTGAGTACCGCCGAGGCTTTATTGCTGAGGAGGTCCAGGGCTCGCCGCTCCAGAATGTCCGGGCCACGCCCGAACAGGTCCAGCAGGCTGTAGGTAACCTGGGCCTGATAGGACTGTTTGAGGCGGTTCATGTTCTCCTGCACCTGCTGGAAACACATTATCGGGTCTGCGATTTCAATCGGCAGGCATACCAGTACCAGGCCAAACTGGTTTCCAAGCGTTTCGATGGGCTGGTTAAGTGGCCGCAAGTTGAAGGGCACGGCAACACGTATCCCGCAGCCCGGGATAACTTCCTTGCTCGCTTTAAAGTGCCTGTGGAGTGCGCCGGTTGTGGCGCACAGGAGGACATCGTTAATAGTGCCACCCAGCGCCTTGGCACAGGCTTTTACTTCCGCAAGATCCAGTGGTTCCGCCCACGCTACCTGCTTGCGGCCAGAAAGTGGGTTTTTGAGGCCTGTTTTGGGTTCAAAGGGCGAAAGGCCCAGCTTTAGCAGGTCCACTGCAACACCGCTGGCAGTGCTGGCAAGCTTTAGGGGGTAGTTGGGTTGGTCCCTTACCGCCTGCATAAACAGGCGAGCCTGCTGTGTTGCTGCTTCGGTGGTATCAAGGGCGCGGTGCAGAACCCGGCCCACGATTGAAGATGAGGGCTGCTTTTGGGCTCGTGTCGGGAATGCTCTCTTGCTGCCGGGTTCCGGTGTTTTGTCTGTGAGTGACAGCAGCACCCGTACAAGGGAAATGCCATCTGCAATGCAATGGTGGATGCGTATCAGGAGCGCGCATCCGCCCTGGTAATTATCGATGTAATGTATCTGCCAGAGGGGGCGACGAAAATCCAGCGAGGTGCTGTTCAGATCACTGGTCAATGCCTGGAGTTCATTCTTTCCGGCTTTGCCAGGGAGAGCTATCCGGTGCAGGTGGTTGTCAATATCGAAGAGCGGGTCGTTCTGCCAGTAAACCTTGTCACCTTCATCAACAATGTGCTGGCGGAACCTCTGAAAACGCAGGAAACGCTCATTGAGGATGAGCTTGAGGCGGCTCGTTGCGATCGGTTTATCGAAAACCAGTACCGCCGAGATCATCATCGGATTACTGGCCGTGTCCATCCGCAACCATGAGCGGTCTACCGCCGTCATTGGGGTTCGTTTAGGTGGCATAGTTCCTCCCTCCGAGGTGCACCGAAACCGCAGTATAGGCAGGATAAAAAACGGTGCATAGAGAGGGAGTATGCGACACAAAGCACCTGCACTTTATGACGCGGATCAGTATAGGGTCGGCTAAAAACTGGTGTCAGGCGTTGCCATCACGCAGAATACGCTGCTTCTGGCGGTCCCAGTCGCGCTCTTTCTCAGTAGCGCGTTTGTCGAATAGCTTCTTGCCCTTCACCAAGGCGATCTCGCACTTTACCTTGTTGTTTTTCCAGTACAGTGCCAAAGGCACGCAAGTCTGACCTGCCTGGCTTGTTTCCCCGATCAGCTTCGCCAACTCCTTGGCGTGCAGCAGCAATTTGCGGGTGCGAGTAGGATCGGCAATAACATGGGTGGAGGCTTCTGTAAGGGGCTGAAAATGCCCGCCCAGCAGAAAAGCCTCGCCGTCTTTTAATAATACATAGGCGTCGGTTATCTGGGCCTTGCCGGCTCGCAGTGATTTCACTTCCCAGCCGAGTAAGACCATACCCGCTTCGAAGCGTTCTTCTATGTGGTATTCGTGTTTCGCCTTTTTGTTCAGGGCGATGGTACTACTCGGCGTACCGGGTTTTTTCTTGCTCATGAATCAATTATCCGGATGCGGACGAATGAACGGGCCGGCCTGTCGCAGGTCGGCAAAAGGCGCATTGTAGCTCAGGAGTGCCAGACTGGTCACGAAATCACCCTCAAAGGTACAGGCGGTTCGTGCGTGGAGGAGTCCTTCGGCTACAATACTTGGCCAGACACTTTCCGAGGCGAAAATGCCTACGCCATACCAAACACATATCGGGTCGTTTACCCGAAAATCAACCTTTTTCTGGGCTGCAGTGGGTGCAACTGTGGGCTTGGCAAACCTGTGGCAGTTCCCTTATCTGGCGAGCTTGCATGGTGGTGGGCTATTTATTCTCCTGTATCTCGGATGCCTGTTGCTGGTTACCCTGCCTCTAATGACTACTGAGGCGGTCATTGGCCGGCATGCCCGTCACGGTATTGTGTTGGCGATGGACGGGCTTATACGCAGCGCTAAACGTTCGAGAGCCTGGATGGCCGTGGGTCGACTCAGTATTTTGGGCGCATTCCTGGTCCTGTCGTTTACGGCGGTTTTCGGGGCGATTGCACTGGCCTATGTGTTTTACGGTGCCGTAGGACGGTTTTCCGGAGTTGGTCATGCAGAGGCTACCGGGATTCTTGCTGCGCTGGTTTCCGACCCCCGCGAGTTTCGCGTATTCATGGGTTGGCATGGGTTCTTCCTGGTGATGGTCTTGTGGGTGTCTGGGCAGGGTGTAGTTGGCGGGCTTGAGCGGGCCTTCAGAATCGTTGTGCCAGGTACGCTGATGCTTATGCTGGCGCTATTTGGGCTTGCTGCCTGGTATGGCCGGATTGATGGCGCCATGAGCCAGATACTCGAGATGCATCCACAGGATCTCACATGGGGCAGCCTGAGCGCGGCATTGTTTCATGCCTTTTATACCCTGGGATTAGGTATGGGTGTGTGGGCGGTTCTGGGTGCTTACACCACACCGAATACGCAACTCAAACGATCCATTCTGGCCGTTGTGTTGATGGATACGCTGGTTGCGATTCTGGCGGGGTTAATGATTTTCGCCATGGCGACGCAAGGCAGTGCTTTTGATGGTGAACGAGGCTTTAGCCTTCTGTTCGTATCGCTTCCGGTTTCGCTTGCTGAACTGCCTGCGAGTCAGTTTGTGATCGCAACTGTCTTTCTGATGGTAGTGATGATCGTCTGGTCGACGGCACTTGCACTGCTGGAGCCGGTCGTTGGCTGGTTCCGTGAGTGGACGGGAGCGCCCCGAGGGTTGTCTGTTTTGTTAGTGGGGTTGGTCGTGTGGCTTGCGGGGCTCGCTTCTTTGTTTTCATTCAATTTGTGGTCGCAATACCGGCTTGGAGGCGCCACGGTATTCCGCTGGCTTGAGTTGTTAACCGGCGGGTTGATGATTCCTTTAGTTTCGATTCTTATAGCGCTCTTTACTGGCTGGTGCCTGACACGCAATCTCTCAAAAAGCATGCTCGGAAAGACCCCGGGGCTTTTTGGCACAATCTGGTTCTGGGTTATGCGCCTGGTCCTGCCTCTGGTCGTTGCTTACATTGGCATTCACTACACTGCAGGTTCACTGGTAAATATGTGCGACACAGGCAGTGAGGCACTCTGGTGCGAACCCGGGCCTGGGCTGGTGCTCCAGGAACAAAATGGCACTCCACCACAAATAATTGAAACGGGTAGTGCGGGTGTTGTCGACGACGGGGCAGGAGAGGGTGCGGGTGAGTTGCTACCAGCAGAGCAGGCGACTGAGAACAAACCTGACCTGCCTCAGTCCCTCCCTCAAAATGCCCCTAAAGACGGTGATATCCTTTATCATAGCGTTTGATCGCAGGTGTGATTGTTGTTGTAGGGCCTGTAGTCGGCCTTAAAGTGTATTTGTAAGCAGGACAACCGGTTCCGATGGCTCATCAGATTGATAAAACAGCCCTGGTTATGCACTCCGCGGAGCGCATGTTTCACTTGGTTAACGATATTGCCCGCTACCCCGAGTTTCTTCCCTGGTGTGCGGGTGCTGAGATTCATCAGCAAAACCCTGAGCAAATTATGGCGTCGCTGGAAATTGCCAAGGGAGGCGTTCGCCATAAGCTCACCACCCGCAACCAGTTGCTGATGCCCGAAGCCATTGAAATGAATCTGGTGGATGGCCCGTTTCGCAACCTGAAGGGCCGCTGGCACTTTAAACCTCTGGATGAAAATGCCTGCAAGGTGATTCTGACGCTGGAATTCGAGTTCTCGGGTTCTCTTTCGCGCATGACCTTCGGGCCTGTATTCAATCAGGCAGCAACAACCATGGTGGATGCCTTCTGTCGTCGTGCGGATGACATCTATAAAGGGGGTGGCTGATGCTCAGGGTTGAAGTGGCTTACGCGCGGCCAGACAAGCAGGAAATAATATCGGTACAAGTGCCTGATGGCGCGACAGCCGTCGACGCTGCCCGGCTGTCAGGAATTGCCACTATTTTCCCGGAGATTGATGTGGACTCCATCAGTATGGGGATATTTGGCAAGGTGATAAAAAAGCCCGCGGATCACGAACTGCGAGAAGGGGATAGAGTTGAGCTATATCGCCCGCTCCAGATTGATCCGAAGCAGGCGCGATTGAACCGGGCTAAAAAGAAGCCCGCAGCTGATCAGTAGGCCGGGGTCTCGTTCAGGAGTTCTGCTTCATAGTGGGTATAACGGTCAGCGTCGTAAAAGACGATGATGCGCTGCTCTTCAATAGAGCCGCCTCTGCGTTGGAAGGTGTATACATAGTACTCCCGGGAGCTATCAACCGGGTTGAGCATTAAAGGGGTCCCGAGTAACGCCTGAACCTGGCTACGGGGCATGCCTTCGTTAAGTTTGGACAGCTCTTCATCGGTAACAATGTTGCCTTGCTGGACATTGATCTTGTATACGCCCGGGAAAGCGCAACCGGAGAGAATGATAGTAAGAATGAGAGCTGTGAGCTTTTGCATCGCCGGAGGAAATCCTCTATCTTGAAATCGCCTGCCAAGGGCAGGTGTGGCACGGGTTAACCGTTAAATGGCGGCTTCATCATACCGGAAGCCGTGAGGCACACCAAAGAGTGAATAGTAACATGTCATCTGAAAACGCCGAACTACGAAAAGTCGGTCTCAAGGTAACTCTGCCAAGAGTGAAGATCTTCAACATCCTGGAAAACGCCAAGGACCATCATCTCAGCGCAGAAGATGTGTACAAACGGCTCCTGGATCAGGGTGATGATGTGGGTCTGGCCACCGTATACCGCGTACTTACTCAGTTTGAGACAGCGGGACTGGTGTTACGTCACAACTTTGAAGGCGGCCATGCAGTATTTGAGATGGCCAGCGAAGATCATCATGATCACATGGTTTGTACCCAGACAGGGCAAGTGATTGAGTTTGTTGATGAAGTGATTGAGGAGCGTCAGCAGATAATTGCGAAAGAGCACGGCTATGAAATAGTCGAGCACAGCCTGATTCTGTATGTGAAACCCCTGAAGTCCTGAAACCGCAGAGTTATCCCCGAATAAAAAAGGGGCAGGCCGTGAAGCCTGCCCCAACAGCTCTCAGGGTCGAGAGGGGGAGTGTTTGGCGGCATCCGTTCAGTGGTGGGTCGCCTGTCCTTTGGAAAACATTTCTGTTGCGTGGGCTATGGTGTGCTCTGTCATATCAACACCCCCCAGCATTCTTGCCACCTCACTGATTCTTCCCTGATCGTCCAGCGATTCGATTTTCGAGAAAGTTGCGTCTTGCTGGGTGAATTTGCTCACAAACAAGTGCTGGTGACACTGGGCCGCAACCTGCGGCAAGTGAGTGACGCAGATAACCTGTCCGTTGGCTCCCAGCGAGCGCAGTAGCTTGCCAACCACCTCAGCTGTGCCGCCGCCAATGCCCACGTCGACTTCGTCAAAGATCAGGGTTGGAGTGGTAGACGTTTGCGCGACTACTACCTGAATTGCCAAGCTGATTCGTGAAAGTTCGCCGCCGGAGGCAACTTTTGCCAAAGGTCTTGCGGGTTGCCCCGGGTTTGCACTAACCAGAAATTCCACTTCTTCCAGCCCATGAGGTGCCGGTTCGTTCTGGTTGTTGTTGCTCAGGTGGGTAACAAACTGAACCGATGGCATGCTCAGCTGGGCAAGTTCACCGGCAATGCGCTGATCCAGCTCAGCTGCTGCTTTAGCGCGGAGATCGGAGAGTTTGCCTGCCAGTTCATTGAAGGTGGTGCGGTGGCTTTCAAGGTCTATTTCCAGTTGTTCCAGGCTGCCTTCGCCGCCATCCAGTTCGGCCAGTTCCGCACTTTGCCGCAAATGAAACTCCGGGAGATCTTCGGGGTTGATGCGGTGTTTGCGCGCCATCTGGTAGATGGCGCTTAGTCTGTCTTCAACTTCGGTCAGGCGCGCAGGGTCGGCTTCGTAGTCATCTACAAAGTGGCGAAGGTTGTCGCCCGCTTCACTGATCTGGATCTGCGCTTCGTTGAGCATTTGAATCGTGTCGGCCAGCGCAGGTATTTCAACCGGTAACTGCTCTAATTGCTGTAGCGCCTGGCGCAATAAGCCAGCTGCGCTGGTTTCATCTTCTGTGCACAGCAGTGCTGCCTGATGGCTATTGTGAAGAATTGCATCGGCCTGGCTCAGTTGTTCCTGCTCTTGCTCAAGTTGCTCTTGCTCCCCGATTTCGAGAGCAAGGCGGTCAAGTTCTTCCACTTGATAGCGCAGCAACTGCAGTCGGGCTTCGGACTCCTCTGCATTTTGCTGGCGCTCGATCAGTTTTGTGCGAATCTGGTTCCAGGCTTTCCATGCTTCGCGAGTCTGGTTGGCAAGATTTTCCGCGCCCGCGTATTCATCTATCAGCTTGCGATGGGTTTCTTTTCGCAGGAGTGATTGGTGCTGGTGTTGACTGTGGATGTCCATCAGCAGTCCACCCAGGTCTTTCAGATGCGCCAGAGGGCAGGGTTGGCCATTAATGTATGCTCGAGACCGACCGTCCTTGCTGATGACGCGGCGCAAAATGCAGTCGTTGTCGTCATCCAGTTCGTGGTTTTCCAGCCACTGTTGGGCATCTGATATGCCCGAAACATCAAAAGTGGCTGTAATGTCTGCACGCTTGGCGCCATGGCGCACAGCACCCGCATCGGCGCGTCCGCCCATGGCCAACCCCAGTGCGTCCAGCACAATGGATTTGCCTGCTCCTGTCTCGCCAGTAAGAGCTGTCATGCCCTTGCTGAATTGCAGTTCTACTCTTTCGGCGATCGCGTAGTTGGAAACGGTGAGCTGTGTGAGCATGCAGATAACCTCCGCTCTTGAAAATATACTGTTCGTTCATACAGTGACTGTGAATATATACAGGGGTTTTCGGGTTTGCAATCACTTCGCAGATATTTTCTCAAGGAATGGTGCTTTTAACGGTTGAAACCTGAGCGCTGAACCCCATATCGGTTCGCAATAGCATTCTTCTGGCTCCGTGGGGTCAGAGCCTATGTTCAATTGGCCGCGTTCAAGCCGGCCGCCGAAGATCTGGCAGGAGTATTCATGAGCACCGAAGAAAACCGCAACGAGCAGTTGGATGAGTTGAATGAAGCCGCCAAGGCAGCAGCTGAGGATGCGCAGTCTGGCGAGCAGGTAGTAGAGCAGGAAGAGGTTTCCGAGCTGGACTCCCTGAAAGAGCAGCTTCAGGATTCGCAGGAGCAAATGTTGCGCTTGCATGCGGAAATGCAAAACGTGCGTCGCCGCGCCGAGATGGATGTTGAGAAGGCGCATAAGTTTGCCTTGGAAAAGTTTGTTAAAGAGTTGCTGCCTGTGGCAGACAGTCTTGAGAAGGCGGTTGAGAGCACAGAAGGGCAGGAAGGTGCTGGTGAGTTAGTGGCGTCTATCCGTCAGGGCGTGGAAATGACGCTCAGCTTGTTTGTTTCCAGTCTGAAAAAATTCAATGTGGAGCCGCTGAACCCTGTGGGCGAGCCGTTTGATCCCCAGCAGCACGAAGCCATGTCGATGGTGCCAGCACCCAATGCTGAGCCCAACAGCGTGGTAGCGGTAATCCAGAAGGGCTACCTGCTGAACGGGCGCGTAGTGCGTCCGGCAATGGTGATGGTGGCCAAGGCTCAGGATGCACCAAAAATTGATGAGCAGGCTTGAAAAGTCACTTAAAGCGCCAATATAGCCATTAAGCAAAACTAACCGGATTTATATTTTTCCGGGCAACCATTAAGTACCGCATTCAGAAGAACTGGAGTGATTAAATGAGCAGAATTATCGGTATTGACCTTGGAACAACGAACTCGTGTGTCGCCATTATGGATGGCGATAAAGTCCGGGTTATTGAAAACGCAGAGGGTGATCGCACCACTCCATCTATCATCGCTTACGCTGATGACAATGAAATTCTGGTGGGTCAGTCTGCCAAGCGTCAGGCGGTTACTAACCCGCAAAACACAATCTTCGCTATCAAGCGTTTGATTGGTCGTCGTTTTAAAGATGATGTTGTTCAGAAAGACATCAAGATGGTGCCTTACAAGATTGCCGAGGCAGATAACGGCGATGCGTGGGTAGAAGTAAAGGGCCAGAAAATGGCTCCTCCCCAGGTGTCTGCAGAAATCCTGAAGAAAATGAAGAAGACTGCAGAGGACTATCTGGGCGAGAAAGTAACCGAAGCGGTAATTACTGTTCCGGCCTACTTTAACGACAGTCAGCGTCAGGCTACTAAAGACGCGGGCCGGATTGCAGGTCTGGATGTGAAGCGCATCATTAACGAACCGACTGCTGCAGCCCTGGCTTATGGTCTGGACAAGAAAACTGGCGACCGCACAGTAGCAGTTTACGACTTGGGTGGTGGTACGTTTGACCTCTCCATCATCGAAATTGCAGATGTTGATGGCGAGCACCAGTTTGAAGTTCTGGCGACCAACGGTGACACCTTCCTGGGTGGTGAAGATTTCGATATGAAAATCATCGAATTCCTGGCCGACCAGTTCAAGAAAGACAGCGGCATTGATCTGCGCGGCGACTCACTGGCCATGCAGCGCCTGAAAGAAGCGGGTGAGAAGGCCAAGATTGAGCTTTCCAGCAGCCAGCAGACCGACGTTAACCTGCCGTACATCACTGCAGATGCTAGCGGTCCCAAGCACATGAACGTGAAGCTGACCCGTTCCAAGCTTGAATCTCTGGTAGAAGATCTCGTTGAGCGCAGTCTCGAGCCTTGTAAGGTTGCCCTGAAAGACTCAGGTTTGAGCGTTGGTGAGATCGACGAAGTTATCCTGGTTGGTGGTCAGACACGTATGCCGCTGGTTCAGGAAAAAGTTAAGGCATTCTTTGGCAAAGAAGCGCGTAAGGATGTGAACCCGGACGAAGCTGTTGCAATGGGTGCAGCGATTCAGGCGGCCGTACTGTCTGGCGATGTGAAAGACGTTCTGCTTCTGGACGTAACTCCGCTGACCTTGGGCATTGAGACCATGGGTGGCGTTGCTACACCAGTAATCGACAAGAACACCACGATCCCGACCAAGAAGTCGCAGACCTTCTCTACGGCAGAAGACAACCAGACAGCGGTTACCATTCACGTTGTTCAGGGTGAGCGCAAGCAGGCGACGCAGAACAAGTCCCTGGGACGTTTCGATCTGGCTGATATTCCACCTGCTTCACGTGGCGTGCCGCAGATCGAGGTTACTTTCGATATCGATGCCAACGGTATTCTGAACGTGTCTGCGAAAGATAAGGCTACCGGCAAAGAGCAGTCCATCGTTATCAAGGCCTCTTCTGGCTTGAACGATGACGAAATCGAAAAAATGGTGCAGGACGCCGAAGCGAATGCTGAGGAAGATCGCAAGTTTGAAGAGTTGGTTCAGGCTCGCAACCAGGGCGACGGCATGGTTCACGCCGTGCGCAAGACCCTGACTGACGCTGGAGACAAAGTCAGCGACAGCGAGAAAGAGTCTATTGAAGCGGCCATCAAGGACTTGGAAGAAGCACTGACCGGTTCTGATAAAGACGACATCGAAGCTAAAACGCAGAAGCTCACGGAGGTTTCTGGTGAGTTGGCTCAGAAGATGTACGCAGATCAGGATGGCCAGGCACAGCAGGCTGGTGGACAGGAAGAAGCTCAGTCAGCCGACGATGCAGTGGATGCCGAGTTCGAAGAAGTTAAAGGCGACGAAAAGAAGTAATTCGGACGTTTATCAGGTAGTTGGTTGGAAAACGCGGAGTTGATCCGCGTTTTCCGCGTTTAAAAAACAGGGTTTTGAAGCATGGCCAAGCGCGATTATTACGAAGTTCTCGGGGTTTCCCGGAGCGCGGACGAGAAAGAGATTAAGCGAGCTTACAGAAAGCTTGCGATGAAATACCATCCCGATCGCAACTCCGAAGACAAAGACGCCGAGAGCAAATTCAAAGAGGCCACTGAAGCCTACGAAGTGCTGGCAGACCAGACCAAGCGTGCGGCATACGACCAATATGGCCATGCCGGCGTAGATGGACAAGCCGGCGGTGGATTCGGCGGTGGTGGTAACTTCTCCGATATCTTCGGTGATGTGTTTGGTGACATCTTTGGTGGCGGTGGCAGAGGCGGCCGCAATACCCGTGGTTCGGATCTGCGTTACACCCTGGAACTGGATCTTGAAGAAGCGGTAAAAGGCAAAACCGTAAAAATAACCATTCCCGGACACAGGGAGTGCGATACCTGTGATGGCAGTGGTGCGGAAAAAGGCTCCCGTCCTGAAACCTGCGGTACTTGTAAGGGTATGGGGCAAGTGCGCATGCAGCAGGGTTTCTTTGCCGTGCAGCAGGCGTGTCCCACTTGCCGTGGTTCCGGTCAGATTATCAAGAACCCCTGTAAGTCCTGTCATGGACAGGGCAGGGTGCAGGAAGAGAAAACCCTCTCTGTTAAAGTGCCGCCCGGTGTTGATACTGGCGACCGTATAAGGCTCTCCGGTGAAGGCGAGATGGGCATAGATGGTGGTCCGCCAGGCGATCTGTATGTGCAGATGTCGGTTCGTGAGCACTCAATCTTTACCCGCGACGGGCGCAACCTGTACTGTGAAGTGCCGATCAGCATTATTGACGCCACGCTGGGTGGTGAGCTGGAAGTGCCAACGCTGGATGGTCGCGTGAAGCTGAAAATCCCGGCCGAGACCCAAACAGGTAAGTTGTTCCGGTTGCGCAACAAAGGCGTTAGCCCTGTGCGCGGTGGCCCATCAGGTGATCTCTTGTGCCGTGTGATTATCGAAACACCGGTTAACCTGACCAAACGCCAGAAAGAACTGCTTCAGGAGTTTCAGGTAACTCTCGACGGCAGCAACAACGGCACGAACCATGCCCCGAAGAAAACGTCCTGGTTTGAGGGTGTTAAGAGCTTCTTCGACGAAATGAAATTCTGATCAGCTTCACATAAGGAAAAGGCCATGAGGGTAGCAATCATCGGCGCCGCCGGGCGCATGGGTAAAGTGCTGATTGAGGCGGTTGACGGCACAGAGGGGCTCGAGTTGGGCGCGGCCATTGTCGAGCCAGGCAGCAGCCTTATCGGAGCCGATGCCGGCGAAATGAGCAGCATCGGCAAAACCGGCGTAAAGATGGCGGGCGCCCTGGCTGACGTGAAAGATGATTTCGACGTGCTTGTCGATTTCACCTTCCCGGACCTCACCCTGGAAAACGCCGAGTTCTGCGCAGCCAACGGCAAAATGCTGATTATCGGAACCACCGGCCTGACCGATGCCGAAAAGCAGCAGTTGGCCATGGCGGCAGAATCTACCCAGGTAGTATTTGCGCCCAATATGAGCGTTGGCGTTAACGTAGTGCTCAACCTCCTGCGCACCGCTGCAGCAACGCTGGGCGACGACTATGACGTCGAAATCATCGAAGCCCATCATCGCCATAAAAAAGACGCGCCCTCCGGCACAGCTCTGCGCATGGGCGAAGTGGTTGCTGATGCACTGGGCCGCGATCTCAAAGAGTGTGCAGTCTATGGCCGTGAAGGCTTCACTGGCGAGCGTACCCGCAAGGAAATCGGTTTCGAAACCATCCGCGCCGGTGACGTAGTGGGCGATCACACAGTCCTGTTCGCCACCGAAGGTGAGCGCATTGAAATTACTCACAAGGCAAGCAGCCGGATGACCTTCGCAAAAGGCGCCATGCGAGCAGCTCTGTGGCTGAAAGACAAGCCTGCTGGCTTGTACGACATGCAGGATGTTTTGAGCTTGAAGTGAGCATTCTTTCCGAGGAGTTCTGACGACTTGCTCTGAGGCAGGGGCTTGGGATCTTTGCTCCGGGAATGTCGTAGGCCAGGGATGGCCGGAGACAAGCGCACATGGATGTGCTCGTAGCGGTTCCCGGAGCAAAGATCCCAAGTGCCGGCCGGTGTTTCAGCCGTACTCTAAAGCAGGGCGATTTTACATGGACACAAAACCGCAAATTTCATACAATAAGGCGGTTTAACTGCACCAAGCGTAGGCTTCGAAAAGCCCAAGGGACCAAAAAGTCCCCGGATAACAATAAGCGGGACGGAGTTTTTACTCCCTCTCGCTTTTTTGCGACCTGAATTTGCGCTTGCGTTCCTGCACGTGACGAAACGAAACGCCACTCGATGAGGATACAAGCCTTGAGCACACCCGCAATCCTTGCACTCGCAGACGGAAGCCTGTTTTACGGCACCGCCATTGGCGCTGACGGCGAAACCAGCGGCGAAGTGGTGTTCAACACCGCGATGACCGGCTACCAGGAAATACTGACCGATCCGTCCTACGCCCGCCAACTCGTTACCCTGACATACCCGCACATCGGAAACACAGGCGTAAACGAAGAAGACGTAGAATCAGACCGTATACAGGCTGCCGGCCTGATTATCCGCGACCTGCCACTGGTTGCCAGCAACTGGCGCAGCACCGGATCGCTCGACGAATACCTGCGAAGCAACAACATTGTCGGAATAGCCGATATAGACACCCGACGCCTAACGCGCATCCTCCGCGACAAAGGCTCACAAAGCGGCGCCATTGTGGCTGGTGCTGACGCCACTGCCGAGCGCGCACTGGAACTCGCAAACGCGTTTCCCGGGCTCGAAGGTATGGATTTGGCAAAAGTGGTTAGCTGCGAAAAGCCGTACAAATGGACCCAGGGAGACTGGACGCTCGGTAAAGGATACGCAGAAGGCGGCGAGACCAAGTTTAAAGTAGTGGCCTGGGATTACGGAGTTAAGTTCAACATCTTGCGCATGCTTGCCTCCCGCGGCTGCGAAGTCACTGTTGTGCCTGCCCAAACCCCTGCTTCAGAAGTGCTGGCCATGAATCCGGATGGCATCTTCCTGTCTAACGGCCCGGGCGATCCAGAGCCCTGCGATTATGCAATCAAGGCAATCCAGGAAGTGCTCGAAACCGAAATTCCGGTGTTTGGCATCTGCTTGGGGCATCAGCTTCTTGCCATTGCCAGCGGTGCGAAAAGCATGAAGATGAAGCACGGCCACCACGGTGCTAACCACCCGGTTCAGAGGATACCCAACGGCACAGTCATGATTACCAGCCAAAACCACGGCTTTGCAGTGGATGAGGCATCCTTGCCTGCGGTGTTGGAAGTTACCCACAAGTCGCTGTTTGATGGCACCTTGCAGGGTGTTCGCCGTACCGACAAACCAGCATTCAGTTTTCAGGGGCACCCCGAAGCAAGCCCGGGTCCCGGTGATGTGGCGTCATTGTTTGATGAGTTTGTCCAGCTGATGGAAGCCAGAACGGCCTGAAGCCGATTCATGGCAAAAGTGCCACACCAGACACGCGCCGCGTTTATGCGCTGCAAGAATTTAAATGTTGCTGACAGGTTTACCAAGACATGCCAAAACGGACCGATATTAAAAGCATCCTGATTCTGGGCGCAGGCCCGATTGTAATCGGGCAGGCGTGCGAATTTGACTACTCCGGAGCCCAGGCCTGTAAAGCCCTGCGTGAGGAAGGCTACCGCGTCATCCTGGTTAACTCGAACCCGGCCACCATTATGACCGACCCGGTGATGGCGGATGCCACCTACATCGAGCCGATTACCTGGCAAACCGTTGCCAAAATTATAGAAAAAGAAAGACCTGATGCCGTACTGCCAACCATGGGCGGCCAAACGGCACTGAACTGCGCACTGGAATTGGAAAAGCACGGAGTGTTGGCCCAGTACGGTGTGGAAATGATTGGCGCCAACGCCGACACCATCGACAAAGCCGAAGATCGGAGCCGTTTCGACAAGGCGATGAAGGCAATTGGCCTTGAGTGTCCTCGTGCCTCCATTGCACACACTATGGAAGAGGCGTGGAAGGTCGCTGCAGACATCGGCTTCCCGTGCATCATTCGTCCCTCGTTCACCATGGGTGGCTCCGGCGGTGGTATTGCATACAACCGGGATGAGTTTGAGGAGATCTGTACCCGCGGGCTTGATCTCTCGCCCACCAACGAGCTGCTCATCGATGAGTCGCTGATTGGCTGGAAAGAGTATGAGATGGAAGTTGTGCGCGACAAGGCAGATAACTGCATAATCGTGTGCTCCATCGAGAACTTCGATGCCATGGGTGTCCACACGGGTGACTCCATCACCGTCGCACCAGCGCAGACGCTGACTGATAAAGAATATCAAATCATGCGGGACGCCTCCCTGGCTGTACTGCGTGAAATCGGCGTGGAAACCGGTGGTTCCAACGTGCAGTTTGGTATCCATCCGGACACCGGCCGCATGGTTGTGATTGAAATGAACCCAAGGGTTTCCAGGTCATCGGCGCTGGCCTCCAAAGCAACGGGTTTCCCGATTGCCAAGGTTGCTGCCAAATTGGCCGTTGGTTACACGCTGGACGAGCTGCGCAATGAAATTACCGGTGGTATAACACCGGCATCGTTCGAGCCCAGCATCGACTATGTCGTTACCAAAATCCCCCGGTTTACATTCGAAAAATTCCCCCAGGCCGACGCCCGCCTTACCACCCAGATGAAATCTGTGGGTGAGGTCATGGCCATCGGTCGCACCTTCCAGGAATCCCTGCAGAAAGCCCTTCGTGGGCTGGAGGTCGGCTCAGACGGATTTGATGAGCGGCTCGAAGAATTTACCTCGGAAACCTCTCGTGAAACCCTCACTCGCGAACTCAGTGTTCCCGGTGCCGAGCGTATTTGGTACATCGGTGATGCGTTCCGTGCCGGGCTAACCGTGGAAGATGTATTTGAGTACACCCATGTAGACCCTTGGTATCTGGTGCAGATCGAAGATCTGATTCGAGAAGAGCAGGCGCTGAAATCAGCCGGTAAGGCCGATATTGATCACGCCACCCTGTTCCGCCTGAAGCGTAAAGGCTTCTCGGATGCCCGTTTGGCCAAGTTGCTGGGCATTACGGACGTGAGCATGCGTAAGCTGCGGCACGATCTGAATATTCGCCCCGTATACAAACGTGTTGATAGTTGTGCAGCAGAGTTTGCCTCCGATACCGCTTACATGTACTCCACCTACGAGGAAGAGTGCGAAGCAGAGCCGACTGATCGCGAAAAAATCGTGGTTATTGGTGGTGGCCCTAACCGGATTGGTCAGGGCATCGAGTTCGATTACTGTTGTGTTCACGCGGCACTGGCCATGCGGGAAGATGGCTACGAAACCATCATGATCAACTGCAACCCGGAGACGGTATCCACCGATTACGATACCTCTGACCGCTTGTACTTTGAGTCAATTACTCTGGAAGACGTGCTGGAAATTATCCACATAGAAAAGCCCAAAGGCGTGATTGTCCAGTATGGCGGGCAGACACCCCTGAAACTGGCTCGTGGCCTGGAAGCCGCCGGAGTGCCCATTATTGGTACCAGCCCGGATGCGATAGACCGCGCGGAAGATCGTGAGCGGTTCCAGCAGATGATTCAGCGCCTTGGGCTCAAGCAGCCGGAAAACGCCACCGTGCGCAGTCTTGAAGAAGGAATTGTTGCAGCCAGTAAGATTGGCTATCCGCTGGTGGTTCGCCCCTCCTACGTGTTGGGTGGCCGGGCAATGGAGATTGTTTACGGCGAGGACGAGTTGGTGCGTTACATGCGCAGCGCCGTGCTGGTTTCCAACGACAGCCCGGTTTTGCTGGACCACTTCCTGAATGCAGCCATTGAAGTCGATATCGATGCCATCTGCGACGGTACCGATGTCGTTATTGGTGGAATCATGCAGCATATTGAGCAGGCGGGTATTCACTCCGGTGACTCTGCGTGCTCCTTACCGCCATACACGCTGCCGCCGGAAGTTCAGGATGCCATGCGTGATGCGGTCAGGAAGATGGCTCTCGAGCTTGAGGTTGTCGGGTTGATGAACGTTCAGTTGGCATGGCAGGATGACGAGATCTACGTGATCGAGGTCAACCCGCGTGCTTCAAGAACGGTGCCTTTCGTATCCAAGGCTATTGGAGTGTCTCTGGCCAAGGTTGCAGCGCGTGTTATGGCGGGCACCTCACTTGCCGAGCAGGGCTTCACCAAAGAAGTCGTGCCCAGCTACTATGCGGTAAAAGAGTCTGTATTCCCGTTCAACAAGTTCCCCTCGGTTGATCCGATCCTGGGGCCCGAAATGAAGTCCACGGGTGAGGTAATGGGGCTTGGTGATAGCTTTGACGAGGCCTTTGCCAAGGCGTCGCTGGCGATTGGCGAGCGTTTGCCGTCCAGCGGAACCGTATTTATGTCGGTTCGTGATGTAGATAAGGCAGGAGCAATTCAGGTTGCCCGTGATCTGGTGGCTATTGGCTTCGAACTTGTTGCTACCACTGGAACTGCGAAAGCGCTCCGTGCTGAGGGCATCGAAGTGGAGCGGGTTAACAAGGTTGGCGAAGGGCGCCCGCATATTGTGGACGCCATCAAGAATGGCCAGGTTCAGCTCATCATTAATACTACCGAAGGTCGCAAGGCTGTGTCTGATTCGGCGCAGATTCGCCAGTCAGCTCTGCAGACCAAAGTAGCTTATACAACAACACTGGCGGGCGGCGAAGCCTTCTGTCGGGCCATCAAATTTGGCCCGGAGCGTACAGTACGCCGCCTGCAAGACCTCCACGCAGGGAAGTAAGATTATGAGTGATAGAGTGCCTATGACCAAGGCGGGCGAAGCCCGCTTACGTGAGGAGCTCCAGCAGCTGAAATCCAAGGATCGGCCGCGGGTTATTGCGGCCATTTCGGATGCTCGCGAGCACGGTGATCTCAAGGAAAATGCTGAATACCATGCTGCCCGTGAGCAACAGAGTTTCATAGAGGGCCGTATTCAGGAAATCGAAGGCAAGCTTTCTGCGGCGCAGGTAATCGACGTAACGGAAATGGAAAATACCGGCAGGGTGATCTTCGGCACCACGGTCCATCTGTTGAATATGGATACTGACGAAGAGGTGGTTTACAAAATCGTCGGTGAAGATGAGGCGGATATCAAGGAAGGCAAATTATCGATCTCTTCGCCCATTGCGCGGGCACTGGTAGGCAAGAGCGAAGATGATGTTGTCGCCATCCGTGTGCCATCAGGTACTGTGGAGTACGAAATCGGAAAGGTTGAATACATCTGATTTTGCAGCGCTGGTAAATCCAGCCCACAAAGAAAAGCCGGCTGAGTGATATGCAGCCGGCTTTTTGTTTTATGAGTTACAGGAAAGTCAGTTCCTGAGGCGCAAGAGGTTAGACAGCTTCGGGTTTGGCTTCTTGGCTCTGCGCAGCAACACAGCAATCTTGCCAATGGTTTGCACTAGCTCAGCGCCACTGGCTTCGCACAGGGCAGTGATTGCTTCCTGGCGGGCTTCCCGATCCTGGCTCGCCACTTTGATCTTGATAAGCTCGTGGTCGTTCAGGGCGCGCTCCAGTTCTTCCTGGAGGTTTTCGGAGAGTCCCTTGTCGCCCACAATGATGACGGGTTTCAGGTTGTGGGCGATGGCCCGGTATTCCCGGCGCTGTTCCGCTGAAAGGCTCATGATGTATTCTCTTTATCGGTGCAATTAACAAAAGGTCAGCGGCATATTCGCTGGCAACGTCGTATAATCGGCGGATTGTAACAGACAACCTTGTATACAGATCACCCTGCAGGCGTTGTAATTTCCGAGATAAGGCCCACATACAAGGAACATGGGGATTTATCCGGCGTTCAGGAACGTCTTCAGGTTGATCCGCAGCTACGTTTTTCTGTGGCCGTTACGGATGGGCCGTTTCTGGTGGATAGACGTATAATTGGTGTAAGGTGTCAGTAAAGAGTAGTTCCTTCGATGGCCTGCTCTTCAATTCACAGGTGATGATCCTTGAACGATATGGCAAAAAATCTGGTTCTCTGGCTGATAATAGCCGCGGTACTGTTGATGGTGTTTCAGAACTTCTCTCCCACCACCACCGGTCAGCAAGTCAATTACTCCCAATTCGTTGAGATGGTCCAGCAGGGCCAGGTCAATAAAGTCACTATTGATGGTCTGGAAATTCAGGGCACCCGTGGCGATGGTTCCCAGTTTCAGACAATTCGCCCACAAGTGGCGGACAACAAGCTGATGGACGATCTGCTGGCGAACAAGGTGGAGGTGATCGGTAAAGAACCCGAGCGCCAGAGCCTGTGGACGCAGTTGTTGGTTGCAGCTTTCCCGATTCTGATCATTATTGCGCTGTTTGTGTTCTTCATGCGCCAGATGCAGGGCGGAGGTGGTGGCAAAGGCCCCATGTCGTTCGGCAAGAGTAAAGCGCGCCTGATGAGCGAAGATCAGATCAAAACCACGTTTGCCGATGTGGCCGGTGTGGATGAGGCCAAAGAAGATGTTAAAGAACTGGTGGATTTTCTTCGGGATCCCAGTAAGTTCCAGCGTCTTGGTGGCAGCATTCCCAAAGGCGTATTGATGGTGGGGCAGCCAGGTACAGGTAAAACCCTGCTGGCCAAGGCCATTGCCGGCGAAGCGAAGGTTCCGTTCTTCTCGATTTCCGGTTCGGACTTTGTTGAGATGTTCGTGGGTGTTGGTGCATCCCGTGTGCGGGACATGTTCGAACAGGCGAAGAAACAAAGCCCTTGCATCATCTTCATTGACGAAATTGATGCGGTCGGTCGTCACCGTGGCGCTGGCATGGGTGGTGGTCACGACGAGCGTGAGCAGACCCTTAACCAGTTGCTGGTTGAAATGGACGGCTTTGAAGGCAACGAAGGCGTTATCGTTATCGCTGCCACTAACCGCCCGGACGTTCTGGATCCGGCGCTGCTGCGCCCAGGTCGTTTCGATCGCCAGGTGGTTGTTGGTCTGCCCGACATCATTGGTCGTGAGCAAATTCTCAAGGTGCATATGAAAAAAGTGCCCCTGGATGAGAACGTTGAACCTGCGCTGATTGCTCGTGGTACTCCGGGCTTCTCCGGTGCTGATCTTGCAAACCTGGTTAACGAGGCAGCGCTCTTTGCAGCTCGCCGGAATATGCGCCTGGTATCCATGGAAGAATTTGAGCTCGCGAAAGATAAAATCATGATGGGCGCCGAGCGCAAGTCCATGGTGATGAGTGAAAAGGAAAAGCTGAATACTGCTTTCCACGAGGCGGGCCACGCGATTGTTGGCCGGTTGATGCCTGAGCATGATCCGGTTTACAAGGTGAGCATTATTCCTCGTGGTCGCGCTCTGGGTGTGACCATGTTCCTGCCCGAAGAGGACAGGTACAGCCACAGCAAGCGCTTCCTGATCAGCTCTATTTGTAGTTTGTTTGGCGGTCGTATTGCGGAAGAGTTGACGCTAGGCTTTGACGGCGTTACCACCGGTGCCTCGAATGATATTGAGCGTGCCACCAGTCTGGCGCGTAATATGGTCACTCGTTGGGGCTTGTCCGAAAAGCTCGGGCCATTGCAGTACGATACTGACAGCGAAGAGCCGTTCCTTGGTCGTTCGGCCGGCCAGGCGCAAACGGTATACTCTCCCGAAACGGCGCAGCGTATTGATGAGGAAGTCAGAAATATCATCGATTCGTGCTACGAGAAGGCGACAGAGATTCTGGTCGCTAACCGGGATAAGCTCGATGCTATGGCAGAAGCCTTGATGAAGTACGAGACCATTGATCGTCATCAGATCGATGACATTATGGAAGGTCGCACTCCGCGTCCGCCCAAAGGCTGGGATGATCGGGGTTCAGCAGGTGGTGCCAAAGCAGGCGGTTCCGACAGTGCTTCCGAATCCAGGCCGGCTGACGATGGCAAGCGGCCAGATGTAGGTCGTCCAGCGGGAGAGCATTAAGCTTCCTGGCTTCAAAGCGCTCAAGCTGATTGACGCCGCCCTGACTATGGGCGGCGTTTGTTTTTGCAAGTTGCTCTTCCCCCGGTTCAGGTATGCCAGTCCAGAAAGGTTTTTTATGGAAATGAAATTTGCCGGACGAGCGTTGGACATGTCCCGTTGTCATGTAATGGGTGTCCTTAACGTGACACCAGATTCGTTCTCCGATGGCGGTCGGTTCAATCAGCTTGATGTGGCGCTTCTGAAAGCCCGTCAGATGGTCGCTGATGGTGCAGCATTTATTGATGTGGGTGGTGAGTCAACCCGCCCTGGTGCTGCAGTTGTGTCGGTCCAGGAAGAGCTTGATCGGGTTTGTTCTGTGGTTGAGGCTATTTCCCGGGAGCTGGATGTGGTGGTTTCCGTTGACACAAGTACTCCGGCAGTCATGGCTCAGGCGGTTGAACTGGGGGCTGGGCTCATTAACGATGTACGTGCACTGCAAAGAGATGGAGCCTTGGCTGCAGCAGCAGCTGCCGATGTGCCTGTGTGCATTATGCATATTCAGGGGGAGCCGCAAACCATGCAGGAGCGCCCCGAATATCAGAACGTAATGCGAGAGGTGGGGGAGTTTTTGGTTCAGCGCGTTCACCTTGCAGCGAAGGCTGGAATTTCTGCGGAGAACATCATTCTCGATCCTGGCTTTGGGTTTGGGAAAAACCTTGAGCATAATTTGCGCCTGCTGGCTAATCTGGATCAGCTTCGGGCGCTGGGGCATCCGTTGCTGGTGGGTATGTCCCGAAAGTCCATGCTTGGCCATATTACGGGTCGGGACGTTGATGAAAGGTTGCCGGCGAGCCTCGCGGCCGCGACAATATCTGCAATGAAGGGTGCCAGTATTATTCGTGTGCACGATGTCAGGGAAACTATAGATGCCGTCAAGATTGCGGCGGCCGTAAAGGGGGCAAGTTAATGGCCGGAAGAAAATATTTTGGAACCGACGGCATACGCGGCAGAGTGGGTGAGCATCCAATTACCCCTGAGTTTATGTTGCATTTGGGTTGGGCTGCCGGACAGGCATTCAAGAAAGCAGGTCAGCGCAACAGTGTGCTGATTGGCAAAGATACCCGCTTATCTGGCTATATGTTCGAATCTGCGCTCGAGGCAGGTCTGTCAGCAGCGGGAGTGGATGTGAAGCTTCTGGGGCCAATGCCCACGCCGGCCATAGCCTATCTGACTCGTACATTTCGGGCATCTGCAGGTATCGTGATCAGTGCCTCCCACAATCCCCATCACGACAACGGTATCAAGTTCTTCTCCGCTGAGGGCACCAAACTCGATGATGCTCTGGAGGCAGAAATTGAGCGTTGGCTCGAGACGCCCATTGAGGTTTGCGGTCCGGGAGAGTTGGGTAAGGCCTCAAGAATAGAGGATGCGCCGGGGCGTTACGTTGAATTCTGCAAGAGCACCGTGCCGAATGAGTTTACCCTGGATAACCTGAAGATCGTACTTGACTGCGCGCACGGCGCTACGTACCACGTAGCACCAAAGGTATTTCGCGAGCTGGGAGCCAAGGTGTTTGTTATTGGTGCGGAGCCAGACGGGCTGAACATCAATCTGAATGTTGGCTCTACACATCTGGATGCTCTCAAGCAGGCAGTTATCGATAAAGATGCTGATCTGGGAATTGCCTTCGATGGCGATGGTGACCGGGTACTTATGGTTGACCGTGACGGCTCCGAAGTTGATGGCGACGAGTTACTGTACGTCATGGCTGCCCAGAGGTTTGAAGAGGGGCGTCTCAAGGGTGGCGTGGTTGGTACGCTTATGACCAATCTTGGGGTTGAGTTGGCCCTGACAGAGATGGGGATATCATTCGAGCGTGCCAATGTCGGTGACCGCTATGTGATGGAGCGGTTGATCGCAAATGATTGGGTGCTAGGTGGCGAGGGCTCTGGGCATATGGTCATTCGGGATTGCACCAGCACCGGTGATGGTATCGTTTCGGCGCTCCAGGTGCTTTTGTCAATCTGGAAGTCTGGAAAAACGCTTGCTGAAATGCGCAAAGGCATGAGTAAGTTGCCCCAGACCATGATAAACGTGCGCGTAGAGCAGCGCTTTGATCCATTCAGTCGTGCGGATATTGTTGAGGCCGTGAAGAAAGCAGAGCTGGAGCTTGGTGATGCGGGCAGGATTTTGCTACGGGCATCGGGGACTGAGCCCTTGATACGAGTGATGGCGGAAGGCCGGAATGCCGGAGATATACGTCGCGTTGTGGAAAAGCTGGTGAAAGTTGTAGAAAACTCAACGCCCTGATTTTGTTGAATTCAGGCGGTTGTCTGTTATGAGGGACTGCTGTATAGTGCGCCCTCCCTTACATTCGGGAACTGTTATGCGTCGCAGGATTGTAGCCGGTAACTGGAAAATGAACGGGTCGAAAGACCTTTCGGAAAAACTGGTTGGCTATGTCCGGTCTGAGACCGGATCTCTTGATAATGGCGTGGAGGTTGTTATTATTCCTCCCGCACTATATGTCGGGGATGTGTTGAGGCTGGCGCAGGATGCTGTTTCAGTTGGCGTCCAGAATGTAGGGCAGTGGCAGGCAGGCGCCTATACCGGAGAGATTTCTTCGGAAATGGCAAAAGATGCCGGCTGTCGTTATGTGCTGGTTGGGCACTCGGAGCGACGTCAGCTTTTCGGTGAAACTGATGAGCAGGTCGCTGAGAAGGTGTCGCTGGTTCTTGCCAGTGGTTTGACGGCCATTGTGTGTGTTGGCGAAACGCTCGAAGAGCGGGAGTCCGGGCAGGCAGAATCGGTTGTTGCTGCTCAGGTTCGTGCAGGATTGTCGTCAGTAGTTCGGGCAGCAAGTAGCGCAAGTGCATGGAAGAATATCGTAGTCGCCTACGAGCCAGTTTGGGCTATCGGTACCGGTAAGACGGCTACTGCAGAAGACGCTCAGGCTATGCATGCATCAATACGCGGCGTACTTAAAGATATGGGCGCCCCGGCCGAAGAGATTTCATTGCTTTACGGCGGCAGTGTAAAAGCGGATAATGCAGCGGCGCTTTTTTCTGAGCCCGATATAGACGGCGGTTTAATCGGTGGCGCATCGCTGGTCGCAGAAGATTTTGTTAGTATTTGCCGGTATTTCCCGGCGGGTGCATAAAGTTAAAGGTTTGCGAGAATCGATATGGATTGGATGGAGACACTGGTAGTCGTTGTGCACGTGGTTATCGCGGTGGCACTGGTGGGTCTTGTTCTGATCCAGCAAGGCAAAGGTGCGGACGCGGGTGCAGCCTTCGGTGGCGGCGCGTCGCAAACGGTATTCGGTAGTCAGGGTAGTGGCAGTTTCCTGACCCGTATGACAACCTTGCTTGCAATCGTGTTTTTTGTAACAAGTTTTTCGTTGGCAGTATTTGCCAAGCAGCGCGCTGAGGTGGCTGGAGAAGCCGGTATTCCAACTGTTAAGGAATCCCGCCAGGCTCCGGTTCAGGATGCGGCTGGAAGCGAAACCGGGAGCGGGGAGTCTGATCTTCCCGAGCTCGAGTGAGGTTTGCCCAAGTGGTGGAACTGGTAGACACGCTATCTTGAGGGGGTAGTGGCGAAAGCTGTGCCGGTTCGAGTCCGGCCTTGGGCACCAATTGAATGAGAAAACGGCTTGGATTATCCAGGCCGTTTTTTTGAGCAGTCCTTGACCAGTCCGTTCGGCGTCTCTATACTCCGGCGGATATTGGAGTCTGACATCTTTTGTTGTTGGGCTTCTGGCAGGCCAGGTGTCTGTCAGCAGGAAGCGGTTTACCGGTTTGCTTCCTGCGAGTTCTTGCAACAAAAGGCCCCGGTTATCGGGGCTTTTTGATTAAGGGGCCTGGCGCAACAGGCCCTGGTGCGTAAAAAGGGCTGATCAACAGCCCTTTTTTTGTTTTTTGGGCCGGTAAATTTCATACGGAGACCGCCTAACTTGTCAGGCAAGCTTAAACAACTGGAAGACATTCTTCGCCCTGTGGTCGAAGGCATGGGTTACGAGTATTGGGGCATTGAGTATCGCTCCAAGGGCTATCAGTCCATGCTTCGGGTTTTTATAGACGATGCCGAGAAAGGCATTGGTATCGACGATTGCGAGAAAGTCAGCCGTCAGATTAGTGGTGTTATGGATGTAGAAGACCCCATCCAGACCGAGTACACGCTTGAGGTTTCATCACCGGGAATGGATCGACCGCTGTTCCGGCCTGAGCAATATCAGGCGTTTGTGGGGCATCAAGTACAAATTCGCTTGCGCATGGCGTTTGAAGGTCGACGCAAGTTTCAAGGGCTTATAAAGGGTGTGGAAGACGACGAAGTTGTGATTGTTGTAGACGATCATGAGTATTTGTTGCCTTTTGACAGCATTGAAAAAGCCCAAATCATTCCGGTATTCGAGTGAGCTATTTGAACAACTCAGTAGATGCACAGTTTATTTTCAGGGCAGGGCAATCCAATGAGTAAAGAGATCTTGCTGGTAGTTGAGGCCGTCTCGAACGAAAAAGGCGTCGAGAAGGAAGTGATTTTCGAGGCAATCGAACTGGCACTCGCCACCGCGGCAAAAAAACGCTACGAAGATGAAGAGTCGGATGTGCGTGTTTCTATCGACCGTCGCACCGGAGAGTATGAAACTTTCCGTCGCTGGCTGATCGTTGATAACGATGCGGTGCCTGCTCTTGGCACCGAGCTGACGCTTCAGGAAGCCGAAGAAATTGATCCCGAACTGAAACCGGGCGATACCTATGAAGAAAAGGCTGAGTCGGTTGCCTTCGGTCGCATCGGGGCTCAGGCCGCGAAGCAGATTATCTTCCAGAAGGTTCGTGAAGCTGAGCGCAGCAAAATTGTCGACAGCTACCGTGACCGTGTTGGCGAGCTGGTTTCAGGTACCGTCAAAAAGGTTACTCGGGATAACGTAATTGTCGATCTTGGCGCTAATGCTGAAGCCTTGCTGCCCAGAGAACACCTGATTCCGCGTGAAACCTTCCGCATGGGCGACCGGGTTCGTTCGCTGTTGCTGGAGATCCGCACGGATCACCGCGGTCCACAGCTGATTCTTAGCCGTTCGGCTCCGCAGATGTTGGTTGAACTGTTCCGCATTGAGGTTCCCGAGATCGCCGAGGACTTGATCGAAATTCGTGGTGCTGCCCGTGATCCTGGCTCCCGCGCCAAGATTGCAGTGAAAACCAACGACCGTCGTATTGACCCTGTTGGTGCTTGTGTAGGTATGCGCGGCTCCCGTGTTCAGGCTGTTTCCAACGAACTGGGCGGTGAGCGTGTTGATATCGTTCTTTGGGACGACAACCCCGCACAGTTGGTTATTAACGCCATGTCTCCGGCAGAAGTGGCCTCCATTGTGATGGATGAAGATCGCCACACCATGGAAGTAGCTGTAGCGGCAGACAACCTGGCTCAAGCTATAGGCCGTAACGGTCAGAACGTGCGCCTGGCGACCGAGCTGACAGGCTGGACTCTTAACGTTATGACTGAAGAGGAGGCCGGTGAGCGTCAGGAGCAGGAGTACAATACTCTGGTTGAAACATTTACTGCGCATCTTGATGTGGATGAAGAATTTGCCGGCGTGCTCATTGACGAAGGCTTTACCTCTATTGAAGAGGTTGCCTATGTACCCATGGAAGAAATGCTGGCAATTGAAGGTTTTGATGAAGACACAGTCACCGAGCTGCGCCGCAGAGCCAAAGATGTCCTATTGAACCAGGCTCTGGCTAGCGAAGAGGCCCTCGACGGCGCAGAACCCTCAGAAGATCTTCTGGGCATGGACGGAATGGATCGTGGTCTGGCGTTTAAACTCGCCGGCATGGGTGTACGTACCATGGAAGATCTGGCGGAGCAGTCGGTTGATGATTTGCTCGATATCGAAGGTATGGATGAAGAGCGTGCAGGCCAGTTGATTATGGCAGCACGCGCCCCCTGGTTTGAAGACCAGGCTTAATTCGGGAGGAGACCAGTATGGCTGAAGTAACGGTAAAACAACTGGCCGAAGATGTAGGCGCTCCCGTGGATCGTTTGCTGAAACAGATCGTGGAAGCTGGCCTGAAAGCCCGCTCGGAAAACGACGCTGTATCCAGTGATGAGAGGCAGCAGCTGCTGACCTATCTGAGAAAGACCCACGGTGAAGCAGGCGCTGAGCCGAACAAGATTACTCTCAAGCGTAAGACCACTACCACGCTCAAGGCTGGTAAAGCCAAGACCGTTAATGTGGAAGTACGCAAGCGCCGCACTTATGTCAAGCGTGCGGAGCTGCAACCGGAGCCAGAAGTGGCAACGCCAGCACCAGTAGCAGAAGAGTTGCCGGAAGAGCAAAAAGTAGAGCAGTCCCAGGCAGAGCAGGCGCCAAAGGTAACTGCGCCTCAGGCCGAGACGGAAGTGCCTTCTGAGGCAGCCAAGGTGGAAGGACCGGTTGTGGATGAGCCGGCAGCAGCTGAAAAAGCTGAGCCCAAGAAAGCGGCAGAAGCTGATCCGGTGATTGCTCCGGAAGATATCCCGATGCCGCCGCCTGAAGGTGATGGTAAAGATCGCAAGCCCAAGAAGAAGAAAGAAAAAGTTCGCGAACGTGGCGACGATGCTGAAGATGGTAAGCCCAAGAAAAAGCAGGCTGGACATCGTGGGCCACGCAGTCGTCCTGCAGATGCACCGCTGGTAGTCTCGGAAGATGATGATGACACCACGCTGCGCAAACCACTGCGGGCGAAAAAGAAACCCAAAGAGAAGCGTCATGGCTTCGAGAGGCCGACCAAACCAATGGTCAGAGAAGTAGAAGTTCCCGAAGTGATTACCGTTGGCGATCTTGCCCAGCGGATGGCCGTCAAATCCGGTGATGTCATCAAAGCATTGATGGGCATGGGCGTGATGGCAACCATTAACCAACCTCTGGACCAGGAAACATCGACACTGGTTGTTGAGGAGCTGGGTCACAAGGCCAAGCCGATTAGCGATGACGCTTTTGAGCATGACGTGCTCAGCGAATTCAAAGTGGAAGGCCAGGAAAAGGCCAAGCGTGCCCCTGTTGTGAGTGTTATGGGCCACGTTGACCATGGTAAGACGTCGCTGCTGGATTACATTCGGCGTACCAAGGTCGCTTCAGGTGAATCCGGTGGCATTACGCAGCACATTGGCGCATACCACGTTGAAACCGACCACGGCATGATTTCGTTCCTGGATACCCCGGGCCACGCGGCTTTCACAGCGATGCGTGCTCGTGGAGCCCAGTGTACGGATATCGTTATTCTGGTAGTTGCATCTGATGATGGCGTTATGCCACAGACTAAAGAAGCGGTGCAGCATGCCCGCTCTGCTGGTGTGCCCATTGTTGTGGCAATCACCAAAATGGACAAAGAGCAGGCCGACCCGGATCGCGTAAAGAACGAGCTCTCTGCTATCGAAGTTATCCCGGAAGACTGGGGCGGCGACGTACAGTTCGTACCAATCTCCGCGCACACGGGCGAAGGCGTTGATACGCTTCTGGAAGCAGTTTTGCTTCAGGCCGAAATTCTTGAGCTTGAAGCCTCTCCTGACGCGCCAGCTAATGGCGTTGTTGTTGAGTCCAGTCTTGAGCGCGGTCGTGGTTCTGTAGCTACTGTATTGGTTCAGAACGGTACATTGCGCCGGGGCGATATGGTTGTAGCTGGGTCCTTCTTCGGTAAGGTCCGGGCAATGACTGATGAGGCTGGCAAGCAAGTTAAAGAAGCGGGTCCGTCTATCCCTGTTGAGATTCTGGGTTTGAACGGTACGCCTAACGCCGGTGATGAGTTCTTCGCTGTAGCTGATGAGCGCAAGGCGAAAGAGCTGGCAGAGTTCCGCCACGTACGTGAGCGCGAGCAGCGTTTGCAGCGGGCACAGGCAGCCAAGCTTGAGAACCTGTTCGAGAACATGGGTAAGGATGAAGTTAAAACCCTCAACCTGGTTCTCAAGACAGACGTGCGCGGTTCTCTGGAAGCGATTACCAAGTCGCTGCAGGATCTGGGTAACGAAGAAGTTCAGGTGAAAATTGTGTCGTCTGGCGTTGGTGGTATTGCTGAGACAGATGTAAGCCTGGCTATGGCAACCAATGCCGTAATTTTCGGCTTCAACGTGCGTGCTGATACATCAGCCAAGCGCCTGGTTGAACAGGAAGGTCTGGATCTGCGCTACTACAGCATCATTTACAACTTGCTGGACGATGTTAAAGGCGCGTTGACAGGTATGTTGGCACCGGAATTCCGCGAAGATATTGTTGGCATTGCCGATGTTCGCGACGTGTTCCGTTCACCAAAGTTTGGTCAGGTAGCTGGCTGCATGGTGACCGAGGGCAACGTATACCGGAACAAGCCGATTCGTGTGCTGCGTGACAACGTGGTTATCTTTGAAGGTGAGCTGGAATCCCTGCGCCGCTTCAAGGACGACGTACCCGAAGTCCGTAACGGCATGGAATGTGGTATCGGTGTTAAGGGATACGATGTGAAGGTCGGTGACCAGATCGAAGTCTTTGATCGTATCAGGGTCGAGCGTAAGCTCGAATCCACGGGGGCCTAATGGCTAGAGAGTTCAGTCGTATTGATCGCATTGGCGATCAGATGCAGCGTGAGCTTGCCCTGCTGATTCAGCGTGAGGTCAAGGATCCGCGGTTAGGCATGGTAACGGTGAATGCGGTCAAGGTCAGTCGTGACCTTGGCTACGCCGATATCTATGTCTCCCTGTTGACTACCGAGGAGCTCACTGCTGAGTCTCCCGAGGTCGTGGATTCGATTTCCGTACTGAACAGAGCGGCGGGGTTCCTGCGTGGGCAAGTGGGAAGAGCCATGAAACTGCGGGTTATACCGCAACTTCGCTTCCACTTTGATGCGCTTCAAGGCTACAGCCGCAGAATGGACAACCTGATTCGCGAGGCGGTTGGCGACAAGCCAGCCGTTACGCTGAATGAAGAAAGTCAGGACGACAGTCAGAGTGATCCGGAGTCAAACGCTTGAGCCGCAGACGCAAAGGCCGTGAAGTTAATGGCATTCTGGTAATCGATAAGCCGTTGGGTATTACCTCCAACGGCATTTTGCAGCAGGTAAAGCGCCTTTACGGTGCTGCCAAGGCTGGCCATACCGGTGCTCTCGACCCGCTTGCAACTGGCGTGCTTCCCCTGTGTTTCGGCGAAGCGACAAAGTTCTCCCAAATGATGCTGGACAGCGATAAAGCCTACATCGCTACCGCGCGGCTCGGTGAGCGTACCGAAACCGGTGACAGTGAAGGCGCTGTGGTTGCTACCAAACCAGTACCTGAAAATCTTACACCGGAAGTGCTTGAGCCGGTGCTTGAACAGTTCCGTGGTGATATCCAGCAAGTCCCTTCCATGTATTCCGCGCTCAAGCACAATGGACGTCCGCTCTATGAATATGCCCGCGAAGGCATCGAAATTGAGCGCCCGGCACGCCCGGTAACCATTTACGAGCTTGAGCTTCTGGCTGTGCGCGAAAATGAGCTGGATATTGCGGTTAAATGCACCAAGGGTACGTACATTCGCTCACTCGTTGAAGATATCGGCGAGGCCTTGGGTTGTGGGGCTCATGTGATTGAGCTGAGGCGCACTCTGGCTGCCGGGTTTACCCTGGCGGATGTGCATGCAGTGCCTGATCTTGAGGCTATGCGAGAGCGTGATGAAAGTCTGGATGGCCTTCTGGTTGCACCGGATGCAGCACTTTCGATGTTCCCGGAGCACCGCCTGTCGGGGCAGCCTTTGGTGTCGATATTGAATGGACAACCGGTTAGAATACCGGGCCAGGCTTATGACGGCTTCGTTCGCATTTATGGCAACGAAGGTTTTGTCGGGCTGGCAGAAGCATTGCCGGAAGGCGAGGAGACCAAACTGGTTCCACGTCGGCTGGTGAGTGACAGCGGCAAGCGTTAAGCGCGCCGCTGTTTAGCCGGGCTGTAGAGATGCGCGGTTCGGCCGGATTAGACAGCATCGCAAACATTGAGGTGAGTTATGGCATTGTCTGCCAATGAGAAAGCACAGATCGTTAAAGATTATCAGCAAGCTGAAGGTGATACTGGTTCTCCGGAAGTGCAGGTTGCACTGCTGAGCGCCAACATCAACAAGCTGCAGGATCACTTCAAGGTTAACAAGCAGGATCACCACTCCCGCCGTGGCCTTATTCGGATGGTAAACCAGCGTCGTAAGCTGCTGGACTACCTTCGTAAGAAGAACGGCGATCGTTACCTGGAGCTGATCAAGCGCCTGGGTCTGCGTCGCTAAATCCGGTCTTACGACCTGACGGCTGCTCCGGCATTGTTCCGGAAGTAGCCACCAGCCGGCGGGTTCCTCAGGGGGCCTGCCGGTTGTGCTTTTCATCACTGCATTGAGTAATTTGGTGAAACTGGGCTTTTCTGTCGTATTGGAAAGCTGAATTAGATAGCAGGTTGTTGAAAGCCCGGGCGGTACGCGATGTCAGCGTGCCGACTATCCAGCCGGGGTTTTACAACAGCCTGTTAGCTTTCAGGCAGAGTGTCTTCAGAATCACACTTCAATCATTCTGAACAGATAACGCAGGAGTTCGTTGTGGATCTGCAACCGCGTAAGAAATCATTTGAACTGGGTGGCGAAACCGTCACTCTGGAAACGGGCCGTATTGCTCGTCAAGCTACAGGTTCCGTTCTGGTCACCATTGGTGATATTTCGGTTCTGGGTACTGTTGTTGGCGCCAAAGAAGCCAAGCCGGGTCAGCCATTCTTCCCGCTGACTGTTAACTATTTTGAAAAAACCTACGCTGTGGGCAAAATCCCCGGCGGTTTCTTCAAGCGTGAAGGACGTCCTTCCGAGAAAGAAACTCTGACGTCCCGTCTGATCGACCGTCCGATTCGTCCGCTGTTCCCGAGCGGGTACATGAACGAAACCCAGGTCATCTGTACGGTAATGTCGTCCAGCAAGAAGCAGGATCCGGATATTGCTGCCATGCTGGCTGCTTCAGCCGCTCTGGCTATCTCCGGTATTCCTTTTGACGGCCCTATTGGTGCTTGTCGCGTTGGTTACACCAACGAAAGAGGTTACTTCGTAAACCCAAGCTTTGAAGAGCTGGAAAGCTCACTGCTGGATATGGTTGTGGCCGGTACGGACGAAGCCGTACTTATGGTTGAGTCTGAGGCCAAAGGCCTGACCGAAGACCAGATGCTTGGCGGCGTGCTTTATGCTCACCAGGAAATGCAGGCAGCCGTTACTGCAATCAAGGAATTCGCAGCCGAAAATGGCAAGCCCCGTTGGGATTGGCAGCCAGCTGCTGAAAACACTGAACTACTGGGCGCGATCAAAGCCGAGTTTGCCGGTGCGATCGAAGAAGCCTACGGAATTCGCGACAAGATGGCTCGTTACGAGCGTCTTGGCGAAATCAAAGCCGCTGCGGTTGAAAAGCTTGCCGGCGAAGAGGAAGGCGAGCCTTCTGCGGAAGATGTTAAGAAGAACTTCGGTAAGATCGAGAAGGCAGTTGTTCGTCAGCAGGTTATCGACGGTAAGCCCCGTATCGATGGCCGTGACAACAAGACAGTTCGTCCGATCGAAATCGAAGTGGGCATTCTGCCAAGCGTTCACGGTTCTGCACTGTTTACCCGTGGTGAAACTCAGGCAATCGTTACGACGACTCTGGGTACTTCCCGCGACGTGCAAACTATCGATGCACTCGAAGGCGAGCGTAAGGATCCGTTCCTGTTCCATTACAACTTCCCTCCGTACTCGGTAGGTGAAGCGGGCCGTGTTGGCACCCCAGGTCGTCGTGAAGTTGGCCACGGGCGTCTTGCCAAGCGCGGTGTGATGGCTGTTATGCCGACTTTGGAAGAATTCCCGTATGCCGTTCGTTCGGTGTCCGAGATTACTGAGTCCAACGGCTCCAGCTCTATGGCGTCTGTTTGTGGTTCAAGCTTGGCGTTGATGGATGCTGGTGTTCCGCTGAAGGCAGCAGTTGCCGGTATCGCCATGGGTCTGGTCAAGGAAGGCGACAAGTTTGCCATCCTGACCGACATTCTGGGTGATGAGGATCACCTGGGTGATATGGACTTCAAGGTTGCCGGTACCAAAGACGGTATTACTGCACTGCAGATGGACATCAAGATCCAGGGTATTACTGACGAAATCATGGAACTTGCTCTTGAGCAGGCTTATGGCGCGCGTCAGCACATTCTGGGTGAGATGAACAAGGTTATCTCTGAGTCGCGTACCGAGCTTTCTCCGCGCGCTCCAAGCATCACTGCGATCAAGATCAACCCTGAGAAGATTCGTGACGTTATCGGTAAGGGCGGCTCCATGATCCGTTCTATCTGTGACGAAACTGGCGCTTCCATTGATCTGGACGACGACGGTAACGTGAAGATTTACGCAGATAACCAGGAAGCGGCTCAGGCGGCGGTTAACCGGGTTAAGGAAATTACTGCTGAGATTGAGGTTGGTGCTATCTACAAGGGCCGCGTTGAGCGCATTGTGGACTTTGGTGCCTTTGTTAACATTCTGCCTGGCAAGGATGGTCTGGTGCACATTTCCCAGATCTCCGAGCGCCGGATTGAGAACGTGACTGACGAGCTGAGTGAAGGTCAGGAAGTTCTGGTCAAGGTTCTGGATGTTGATAACCGAGGCCGTGTGAAGCTGTCCATGAAGGAAGTGAAAGAAGGCGAGCAGCCGACTGACTTTTCTGACTGATAGTTAGCAGCTAATAAAAACCCGCCTTTCCTATGGATTGGCGGTTTTTTTGTTTTCCGGGCTTTAGTTTGGGGAAGGCAGGGTGTTGGGGAGGGCTTTTCAAAACACGCTGTGAATACTTCCCTGTACGCTTGGCTACGCCATCCATGGCTCCGCACAGTTTTGAAAAGCCCTCCCCAACACCCTGCCGCCTGCGAAATTACTCCTTCTTCAAAAACTCCAGTACGGATTCCTTATAAGCAGGAATTATGAACGTAGCCGTATGAGGAGTATCTGTTGGCAGGAATTGCTTTGGTTCGCCAGCAGCTTCATAAAGCGCCTGCCCGTGGTGGAAAGGGATTATGCCGTCGCGCACGCTGTGGATGATCATAATCGGGGTGGGGCTAATATTGGCGATAAGGTCTACGCCTTCGTATTCGTCCGGGATGGTCCAGCTCAGGGGGATCTGGAAGGCCCAGGTTAACCAGAACTCTGAGAGCTTTTCTCTCGCAATGCCACGGAAGCCGGAGAAGGTGCCGTCGAGGATGATGCCGTTGAGTTCCGGGGTTTCGTTTCTTTGTACCCATTCGCTGGCGAGAGTTAGCCCTAAGGCGCCGCCCAGGCTTTGGCCCAGGAGGAAGATGGGGGTGTTTTTGGTTTCAGGCTTTGTGGCTAGCCAGCGCAGGCCGGTTTCGGAATCGTGCAGGGCGCCTTCTATGTCGGGCGCGCCTGTTGAGTTACCGTAGCCCCGGTAGTCTATGGCGAATACGTTGTAGCCTTCGGCTGGCAGCCAAGCCACGTTGAGCAGGTGGCTGCTGATGTTTTGGGCGTTGCCATGGAGGAAGTATACGGTGCCTTGTACTTCGCCCTTTGCGGGTAACCACCAGCCGTGGAGGGTTTCACCGTCTGCGGTGTTGAGGTGGATGTTTTCGTAGGAAAGATTCAGGCGATCGGGGGTGATGTAGGTGTTCTTGTCCGGAAAGAAGAACAAGCTGCTGCAGCCGCCCTGCATAAGTACTGCGGCTGAGACGAAAAGCGCCAGCAGGGGCGCTTTCAGCGAGCGTGTTTTCAGAAGTAAACGTGGAGTCCGGCGTGCCATGCGCTCTGGTACCTGTCGTAGTGATCTTCTCTGGTAAATTCGGCGAAGAGGCTGAATTCGCGGCCGAAGTGCCAGTCGCCTTTGGCGTAAAGTTGATCTTGCCGGTGTTGACTGCTGACGATCCAGGCCTTGGCTTTTGCACCGGCCAGCAGGCTGAATTGGTTGTTCTGGTGCAACAGGCCGATGTCAGCGCCGGGTGCCGCATCGTAGCCGCGACGAAGGTCGTCATCGATTTCCACATCTGCAGTAAAAACGGCGAAGGCCTGCGTTTGCTGGCCCAAGCGCCAGCTCCCACCTGCACCACCTTCCAGGTAGGGCGTCAGAACCCGTTTGTAGCCGGTATCGGTACGACGACCACCAAAGCCCACCTGCCAGGATAAAGGTGAGAAAAACGCATCTCTCGGGCTCAGGGAGCGGATTTCAACGCCAGTAAGCTGCTCTAGCTGAAGTTCGTCGTTGTTTGTGTAGTAGCGAGCATCCAGGCGCAGGAATTGTAACTGTGCCCCACTGCGATAGCCGGCCGGTGGGTCAAGAACGTCGTGGTAGGCCGGTCGGAATGTGAGCTGGGTAAACTCACGATGGTCCAACTGGCCGGCTCCCAGGCTTATGCGGAAAGTGTCATGTCCCTGATCGTCACGCACCTGAGGTTCTGGTGGTTCATCAAGGGAAACTACACCGTGAATTTTGCTGCGCTCGCGTAGAAGGTTGTGGGATAGAGGAGCAGCGACCTCTCTAGGCCAGCTATCCGCCTCAGTTTGATAGCGCACGTAATCGTAGGTGGCGTCTAGCAGGTGCGCCCGTTCTTGAGCTGGCAGGGCAAGTACTTCGTCGCTGTCTGGCTCCACATAGCCATTTGCGATGGCTGCGGCAAGAGTCTGCTGTGGTTTGGGTAGCGCATCCAGGCTGTGGGCTACAGCCGTGGCGGCAGACGCACGGTAGTGCACCTTCTCAACCAGATCTTTATCGACCACCCAGCGCACGGTGTCAGAAGGAATGGCGTGAGTGCTGACTTCGCCCAGGAGGTTGGTGCCAGGGCGCGCGATGTCGATGAGTGCCAGCAGCCGGTAGGCGCAGTTTTCATCGAAAAAGTAGTAATCAAAATTCCGGTCCCGGATTTCCCAGGCGTGAGCCAGCATGAAGTCTACTTCCTGCTGATTCAGGTTGAGTTTGTATTCCCAAAGATCCCGGTGCTCTATATCCGAGTAGAGCCGGATTTTTTCGTAATAAGGCTGAATGGTTGTAATGCCGGGGTAACCACCAAAGATTCCACGATAGGCGAACAGCAATTCGCTGTCGTGGGCAGCGGCATCAGCCGCATAAGAGATCGTATTGGCGAGCAGCAGGTTGGTTTGCTCGTCTTCCTGGGGTGGGTCCAGTCGCAGAAATGTGTGCCCGAACATTGATGAAGGGCTGTTCAGATATGAGGCAGCAAAAACCAGCGTAACGCTTTCAGTATTCAGCGTTTCCGTCCATTTCTGATAACCCGGGCACGCTGCTGCCGTTGCCGGTAGCTCCAGACGTTCACGAAGCCAGGCATCCCGCGCAGGAAAACGGCATCGGGCATGATTATCGCCGCTGCCAGTTTGTTGTATTGCTGCCAGTGTCGCCTCCAGTTCTGCCTTGGGGGAGGTTTTGCCATCCTCGCTCAGAAAAAAGTCCGGGTCGTCGGCTTGGCTGGTATGGCCATTCCCGAGCAGGTCGGGCTGATAATGAATGAGTGTGAGCCAGGCCGGATCCAGATGGAGCGGGTCTTTGGTGGCCTGAGTCTGAGCCTGTAGAGGTAAACTGGCGATGAGCCAAAGCACCACTGGCCCAATGCGAAGCGTTTTGCCCATGGGTTAATACAAGGTCCGGTCGGGAGTTATGAAGCGAGGGGAGCGCGCCATCCTTGGCGCTTGGTGCATCCCTACGGTTTAGCTATCAGGCCGCTACGTATTTGCTCAGCGACTCATTCTTCTCCAGCAGGGCGACGATTGCGTCTACTGCTTCACCAGAAGTGGTGTCGGAGCTTGGGAAGATAGCAGCAAAGTTGTCCTGCAGAATCTGACGGAAATCGCCACGATCTGCTTCTTCAACACCCAGAAGAACTGCCAGAGTCTCCAGGTTCTCGCCGTTGCCGCGAGACATGTCGCGAGCTACTTTGTCGATGTTGCTGTCCATGTACATCGCCATTGACTGAACAGACTCGTTGGTCGTGCAGCCCAATGTGCCAGAAGTCATGCCGAAGGTCTGGTTGCCGAATGTGCCGTTAGTTGTAGCAGCCAGTACGTGCGGAGCAATACCTGATTGGCCTTTCCAGATCATGGCGCCAACGCCACAGCCAGGCTGAGCAAAAGCCATGGAAGAAGCACCCAGAAGAATTGCACCTGCGATCAATTTTTTCATTATCCACTCCTTTGTATTTTATACAGTCGTCGCAAAATCCACATGGCCAGCTCGGTTGCTGGCTGTGGGGAACGGCCCTGACGGGCTCCCGTGGAGACAGGCATTAAGACCGTTGCCTTGAGTATAGTGCAGATTTGATAAAGGCAAGTCTACACTTCTGTGACTATTTGATTTCGCCAGACTATTTGCCTTTTTTCATTTGGCGGGATAGAAAACGGGCATAAAAAAACCGGAGCAGGCTCCGGTTTTGAGTCACGCGAATTGACGCTTAGCCCCCCAGATAGGCGTTTTGCACGTCCGGATTGGCGAGCAGGTTTTTGCCTGTGTCATGCAGGCGAATTTTCCCTGTTTCCAATACATAGCCACGGTCGGCGAGATTCAATGCCTGGTGAGCGTTCTGCTCCACCAGGAACACCGTAATGCCTTCGTCCCGCAGGTGGCCGATGATCTCGAAGATCTGTTTGATGATCAGTGGCGCCAGCCCGAGTGAGGGTTCGTCCAGGATGATCATGTGGGGGCTGCTCATCAGTGCCCGGCCTATGGCCAGCATCTGCTGCTCGCCACCAGACATGGTGCCCGCACGTTGATTCTCACGTTCTTTCAATCGCGGGAAGAGTTCGTATACATGGGCCTGGCTTTTGCGAATCTCGGATTTGCTGGTGAAGAACCCGCCCATGTGCAGGTTCTCTTCAACCGTCAGGCCAGAGAATATACGCCGACCTTCTGGCACTATGGCCAACCCTGAACGCATGATCTGCGCGGTGGGCTCGCGGGTGATATCCCGGCCTTCCAGAATGATGCGCCCGGACGTGGCTTGAGGCATTCCGCATACTGTCATCAGCAGCGTTGTTTTCCCAGCGCCGTTGGCCCCGATTAACGAGACAATTTCCCCTTTGTTTACCTCAACAGATACCCCATGCAGGGCCTCAATCTTGCCGTAGTGGGTGTGGACATCTTCTAGTACAAGCATGCTCATAGTCAGGCCTCGCCCAGGTAGGCTTTGATCACGTCGTCGTTGTGGCGGATTTCTTCCGGGGTGCCGCTGGCCAGGGGTTTGCCCTGGTTGATGACGTTAATCCGGTCGGAAATATCCATTACCAGGCTCATGTCGTGCTCAATCAGCACCACGGAAACGTTGTAGTCCTCTTTCAGGCTCACAATCAGCTGGTTGAGTTCTTTGGTTTCCGCCGGGTTCAGGCCAGCCGCGGGCTCGTCGAGCATGAGCAGTTTGGGCTCGGTGACCATGCAGCGAGCAATTTCAAGCCGCCGCTGCTGGCCGTAAGCCAGATTGCCTGCATCCCGGTTGGCGAGATCCAGAAGGCCAACACGCTCCAGCCAATAGGCTGCGCGATCCAGCGCTTTCTGTTCCCGTTCCTTGTAATTGGGCGTGCCCAGCAGGCCGGCAATCATGTTGGTGTTAAGGTGGCGGTGCTGGGCTACAAGCAGGTTCTCCACAACGGTCATCTGAGTGAACAGGCGCACGTGCTGAAAGGTTCGCACCATACCCAGCCGGGAAATCTTGTAGTCCGGTATACCCTGTATCTCTTTGCCTTCAAAAATGACTTTGCCGCCCGTGGGCTTGTAAAACCCGCTCAGGCAGTTGAATACGGTGGTTTTTCCGGCGCCGTTAGGGCCGATGATGGAAACGATTTCCCGTTCCTGCACGTCCAGTGAAACGCCGTCAACTGCCAGCAGGCCGCCAAAACGCATGGACAGATTTTGTACTTCAAGCATCGTCTGTCACCCCTGCTTGTTCAGTGTGATTTGGACACGGCGCACAGGCAGCAAGCCTTGTGGTCGCCACACCATCATCAGCACCATGGCAGCGCCGAAAATAAGCATGCGGTACTCGGAAAACTCTCGTGCCAGTTCCGGCAGGATGGTTACCGCAATAGCCGCCAATATAACGCCAAGCTGAGAGCCCATGCCGCCCAGAACCACGATTGCCAGGATGATGGCGGATTCAAGGAACACGAAAGATTCGGGGCTGATGAACCCCTGCTTGGAGGCAAATACAGTGCCCGCAAACCCGGCAAAGAAAGCGCCAATGGTGAAGGCAGATAGCTTGACCGCGGTCCGGCTAAGGCCAAGGGAGCGAGCTGCGATTTCGTCTTCGCGCAGAGCTTCCCAGGCCCGGCCAACTGGCATCCGCATGAAGCGTCGGATGATCAGCGCCGTAATAACCGCAAGCACCAGAGCAATCAGATACAGGAAGATAACCTTGTGCTCGCCGCTATAAGCAATGCCAAAGGTTTCGTGGAAGGAGGTGTTGCCTTCTTCCTTCACGCGTCGGCCGAACTCCATGCCAAACAGGGTGGGCTCGGGAATGCCGCCAATGCCATTGGGGCCGCCGGTCAGAGTTGTCCAGTTGTTGAGCAGGATGCGGATGATCTCGCCAAAGCCCAGGGTGACGATCGCCAGATAATCCCCCCTCAGCCGTAATACCGGGAAGCCCAGAATCATTCCGGTCAAACCGGCCAGCAAGGCCCCGATAGGCAAGGCCATCCAGAACGAAATGCCAGTGTACTGGGACAGCAGGGCGAAGGTGTAAGCACCAACTGCATAGAATGCCACGTACCCGAGATCCAGCAGGCCCGCGAGGCCTACGACTACGTTAAGGCCCAGAGCCAGCATGATATAGATCAGTACCAGCGTTGCCAGATCCACCGAGCCCCGTGACACAAGGAACGGCCAGAACAGTGCAAACACCACGATACCTGTCAGTAACCAGGATTCGAGCTTTACCCGTTTGTTCTGTTCCATTGGCTCTCTGCCGGCCAAGGGGTTGAGGTTGGGTAGCTTGCCCAGCGCGCCCATGAATGTATCGCGGAAGATCTGGAACACAAACACGGCAACCGCAGCCAGCACTATGGCGACATAGGTTGAGGTTTTTGCGCCGGAGAGCGTGATGTTGACGCCCTTGGCTTCGAGGCTAAGGCCAAGAATAGGGAAAGAAATGATTAGTGTGACAATCGCGCAGAACAGGGCGTGTCTTATGTTGTTAGCAGCCATCAGATCTTCTCAACCTCCGGTTTGCCGAGCAGGCCCGTGGGTTTGAACAGCAGTATGAGAATGAGCAGGCCGAAGGAGACCACGTCTTTATACTCACCGCTGAGATAGCCAGATGTCATGCTTTCCGAGACCCCGAGAATCAGGCCGCCAAGCATGGCGCCGGGAATGCTGCCGATACCTCCAAGTACTGCCGCGGTAAAGGCTTTGAGCCCCGCGATAAAGCCGAATAATGGATCAACCGAGCCGTAGTACATGCCAAGGAGCAGGCCGGCAACTGCTGCCAGTGCTGCGCCGATGATAAAAGTGGCGGAAATGATGCGGTTGGTGTCTATGCCCAGCAGGCTGGCCATGCCGATATCCTGGGAAACAGCCCGGCAGGCTCTGCCTGTGCGGGAGCGGGAAATAAAGAGCGACAGTGCGGTCATACAAATCAATGTGGTAATAAAGATGGTGATTTGCATATAGGAGAGCGACATCTCGAATGCACCATCAGCGCTGAAGTTGAACCCGCCTTCTATGAGCGCAGGAAAGCCGATGTTGCGGGAGCCCTGAGCCAGGTGAACATAGTTTTGCAAAAAGATGGACATGCCGATTGCAGAGATCAATGGGATCAGGCGGTGACGGCCGCGAACTGGCCGATAGGCGACTCGTTCTACTGCCCAGCCCATGGAACTGGAGACGAGCATGGCACACAGAAGTGCAACGATAAGAATCAGTGGTAGCCAGGCAAGGCCGAGAGCTGTCAGGCCGGTAATGGCGATGAGCGCGGTGTAGGCGCCGATCATGTAGATCTCACCATGGGCAAAGTTGATCATGCCAATGATGCCGTAAACCATCGTGTAGCCGATGGCGATCAGGGCATAGGCACTCCCGATCGTAAGCCCGTTAATGAGCTGCTGAGAGAAATAAAGGAGGTCTTGCATTATTGTTTGACTCCGGAGGCCCGCTCCCTCCGCTGTTTCAGCCTGGCGCAGGATAACTACGCCAGGAATGAGACAGAATTAACGGGAGCCTAGAAAAACACCTTCTCCCGGATCGCGGTGAGAAGGTGCTCTTTTGATTACCGTTTAGTAACGATCTGGCTTAGTTTACCGGAGTTTTGCTGCCATCTGAATGCCATTCGTACACAACAAACTCGAATGACTTCATATCGCCGGCTTTGTCGTACTGCACTGTGCCGATTGGCGTTTCAAAGCTGCCACTGCGAAGTGCTGCTGCCACGTCGAATGCATCCGTGGATTTCGCTGCTTCAATGCCTTGGGCAACCAACTGGACGGCGGCGTAAGATGTCAGCACAAACGGGCCTGATGGATCTTCACCTTTGGCTTCGAATGCTTTAACCAGTTCCTTGTTCTCGGCCTTTTCATCAAAGCTGGGTGGCAGAGTTACCAGAAGGCCTTCTGCGGCTTCGCCGGCAATAGTGTTGATGTCTTTGTTGCCAACGCCTTCAGGACCCATGAACTTGGCTTTCAGGTCTGCCTGGCGCGCCTGGCGCAGAATCAGGCCCAGTTCAGGGTGATAGCCGCCAAAGTAAACGTAGTCCACGTCGGCTTGCTTGAGCTTTGTCACCAGAGAAGAGAAGTCTTTGTCACCGGCGGTGACACCTTCAAACATGGCGATTTCGACGCCTTTGTCTTTCAGAGTGTCGCGAACGGCGGTGGCGATACCTTCACCGTACTGCTGCTTGTCGTGCACGACAGCAACGCGCTTGGGGTTCTGGCTGGCGATGTAGTTGCCGGCAACCGGGCCTTGCATGCTATCGAGGCCGATGGTGCGGAACACCAGTTCATAACCACGCTCGGTGATTTCCGGGCTGGTTGATGCAGGAGTGATCATCAGAATGCCTTCGTCTTCATAAATGTCAGACGCAGGCTGGGTTGAACTTGAGCAGAGGTGGCCAATGACATACTTGACGCCATCATTTACCAACCGGTTCGCAACAGTAACGGCCTGTTTGGGGTCGCAAACGTCGTCGTACTCTACAGCGACGAGCTTCTCGCCCATTACACCACCGGCTGCGTTGATCTGTGCAATGGCCATACGGGCGCCGGAGAACTGCATGTCGCCATACTGGGCAACCGGGCCGGTCATTGGACCAGCGATACCAATCTGGATGTCTGCAGCTGCGTAGCCTGCGCCCATGAGTGCAACGGAAGTGCTAACGGCGGTTACGAGTTTTTTTAGTGAAGTTGTCATTGAGTCTGTCCTGTTAGGTTCAGGGTTATTCTTATGTTCTCAGATAGCTAAACAAACACTACACATCCTGCCTTGTCAAGCTAGCCCGAGGCTTCTGCGATCATTTAACATTTTCCAGTTAAAGTCCCGGTGATGTAGAGATGATCTGTGAGTGCCAGTGTGCGGAAGCTTTCGTTGTCGCGCAACTGTTCAAAGCTCACATTAAAAAAGTATTGCGTGCAGTGGGGAAAAAAGGAAGCAGGCGCGTGTATTTGCTTGCATTCAGGGGTACGAAAACCTCTAATAGTTAGTGGTGTAAGCAATGGCCGGTAGGCCTTATTGGAGCAGTAATACAGTGCAGAATTATGAACATGTTCTGGTGGCACTCCGACGTGTTATCCGGGCAACAGATCTTCATTCCAAGCGACTCAGCAAGAATGCGGGGCTTACCGGGCCGCAACTCCTGATTATGCGGACCATCCGGGATCTGGGTGAAGTCACGATTGGCACCATTGCCGACAAGGTGAGCCTGAGCCAGGCAACCGTCACTACCATTCTTGATCGCCTGGAGCATCGGCAACTGGTTTACCGTGTTCGCAGTACGCAAGACAAACGCAAGGTTCATGCGCATCTGACGGAGAGTGGTGCCGACATACTTTCTCGCGCGCCCAACCCCTTGCAAGAAGACTTCATCAAGAAATTCCAGAGCCTTCATGAATGGGAGCAGAACATGATTCTGGCCTCCCTTCAGCGAGTCGCCAACATGATGGATGCCGACGACATTGATGCTTCACCCGTGCTGGATGTCGGCCCTGTGCTGAAGGATGATGGCTGGAAAGAAAAGGCCTGAGCCTTTTCTTTCCCCGGCCTCAATGCACCACTGAACCGGTTTTGGGTTTGTTGCCAAAGCACACCTGGAACACATCGTTATAGTGTCGGGCAAAGTTAACGGTCAGACCCTCTTTGAGATAGTCCGGTAGTTCGTCGTAATCTCCTCGGTTCGCTTCCGGAAGAATCAGGTTGCTGATTTTCTGTCGGCGGGCCGCGATGACCTTTTCGCGAATGCCTCCCACGGGTAGCACTTGGCCGGTGAGTGTCAGCTCTCCTGTCATTGCTGTGTTTTGCTGAGGTGCTTCCCGGCGGGCAATGGAAAGCAGTGCTGTTGCCATGGTGACACCTGCACTTGGCCCATCCTTAGGTGTTGCGCCTTCCGGTACATGAAGGTGTACGAATGACTTGTCGAAAAAGCCAGGGTCACCCTTGAACCGCTTCAGATTCGAGGCAACGTAACTGTAGGCGATCTCTGCGGATTCCTTCATGACATCACCAAGCTGGCCGGTCAGCTTGAAGCCTCGTTGGCTACTATGAATTCGTGACGCCTCAATGCTCAGCGTTGCGCCGCCCATAGAGGTCCAGGCCAATCCGGTGACCACCCCAATTCCTTTCAGGGCTTTCTCTTTGCGGAACGCAGGCTGGCCCAGATATTCCTGCAAGTCCGATACGCCTACCCTTATTGGCTCGTCCGGGGATTCGAGCAGCTTTACTATGCCTTTTCGCATGACCTTGTGAAGCATCTTTTCCAGATTCCGCACGCCCGCCTCCCGGGCATAGCCTTCAATAATCTGGCGGATGGCAGCATCGGTAATATTGAACTGCTTCTTGAGCAATCCGGCCCGCTTCAGTAGACGTGGAAGCAGGTGATGTTTGGCTATCGCCAGCTTTTCTTCGGTGATATACCCGGACAGGCGAATAACATCCATGCGATCCAGCAACGGGCGGGGAATGGTATCCAGTTGGTTGGCTGTGCAAATAAACAGCACCTTGGACAAGTCCATACGCACATCCAGGTAGTGATCCAGAAACTCCTTGTTCTGTTCCGGATCCAGGGTTTCCAGCAGTGCAGACGCGGGGTCGCCCTGATAAGACGCACCGATCTTGTCGATTTCGTCCAGCATGATCACCGGGTTGGCCACTTTTGTGTCTTTCAGTGCCTGCACAAATTTACCGGGCATGGCGCCGATATAGGTGCGCCTGTGGCCCTTGATTTCAGCTTCATCGCGCATGCCGCCAACGCTGAATCTGTAGAACTTGCGCCCGAGCGCGTCCGCCACTGAGTGGCCAATGGATGTTTTACCCACACCCGGCGGGCCAACAAGCAGTAGTATGGAACCGCTCACTTCGCCCTTGAACGTACCCTCGGCGAGGAACTCGATAATCCGGTCTTTTACATCATCGAGGCCATCGTGATCGCGGTTCAGAATGCTGCGGGCTTTTGCCAGATCAAACTGATCCTCGGAATGCTGGCCCCAGGGCACCTGGGTGAGCCAGTCGAGGTAGTTGCGGGTAACACCATACTCCGGCGATCCCTGTTCCAGAATCTGCAGCTTTTGCAGTTCTTCATCAAAGCGCTCCTGCACAGCCTCGGGCGGATCAAGTTCCGCCATGCGCGCTTCGAAGCGCTCTGCATCGGCCGTTTTGTCGTCTTTCGACATGCCCAGTTCGCGCTGGATAACCTTGAGCTGTTCTTTCAGGAAGAAGTCTCGCTGGTGCTTCTGCACCTTCTCATTCACTTCGTCGCTGATTTCAGTCTGGAGCCGTGCAACTTCCAGCTCTTTGCGCATCAGTAACAGCACCTTTTCCATGCGTCGGAGCAGCGGGACAGTGTCTATAACTTCTTGCAGCTCCGTGCCGGGCGCGCTGGTCATGGATGCGCCAAAATCTGTCAGCGGGGAGCTGTCTTCCGGACCAAAGCGGGAGAGATACTGCTTTACTTCCTCGCCATAGAGCGGGTTGGTGCGTAGCAGTTCTTTAATGGCGCTGATGATGGCAAGGGTGTATGCCTTTGTTTCATCGGCGTCTTCTTCGGGCTCCTGAGGGTATTCCACTTCGACCAGATACGGCGGTTTGCGGCGCAGCCACTGAACTATGCGGAAGCGCTGCAGACCCTGGGCTATAAATTGAACGTTGCCATCCTTGTTCTGCGCATGGTGAACCCGTACAGCGCAGCCAATCGTGGCCAGTTCGCCGCTCTCGGGTATGTTCTGCCCAGGCTGGTGATCATCGACGAAACAAATGCCAAGCATTTTGTGGTCGGTTTCGGCTACGCGTTTGAGGGTCTCCTGCCATGGGTTTTGATTAACCACGACAGGTTGCACCTGTGCCGGAAAAAATGGCCGGTTTGATACAGGCAATACATACATCCGCTTGGGCAAGGATTGTGCCGGCAGTGCCAACTCCTTGCTGTGTTCATTTTTGCCAATGTATTCGGTGATGTCTTCCTCGAATTCTTCCAGCGAGTCTTTGTCGGTGTCGTGATTCATGCTGCTAATGCTTCCTGATAAGAGGCGTGTCTGTTCACTACCTAGAGCCTAAAGTTATATTTTCAAGCTCAAGGGCACACAAGCCTTGGCCTGACGCTCTTGAATTCCAGTTCTGTAACCCCATTTATGCTTTAACCAATATACGAACATTTCAGGTGCCCTACATGAGCAGCTCTCCCCATATTTTTGAAGCCACCATGGAAAACTTCCAGCAGGAGGTTATGGATGCCTCCTCTACCACGCCCGTACTTGTGGATGTGTGGGCCGAGTGGTGCGCGCCCTGCAAACAGCTAATGCCTTTGCTGGAAAAGCTGGCTATCGAGTACGAGGGGGCCTTTCGGCTTGCGAAGGTCAATGCGGATGAGCAGGAGCAGCTAACTACCAGCCTGGGTGTGCGCAGCCTGCCAACCGTTATTATGGTGAAGGATGGACAGGCCGTTGATGGATTCAACGGGGCATTGCCTGAGAGTGAAATCCGCAAGGTGCTAGAGAAACATGTTGAGCTTCCTGAGGAAGCGCCATACGAGAAAGCCCACCGCATCTGGGAGGAAGGTGATGTTGATGAAGCGTTGGCTATTCTCACTGAGATGAACCGGAAAGATCCGGAAAATATGAAGGTGCTGATCGATCTGGCCCAGCTGAAAGCCGAAAGTGGTGACATAGAAACCGCCGAGCAGGTGCTTGAAAGCCTTCCGCCAGAGGAAAAGCTGCAGCATCAGGCAAAACAGCTGGCGGCCAGAATAAAGTTCCTGAAGCAGTCTGCAGAGCTACCGCCCATGAAGGATCTTGAAATGGCGCTGGAGCAGAACCCGAAAGACCCCAATGCCTTGCACCTTTTGGCGCTGCACAATGTGCTGCAGGACAAAAATGCGGAAGCGATGGAACTACTCATCAAACTTATGCAGGTAGACAGTAAATACAAAGACGAGGTGGCTAAAACCACCTTGGTTGAGTTGTTTGAGAAGCTGGGGAATAACAACCCGGATGTGCGCGTATACCGGCGCAAGCTTTATACCCTTATGCACTGATCCCATTATTTAGCGGGTTGTCCGCCATGACGATGGCCCGCTAACTTCCTCGAAAATCCCTGATAGCCCGTTTTTCTCTACATATCGTTGAGTTTCTTCTATAGTTTGGTTAGCGGAAGCAAGTAATAAGTTCCCGTAACAATAAAAACCAACTACGTGGGAGAGCTGATGGAGTCTCAATCGCTTCATGGGGCATATAGCCACCAGGAAGTCCTTCCAGATGAGCCTGAGTTGATTCGGTGCCTGTATGAGTCTTTACAGCACCAAGCCGGCTTCCATGATTTTCTGGCTATGCTGACGGCCGCCATTAACGGATGCGCAGCCCAGCTTTCCTTCATCCGCAAGGCGCCCCGGGCGATAGAGCATCTCTGGCACGCCGGGCTCTCTGATGAGGTTCTAGCCTGGTATCTTGACAACAATATGATTGAGCATGATGCAGTCACCAATTATGCGATTACTCAGCCGCCAGGCGAGTTCAATTCCGCCTTGCCGCTATTGGAGAATGGCCCGTCCCGGCGACGATTATGATCGGTGGGAGTCAGATCAGAGCATGCTTGATTCGGCGTGGTTGGTGGTTGATGCATCAGACACCCACATTATATTGCTTACCGTTCAACGTACTGTCGCTCAAGGCCCCTATGTACCGGGAGAGCTTGAAGCCTTGAACCGCCTTGTGCCATTTGTACGGCAAACGGTCGGCCTGGCGCAGACCTTTCACCAGCATCCAAGCGCGGAACAATCACTTTCAGCAATAGCAGAGCTGATTTCCGAGGCGGCGTTTGTTTTGAACAACCGGGGGCATGTGGTGCTTTCGAATCAGCGAGGTGATGAGTTGATGGGCCGGGAACAGTGCCTGGCTATTCGGGGTCAGCGCATCTGCTTTCAGTCCAGTGTTGTTCAAAAGGCCTTTCTTGGTGCAGTTACGCGCGCTTCTGGTGTCGTCGTAGGCGATGAGACCGCGCGTCCTGAAACCCTGATCATTGGTCGGGATAAAGAAACCCCGCTGGTAATGACCTTAAGGCCTCTTGAGCATAATGAGTTGCTGACCGGGGGTGTATTGATAACGGTGATAAATTCAGATTCGAGAGTGTTTCCCAGTGCCGAAGAGATTGCCGAGTACTTTTTACTTTCCCCGGTGGAAGCGGAGGTTTGTGAGGATCTTGTTACCGGCCTCAGCCTGAAAGACATTGCCGCAAAACGGCATAAAAGTGAGGCGACCATTCGTAGTTATCTGAAACAGATATTCCATAAAACCGGTCAGAGTCGGCAGGGGCAATTGATTAGTACGATTCTGTCGGCTTTGTTGCGGTAGATGTGCTGCTTGTGTGGTGAACAGCAGGGCGCTCGGATAAGGGGCGCTCTGCTGTTTCGGGTGTTTATTAACTGTTGGTTTTTACCAGAATAACGATGCCGAGCTCGTCAGGATCGCTTCCAGAATCAGCATGGCGGAGCGTGAAGATACCCAAGGTCGCGCCATTGTTGAAGAAGCCCTCGATGGTCATTGTGCCTTCAGTGTCTCCTACTGTAAGTGTCGCCGCCCCATTACTGGCGATATTGGCTGTAAGATCTGTACCTGACACTGTATACGTCTCGACTGAAATGTCGCCACCAAGATTCGGCTTTATGACTTCAATGAATGCGCCGTCCACAGTTCCCTCTATGGCGGAACTCATGTTCACATAACTGTTAAATTTGCTTGAAGAGAGAATGAGTTCGCCACTATCACTCAGCTGCATAGCCACCAGGAGCATTCGGTATTTGTTGTTCGTTACATCGGGCGCGACAGTTGGGAGCTTCAGCAAGAACGTCTGGCCAAAGTTTGCATCTTGCGTATTGGTGCCGTCCGCATCGGTAAAGGCGCCGTAAGTGAAGGTGCCGTCCCCTGCAAACGTGAGAGTGTTGGTCTCCGTGAGTAGTTCAATATGACTCGTGGACATGCCGGCCTCGATATAGACTCGGCCAAACTGGCCCACTAGATCAGTGTCGCTGAAATTTGTCGGTTGACGACTGAACATTTCGAGATTTCGGAAGATTTCGTCGCCACTTTTTTGTTGTGGGTCGATTGCATCCTTTATTCCATCGCCATTGGTATCAATGGTGACATACCGGACAGACGCTTCGTTTGTAAGAAGAAAGAAAAGCCCCGAATCGCCAACTTGTGAAAAGTTGTATGCCATTGGAGGGTAGCGCCAGCCAAAATCGCCATCGATATCTTCTTCGAACTCGCCAGAAACGGAAAGGATGCCATTGGCAGAGAGTTTCCCGGGGAAGGTCTCGTTGATATTGGGCTCCACCTCGCTCTCATAGTAAACGCTACCCTGGTTTACTGCTGTACCACGTAGGTCGCCGAATGCGCTTTCCTCGTTTAGAATTGTGAGTGAAAGATTGTTGGCTCCATTGTCTGCAAACGCAAAATCGCCCGTCCATACGTCGATTGCAAAGGAGCCATAGCCATTGCTCTCACTGTCACTGAGCCCGAATGAAAAAGCGGCGTTACGGTAATTTCCTGCAATGCTGGCAGCGTTACCGGCAGGTGCGGTGGAAACGGCCACTTCATTTTCAACGAAATCCCCTATTTCACTTTCCAGGGCTGCAAAAACGGCGTCCAGATTGGCTGCGGCTGCCAGAGTGATGTCAAACTCCTCCGCTCGGCCAGAAAGCTTAACAACATCCGATACTGCCAGTTGGTCCAGTGCTGCGCCTTGGTCGATGAACTTCTGCAGCACGAACTCGGATACCGGCGAGATGTCCACATCCCTCTCTACTACTTGGGCGTGGAGAGCATCATTGCTACCGGTAATTCTTACAACCAGGTTGCCTGCAAGATTGACTCCTTCAGGAAGGGTGAGGGTATAGTCCCCGGTGATTGAGGTTGCTGTAGTTGCCAGCACACCCCCTACTTGGGCCCCACTATTGTCGACCCGGATAAGTTCAACCGTCGCACCACTCTCGCTGCTCGATGATCCACCACAGCCAACAAGTAACAATGTGGAGGACAGCGCGCCCGCCATAGCAATATGTTTTATTTTTTTCCTTGGAAACCCCTTATGAATCGACAATGTTAACGGCGAAGAAGTTAGCATGTGCCTTTTGGGGTGCATGCCCCTATATGGGGGTGTCCCGGGTTCAGTATTTTCGAGGTGGTTGTAGCAAAAAGAGGGTTTAGCCCAGTAAGGGCAGGCTTTCGAGGGGGATAGGTGGTTAAACTGCAGATATATAAAGAAACACAATTCTACACTGTTTGACAGATTTTGAAGAGAAGACAGCATACTAAAAGGCCGGGTTAATCCTTCCACCCGGCCTCTCTCGCAATCTGCGATGCTGCTCATGCAGCAGCGTTAGCCAATCCCCTGCTTCATCGCCTCAAACTCATCCTCAAAGAAGAATTTCTCCTCACCAAACGCTGGCTCCAGCTCATGCAGCCAGGTAGCCGTCTCGCTGTATTTGGCGAAGAAAGGACGCTGTACCCAGTCCGGGTTGCGGCCCTGCAGGAAGCGCAGCACGAAGACTTTCTCGCCAGCGACTTCCGCAATGCCCTGAACTTCAACCTTGCCGGGGCCTGCGCTCATGCTGGGGCCGCGGGCGGTTCGGGCCAGGCCGCTGACCTTTTTCATGGCCTCGCGGTAAATGTTAAAGGCTTCGGCCAGGGGCACTTCAAAGTAGTTCTTGGCGCCTGTGTCCCGCTCCACAAACATGTAGTAAGGGATGATGCCCAGCTGTACTTCTTTCTTCCAGAGCCTGGCCCAATCATCCGCATTGTCGTTAACGTGCTTGATCAGCGGGCCTTGCGCGCGAATTTCAGCGCCCGTGGCGCGAATGCGGCGAATGGCCTCTTCGGCGATGTCGGTGGTGATTTCCTGCCAGTGGTTGTAATGGGCCATGATCGCAATGTGTTTGCCCGCATCCACCAACTTGGCGAACAGGTCAATCAACTCATCTGCATCTTTGTCGGTTACAAAGCGGTAAGGCCAGAAGGTCAAAGCCTTGGTGCCAATGCGAATGGTCTGGATGTGGTCGAATTCCGGCTGCAGCAGAGGCTCAAGGTACTGAGCCAGGCTCTTGGTTTTCATCACCATGGGGTCGCCACCGGTAACCAGAAGGTCAGTTACTTCGGTGTGCTCCTGCAGGTAGCCGTGCAGCTTGTCTGCCTCGGTGCTGGACATCTTCAGGTCTTTGTCGCCCACAAACTGCGCCCAGCGGAAGCAGAAGGTGCAGTAGGAGTGGCAGGTCTGGCCCTGGGCCGGGAAAAACAGCACGGTTTCGCGGTATTTGTGCTGCACGCCGTCGAGCACTTCGCCTTCCAGTTCCGGCATGTTCATTTCCATCTGGCCAGCCGGGTGCGGGTTCAGGTCGTCGCGGATCTCTTTGGCGACGGCCTGAATCTCTTTTTTCTCGGCACCTTCACGGTGCAGCTTGGCCATGCGCTCAAAGTGTTCGTCTTTGAGCATGCCCTTTTGCGGGAATACCAGTTGGTAGATGGGGTCGTTGGGTACTTTGTCCCAGTTGATCAGCTCATTGATCACGTATTCGTTTACGCGAAACGGCAGCACGCTGGCCACCACCTTCATTTCAAACAGAGTCTCTTCCGGAAGGTTCTGGATGATTTCGATTTTGTCTAGCTGGCGGTCTGTATAAACCTTGAAGCGTCGCTCCTCGAATTCTGTGGTGGGAATCCGATTAGGGAAGGTGACGATTGAATTCATAGTTCGCCCTCTGTGGTTAAAAGAATGAAGTGACTGGAGGGCAAAAGTAACGCCGCTCCGATGGCCAAAAAATGGGCAGGCGAGTATACATAAATTGTTGTTTAGTTTCAGGTCTAATTAAAAATGAGTTGAATAAAGTTGCTCCAGGTTTCAGTTGTTTTCTATAGCGTTGAAATATAAGAGTATTGTTTGAGTTTTTTCTCGGGTAGTTTCTGTTTTGATCATTTAGCGTGGTAATTAAAAAGTGATGGTTTGCGGGACTAAGACGTTGGTCTGAGGCTGGTTGTTTGGTGTTCGGAAAAAAGGCATTATTGCGTAACTAATCGAAATAATTTTGCTGTTTTCCGCAAGGCATCACGTTCTCAAGGGTGGATTTGGAGTTTTGTGTAGTAAAAAGACTACGGAATTTGGGCTCTTGTCCAGGGGGTTGGTCGAGTTCGTGTTGCAAGTTGGCCATCCTTATAGGGGGCAGGCAGTAAAAGTGGAAAAGCTGTTCTATGCTTGATGAATACAGTTTGTACCCTTGGCCGGTAAGTCTTCCGGCAGAACACTCATAGAAAAAACTGTCGTTGTCACAGTTTTTATTGTTACCGCATGCGCGGATGCCACGACTGGCATCTGCAGCATTTTTGGATGCGAAGGGGGAAGGTTTGATGTACCAGGATGATGATCCCATTGAAACGAGCGAATGGCTTGAAGCGCTTGAATCGCTCATGGAGAACGAAGGAATAGATCGGGTTAAGTACATTCTGGAGCGCCTCTCCGAACGCGCCAGCCGGGATGGTACCGAATTACCTTATTCGATCACGACGCCTTTCCGGAACACCATTCCAGCAACGCAGGAAGCGAGGATGCCGGGCGATCTGTTTATGGAGCGCCGGATTCGTTCGCTGATTCGATGGAACGCCATGGCCATGGTAGTGCGGGCGAACAAGCGCCCGGGCGATCTGGGCGGCCACATTTCCACATTTTCTTCGGCAGCCACGCTTTACGACGTGGGCTTCAACTACTTCTTCCACGGCGGTGATGAAAAGCGCGAGTCTGATCTGGTTTATTTCCAGGGCCACGCATCGCCGGGGAATTATGCCCGCTCCTTTCTGGAAGGGCGGTTCACAGAAGAGCAGCTTGATAAATATCGCGAAGAAGTTGACGGAGACGGCCTTTCTTCCTACCCGCACCCGTGGTTGATGCCGGATTACTGGCAGTTCCCTACAGTTTCCATGGGCCTTGGGCCGATTCAGGCTATCTACCAGGCCCACGTAATGAAGTATCTGGACAGCCGCGAACTCGTTGAAATGGGTGACCGCAAAGTCTGGTGTTTTGTAGGTGACGGTGAAACTGACGAGCCTGAAACGCTCGGGTGTATTTCAAAGGCTGGTCGGGAGAATCTCGATAACCTTGTGTTCGTAGTGAACTGTAACCTGCAGCGTCTGGATGGGCCGGTGCGGGGTAACGGCAAGATTATCCAGGAACTGGAAGGCGCCTTCCGGGGTGCTGGCTGGAACGTGATCAAGGTAGTCTGGGGCAGGGTGTGGGACACCTTGTTCGATCAGGACGAACACGGCGTTATGCAGCGTGCCATGGACGAGATCTGCGATGGCGATCTGCAGAACTTTACCCACAACGGGCCTGCTCACACCCGCAAGCATTTCTTCGGCAAGTACCCGCAGTTGGCCAAGTTGGTAGAAGGCTGGACGGACGAAGACATCAACAAGCTCAACCGTGGTGGTCACGACCCATACAAAGTATATGCCGCGTATAAAAAAGCGGCGACTGAGGCCAATGGCAAGCCCACTGTTATTCTCGCCCACACCATCAAGGGCTACGGTTTTGGTGCAGCGGGTGAGTCCCAGAATACGGCTCACTCCTTGAAGAAGCTGGATCTTGAAACCCTCAAATCATTCCGTGATCGCTTTGCGATTCCGCTGAAAGACGAAGAGCTGGAAGACGTACCCTATTACCGCCCGGCGCCAGACAGTCCAGAGCTGACGTATATGAATAAGCGCCGGCAGGAACTGGGTGGTTTCTATCCTCGGCGCCGCAAGGACTGCCAGCCACTCCAGATTCCTGATCTGGATATTTTCAAGCAGGTTCTGGAAGGTTCAAACGGCCGTGAAATATCCACAACCATGGCGTTTGTGCGGTTGCTTGGCGCGCTGGTCAAGGACAAACGCATTGGCAAGCGCATAGTGCCGATTGTGCCTGATGAAGCCCGCACCTTCGGAATGGAGGGCATGTTCCGCCAGCTGGGTATCTACACATCTGAAGGCCAGAAATATGTGCCCCAGGATCGTGAACAGATCATGTATTACCGGGAGGACAAGAAGGGGCAGATCCTGCAGGAAGGTATCAATGAAGGTGGTGCTATGGCCGCGTGGATAGCGGCTGCGACATCCTATAGCAACAACAACTTCCCGCTGATTCCTTTCTATGCGTTCTACTCCATGTTTGGCTTCCAGCGGGTGGGAGATCTGGCCTGGGCCGCGGGCGATATTCAGGCGCGTGGCTTCCTGATTGGCGGTACCGCAGGGCGCACCACGCTGAATGGCGAGGGTTTGCAGCACCAGGATGGTCATAGCCATGTGCTGGCAAACACCATTCCCAATTGTAAGGCCTATGACCCTGCCTTCGGCTATGAAATGGCTGTGGTAATTCATCGCGGTTTGAAGGAGATGTTTGAAGAGAACAAAAACGTTTTCTACTACATCACCATGGAAAACGAGAACTATGAACAGCCGGCCATGCCCAAGGGTTGTGAAGAAGACATCATCAAAGGCATGTACAAGTTCGAATCTGTTGAAGTGAAAGGCGGCAAGAAAAAGCTGCGTGTACAGCTATTGGGTGCAGGCGCCATTCTCAATGAAGTGCGGGCTGCTGCTCAGATGCTGAAAGACGACTGGGGTGTTGCCTCGGATGTCTGGAGTGTGACCAGCTTTAACGAGCTTGCCCGTGATGGTCAGCACGTGGAACGCTGGAACTTGCTGCACCCGGATGACAAAGTCCGCAAGGCCCATGTCACTCAGTGCCTGGAAAACCAGGTAGGCCCGGTCGTCTCGTCGACAGACTACATCAAGCTGCACTCCGAACAGTTGCGGGCGTTTATCCCCAAAACATTCCTGACATTGGGTACAGATGGTTTTGGTCGCAGTGACACTCGCGAGAAGCTGAGAAGCTTCTTCGAGGTGGATCGTTATTACGTAACGGTTGCTGCTCTGTCTGCCTTGGCGAAAGATGGCGAGGTCAAGCAGGAACAGGTTCTTGAAGCCATGCGCAAGTACGGTATCGATCGTAACAAAACGAACCCGGCGCACTGCTAAGGAGACCGTCATGAGCGAACAGGAAATCAAGGTTCCCGATCTCGGCGGGGCAGATGAAGTTGAGATAATTGAGATTCTGGTAAGTGTCGGCGATTCGGTGGAGGCAGAGGACTCGATTCTGACTGTTGAAACCGATAAGGCCTCCGTAGATTTGCCATCCCCTGGTGCCGGTAAGATCACCAAGCTTTCCGTGAAGGTTGGAGACAAGGTGAAAGAAGGCGACGTGGTGGCGATGATGGACGCGGAAGGCGCCGCTGGCGGAGCGGAGGATGAGCCGGAAGCGAAAGCAGAAAGTGGCGCCAGTTCCGATAACAAATCAGAGCCTGAAAAGAGCAAGCCGGAGCCGAAGAAAAAGTCTGGCGGCTCCCGCAAGGAAACGGTGCTGGTTCCGCCTCTGGATGGGATGGAAGAAGTGCCGGTTATCGAAGTCAACATATCTGAAGGCGATACCATTGAGGTAGATGCATCTTTGGTGACGGTTGAATCTGATAAGGCATCCATGGATATACCGTCACCTTATGCTGGCAAAGTGGTAAAGGTTCTGGTTGCCGAAGGTGACAAGCTTTCAGAGGGTGACAAACTTCTGGAGATGATGGTTGCCGACGACGGTGATGAAGAAGTTGAAGAGCAGAGCGAGGAATCGTCAGGCTCCAGCCAGGATTCGAAGCCTGAGCCCAAGTCAGAGGGAGCACCACCGAAAGAGCCGGAGGTGCAGCCGCAAAGTTCAACCTACGAGCCACCCTCACCGGGTGCCAGAGTTCATGCTGGCCCGGCTGTGCGCAAACTGGCTAGAGAGCTGGGTGCAGATATGACTCGCATCAAAGGATCTGGCCCGAAAAGCCGGATTCTGAAAGACGATGTGAACGACTATGTGAAAAGTCAGCTGCAACAGACTCAGCAGGGAGGCTCGGGCGCTGGTACGGGATCGGGAATACCGGGTGTGAAGCTGCCAGATTTCAGCCAGTTCGGCGACATAGAGCGAGAGCCTATGTCACGGATGATGGCGGTTACTGCCAGCAACATGCAGCGTAGCTGGCTTAATGTGCCCCACGTAACCCAGTTTGAGGATGCGGATATCTCCGATATGGAGGCATTCCGAAAATCCCAGAAAGCGGCGGGTGAGAAGAAAGGCGTGAAGATGACGCCTCTGCCGTTCATTCTGAAGGCCTGTGCAACGGCACTGGCCGAGCTGCCGCAGTTCAACGTGTCTCTTGATATGGAGCGCAAAGAGGTGGTTCACAAGCAATACATTCACATTGGTATTGCAGTGGATACACCCAACGGGCTGATGGTTCCGGTGATTCGTGATGTGGATCAGAAGGGACTGTGGGAGCTGGCGGCAGAAAGTGCCGAGCTTGCCCAGAAAGCCCGTGACAGGAAGTTAAAACCTGCAGAAATGCAGGGCGCCTGTTTCACCATCACAAGCTTGGGCGGTATCGGTGGTACGGCATTCACGCCGATTGTGAATTCGCCGGAGGTAGCGATACTGGGGGTTTCCAGAGCGGCTATGAAGCCTGTGTGGGATGGAAGCGAGTTTCAGCCAAGGCTGATGCTGCCGCTGTCTTTGTCCTACGATCATCGTGCCGTGAATGGCGCTGATGCGGCGCGCTTTACCTCGCTGCTCAGTCAGCTACTAGGGGATATTCGTACCCTGTTGCTCTAAGCTCTGGTAGGTTGATAACGTTGAATCCGCCTTCAGTCTTCCTGGCTGGGGCGGATTTTTTGTATTCTGTCACCATAAAGTGATTCAGAGACCCATCAGAGATGCTCGTCATGAACCCCGCTGAAGTTCTTTCCAAACCGCTAAAGCTCAAGAACGGATCCGTTATTCCCAATCGCTTCGCCAAGTCTGCCATGAGTGAGGCTCTGGGCACGATTGATAACCGGGCTACCCAAGAACTGGTTACGCTCTACCGCACCTGGGCTGAAGGCGGAACGGGGTTGTCGATTACCGGAAACGTGATGATCGATCGCCGGCATATTGGCGAGCCACAGAATATTGTGCTGGAGGATGAGCAGGACATCGAGCTTCTCAAGGCGTGGGCTGCAGCCGGCAAGGTGGGGGGTAAGCAGATCTGGATGCAGCTGAACCATCCGGGTAAACAGATCCCGAAGATGCTCAACAAGGCGCCGGTGTCGCCGAGTGCTATCCCGTTCCGCAAGGAAATGCAAAGCATGTTCGGCACGCCCAGAGCACTCACCGGGCCAGAAGTTGAGGACATTGTTCAGCGATTTGCCCGCAGTGCCGCCATTGCCGAGAAGGCAGGATTTGATGGCGTGCAGATCCACGGCGCTCACGGGTATCTGGTAAGTCAGTTTTTGTCGCCGCACCACAACCAGCGCACGGATGAGTGGGGCGGATCCGCAGCGAAACGGATGAGGTTTGTGCTTGAAGTTTATCGAGCGATTCGTGCGTCAACTCAACCCGGTTTTTGCGTGGGTATCAAATTGAACTCGGCGGATTTTCAGCGTGGTGGTTTCACCGAGGAGGAGTCCCTGGCGGTTATCGATGCTCTGGCGAGCGAGGGAATTGACCTGGTTGAGATCTCAGGGGGCAATTACGAGAGCCCTGCCATGGCGAAGGGAACCAATAAAGGCAAAGGGGATGGAGACGTAAAGCAGAGCACCCTGGCACGGGAAGCATACTTTCTGGCATTTGCAGAGAAGGTGCGCAAGCGCGCGGATGTGCCTTTGATGGTTACCGGGGGCTTTCGTACCAGCGAGGGTATGGCCCATGCTCTGGCCTCCGGAGCGACGGATCTGGTGGGATTGGCCCGGCCGCTTGCGGTGGAGCCGGATCTGCCCAACCGGGTCATGTCGGGGGAAGCCTTCACCAGCCTTGTAAAACCGATCAAAACCGGTATTAAGGCAATCGACAACATGGCGTTGATGGAGGTGAGCTGGTACGCGCGCCAACTTGGGCGCATGGGCAATGGCAAGCCGCCTCGACAGCACGACCGGGGGCTGTGGTCACTGGTTGAAGTACTGGGTGTAATGACAACCAGGGGCGTCAGAACCCGGTTGCGCGCTGGTGAATAGGTCCGAAATTATGAGCACAGAATTGAACCTCGCCGCTGTTATCTACGACAACGACGAGCAGCCCGTGGATAAACTGCTGCACATGGTCGCAGCGACACTGAACCAGCGTGGTGACAGAACCGCCGGTCTGGCGATGGTATTGAATGAACAGGGCCTGCGCCGAGCGCCAATGGCGCTTCAGGATCTGGAAACCGGCAAGGAATATTCCATTGCCCAGAACCTGGGGAAGGAGTCGCAATCCTGTTGCCTCGACCCGCATGGGCTTGCGGATGCAACCAAGGTGTTGCGAGCGTTACTGAATCAGCCGCCGCGGCTGGCTGTTGTGAATCGGTTTGGGCAGCAGGAAATAGATGGCAAAGGCTGCCGCGCAGAGATTATTCAGTTGCTTGATGCTGGTATTCCGGTTTTGACGGTGGTCAAGCGCAAGTTCCTTTCCCAGTGGCATGAGTTTGGTGGTGGCCAGGCAATAGACCTGCCTTTTTCAGAAGAGGCTGTGTTGCAGTGGTGTGACGGAGCTTTACAGCGGCGATAGCGCCAGATGTGCTGAGGCATCAAGTGGCGTAGTATAAGTGACTGATCCGCACACCTACTTACTTGCCTACGCCGGCAACTCTACTATTTTTATAGGCTTAACTGCTTTTCCGAGAGAGATCTATGAACAAAGAACCTGTCAGCCGAGAACTGTTTGATGAAGTTATGGTCCCCAACTACGCACCGGGTTCTATTATTCCCGTGCGAGGCGAGGGTTCCCGGATTTGGGATCAGGACGGCCGCGAGTTTATAGATCTTCAGGGTGGCATTGCCGTGAGCTGTCTCGGGCATTCGCATCCCGGGCTGATTGGTGCATTGATGGAGCAGGCAGAGAAAATCTGGCACCTCTCTAACGTGATGACTAACGAGCCGGCTTTGCGTTTGGCCAAAACTCTATGCGATCTCACGTTTGCCGAGCGAGTGTTCTTTGCCAACTCCGGTGGTGAAGCCAACGAGGCGGCGTTCAAGCTGGCACGTCGTTATGGCTGGGAGCACACAGGCCCGGAGAAGCACGAAATTATCTCCTTCAAGAACGCCTTCCACGGCCGTACCTTGTTCACCGTGAGTGTGGGCGGACAGGCAAAATACCTGGAGGGATTTGAGCCTGCGCCAGGTGGTATTCACCACGCAGACTTTAACGACCTGGAATCCGTCAAAAAGCTGATCTCCAAGGCGAAGACCTGCGCTGTGGTTGTGGAGCCGATTCAGGGTGAAAGCGGTGTGGTTCCGGCTGACCCTGAGTTTCTGGAAGGTTTGCGCAAGCTCTGTGATGATAACAATGCCTTGCTGATTTTTGATGAAGTGCAGTCTGGAGTAGGCCGTACAGGCCATTTGTATGCATATCAGATGTACGGTGTGGTGCCTGATATTCTTACCAGCGCCAAAGGTTTGGGCGGTGGTTTCCCGGTAGCCGCCATGTTGACCACGGCAAAAGTGGCAGCCAGCCTTGGTATTGGCACCCACGGCAGCACCTATGGCGGCAATGCGCTGGCCTGTGCCGTTGCCCAGAAGGTACTCGATACCGTGAGCCAGCCCGAGATCCTGAAAGGCGTTAAGGCCCGCGCTGATCACCTGCGTAAAGGCATGATGGATATTGGCAAGCGTTATGATGTCTTCAGTGAAGTGCGCGGTGAGGGGCTTTTGCTGGGTTGTGTGCTGACTGAAAAATGGAAAGGCAAGGCGAAAGAGTTTCTCAACGCTGGCCTGGATGAAGGTGTGATGGTGTTGATTGCTGGCGCTGATGTGATTCGGTTGGCACCTTCGCTGATCATTCCGGATACTGATATTGATGAAGCGCTTGAGCGTTTCGAAGCGGCGGTGAAGAGACTGACTGCCTAGGAGATCTTATGTGGTTGGTACGTCCGGCACTACCGGATGACGTGAACCAGATACTGGAAATTGCAGGCGCGGCTGGTTCAGAAACCGCCCGCCTTTCATCCACGCTGCCCCGGCAGCGTGAAGCCCTTGCCGAAAAAATAAAACACTCGCTTACTTCTCTCGCCGGTAAAACCATTGCTGGCGGCCCATTGCCAAGATTTCTGTTTGTTCTGGAAGATACCGCCACTGGCAGGGTTCACGGCGCAGCTGGTATCGATGCCCGCGCGGGCAATGGTCAGCCGTTTTATAACTACCGCCGTGATGCATTGATTCACGCCTCCCACGAACTTGGCATATCAAGCCGCGTAGATGTTCTCTATCCCAGCCACGGATTGACCGATCACACACTGCTGTGTTCGTTTTCCATTACCCCGGAATTGCGCAACACGGAAGCCTTTGAACTCTTGTCGAGAGCCCGAATCCTGTTCATTGCCGGGCATCGCGACTGGTTCACCCAGCGCGTTGCAGTGGAAATTCAGGGCGTTCAGCATGCAGATGGCAGCGTGCCATTCTGGGACAGCCTGGGGCGTCACTTTTTCAATATGGACTTTGAAACGGCGGACCAGCACTCGGGTGCGCTCAGTAAAACCTTTATTGCGGAGCTTATGCCGCCGCATCCTGTGTATGTCACTTTGCTTTCCGAGGCAGCGCAGGAGGCGTTAGGGCAGCCCCATGAACTGACAGTGCCAAACCTTGAACTGCTACAGAGAGAAGGGTTCCAAGCCGGCTGTTATCTGGACATTTTTGACGGCGGGCCAGTGCTGGAAGCGCGCACTGATGCCTTACACACGCTGGTGACCAGCCAGCTCAAAGCTCTCCATGGTGCTGTGGGTGATGCTGACGATGGAGGTGGGGATCTTTGCCTGATTGCAGCGGGTGACGGCGCCGGATTTCGTTGCACTCTGGCCCGCGCAGCCGGCACGTTTGAGGGTACCCTTAAGGTACCTGTGAAGGTCTGGAGTTTACTGGAGAAGACCGCTGGTGATGAAGTGAGGGTAGCGCCATGTTAGTCATCCGACCGCTCCAGCAAAGCGATCTTGAAGATCTCTATACTATGGCGCAGAGAGCGGGCAAAGGACTGACTTCGCTGCCAGCCGACCGGGACATGTTGCAGCGTAAAATTAACCAGGCGCAGGAAACCTTCAATCAGCGCTGTGCACCGGAAGCGGGCCTGTACCTGTTTGCCCTGGAAGATACAGATACTGGCAAAGCTGTAGGGATTAGCGGTATTCAGGCCCGTGTGGGCCTGGATGAGGTGTTTTATAACTATCGGCTCAGCGTTACCGTAAACGCCTCCAAAGAGCTGGGTGTGCATGTGCGTACGCCCACACTGCACCTTTCAAACGATATGACAGACACCAGCGAGATATGCTCGTTGCTGCTATCCAGCGATTACCACGGCGGTGGCAATGGTTTGCTTTTGTCCCGTTGTCGCTTCATGTTTCTTGATGAGTTTCGAAAGCACTTCTCTGAAAAAGTATTTGCAGAAATGCGCGGCGTGTCTGATGAGCAGGGAATGAGCCCGCTTTGGGATGCGCTGGGCAGCAAATTTTTTGATATGGAGTTTATAGAAGCCGACATGCTGTCCGGGCTTGGCAATAAATCGTTTATTGCTGAGCTGATGCCCAAGTACCCAATTTACCTGCCCATGTTGCCGGATTCGGCCCGGGCAGTTATTGGGCGGGTTCATGGCAATACGGCTCCGGCGCTCACCATGCTGAAAGCCGAAGGATTTAACTTTAATGGCATGGTCGACATCTTTGATGGTGGCCCGGTAGTTGAGGCGTTCGTGCACACCATTCGCACAGTTCGGGACAGCTTCAACCGCTATGCCTCGGTGACCCGCAAAGCCATTGATCTTGATGTGCCAGCTGATAAGCGGGTGATGATTTCCAATCGTTCGTTCCGTAACTTCCGGGTAACAACGGTGCCGGCCAGTTGCGTTGGCATAGATACGGTCAGTCTGCCACCGGAAGTGGCAGAGGCCTTGCAAATCGAATCTGGCGATCCGGTTCGGTTGGCGCCTCTTAAGGAAAGGTCTCAGGCACCGGCAAAGGCCGCAAACTAAAAACTTATTATTCCAGCAGCAGGAGAGTTAGTGATATGGCAAACCTGACAGGCGAACTGTTTATTGGCGGGCTTTGGCTGCAAGGCCACGGGGCCGCGTTTGAGTCTGTTCAGCCCGTTACCGGTGAGGCCGTATGGGAAGGCACCGGCGCGAGCCTGGCCGATGTGGATGCAGCCGTGCGGAGCGCGCGGGACGCCTTCCTGAAATGGCGACGCAAGAGCTTTGCCGAACGCCTGGCGGTTGTTGAAGCTTTTGCTGAGTTGCTGGACGCAAACAAGGAAGATCTGGCCCACCAGATTGGCCTGGAAACCGGCAAGCCCCTGTGGGAGTCCCGCACGGAAGTGGCTGCCATGGCAGGCAAAATCGGCATTTCGGTGAAAGCCTATAATGATCGCACCGGGCATTCTGAATCGGATGTCGCCGGTGGTCATGCAGTACTTCGCCATAAGCCCCACGGAGTGGTTGCTGTATTTGGCCCGTATAACTTCCCCGGCCATCTCCCTAATGGCCATATTGTGCCTGCACTGTTGGCGGGCAATACGGTTGTATTCAAACCCAGTGAGCTGACCCCCGGCGTGGCGGAACTGACGGTTAAGTTGTGGGAAAAGGCGGGACTGCCGGATGGTGTAATCAACCTGGTTCAGGGTGCTGCGGATACAGGCAAGTCGCTTGCGGGCCACCCTGCAATTGATGGTTTGTTCTTTACGGGTAGCTCAACGGTGGGCCATAAGCTGCATGAGCAACTTGGCGGTCAGCCGGAGAAGATCCTTGCCCTGGAAATGGGCGGCAACAACCCGCTGATTGTGCAAGATGTTTCGGATGTTGATGGCGCGGTCCATCACGCTCTGCAGTCCGCATTTCTGTCTGCTGGCCAGCGTTGCACTTGCGCGCGAAGGTTGCTGGTTCCAAAAGGCGCGAAGGGCGACGAGTTTCTGGATCGCCTTGTGACTGTGTCTGCCCGTATCCAGGTGGGGGAGTTTGATGACAAACCCCAACCGTTTATGGGGTCGGTAATCTCCGCACAGGCGGCGGAAAAGCTTTTGGCGGCTCAGGCCAGCATGCTCGAAAAAGGCGCAATATCGCTATTGGAGATGAAACAACTCAAGCCAGATACCGGCCTTCTTTCTCCGGGCATTGTGGATGTAACCGGGTTGGAACTGCCGGATGAGGAGTTCTTCGGGCCCCTGTTAACCGTCTACCGGTACAAGAGTTTTGATGATGCCCTGGAGCTGGCTAACAACACCCGTTATGGGCTTTCTGCCGGCCTGCTTTCAGACGACAGAAAGCTCTACGAACGATTACTGGAAGAGGCAAGGGCAGGCATTGTTAACTGGAACCGCCCTCTGACCGGCGCCAGTAGTGCCGCACCCTTTGGAGGCGTAGGCGCCAGCGGAAATCATCGGGCCAGCGCCTACTATGCGGCCGATTACTGCGCCTGGCCTATGGCCTCTCTTGAAGCGGGCAAAAGTGAGGTGCCGGAAAGCCTGGCGCCGGGCCTTAACTTCGATTCCTGATTGGCAACGTTGAGATTTATTCCCTGAATCCGGATGGACGGAATTCCCAGACATGGCAAAACATGCGGTAGAAGCAAACTTTGATGGCCTGGTTGGCCCAACCCACAATTATGCGGGCCTGTCCTGGGGCAATGTGGCATCGAAGTCCAATGTGAATGCGCTATCCAACCCCCGGGAAGCTGCGCTTCAGGGGTTGGCGAAAATGAAGCGCCTGGCAGATCGGGGCTACGTTCAGGGTGTATTGCCACCCCATGAGCGCCCTCATATACCTTCTCTGAAAGCGCTTGGGTTCAGCGGCACGGATGCACAAATTCTGGCGCGAGCAGCCAAATCCAGCCCGTCGATCTTGGCGGCTGTGGCCTCGGCTTCGTCCATGTGGACAGCCAATGCGGCTACGGTTTCACCCAGTGCCGATACAGACGACCACAGGGTGCATTTCACCCCCGCCAACTTGAGCGCCAAGTTCCATCGCTCCATTGAGCACAGGGTAACTGGCCGCATGCTCAAATCTATCTTCGCGGACGAAGGGTATTTTGCCCATCACCCGGCGCTGCCTTCGGTCAGTCACTTTGGTGATGAAGGCGCAGCCAACCACACCCGTCTTTGCGGCGGATATGGTGACCCGGGGGTGGAGCTATTTGTGTATGGCCAGATTGCATTCAACGAGCAAGCCCCGGCTCCGAAAAAATACCCGGCCCGGCAGACTCTTGAGGCCTCACAGGCTATCGCCCGTCTGCACGGCCTGAAAGATGGGCATCTGGTATTTGCTCAACAAAACCCGGCAGCCATTGATGCGGGAGTGTTTCATAACGACGTTATCGCGGTGGGTAACGGTAATACGCTCTTCTATCACGACCTGGCGTTTCTTGATGAACAGCGGGTGCTGTCAGATATTCGTGCCCGGTTGACTGGCGCTGAGCTGGAGGCTGTTCGTGTAAGCAGTGCGGAGGTGCCTGTTTCAGACGCGGTGGCTTCTTACCTGTTCAACAGCCAGTTGCTGAATACGCCCGATGGCATGTTGCTGGCGGTTCCGGGGGAGTGCAGGGAAGTGCCCTCTGTGAGCAAGTACCTCGATAAGCTGCTGGCCTCTGGCGGGCCTATTACCTCGGTGGAAGTGTTTGATGTGAAGCAGTCCATGCGCAATGGCGGCGGCCCTGCTTGCCTGCGTTTGCGAGTGGTTCTGAATGACGACGAACTAAAGGCCATGCATCGGGGCGTGATTCTGACCGATGCGCTCTATGAGCGCCTGACAACCTGGGTTGAAGCCCACTACCGTAGCGAACTTGGCAGGGAAGACCTGGCCGACCCCATGCTGCTGGAAGAAGTGCGCAAAGCGCTGGATGAACTGACCGGAATTCTGGGGCTGGGTTCTATTTACGATTTCCAGATGTAGCAGCCTTCCCCGTTGCTCAGAAAAAGCATGGTCAGGGTGCCGCAATCGAAGAAGCCAGCATATCCATCGTGTGTCGGATAAGGCTTTCGGCCGGGAAGTTATCGCCACTCTCGCTGGCTTCGGATTGGCACAACAAGAGAGCGCCGTGCAGTGCCCCGCGCAGATAGAGCGCGGTCTGCTCCGGGCTGTGGATACGTTGACGGCTCATGGTGCCATCTTTCAGCCCCAGTTCTATGGCCTCAGTCATCAGCGCCATCAGCTCTGTCTTTGAGCAAAGCATTTCTTTGGCTTGGGTTTCATCTGCCTCAGCCATAGCGGTGGAGGCTTTGGTGAGGGCAGAGAAATAATCTGGCTCATCCAGATAGAAGCGATAATAGGATTCCCCCATAGCGCGAATTTGCGCCAGCCCCGTATCGGCAGTCAGCCGTGCCTTTCTGAAGCGTTCATACAAGCTATGCCCTGCACGCAGCATGATGCCCCGTTGAATTGCCGCCTTATCCTTGAAGTAGACATACAGTAGAGCCCGGCTCAGGCTTGCCGTGCGGGCAATGTCATCCATGGAGGTGCGTTCGTAGCCCTTCTCTGAAAAGACCCGTTCAGCGGCGTCCAGAATCGTGTCGTAGCGGGCCTGTTTTTCCCGTTCACGGCGTGTTTTCAGCGGTTCAGTCATCGGGTTCTCTCGTCAGGCTCTTTCAACGGTTAATTTTTCAATTGGAGAATGAAAGCTGATTATTGACATAATGTCAAAGAATGACATCATGTCGGGCTTAACGCCCCGGATTTCCGCAGGAAGCGGTATCAACAACAACTTGAGCACGGACGAAAGGATACTTTATGACACCATCGCGTACCCCTGTTGCCCTTTTATTTCTTGCTGCCTGCGGCCTGTTTTTATCTGGTTGCCTGGCTGATGATGCCCCCGCTGCCTCGGGTGGGCATGTGGTTTCGGTGCGTGTTTCAGAGGTTACGGGTGGCGAAGCTCAGGAAATAACCCTGCGTTTTTCCGGCATTGTAAGGTCAACCCAGCGTGCAACGCTTACCTTCCAGGTTAGCGGAACGCTTCGGGAACGGGCAGTGGAATTGGGCCAGACCGTCGCCGCCGGCGACTTGTTGGCGCGAGTTTACAATCCGGCGCTGGAACCGGCGCGGGATTCGGCAAAAGCCAAGCTGGACGAGTTGAACACCCGTTATGATCAAGCCAAGCGTGAGTGGGAGCGTTCGAGTCGTCTGCACGAGCGGGGTGTTGTTTCAGAGCAAAACCTTGAGCAGATTGCGGCTCGCCGGGATTCGTTGAAGGCCAGCGTAGCAACAGCCCAGGCCGCATTGGCTGAGGCCGCTCAACTGTTGGAAGAAAGTGCTTTGCGAGCGCCGTTTGGTGGTCGTGTGGAAGCGCTACTGGTCGAAAGAGACGAGTTTGTAGCGGCCGGCCAACCGGTAATGCGCCTGTCTTCTCCTGAAGGTAAGGAAGTAGAGGTACGGGTGCCTGCCTACCTGCTCGCCCATGTTGCGGTAGATGAAGAATTGCCGGTATGGTCTGTGCAGAATCGAATTGAGGCTCCGGTACTTGGCTCGGTTGTTGAAATTGCTCAGGCGGGCGCTATCCGGGGTGAGTTGCATCCGGTTCTGGTTAGCTTGCCGATCAATACCCTGGATACCGGTGAGCCTGTTGAAGTGGGTATTACACCCACTCGGGAATCAGCCATGACAGTGCCGCTTTTGTCCGTGCTCCGCAGCGCGGATGGCATGACGGTATTTCGGGTACGTGAGGGCATTGCCCGGCGAGTTCCCATACAGGTTGAGCGTGTTGTAGGTGAGCGCGTTGTGGTGCGGACAGGTGAGCTGGAACCCGGCGATCAAGTGGTTTATGCAGGTATGACGCGCCTTGCAGACGGTGATGCCGTGGAGGTGCGCTGATGACGCGCCGTTTGCTCAATTACCAGCGATTGTTGGGCATGGTGGTTACCATGCTGTGTTTGCTAGGTATCGCGGCATACAGCACCATGCCGCGCCAGGAAGATCCCTCATTTCCCTACCGGGCCGGGCTGGTCTCGGTAAGCTACCCGGGGGCCAGTGCCGATGCTGTAGAGCGACTGGTGCTGAGACCTCTTAGCGATGAGCTGCGCCAGGTTGAAGAAGTGGATGTTGCCCAGGGCACGGCGCGCACCGGCGTTGCCCTTGTAAGATTGCGTCTCAACGATAACATCTACAATACAGACCCTGCCTGGGATCGAGTTCGCCAAGCAATGGAGCGTGCACAGCAGGACTTCCCGGACGACGTTGGTCAGATGGCTCTGGATGATCGTCTGATCGATAACCCGGCCATTGTTCTGGCTATTGGCGGCGCGCCTTCGGTGAGTGAGCTGACGGGTGTGGCGGAACGCCTGAAAGAAAACCTCTCCGATCTCAGCGGTGTATCCCGAATTGAGCTGGAAGGTGATGCCGACGAGCAGATTACCCTGGCTCTGGATGATGCGGCGCTTTACCGCCTGGGCATCTCGCCGGCGCGAATTCTGCAAACCCTTGCCCAGCGCAACCAGACCACCCCCGGCGGTTTTGTGGTTGTCGACGGCCGGCGATTGTCAGTGCTCCCCAATACCGAGTTTGCGGATATTGATGCCATTCGAGCGACACCGATCGAACTTCCGGACGGCTCTCAGGTGCCGCTGGCGGCGGCGGCCGATGTATGGCGTGGCCCCGCAGAGCCACGCCAGCCAGAAACCTGGTTCGATGGTGAGCGAGTTGTATTGCTCTCGTTGATTATGGAAGAAGGTTCGACTGACGCGATCCGCTTTGGTGAACGGGTGCGAGAACGGCTTGCCCAGATTCGCCCTGACTTTGAGCCCTACGAAATCCGCGAGATGTTCTTCCAGCCGGATAAGGTCTCGGAGCGCCTGGATAATCTGGCCTGGAGCCTGGTGCTTTCGGTGTTGATCATCGTGGCTGTGGTGTTCACCGGCATGGGTATTCGAATGGGCCTGCTGGTGGCTTCCATTCTGCCGATGGTGGCTCTGATCAGCGTTGGGCTTTACGATCTTGGCGGTGGCGTGCTGCATCAGATAGCCGTTATCGGGATGGTTATTTCCCTGGGTATCCTGATCGATAACGCCATTGTGATCGTGGAGAACATTCAGGGCCATCTGGATGAGGGCATGCGCCGTTTGGATGCTCTGCGCAAAGCGGTTAGTGAGCTTGCGGGACCACTGGGAGCTTCTACCGGCACTACACTCGCCGCCTTTGCTCCGCTTTTGCTTGCCAAGGGCGGTGCGGCAGACTTCACGCGGGGCGTGCCAGTGATGATCATGCTCACGTTGTCTGTGAGTTACCTGTTGGCGATCTCGGTGGTGCCCCTGCTGGCAGCACGCTTCCTCAAGCCCCGCCGCAATGCCGAGGCCGACCGGCTGCTAGGCCTGGCGCGTTTTCTTGGTGGCATGGTGTACCGCCATCCAAAGCGCCTGATTGCTGCTGGTGCTTTTCTGGTTGTGGTCAGTTTGTCCATGACGACATTTATGGCACAGCAATTCTTCCCCAATGCCGATCGGCCTCAGGTGATTGTCGAGCTCTTTATGCCCGAAGGCACAGATCAGCAGCGAACTGCTGAAGCGGCCGCCAATCTGGAGCACGCCATACGTACTCAGCCCAAAGCGCTACAAATTCACCGGTTTGTTGGCTTTACCGGCCCCGCATTCTATTACAACCTCCAGCGCGCACCTCAAGCACCAAACAGAGGCCGGCTAGTGATAGCGACACCAACGCTGGAAGACACAACCGAAATGATTCGCTGGATTCGTGCCCACGTAGATGAACAGATGCCCGAGCTGGATGTTGGCGTAGGTGTTCTGGGACAAGGGCCGCCAAGCATTGCCCCCGTGGAGGTGCGCGTTTATCACGCCGATGAACAGACCCGCACGCACGCGGTGGAACAGTTGTTCAGTGCATTGCGCCAAGTCGAAGGCACCGTGGATGTGCGGCACGACCTGAATATTGGTGTGCCCAGCATTGCCATAAATGTGGACGATGCCACCGCTGCAAGATACGGGCTTACCCGTGCGGATGTGGCCCAGAGCCTGTATGGCCAAAGCTTTGGTGTGGTTGCCGAGCGTTACCGCCAGGAGAAAGACCCCATACCACTGGTGCTGCGATCCCAGGAAGGCACGTCGCTGCCACTGGAACGATTGCTTTCGGTGAATATCTATAACGATCAGGGGCAAGCAGTTCCACTTTCTGCTGTTGCCAGTGTGGAGACCACTTGGGAGCCCGCCGCCCGCTATCTGCGCAACGGTACCCGACTCAATACAGTTACGGCTAACCTGCTGACGGGCTACAGCTTCAGCCAGGCGCTGGACGGATTGCAGCGCGCGCTGGAAGATAATCCTCTGCCTGAAGGTACCCGTTTGGAAATGGGTGGTGATGCTGAAGGCTCCGGCGATGCTAATGGCGCACTGCTAACCGCAGCACCCATTGGCATACTCTTGCTGCTCTTCTTCCTGCTGCTGCAGTTCAACTCATTCCGCCGCGTGGGCATCATTCTGCTGACCGTACCCTTGGCCACTGTGGGCATAATCCCCGGCCTGGTGCTTTCCGGCTCACCCTTCGGGTTTCAGTCGCTGTTGGGTGTGATTGCATTGGTGGGCATTGTGGTGAACAACGCCATAGTACTGCTTGATGTGATGGATAGAGAGCTGGAAAACGGCGAGAACATTCACGAAGCCATGCGCAAAGCCGTAATCCAGAGAACCCGGCCCATCCTGCTGACCACGGCAACCACCGTAGCAGGCCTGCTGCCACTAGCCTTCTCCAGTTCCACACTATGGCCACCTATGGCCTGGGCGATTATCTCAGGGCTGCTGGCTTCAACAGTACTGACCCTGCTGGTCATCCCCGCGGTGTGTACGCAGCTGATCAAGGTGAAAGTGGCTGAACCGGAAAACGCTCCGGCGTAGCGTTGTGCTGGCGGGGCTTAACGGGGCCTGATCAACAGGCCCACCCGCTGGCCAACCGGCACATCCCGGTTTGGAAACACAATCGCCTCTGGAATCTCGCCAACCTTGTAACAGGTATCGTCATCCTCCCAGATGACGGTACCCGGGGCGTACTCGGTAAAGTTGGCCACATCATCCGGAATGTGAAACTGAAAGTTTTTCCCTGTATTCAGAATCTCGTACACCACCTCAAACACCGTGAGATGGTCAAAGGGTGGTTGTGTGGCAGGAGCGGGTTCACCACAAAACCGCCGCCGAAGTGCATTTTTAACACCCTCGAATCGAGTGAGATCATTCATACCGAAAGGATGAACCTTGCCCAGCTCCACCGTAAAACTTTCAGCTCTCAGCACGGATGAGGAAAACGACGAAAACGTAGTGCCCACCTTATGCTGCAACAGCAGAGTTTCCACCTCCGCCTCCAGCAAGAAATCACACTGCACCTCCGGCACCTGCCTGCCTTCAACAAACGGATAAAGCGCAAACTTCTCCCGTTGGGAAGGCCTTATGGCCGTATGCAAATCATAGTGGGAGAGCGCATGTGGATGCGCCATGGCAAACTGGCGGCACGTCTCCTCAAGAAACTGCGCCCGAGCTGCTTCCGGCAGCCCCTTATACTCTGACCTGCCATGGGCACCGTTAAACAACCGGTTAAGATTCACATCCAGAAAACGCTCCCCGGCCACCATGGCTGGCGGGTTCCCAAGAATCAGCAACAGCGGACAAGCCAGCTGCCACTCTCCGTTCAACAGCTCGCTGAGCAGCGCGTTAAGAACTTCTATGGGAGCGGTTTCATTGCCGTGAATTCCGGCTGAGACAATCAGCGCCTCTTGATTCGGATTGGCACGATCAGGTGGCGGCGTAAGCTGTAAAACACCAACAGCTTTGCGGCTGATGCAGGTGCCATCAGAAAGGATGGTTTTGGTTTCCGGGAGATCGACTGCGGCGTGGGCAAGCGTATGAGCTAGCCAGTCAGGATTGGGTTCAAATAAGTGTATTTGTGCAGTTGCTGTCATGAAGGCTCCCCGAAGAGCTCGGAGGGCGGGCGGTTACGCTCCTTCCGGGAGTGTCTGAAGCCATGGATGGCTTCAGTCAAGCCCACATGGATGTGCTCGTAGCGTCTCCCGGAAGGAGCGTAACCGCCTGCCCTGGCACATTGTTTCAGGCGGTGCTTTTAATCATTGATCAAGAGCCCACAGGCCGCTGATGCCGCAACAAATGATTCTCAAGTTTGCGGAACGCAAACACCAGAATAAACGTAAGCACCATGTAGCAAAGCGCCACAAAAATAAACGCATCAAACGGCGCATAAAACCGGGAGTAAATATTCCGCGCAGCCCCCGTAAGATCCACAATCGTAACCACACTCGCAATCGCACTCGAGTGCAGCATGAAAATAACCTCATTGGAATACGCCTGCACCGCCCGCCGCGCAGCACTGGGCAACACAATACGCCGCATCCGCATAAACCAATTCATACCGTAAGCCTTCGCAGCCTCAATCTCACCATGGGGTGTCGAAATGATCGCACCGCGAATAATCTCAGTGGTGTAGGCGCAGGTATTCAAAGTGAATGCCAGCAGGGCAGGGTAGAAGGGCTCCCGGAAAATCTCCCACCAGAAAGTTTCCTGAATGCCGGGAATCTGGGCAACGCCATAGTAAATAATGTACAGCTGAATCAGCAGCGGCGTGCCACGGAAAAGATAGGTGTAAAGCCACACCGGGCCAGACACAAACGGGTTCTTAACCGTACGAAGAATTGCCAAAGGAACCGCAAACGCCAACCCGATAATCAGGCACAGAAATACCAGTTGAACAGTCGTAACCATCCCATCCCAGTATTCCATGATGGTCATGGCTGTAAAAATATCGTTTTTGTTGAGCCAGGCAGCAATAAAGTCGGGTGGCATCGTCAAGTCTCCTGAATCACGCCGACATTGGCTCGTTTGTCGAGCCACTTAATGAAAAGCTCGGAGCCTGCCGTGAGGGCGAGATACACAAACGCCACCGGAATGAAAAAGTGAAAGGGCATGCGCTCCGCCTTGGCCGCCTCCTCCGCTACACGGACCATATCCGTGAGGCCGATAATAGACACCAGAGCTGTGGTTTTGAGCAGTACCTGCCAGTTATTGCCGATGCCTGGCAGGGCATGGCGCAGCATTTGTGGAACCATCACTCTGCGGAAGGTGTGCCAGGTACTGAATCCGTAGGCGCGGGCGGCTTCAATCTGCCCGGTTTCAACCGCCAGAAAAGCGCCCCGGAAAGTCTCGGTCATGTAGGCGCCGAAAATCAGCCCTATGGTTATTACGCCGGAAATGAACGGATTAAACTGGAAGAAAAAATCGACTTCGTACGTCTCCCAAATATAGTCGGAGAGCATGTTCACGCCCACCTGGCCGCCGTAATAGAACAGCAGCATCATCACCAGATCAGGAACACCACGAATCAGGGTGGTATATGTGGTCGCAAGGCCAACAGCTACGCGGCTGCCAGACAGCTTGGCCGCCGCACCAATCAGCCCCAGAACGAGTGCCAGGGCAAGAGACAGGAAGGCCAGTTCAATGGTGACAACTGCTCCGTTCAGCAGCTCCGGGCCATAGCCTTTCAGATCAAACATGGGAATGTCCGGTAGTCAGGTGCAGCCGTTAAGGCTGCACCTGAGGCTGGTAGTGTTAAATCCTGACGGTCAGACTTTTACGTCGTAAGCGAAGTACTTCTTCATGATGGCGTCGTAGGTGCCGTTTTCCTTCAGCTTACGCAGTGCCGCGTTAACCTCTTCGGCAACATCTTTGTCGCGCTTGCGCATGGCAACGCCAACGCCTTCACCCAGCTTTACGGGCTCGCCAACTTCCTTGAAGCCTTCTTTCGTGAGAACAGTCTGTTCGCCTACCGGGTAGTCAACAAACACAACATCCAGACGCTGGCCTTCGAGATCCAGAACCATGTCATCTGCGGTGGTGTAACGCTTGATGGTTACTACGCCGCTCATTTCCTCGGTGACAAAGGTATCCATGGTGGTGCCACGCTGAACACCTACGGTTTTACCTTTCATGGCGCTCATGTCGGTAACGTCTGCGTTGAAGCTGTCAGGGCCAAACCAGCCGCCTGGGGTGTTGTAGTAGGGCTCGGAGAAAAGAACCCGCTCAGCACGCTCCGCAGTGATCGACATGGAAGACATGATCAGATCGAATTTACGGGCCAAAAGACCGGGGATCATGCCGTCCCAAGCCTGAATAACAAACTCGCAGTCTGCTTTCATTTCTTCGCACATGGCAGCGGCCAGATCAACTTCGAAGCCTGTCAGCTCACCATTTTCATCTTTGTATTCAAACGGCTCATAGGGTACGTCGAAAGCAATGCGCAAATTACGCTCATCTGCCTGTGCACCTGTGGCAAACATGGCCAGAGCGCAGCTTGCTGCAATTATCAGTTTTTTCATGTGTCACTTCTCCAGTGGGTCGCCTCTAGGGCGTTATTTTTTTGGAAATTATATGTCCAACAGCGATAAAGATAGCACCGCCTGTCAGAACTTGGGAGCCAGGAACTGTTTCATGCGCTCCGAGTCAGGGTTATCAAACACCTTCTGGGGTGTTCCCTGTTCCTCGATAACGCCCTGGTGTAAAAACAGCACCTGAGTCGACACATCCTTTGCAAATGCCATTTCGTGAGTTACTACGATCATGGTGCGGCCTTCCTCAGCCAGACTTTGCATAACTTTCAATACTTCCCCAACCAGCTCCGGGTCCAGTGCTGAGGTTGGCTCGTCAAACAGCATTACTTCTGGTTCCATCGCCAGTGCTCTGGCTATGGCTGCCCGCTGCTGTTGGCCACCGGACATCTGAGCCGGATAATAATCCTTGCGCTCGTATATTCCCACCTTGTTCAGGTAAGCCTCTGCCCGTTCAATGGCTTCCTTTTTTGGAACCTTGAGCACGTTGATTGGCGCTTCAATGATGTTTTCCAGCACCGTCATGTGAGACCAGAGGTTGAAGCTCTGGAATACCATGGAAAGCTTGGCGCGAATCAGTTCTACCTGCTTGTTATCTGCCGGAATACGCTCACCCTTCCGGTTGGTGGTGAACCTGATGGGGTCGCCGTGCACAATAATGTCGCCAGACGTTGGGGTTTCCAGCAGATTAATGCAGCGTAGAAAGGTACTTTTACCAGAGCCGGAACTGCCGATCAGAGAAACCACATCGCCTTTGCGGGTTTCGAGTGAAATACCTTTGAGCACTTCGAGCTCGGCAAAGGTTTTGTGTATGTCTTTGCAGATCAAAGGCGCTTGGTCCGCCATGGAGGGCTCCTGAAACTGAAATTCAAGGGCGCTTTAAGGGTTGTGGCGGCAGAAACCAATGCCGTGCGCACATACAATATTACTATTTCCCAGCGCCTCTATTTGAGATCCCGTATTGTGGCGGAATGAGTGTTCAATGCAAGCATTTTGCAGGTTTCAGCCGATGCTGGAGTGCTGGCAGCCTGCAGTTTCCGGAATAACCGGAATGCGTATAAGTTCGCTGCCTTCGTTCTCCATGTCGCGCAGTGATTCACTTACAAAGCGAACATGCGCCATGGCAACCTTTTGAGCACTGGCCGGCCGCCCGGCCATAATGGCTTCATACAGTTGCCGGTGCTGCTGCACAATTTTCTTACGCTTCTCGGCCCGAGGGTTGAGATTGGCGACCGATGCTTGCACCGTCATCAGCATCATGTTCTTAAGGCTGTTGAGTACATGAACCAGAATCGGGTTATGAGAAGCCTCAACAATTGCCTGATGGAAACCGTGATCCGGGCGTGCATTGCTTAGTGGGTCGGTTTCTTCCAGTGCCCTGAACGCTTTGGTGATCCGGTGATGGTCGAGGCTGGTTGCACGCTTTGCGGCCAGGAACGCTGCTTGCCCTTCCAACTGCTCACGAACTTCCAGCAAATCGTAGAGGGTTCGTGGATGCCCTTCAAAAAGATGCATCAAGGGGCCCTGCTCGCGGAGATCGTCAGACCCGGGCACCATTGTAGAAACGAAGGAGCCCTTGCCGTGGCGGGTTTCTATCACACCGCGCCCCTGAAGCTCATGAAGCGCTTCACGAATCACCGACCGCGAAACCCGAAGGCGCGCTGCAAGTTGCCGTTCTGAAGGTATTTTTTGTTCCGGCGCCAGGCCCCCATCAAGGATGAGCCTTTCCAGCCGGTATGAGACTTCACGTGAAATTGCCATTTTCTTGCCTGCGGGATCACTGGTCTGACCAGTGATGGTTGTAATTGTTGTTATCAGGTTAACGCTGCCCGCAATACGACAGCCCTTTGAATATGGCCGATTGGGCCGCGTTCGTCCATTTTGCCAGTTACAGAAACTGGTCGGACCAGTTGTCTCTTTGCTGGACTAAACAGGTACTGCCAACGAATATCGTTTTTGATGCCGGGTATGAAGCCGGTGTTGCTCAGAGCTCTACAAAAAACATAACAACAATTTTAACGGAGATGTCTCGATGAAACCGAGCAAGACCAATACTAATAATTGCGAAGCCGGTGCAGCTTCGCAGCGCAGGGGTTTTCTGAAAACCGCAGCCCTTGGGACCGCTTTGGCTGGTGCCCTGATGATGGGGGCAGGCCAGGCTCACGCTGCAACAACCTGGAAAATTCAGTCAGTTTGGGATGCGGGCACTGTCGGTTACGACCTGTTCGAAGAATGGTGCGAGAGCATCAAGGAAAAAAGCGGCGGAGAGCTTATTTTCAAGCCGTTCCCGGCCAAGGCGGTTGCTGCCGATAACAACGCCTTGTTTGAGGCTGTGCGTAATGGCGTGTTGCAAGGTATGAACCCGTTCACCTTGTATTGGTCTGGCAAGATTCCAGCATCGGTATTTTTGTCTTCCTATCCTGCAGGCCCGGATCAGCCGCACCAGTGGGACACCATGTTCTACTCCATGGGCATGTTGGAGAAGACCCGGGAAATCTATAAAAAGTACGGCTTGTTTTACGTAGGCCCCATTCAGCACGATGCCAACATCATTCACTCCAAAAAGCCGGTTAACAAACTGAGCGACTTGAAGGGCATGAAGATTCGTGTGCCCGGCGGAATGGTCGCCGAAGTGTTCCAGCAGTTTGGTGTCTCGACTGTAAGCTTACCCGGCTCTGATATTTTCCCTGCACTGGAGAAAGGCACCATTGATGCGGCGGATTATGTTGGCCCGGCGGTGAACTATGAGCTGGGCTTCTCCCAGGTAACCGACTACATCATGTTCGGCCCTCCCGGTGTTATGTCTATCTACCAGCCAGTGGACTTGATGGACCTCACCGTCAACTTGCGAAACTGGAACAACCTTGATCCGAAACTGCAAAAACTGGTTGAGGATGAAGTCCGCAATTACTCCCAGATTCACTACCTCACCATTCAGAAGCGCAACATCGAAGCCATGAAGAAGTTCCGGGCCGACGGCGATACGGTAACCCGCCTCAGCCAGGATGACCTTGCCGAGTTCCGCCGTGCCGCGATTCCCATCTGGTACAAGTGGGCAAACAAGGATGAGGATGCCCGCGCCATCTTCGACATGCAGCTTGAGTACATGATGAACGACACCGTTGGTTATGTGAGCGAGTCTGATCTGGAAGGCGTCAAAGGCAAGTAAGCCTGCGTTATCTGACAACAATAAAAGCACAGTGGGGAAGGCTAGGGATTGCTCTTGAAAAGCGGAGCGCCTCCTTCCCCGTTTTATGGCTGAGGTAGTAACGACATGTCTGATCTGGAAGGCTTCGGATTTGTAATGCCGCACTGGATGTATTGGGGCTGGCTGGCGGTGATGCCGCTCATCATGATGGGATGGCATAAGTGGGCTTGCGCTCGGGGCGGCGAACCCGCAGAGCCTGGCATGACGCCGGGTGAGTTGCAGGCTATGGAAGATGACCCTCTGGTTTACCTGAAGTTCGAAGGTAACTGGTTTACCCGCATTATTGACTGGATCAGTGAGAAATCTGGCGAGTTTGTCGCCTTTTGGACGGTCAACGCGGTGGTTTTCTATTTTTTCGAAGTTGTCATGCGGTACATGTTCAACCAGCCCACGGTGTGGGTGCATGAAGCCAGCTTCCTGTTGCTGGGGATGCAGTACCTGCTGGCAGGCGCCTTTGCCATGCTCCATGGCGCTCATGTGCGAGTGGATGTGGTTTACAACCTCTTGCCGGTGCGGGGCAGGATTGGCATGGATATTTTCACTTCAATGTTCTTCTTCGTGTTTGCCTTGGTACTCATGGTTACCTCCTGGACCTTCTTCGAGAATTCATACTCCATGAATGAAACCACTGTTGAGACCTGGGGCATTCAGTATTGGCCGGTAAAAGGCATGATGATGCTTGGCTCCACCTTGTTGCTGCTCGCGGGCATATCCAAGCTCATTAAGGATATTGTCCTGTTTGTTCGCCTGGGACAGGAGCGTGTCGCATGACTACCAGTACACCGACTGCTTCAGGTCCTACTCTGTCGGGTAAGCTCGGCACCTGGTTGATGATTCTGGCCACCATAGGGTTCGGGTTTGTCATCTGTGTCGAGATGATCAATATCCTGTTCTACGATCCATTCAGCGACGAGAAATTCCTTTTCAAATTTGCTGGCAGCCTTGCCAGTGTTGAAATCGGCCCGCTTACTTATCTGATGTTTGGCTCGCTTTTCGTTGCCCTGATGATGGGCTTGCCACTGGCCTTCGTTACGGGCGGCCTCGGGGTGCTGTTTGTGTATCTGGTGGGCGATTCCATGATGCTCAACATCGTGCCCAGCCGCATATTCCCGATGATGACCAACTCCGATCTGGCTGCGATTCCGCTATTTATTTTCATGGCGTCTATGCTGGAGCGTGCCGGGCTGATCGAGGAAATGTTCAGTGTGGTCTACAAATGGATGGGTGGCCTAAGTGGTGGTCTTGCAACAGCAACCATACTGGCCTCTACGCTTCTGGCTGCCATGGTTGGCGTAATCGGTGCTGCGGTTGTAACCATGGGAATCATCGCGTTGCCTGCCATGCTGAAGCGTGGCTACGACCACAAGATTGCCATTGGCTCCATTATGGCGGGCGGTACCTTGGGTATTCTTATCCCACCGTCCATTCTTGCCATACTCTATGCAGTGGTAGCGCAGCAGTCGGTGGGCGAGCTTTACCTGGGTTCAGTTATTCCCGGGCTAATGCTCTCCGGCCTATATATTGCGTATGTTCTGATTCGCAGTTGGCTGAACCCAAGCCTTGGGCCTCCTGTTCCGGTTGATGAGCGTATTTCCCTGAGGGAAAAGCTGCTTCTGCTGAAAGGTTTGATTGCTCCTCTGATTCTGGTGGCGCTGGTTCTTGGGCTGCTGTTCGGTGGCATAGCCACGCCGGTTGAGGCCGCGGGTATCGGTTCATTCGGTGCCATTGTGGTTGCCATCATGCACGGCAAGTTCAATATCAGTGGCCTGCGTGAAGCCTCCATAACCACGGCTAAAGCCTCTGCCATGGTGTTGTGGATCATGTTCGGGGCTTCTGTGTTCGTTGGCTTCTACATTCTGCAGGGTGGCCAGCAGTTTGTAACAGACTCCATTCTGAGTACCGGCATGTCCTCCTACGGCATTCTGTTTCTGCTGATGGGGCTGTTGATCGTGCTGGGCATGTTCCTGGATTGGGTTGGCATCCTGCTTTTGGCTGTTCCTATCTTCATTCCGATTGTGAAAGCGCTGACGTTTGAAGGCCTTTTCGGATTGCCACCAGTAGAGGGTGATGACGTCGTGCTCTGGTTCGGGGTGCTGTATCTGGTGAACATGCAGATGTCGTTCCTTAGCCCTCCCTTTGGCTATGCACTGTTTTACATACGTGGCGTGTGCCCTCCGGAAATATCCATGGGCACTATCTTCAAATCCTCCCTGGTGTTCCTTGCCATTCAAGCCTTTGGTTTGATGGTGTGCATCGCTATTCCGGGTGTTGTTACCTGGTTGCCAGGGCTGGTTTACGGCTGATCCATTCTGGAGGTTAGTAACATGTTAACTATCAAGAGACTTGATCTGGCCGAAGCCCGGCTGTTGATTGCCGGGGCGGCTGAAAAGGCCCGGGAAATCGGAGTGCCCATGTGCATCGCGGTTGTTGATGAGTCTGGCAACGTGATTGCCTTCGAGCGCATGGATGGAGGCAAAATCACGAGCGTTACCATTGCCCAGGACAAAGCGTTCACGGCGGCAGCGGCCAGGAAAGCAACCCATGAATACAATGCCGTTAACGTACCTGGCAGCCTGGCTTTTGGTATCCATACAGAAGTAGGCGGGCGCGTAAGTTCTGTGGGTGGAGGTTTGCCCGTGATCGTCGATGGCGAGGTTGTGGGTGGTATTGGATTGAGTTCCGGCACGCCACAGCAGGACATGGATTGCGCCCAGGCGGGGCTTGATTACTTTGCAGCCCAACGAGGCTGAAACAGGCGGTTTGAGGAAGGCCTTATGAAAACCAAGCCAACCATCAGCAAAGCGGAGCTGGCTGAACAGCTCCGGGCCTTTGTTGATGCAGATTTCGTTATCACTGATGACGAAACCATGAAGCCCTACGAATGCGACGGCATGTCCATGTACTGCGAAATGCCGTTGCTGGTAGTGCTACCGGAAACCGTAACCCAGGTGCAGCGGATTATGCGGATTTGCCATAAGCATGGGGTTCCGGTTGTTGCCCGCGGAGCGGGTACGGGGCTCAGTGCCGGTGCCATGCCGAACAAGGAAGGCGTGGTGCTGTCGCTTGCCAAGTTTAATCGCATTCTGAACATCGACCCGCTGGCACGAACGGCCAGCCTGCAACCTGGAGTTCGCAACCTCGCTATCAGCGAAGAGGCGGCTCAATACGGTCTTTACTATGGCCCCGATCCTTCGTCGCAGATTGCCTGCACCATTGGTGGCAACGTGGCGGAGAACTCTGGTGGTGTGCACTGCCTGAAGTACGGGCTGACGGTACACAATCTCCTCAGTGTGGAAATAGTCACCGCTGAAGGTGATGTGGTAACTGTGGGGAGCGACGGGCTGGATAGCTGTGGTATGGATCTACTCGCTCTGCTAACCGGATCGGAAGGCCTGCTGGGCGTGGTAACAGAAGTTAAAGTAAAGCTATTGCCCAAGCCTGAAGTGGCACAGGTAGTGATGGCCGGTTTCGATAGCGTACAAAAAGCGGGTGATGCCGTTGGTGGCATTATTTCCCACGGCATAATTCCAGGCGGCCTGGAGATGATGGACGGCTACGCCATTGTGGCAGCCGACGACTTTGCCGGTGCCGGCTACCCCCGAGACGCCAAAGCGCTGCTTCTTTGTGAAGTAGATGGCACCGAAGAAGAAGTTCACGAGCACATTGCAGAGGCCGAAGAGGTTTTCCGAAAGCTTGGCGCCACCTCGGTTCGCACCTCCCAAAGCGAAGAGGAGAGGGCGCTGTTATGGCTGGGCCGGAAATGCGCGTTTCCTGCAGTCGGGCGCATTTCCCCTGATTACTACTGCATGGACGGCACCATTCCCCGCCGACACATTGCTTATGTGTTGTCTGAGATGGACAAAATGTCTCAAGAGTTCGGCTTGCGAGTCGCCAACGTATTCCATGCCGGTGATGGCAATTTGCACCCGTTGATCCTGTTTGATGCAAACGTGCCGGGAGAGTTCGAGCGTACCGAAGCCTTTGGTGCGGCAATACTGAAAATGTGTGTGGATGTTGGTGGTTGTATTACCGGCGAGCATGGCGTGGGCGTGGAGAAGATTCGCCAGATGGCGATTCAATTCAACGATGAAGAACTTCAGCAATTTCACGATGTGAAAGCCGCGTTTGATCCAACAGGCATTCTCAATCCGGGCAAAGCTGTGCCTGCGCTGAAGTACTGTCAGGAATATCGGTCGCTCAAATACAAACAACACAAGCACGAACATACGGAAGCCGCACAACATGGCTGATATCTCTCAACAACTGCAGGAGCAAGTGCTCCAGGCCCGCGCTGGCGGGGAGAAGCTCAACATAGTGGGCGGCAACACCAAAGCCTTCATCGGCCGGGAGCCCAGTGCAGATGCCGGCACCCTCAACGTGAGCGAGCACACAGGCATAGTGGATTACCATCCCGTAGAGTTGGTAATGACCGTACGTGCAGGCACGCCCCTGGCTGACATTGAAGCGGTGCTGGCCGAACAAGGCCAAGCGCTCCACTTTGAACCCCCTCACTTTGGCCCAGAATCCACCATTGGTGGCACACTCGCCTGCAACCTGTCTGGCCCAGCCAGACCCTGGACTGGATCGGTCCGAGATCAAGTTCTGGGCATTCGCCTGATTAACGGCAAAGGCGAGCATTTGCGGTTTGGCGGCGAAGTGATGAAAAACGTCGCCGGCTATGATGTCTCCCGACTTCAAGCCGGAGCTTTAGGCACCTTGGGGCTCATCACTGAAATCAGCCTGAAAGTAATGCCCAGCCCCGCCGCTAGCATGACCTTAGTGCAGGAAGTGGGCATGGACGAAGTCCTCCACTACATGAACAGCCGCTCAGCCGAACCCAAACCCATCACAGCCGCCTGCTGGGTAGACGGCAAAGTCTATCTACGCCTCTCCGGAGCCAAAACAGCCGTAGAAGCCACCGCAGAAAAGTGGAGTGGTGAGGTAATGGAAGCAGGCGCAGAATTCTGGCGCTTAGTACAAGACATGCAGCACGACTTCTTCACCGGAAGCGACGAAGCGCTATGGCGATTCTCCGTTAACTCCACTGCTGCGAACCCCGCCATCGAAGGCGACTGGTTCATAGACTGGGCAGGCTCCCAGCGCTGGTTCCGGGGTACGGGACAGCTGAGCGATATGGAACCATTGGCTCGCGTCGCTGGCGGGCAGGTAGGCCTGTTCCGGGGTGGCGACAGAAGTGGTGAAGTGATGCACAGCCAGCCTGATGCGCTTAAAAGGATTCAGCAGCGGGTGAAGAACTCATTTGATCCCGACGGAATATTTAACCCGGGCAGGTTATATAGCTGGATGTAGATTCGCCAAAGTCAGAACAGCGATGGGGCGGATAACTCTCTGAAACTGTGCGAAGCCATGGATGGCGTAGCCAAGCGTACAGGGAAGTATTCACAGCGTGTTTCAGAGAGTTATCCGCCTCATCGCGACACCACCGATTTTGAAGCTTTAGCAGGCACGATATGCAAACAAATTTAGTCCAACAGTTCGCCAACACAACAGAAGGACAGGAAGCAGAAGCCATACTGCGGGCTTGCGTCCACTGCGGATTCTGCACCGCAACATGCCCCACCTACCAGGAATTGAACGACGAGCGCGACGGCCCCCGAGGCCGCATCTACCTCATGAAAATGTTCCTCGAAGGCGCCGAAGTTACCGAAAAAACCCGTGAACACCTCGACCGCTGCCTAACCTGCCGCAGCTGCGAAACCACCTGCCCCTCGGGCGTTAAGTACGGTCGCCTTCTGGATATCAGCCGCGACCTTATTGATAAAGAACTGCCACGCCCCCCGAAAGAAAAGTGGATGCGCTGGGCGCTCGCGCGAGTAGTCCCCAACCGGGTGCTGTTTGGATACCTGCTGAAACTCGGGCAAACCTTCGCCCCAATACTGCCCGCCAAACTGCGAGCCAAAGTACCCCCGAAAAAACAGGCCAGCCCCTGGCCCGCCGCAAGCCACAACAGAATAGTTTTGGCGCTGGCGGGCTGTGTACAGCCATCTGCAACACCGAACACCAACGCCGCTGCCGCTCGAGTGCTGGACAAGCTCGGCATCACCATGGTCGAAGCCCCGGAAGCCGGATGCTGTGGCGCGGTGAACTACCACCTTTCAGAGCACGAGAAGGGCCTGGAGCGCATGCGCCAGAACATCGATGCCTGGTGGCCAGCCATCGAATCCGGCGCAGAAGCGCTGATTATGACCGCCTCAGGTTGTGGCGCCATGGTGCAGGACTACGGGCACTTGTTAAGAAACGACCCGGTTTACGCAGCTAAAGCCGCTAAGGTCAGCGAGCTATGCACCGACCTTGGTGCATTTTTGCTAGAACAGGACCTCGAAAGCCTCAAGGTGCAGAACACCTCTGGCAAAGTTGCCTTTCATTGCCCCTGCACACTTCAGCACGCTATGAAGCAGAGCGGTGTTGTGGAGCAGGTGCTTACCAAGGCAGGCATCAGCTTGGCCATCACCAAAGACAAGCACTTATGCTGTGGTTCTGCCGGTACCTATTCGGTGTTGCAGCCAGAACTAAGCCAGAAACTGCTGGGCAATAAGCTCAAAGCACTGACGGTGGATAACCCTGACTGCATTGTAACGGCCAACGTAGGTTGCCAAATGCACCTTGAGACCAAAGCCCAAGTGCCGGTGCAGCACTGGATAGAGCTGCTTGATCAATAAGTAGTAAGGCTAGCCTGCTCTGTATTCCTTATGATGATTGTGATGCTCCCTCAGTGATTTCCGTCACTAAGGGAGTGTATTTTGCTGCTATGCGCTAGACTGCTAAGTTGTAAGCACGCTAACAATCCACGGTTTCAGCATCTTCTGCCTGGCCTCTCTCATTTGGATACCGATTTGAATACAACCCCTATGTCCCACCTTCAACTAGCTGTCCTGCTAGGCATGACCGTTGCCTTGGGGCCATTGGCACTTGATGCGTACCTACCGGCCTTCCCGGAAATCGCTGATGAATTAGGTGTTGGCCATGGAGGCGTCGGCCTCACGCTGAGCGCTTATATTGGCGCTTTGGGGCTTGCGCAGTTGCTGGGTGGGCCATTGTCCGACCGCTATGGCCGGCAGCGGATATTGTTCGCCGGGCTGCTGGTGTTTGCTATTGCCGCCTACATGGTTGCCCAGTCGGAAACGCTTACAAACATGCTGGGATGGCGAATCGTGCAGGGCATTGGTGGTGCCTTTTGTGCAGTGTCTGTGCCAGCCATTGTTCGCGATCAAACCAGTGGTCAGGATGCTGCCCGGTTGTTCGGGTTGATTGGCCTGGTTATGTTTATCGCGCCTGCCGCCGCCCCCTCCATAGGCTCAGCATTGCTGTACTTTAGCGAGTGGCACGTGATCTTCCTTATGCTGGCAGGCTACGCAGCCCTGCTAGCCGTTGTTCTGCACTTTATGCTTTTCCAGCGGTTACCTGCCCGGCAAACAGAGCGCACGCCAATAGTTACATTGATCACCAACTATGGGCTGGTACTCCGCCATGGTGTAACCATGCGCTTTGTTGGTCTGCAAGCCCTGTGCTTCAGCTCCATGATGGTGTTTATCACCCACGCATCCTTCATTTACCAGGAGTGGTTCGGGCTCTCAAATTCCATGTTCTCAGGCCTGTTTGCTGCAAACATAGTGGCTATGGCTGGCCTGAATCTGCTTAACCGCCGCCTGCTGAACAAGTATGAGTCGGTGCGGATTCTCAGAGCCTGTGTTTTTCTGCAGGCTGTAGCTGTCAGTGCACTGATTATATGTGCCTGGGCGGGCGCGCCATACTGGGTTATAGCTGGCTGCATTATTGTTGCGGTTGGATTTATGGGTGCCATTATTCCCAACAACATGGCCAATGCCCTGGAGTTTTTTCCCCATCTTGGCGGCACTGCAGCAGCAATGTTGGGTGCTGCACAGTTCACGATTGCGGGTGTGATAAGTGCACTGTCAGCCACCCTGGCTGGTGGAACCTTGTTGCCAATCGTATTGGTTATGGCGGTGTGCGTTTATGGCGCTGCTGTGCTGGCTGCTGGCGGACCAGCAGCCATTGAGCGTAAGAAACAGGAACTGGTTGCCACAAGCTAGCTTTTGACGCGCCGCGCCTTTGCTGCATTGCTCTGTTTGGCAATTGAGGCGCGGGAGCTGATGCCCTGATCAATGTACAGCACCGCATCTGGTATCTGGGGGAACATGTGTTCGGCCAGAAAATACTCACGCAGTGCCGCTGATTGTGTAAGCGTGTCGCGCACAGGGCCTATCAGGCTAACCAGATAAAACTCAATCCCTTGCTCCTGCAGATTTTCGATCACGCTCTCCAGCATGATCAGGGAGGTGCTGTCGATGCTGCTTACAGATTGAGCATCCAGTATCACCGCTTTCAAGGCACCTTCCGGCCGCTTCTTGATAAGGCTGTATAGCCGGGATTTGAAATAGTCTTTGTTGGCGAAATAGAGCGGCGCATCAAAGCGGAAAATCAGCAAATCCTTACGCACGCTAATGCTTTCGAATCTGTGGATGTTGCGATAAAGATCTTCGCCATCAAGCTTCCCAAGCTCAGCCATGTGTGGGGTTGTGCTGTTATAAATCACCAGCATCAAAGACACAGCCACACCAATAAGCAGGCCCTGCTGTACGCCCAGTAAAATGGTGATAACAAAGGTAACCAGCAGAATCAGAAACTCCCTCCTGTCCTGTTGGAACAATCCCTTTATCTCTTTGTACTTGAATAGCCCCAGCACAGACATAACGATAATTGCTGCCAGTGCCGCTTTCGGCAGGGGGTAGTCGGTGAATAGTGGTGTAAGGAAAACCACTGTAATGGCAATCAGACCAGAAGAGATGAGCCCTGATATTTGAGTCAGCGCCCCGGCCTCGCGCATGGCAGCACTGCGTGAAAAACTGGCAGAAACAGGAAAACTTCGGAACATGGCGCCCAGAGCATTGGCCAGGCCAAGCGCAATCAACTCCTGATTAGGCTGTACACTGCGCTTGTCCTTTGGCGATTCCTGGGATTTGCAAATCGACATGGTGCCTACAAAGCCCATGAGGGCTACGGTAAATGCCACCGGAAGTAACTCGCCGAGTTTTGCCATACTGAGCTCGGGGAATTGCAGAGAAGGGAAGCCCTGAGGCACAGAATTAATAACCTCAACACCAGCCTGGCCGGCATGGAAGAGCCCGGATAACAGCATGGTGCCAACCAGCAGAATGAGCGCGTTCGGCACCTTGGGTGCCCGGCGTTTACAAAGAAAAATAAACAGCAAACTGGCTACAGAAATTCCCACCGTAATGACATGCCAGTCACCAATTCTCAGTAATAGCTGATAGCAAAGGTCGAGCACGTTGGCACTTTCGACATGAACCCCAGTCAGGCTCTGAAGTTGGCTGCCGATAATGATGATGGCCGCCGCTGAGGTGTAACCCACAACAACCGGGTAGGAAAGAAAGTTGGCGATAAATCCAAAACGCAGCAGCCCGAACAGAAACTGAATCAAGCCAACCAGAAGGGTTAATTCAATCGCAAGCTGAAGGTATTGATCAGAACCGGGCTCGGCGAGCACACTGAGCCCGGAAAGAATAAGAATGGCATCCAGTGCCACCGGCCCGATAGAGATTTTGTTCGAGGTGCCCAGTAATGCGTAAAGCAGCGGCGGAAAGATCGAAGCGTAGAGCCCAAACTCTGGTGGCAAGCCGGCCAGCACCGCGTAGCCCATGCTTTGCGGGATCAACATGACGCCAATAGCCAGGCCCGACACCACGTCTTGTCTTAGGGTGTGGGCCGTGTATCCCTGCAGCCAGAGCAAGCCGGGAAATAGTTTGTAGAGCATAAACGCAGCTTATCGCTTGAGGGCTGGCCTACAAGTGTGTGGAAATCAATTGGCTGAATCAAGCAGTATCAGCGGGTGCCCTTAGTAGGCGCCGCGAATCAGATCGATTCCAGGCGTGAGCACTTCTCTCCAGGCTTCCCCAAGCTCCCTGGTGTATTCCGGGTCATGAAGGCGAACAGTTTTCAGTAACGCATCCAGCCACAGTGAATACCACTCGGGATTGATGTTGAAGTTTGAGCGGTTGTGGCTTTCGCCAAGCGCTCTGAGCTTGCGGTCTGACATGCCGCGAGACGTGAGAATCAGCTGCAAAACCCCGTGACGAAGAAGGTGTCGTTGTGCGGGCATATCTGTATTCACAAAGCGGTTCTTGATGGCATCCGAGCTCGACATGAAATGGTCGTAAAAATCCACGAAAAACTCATCACGGTTGCAGCACCTTCCGTAGCTTTGGAAAACCAGATCGGTGTTATTCATATGCGTTTAAAGGTCCTTCAGAATAGGGGGTAATTGAGTAGGGCGCTAAGGGTAATGGTTGGCCGTGTGTACTTCTGTTGAGTTTTGTTAACGAGTAGGAAGGACAGGTGCGCAGAAAACACGGCAGAGGGCAGACAGGATATGGGATGCGTGTCTTTCCTTATGCTCTTTGATGTATCGGTAAATGCTATGATGTGAGCGTTAGAGCACAACGGCCAATGGAGAGATTACTATGGCGAAAAAGAAGGCGATGCTTACAAAGCACAGTGCGGTGCAGCGGGAACTCAAAACCCCGAAGTATCAGATGCGCGTGGTTGAAGATAAGAGCAAGTACCGCCGCAACCGCGATAAGAGTGTACGGATGGAGGATTTTCGCAAAGCTGCCTGATGGGCTGTTTTACGAAAATTCTTCGTTCGTCCTCTTCGTTGTAATTCCCTCCAGAGATTTGCGTTTGGTGCCATTGAGCAGGTAAGCGCAGGCATACAGACAGACCACTACTACCACTGACAGGGCTGCTTTTTTCCACAGAGGCAAGCTGAACTGCTCAAAAAGCAGATGGCTGATAACAGGAAGAGTGGCTAAAAACAGGGCAATCGCCGTAATTTTTTGCCAGAGGTTTACTTCCGGGTCGTACTTTTTATAGTTCTCAATATCATAGGGCTTCCAGGGATCGTTTTCAGTGACATCCGCGGGGCGCCAGCCTGTTGGCATGAACCAGAGTTTGATTTTGTCGCTCCATTTTTCTGTATTCACTGCGTCTTTCCACAGCCTTGCCCACCAGTCAACATGAGCGTATAGAGGGTCCCAGCTTCGATAGGGCTTACGCACGCCGTAGATGCAGGGCTCGTCATCCCGCTCTTCTGCCCAGGTTCCAAAAAGCTTGTCCCAAAGCATGATTACCCCGCCGTGGTTTTTGTCGACATACCGTGGATTAACCGCGTGGTGTACACGATGAGCCGATGGCGTGTTTAAAATACCCTCAATAAACGGCACCCTGCCAATGGCTTTAGTGTGTATCCAGAACTGGAAGAACTTGTTCAGCAACAGAACGGTTGCGAAGACTTCGATGGGGCAGCCCATAAATGCCATTGGAAGAAAAATCGGGAATACCAAAGTGTCTTGCAGGGCGCCTTGGCGAAGGGCTACCGTAAAATTGTATTCCTCACTTTGATGATGAGGGAGGTGGCCATTCCACATAAAGTTGATGGTGTGGGACAGTCGGTGGCCCCAGTAGTAAAAGAAGTCGTAAACGAAGAAAAACAGAATCCAGGTAAACGCAGAGTTCATGCTCCATTCAAACAGGCCGAACCTGTTGGACAGATAGGCAAAAATCACGAACAAGCCACCCTTGGTGAACAGTTCGAATATCAGCGTGATTATTCCGCAACTCATGTTGGTGAGGCTATCGTTCACACGCAGCGAAGTCCGGTTTTTACGCCAGAAAAACAGTGATTCCAGACCTATAAACAGCAAGAAAAACGGAATGGAAAAAGCTACAAAGTGATCAGCCATTGCTACCCTCATTATTTTTATTGATGGCTTGAAGTTACAGTGGCAGCAAAACAAAAGCTTGTGCTAATGCGACACTTGGTTGTTTTTAGGCGCGGGGCCAAGGGCCTGTGGCATTTGGCAATGCCAGAAGCGGTCTATGCTATGGTGATTGAGTACTCAATAGAAATGGAGACGTGTCATGGCAAAAGATCCTGCCTGCATAGTGGTTGCATGTGACGGCTCAAAGCACTCAGCGGAGGCGGCCAGAATGGCGGCTTTACTAGCCAAGGCGACGGGGCAGCCACTCAAACTCTTAACGGTGTTTTCGAGTGCCCGGATAGAAAAAAAGGTAATTAGTGGAAAAATGCCGGAGAATATTGATGCAGAGGTGCAAAGCTACGGACGCGAAGTGTTTGCCGCTGCCAAGGAAGCTATCGGCGACGTTGTTGAGCCAGCTGTAGAAGTGCTACTCAGGGGTGACCCTGCCAAGGAAATTATCGACTACCTGGAAAGTAATCCGGGTGACCACCTGGTTTTGGGGAGGCGAGGACATTCTTTATTACGGAGTCTCACGCTTGGCAGTATCAGCGAAAAGGTCGTTCGGCATGCTACGGGGCCAGTTACTGTTGTGAATGGATGATGCGGATTTCCCCAAGGGCACCGACAAAAACACCTGGCAGAGGAATTTTATACATTCTTCTGCTTTGGGCTGTGAGTTTTGCGGGGTACGCAGCGCCGCCTCTGGATGTGAGTGGTGAAGAGATCCGGTTGGCGGACTTTCCGGTGGGTTATTTCGTGGATAACGAGCAATCGCTTGATTACGAAACTGCCCGCAATCACGCCTTCGAGCCCGCAAACAGCACCGCTACGCTCGGCACGGGGGCATCGGTTACCTGGCACCGGATTGAGCTGCATAACCCGGGGCTTGAGGCAAGGGCCCTGTTTCTGCACATGCCTGCGGCCTATCAGGTGCGGGCAATAGATATTTATGAGGAGCGTTCCCAAGGCTTGGTGGGCCGGGCGACGGTTAATCTTAACGATGCCAGCGACAACCCCCTGATGTATCGGGGCACAATCGTCTATCCGTTTTCGGTGCCAGCAGGAGAAACCACGGTTTTCTATATCCGCAGTCATCTGTATTCCCATCAGTGGTTTGCGGCGGAAATTTATGACGATAAGAACTCGCGAAAGGCTTTGGTTGGCGGCCATCTCGACATCGCACTGCTGGTAGGAATGATGATGGCGCTGGTGTTCTACAACGGCCTGCTTTACTTCGCCACCAGCAAGAAAGAGAACATACTTTACTCCCTCTACCTGATATCTGGCGTTATCTGGATAGCGCTTTCTTACGGATTGCTTGCCAAAGCGTTCAACGTATACGGAGATGCCGTTTTTATATTGAACCTTTCGGTATTTACCATGCCGATTTTTCTTGTGCTGTTCATGATGGTGATTTTCGAGACTCGAGGGTTTTACGTTACCGAGCATCGAATTCTGAAGGGATTGCTGGTTTTGCTCGTTGCAGGCTTCTGTTACGGCCTGTTTGATATTGAGGGGGCTTTAATACCCGCAAGCACCCTGGCTGCGCTAATGATGGTAGTCACTTTTTCGGTAAGCCTCTCGATATTACGCAAAGGCCACCCCTTGGCGAAATTCTTTCTCGTGGGGCACAGTTTCTTTGTGGTATTCAACGGCCTCGCGGTGCTGTTCTATAAGGGTTTGATTGAGCCAAACTACCTCAATAGCCGCGGTGTCGGGATTGGCATTGTGCTGGAAGCGATCACGCTGGCGTTCATCATTTCGTACCGGATTAAAGTGCTGGAGGATATCCGGGCCCAGCAGGATGAACTCAAACGACAGGCCGCCACTGATCCACTTACTCAGCTTTATAATCGGCGGTTTTTTATGACTGAGGGTGAGTGTCTGGTTCAACAGGCTAGAACTACAGGGGAGCAGGTGTCTGTCATTGCCCTGGATATCGATCATTTTAAGGCAGTCAACGACACCTACGGGCACCACGCCGGAGACCTGGTTTTGAAGGATATGGCGGGTATTTTTCAGAAATTCAGTCGAGACAGAGATCTGGTTGCCCGCTTTGGCGGTGAGGAATTTATGATTCTTTTACCCGGCGCCGACCACGTAGAGGCCGAAGGCTGTGCTGAGCGCATTCGCCAAGGCGTTGAAAAACATGTTGTCGAGGTCGGCAATGGTGTAAGCATTCGGATTACGGTAAGTATGGGCGTTGCACAAGTTAATAGTGCTGCAGAATCGGTTGAAGACGCCACCGAGCGGGCCGACAAGGCGCTGTATGAGGCCAAAGCCGGAGGGCGAAACCGCGTGTGCTCTGCGGCCTGATGGCTGTATTTCGAATAATGGATGCACAGAAACAACAAAACCCGCACGAGGCGGGTTTCATCTGAATTCTTAATGGTGCCCGGAGGCGGAATCGAACCACCGACACGAGGATTTTCAATCCTCTGCTCTACCGACTGAGCTATCCGGGCAAGTTGCTTTACTGCTATGCAACGGGGCGCTATTAAACCGGTTTCGGTGTAGTGAGTCAAGGCCGGCCCGGAAAAATATCTGAATCTTTTCAGGGTTGATCAGCCTTTGACCAAACCGGGGTTATTTTTCTGGTGGCACGTAGCCTTCAGCTTTGTCGTAAGGCTCGTTGTTAAAGAAGTGCTCCATTTGCGCCTGTATGTATTTGCGAGTGTTCGGATCAATCAGGCTAAGGTGCTTTTCGTTAATGAGCATTGTTTGCTCGTTTTGCCATTCTTCCCAGGCCTGCTTGGAGATGTTGTCGAAAATGTCCTGGCCTCTGGCGCCGGGCATGGGTGGAAAGCTCAGGCCTTCCATGTCTTTTTGGTATTTTCGGCAGAAAACAGTGCGGCTCATGATCGCTCCTGATGTCAAAGGTAAGTTGTTGGATGATAACAGATGGCACTGGCTGAGCCAGTGTGTGGGCTGTCGTCACAGCAGACTGACCTGCTCCGGGCTGGTGAGCAGTGTGCGGATTGGCGCTGGTAAGCCCAGAGCCAGGGCTTCGTGCCGGTGCAGCCATTTCTGATGGGCATCGTCCTTCACGGTGTTTTGCCTGGTTACATTCAGCCGAGCGGGCTGAATGTGCAGGTGGTAGTGGGAAAATGTGTGACGAAAGCCATCGATCAACTCTGGCTCTGTGCAATCAACCCCAAGGCTTCTCTCACAAGCATCCTGCAATTCATCTGCGCCATATGCCGGGTCCAGTTCAGGTAGGCTCCACAGCCCTCCCCAGATGCCGCTAGGTGGTCGGCGTTCCAGCAGTATGCGACCATCCCGGTCTTCAAGTATTACCATCCAGGTGGTTTTTTCCGGCTTCGTTTTTTTCGGTTTTGAGCCAGGGTAGAGGGTGGCTTCTCCTCTGGCGTATGCCGTGCAGCCTTTTTTCAGAGGGCAGTCCTCGCAGGCTGGGCGTGTGCGCGTGCACACCAGTGCGCCAAGATCCATGATGCCTTGGGTATAGTCCCGAACACGCTCATTGGGTGTGTGCGCTTCTGCGTGTACCCAAAGCTGCTTTTGCACTGAGGCTTGGCCGGGCCAGCCGGGAACGGCGTGGTAGCGAGCAAGCACCCGCTTTACGTTACCGTCGAGTATGGCTGCACGCTTGTTATACGCTTGGGCAACGATAGCGGCGGCAGTAGAGCGACCAATGCCAGTGAGGGTTTCCAGTTCTTCCTGTGCGGCCGGGAAGGTGCCGCCGAAATCTTCCATAACGGTGCGGGCGGCCTTTTGCAGGTTGCGGGCGCGGGCGTAGTAGCCAAGCCCCGACCAGTGGCTGAGTACGTCGTCTGTGGGCGCCTCCGCCAAAGATTGAACATCCGGGAAGCGCACCATGAACGCTTGATAGTAGGGGATAACGGTTGCTACCTGGGTTTGCTGAAGCATGATTTCAGAAACCCAAACCCGGTATGCCGTGCGGTTGTGGTGCCACGGCAGGTCATGCCTGCCGTGTTGGTCGTACCATTTCAGAAGATTTTCAGCGAAGCAGTCTGCTGTCACTTGAACAGGCCTTTGAGCGTATCTTTTACTTTATCGGCAGCCCCTTCTCCGAGACTCTCTTCCAGTTTTTCGCGTACTTTTTCTTCCGCCTTTCCCTTCGCCCTGTCCACTTCCTCATTGGCCTTTTTGCGCGCGGCATTGGCTGCAATGGTTTTTAGCGTATCGCGGAAGCGTGAGCCATCAAAGGAGCACAGGCTGGCTGCGCCGCCAGAGAAGTCGCCACGGCATTCCACCGGTATAACCACGTCTTCCACATATTCAGTTACGCGGCAGGCGTTGTCGCGGTGGATATCGCCCACAATTCTCAGGCCTAATTCGTAATCGACCAGGGTTTGCTTCAGGTCAACGTTGCCTTTGCCTTCCAGTTTCATGCCGGCGAGCGAGGCGACCAGATCGGTATTATTGAATACGTTGCCATCAATCTCGAGAACGCCATGCATGTCGTTGAACGGCGTGGTGTCGCCCCAGTCATCCGTTGACAGCTGGTCCTGGTTGACCAGAGCAATGCCTTGGCATGCCAGGTGAGTCAGGTTCATTTTGCGGAATTCACCTTCTGCAAGATTGAAACTGATCTTGCCGTCGGCCTTGTCTCTCAATACCGAGATGCGGTTGCCGGAGGTTGTGGCATCCACTTTGAGGTTAGCGCCACCGGACAGCATGGTGATTTCTGCAAGATCTGCCAGCAGAGGAAGCGTTTGCACATTGCTCACGTCTGAGTTGATGGTCCATTTTGGATTGTCGGTGCGGGCATCAATAGTGGCATTTGCGCCAAAGCTACCTTCATAGAGTTTGCCGCTGAACTCGTCCACTTTCAGTACGCCCTTGCTGGCGGTTGTACTGGCTTTGATCTCATTGATGCTCAGGTTGCTTACAATCAGTTCACCCAGTCCGAAGTTGATATCCAGCAGCAGGCCGCGCAGGGTTTCCAGTGGCAGCAGGTCGCCTTCCGTGCCGCTGGCAGCGGTTTGAGCAGGTGCATTGTTTTTTGCTTCAGCACCCTCAACGGCTGGAGGCAGGTAGCGATCTGCGTTGAGCTTGTCACCCTGAAGGTTGAACACAATGCCGCCATTGTCGAGGTTGTAGCTACCTGAACCTTTGAAGGTGGTGTCATCCAGTTTGATCATCAGGTCAGACAGCGCAGGCTTGCCTGCAGGGCCGCCGATATTGGTGGACAACGCGATGGCCTGAAGAACTGCTTCATCGGTTGTTGCAATAGCAGGTTGCCCCAGGTTTTCGAGCAGATCTTTAAGGGAAAACTCATCGATGGCCAGTGTGCCTTTGAGGGCTGGCTTGGCGCCAAAGCCTTTAACGTCCAGGTTCGTGTTCAGGGTCAGATTTGCGAGGCTGGCGGTAAAGTCGCTTAGCGTTGCAGTTTCATTTTCCAGATTGGCGTTCGCTGAGCCCGACAGCTTGGCGGTCACGGATTTGCCACCAAATGGCTCTCCGTTCATTTTGAATTCTGCTTTCAGGCCGGAGACTGCGAAATCGTTCAGTGCTTCGTTCGCGGCAAGACGGGCTTCGATGCTGCCATCCACTGCGAATTGTGGCTGGGCTGTTTCTACACGAAAACCAATTTCCAGCGGAAACTCAGAGCCCAGAGTGATATCGCTGGCGTTTACCGAAAAATCGTCAAGAGTCACCTTCTGGCCGGTGCTCAGATCGCTGTAATGCACCTGGGCATTGCTGATTTGCACGTTATCGACATTGAAGTTGAGGGCCTTGCCGCCTTGTTCATCGCTGGTATCTGCAGCGGCAGTTTGCTCTGGTGTGCTGGTAAGGTCCTGTCTGCCCTTGGCATCGCCTTCTGCGGGTTCAGGCATGATGCGAGTCCAGTTGCCTTCCCCCTGCTCGTTAATGCTCAGATGGGCCTCTAGCCCGTCGAGCACGAAGGTGTCTACCTGTGGCGACATGGCTATCAGAGACCAGAGGTCAATCTGCGCCACCAGCTGCTTCAGCGCAACGAAGCGCTCGCCATCCAGAGTGGCTTCTACATCGTTCAGTTCGAGCCCGAGAGGAATGAAAGACCAGCCAATATCGCCTTCCAGAATGAGGTCAAGGTTGGTGTTATCCTCAACAGCTTTTTCGATTTGCGGCTTGTAATCGTTCGGGTCGATAACAGCCATGGCTATAGCAATCGCGGCAATGGCGAGAATAATAACTGCAACGATGGCGATCAGCACATAACGTATGGCTTTCATGTTTCGGGCGTCCTTTTTGTTGCGAGAACTAGCTGCGAGAGTTTTCAGGATTCAAGGTGAATCCGTATGCGAATAAGCTAAAGGATAACGCAGGGTTAACAAATTAACAGGGTGGGAGTATGACAATGCCGTAGTGTTAGGCCAAAATACTCCCATTGTTTCTGCGCTGAAATTACTGAATAACCATAAAAAGGAGTTCGCTGTGGCTATTACTGTTTCGATTGAACTGAACCGAGAGCTCGAAATACCCGGCAGTTATGACGAGGTGTTCGACCTGCTGGCAGATGTGCCGCGCTCTGCTGCTCATTTTCCAAAAGTGAATAAACTCACTGATCTGGGTGACAACACCTACCGCTGGGAAATGGAAAAGGTGGGTATCGACAAGCACGCAATTCAGTCTGTGTACGCAAGCAAGTACGTTTCAGATAAAGACACAGGGAAAATCACCTGGGAGCCTGTGAAAGGCGAGGGTAATGGCGTGGTGCGTGGGTCCTGGGTGCTGAAGGCTAAAGGTGATACTGCCACCACTGCCAAATTTCAGACCAGTGCTGAGCTGACACTGCCACTGCCTGGGCTTTTAAAACTGGCCATCAGCCCTGTTATCAAACATGAGTTTAACGGCCTGGTGGATACCTATATGGCCAACCTGAAGAAAGCCTTCTGATTTTTTTTGGTCAGGCAAACTATCGTACCGATTAGCCCGGTTATGGGACTCCTGAGAGCATAAAAGGTATAATCCCGGAATTGATATCTTCCGGCGTTGTGCCACTTAATTTGCTACGGAGTCTCCATGGCCGAACGTAAGGCTCGGGTAGAACGAAATACCCTTGAAACCCAGATCACTGTCGACATTAATCTCGACGGCACCGGCAAATCCAGATTTGATACCGGAGTGCCATTTCTGGAGCACATGATGGAGCAGATTGCCCGTCATGGGATGATGGATCTGGATATCGTTTCCAAAGGCGATCTGCACATAGATGACCACCACACAGTGGAGGACGTTGGCATTACTCTAGGCCAGGCGTTCAAACAGGCTGTGGGAGATAAAAAAGGCATTTGCCGGTATGGCCACGCTTATGTACCTATGGATGAAGCCCTTTCGCGGGTTGCGATTGACCTGTCTGGTCGCCCTGGCCTGATTATGGAAGTACCCTTTACCCGGGCTGTTGTGGGTGGCTTTGATGTGGATCTGTTCGAAGAGTTTTTCCGTGGATTTATCAACCATGCCATGGTGACTGTGCATATTGATAACCTGCGCGGCAAGAATACCCACCACCAGATCGAAACTGTGTTCAAGGCATTCGGCCGTGCTCTGCGCATGGCGGTTGAAATGGATGAGCGCATGGCGATGGCGGGTGTTACCCCGTCTACCAAAGGTTCGCTGTAAGCTGCCATTCCAAGCCACTGAAGGACACAGAACTGACCATGAAAACCGTTGCCATCATAGACTACGGCATGGGTAATCTTCACTCTGCCCGCAAGGCGGTAGAGCACGTTGCCCCGGATACCAGAGTTCTGGTGACCGACAACGCAGACCAGATTCGTGAAGCCGACCGGGTGATTCTGCCCGGTGTAGGTGCCATTCGTGATTGCATGGCAGAAATTCGTCGGCTTGGTGTGGATGAACTGGTGCGCGAAGTTTCCCGCGACCGCCCGTTTCTCGGCATATGCGTAGGCATGCAAGCGCTGATGTCCCGCAGTGAAGAAAATGGCGGAGTTGACTGCATTGGTCTGTTTCCTTCAGAAGTCCGCTATTTTGGCGACAGCCTGGTAGAAAACGGCGAGCGCCTGAAAGTGCCACATATGGGCTGGAACGAGGTTTACCACACGGTTGAGCATCCTCTGTGGCAGGGTATTCCCGATGGCGAGCGCTTCTACTTTGTGCACAGTTATTACGCTGAGGCAGAAGCTAACGCAGACATCGCCGGGCGCAGCCATTACGGCGTTGATTTGGCAGCGGCAGTAGCGCGCAACAATATTTTTGCAGTGCAGTTCCACCCGGAGAAAAGTGCCGGGGCGGGGCTGCAATTACTCAAAAACTTTACTGATTGGAACGGAACATGCTGATTATTCCCGCCATTGATCTGAAAGACGGCCGATGCGTTCGCTTGCGCCAGGGTCGTATGGAAGATTCCACCGTGTTTGGTGGCGACCCGGTTGATATGGCCACCCGCTGGGTGGAGGCTGGAGCCCGTCGTTTGCATCTTGTCGATTTGAATGGTGCCTTTGCAGGCGAGCCGGTTAACGGGGAAATTGTTAAGGCCATTGCCCGGAAATACCCGGATTTGCCTATTCAGATTGGCGGCGGCATTCGCTCAGCAGAAACCATCGAGGCCTACCTGAAAGCCGGCGTGCAGTGGGTGATTATTGGAACCAAGGCGGTCAAAGAGCCTGAATTCGTGACGGAAATGTGCAAGCGCTTCCCTGGTCACATCATTGTGGGTCTGGATGCCAAAGACGGCCGCGTTGCTACAGATGGCTGGGCCGAAGTCTCCGAAGTTATGGCTATTGATCTGGCCAAGCGATTTGCCAACGATGGCGTTGAATCAATTGTGTACACCGACATCAACCGCGACGGCATGATGCAGGGCGTAAACGTGGAAGCCACGGCTGCTCTTGCTGAAGAAGGTGGAGTTCCGGTAATTGCTTCCGGTGGCGTAACCAATATGGATGACCTTAGGCGTTTGGCGCCAGTTGCCCATAAGGGCATCATTGGTGCGATCACTGGCCGGGCGATCTATGAAGGCACGCTGGATGTTGCTGAAGCTCAGGCGTTTTGTGACTCACTGAAAGGCTGATTAGGGCAAATATTATGGCATTGGCAAAACGCATTATTCCCTGCCTGGATGTGGACAAGGGGCGCGTTGTTAAAGGCGTAAACTTTGTGGATATCCGGGACGCCGGAGACCCGGTAGAAGTGGCTCGCCGCTATAACGAACAGGGCGCCGACGAGATCACCTTTCTGGATATCACCGCAAGCAGTGAGAGTCGCGATACGACCTATGAAATGGTTGAGCGCATGGCAGCAGAAGTCTTCATTCCGCTAACCGTTGGTGGTGGTGTTCGTGCCGTTGAGGACATCCGCAAACTTCTAAACGCTGGCGCAGACAAGGTCGCGATCAACACGGCTGCCGTGTTTAATCCAGAGCTGGTAAAAGAAGCTGCAGAGCGGTTTGGTAGCCAGTGCATTGTGGTTGCGATTGATGCCAAGCAGGTAAGTGCTGAAGGCGAAGAGCCCCGCTGGGAGATTTTTACCCATGGTGGGCGTAAGCCGACAGGGCTGGATGCCGTGGAATGGGCGTGCAAAATGGTAGAAATGGGTGCTGGTGAGCTTTTACTTACCAGCATGGATAGAGACGGAACCAAAATCGGTTTTGATCTGGGCCTGACTCGCGCAGTAAGTGATGCGGTATCTGTTCCTGTGATCGCTTCGGGCGGCGTTGGCGAGCTTCAGCATCTGGCAGATGGCGTCACCAAGGGTGGTGCAGATGCGGTGCTGGCGGCCTCGATATTTCACTTTGGTGAGTACACCATTCCCGAAGCAAAGGCCTTCATGAGGGCTCAAGGAATTGAAGTCCGGGATTAGTCTTTCTTGGCAAAAGCAGGTCGTATGGTCTGCTTTTCGCCTACCGCAAACATTCTCTGGTTGTTGTTGCGAATAGCCCATAGCCCGCTCACGGTAGCAATAGCGATGCCCTGCTCATCCAGTAGGGGAAGATGCTTTTCCAGATAGTCGACAGTCACTGTGTGTGGGTGGCCGATGCCAATCGCACTACCGTTTTCCTTCGCTTGCCGAATCAATTCCTTGAATTGCCGATCTACAAACTCTTCCGTTTGCTCGTGGTCCAGGAATACGTCCCGTGTCAGTGTGGGAATCTGATAAGCCGCGGCAACGTCGCCCGCAATGGATGAGGCAATGGTGCGGCTATCGACAAAATAAACCGGGTAGCGATACAGTTCCTTCATTACCCAATCCATGGGTTTCAGTTGCTGGGTTAGCAAGCTGCCCATGTGGTTATTCACACCTTGTACAAAAGGGATGGACTGCAAGGCCCGACGCAGGGTCGTTGTTAAGGCTGGCTCATCCATGTCTGGCGTCAAACCGCCAGGCCCGAGGCCAAAGTTCCGGGTGTTGGCCATAGGTGCGTGCAGCATGATCTCCTTGCTCTGGCTATGGGCCAAACGCGCAAGGGAGTCTGTGTGCCGCCGGTAGGGCAGAAACGCCAGGGTAAGCGGCTGATCCATATTGGCCAGGCGCTCGCCCTCGTGCAGGTTGTGCCCCATGTCATCAATGATGATGGCAATAGTTGGCGGAACACCCTGCGGGGCCGGATCTGCAGCTGCTTTACTGGCAGTAATGCTTGCCAATAAAGCCAATGCAAACCTCAGCAGAGTTGAAGTCGCCAGGGCTCGAATAGAGAGTGCCTTCACTGTGCTGCGTCAGCTCCCTTGCGGTTCAGAATGTTCAGCCCTTTCAGCAGATTGAGTGCTGAGCGTAGCTGATAATCCCTGTCGGCAATAGAGCCAGGTTGGTCTTCACCCTCCGACTGCTTGCCTTTGCCTTCCGTTTCTTCGTCCTGACCAATCAAGTGTCCGCTCAGATCCGCTTCGGTAAAAAATGGGCGGCTATCCAGTTCTTTCAGTTCGGCCGGCTTTACTTCGATGTCTGGCTTGATGCCGGTGGCCTGTATGGAGCGACCGTCAGGGGTGTAATAGCGCGCCGTTGTCATTTTGATGGCGTGAGTTTCATCCAGTGGGATAACAGTCTGAACGCTGCCTTTGCCAAAGGACTGTGTGCCCATAATGACAGCCCGCCTGTGATCCTGCAGGGCGCCGGCAACAATTTCAGATGCAGAGGCCGAGCCGCCGTTAATCAGTACAACAATGGGGGTGCCAGCCATCACGTCGCCATCTTTGGCGCTGAAGCGGAGGCGGGAACTCTGAATTCTGCCTTCGGTGTATACAATCAATCCTTCGTCCAGCAGGGCATCAGCGGTTGCTACGGCCGCCTGCAATACACCGCCGGGATTGTTGCGAAGGTCCAGTACCAATCCGTCCAGATCACCGCCGTGTTCTTTCTTCAGTTTGTTCAGGGCTTTCGTAAACTGTCCGCCGGTTTCAGCCTGGAACTGGGTCACCCGCACGTAGCCGTATCCGTTTTCGATCATGCGGCTCTTTACACTGGTTACCTTGATAACCGCGCGCTCAACATCGATCTCTATGGGGCCGGTTTGCCCCTCTCGCATAATGGTCAGCGTAAGGACGGTGCCAGGCTTGCCCCGCATAAGTTGAACGGATTCTTCCAGGCTCATGCCTTTTACGGGCTTTTCGCCAAGCTTGATAATCAGGTCGCCGGCCCGAACACCAGCTTGCTGAGCGGGTGTGTCATCAATGGGGGCAATAACCTTTATAAAGCCATTTTCCATGCCCACTTCAATGCCCAGGCCGCCAAACTCGCCGGAAGTGCTTTCTTCAAGCTCTTCGTAGTCTTTCGGGGCCAGGTAGGTGGAGTGCGGGTCGAGGTCGGAGAGCATGCCCTTAATTGCGCTTTCCAGCAGTTGGCGGTCCTCTACTTCTTCAACGTAGGCTGCCTTGATGCGGCTGAAAACCTCGGTGAATTTGCGCAGATCGTCCAGGGGAAGTTGTTTTTCCGGGTCAGGCAGGGTGATTTCAATGCGTTCACCTTCCTGAATGCCTTCCAGTACCTGGGTGTCGTCTCCCGGGTTATCCTGGGCGAAAGCCAAACCGGGGAGTGAGATGAAACAGACGGCAAGGATGGCTGAGCGCAAAGGTGATGCTTGGAGTGTACTTCGGACCCGTTTCATTCACATATCCCGTGGTTATTCCGGTAGTTGGACTGAACCTTCTATAATCCCGACAGTATGGCGGCAGCGGGCTCATTTGTCAGCCCCGGCCCGGCTGTTCAGTTGGTCAGCCAGCGGCCCGGGTTATCAGGTTTGCCGTTATGGCGAACTTCAAAATAGAGTGCTGGCGCGTCTGTTCCACCGGTACGGCCTGCTTGTGCGATGGCTTCCCCTGCTACAACCCAGTCCCCCGGGCTGGTGAACAGGCTGCTGCTGTGGCCATAGAGTGTCATGTAGCCATCGCCATGATCAATAATTGTTATCAGGCCAAAGCCCCGGAGCCAGTTGGCAAAAACAACCCGGCCATAATGAATGGCTTTGATCTCGGCTTCTTCCCCGGTCTGAATGATCAGCCCGTTCCTGCGCAGTTTGCCATCTGCGTATTTTTCTCCAAAACGACTGACTACCTTGCCTTGTGCAGGCCATGGAAGCTTGTTGCGCAGCGACGGGAAGGGCTTGGATTCATTGGGCGACGGGATGCTGGCGATGGCTTGCTGAACCTCGGAAAGCAGCTCCTCCAATCGCTTTCGATCGGATTCCAGTTCGTCTTTTTCGCTACGGTGACTGCGGATATCCTGGTTAAGCGCTGCGAGGGTTTTTTCGCGTTCCAGGCGGGACGCTTTTAACGCCTGCTGGCGTTTTATTACGCCCTCTTCAGCGTTCGCGAGTTCGGCCCGGGTGCTTTGCACGGCCGCTTGTGTGACCTTGAGTTCTTCGAGGTTCTTATGGAAAATTTCCAATCGCCGTACTGTGTCGCGACTGAGATATTCGTAATAGGTCATGGTCCGGGCAATGTTGTCCGGATTGATTTCGTTGAGCAGCACTTTTACAACGGGTGCATCGCCTTCCATCCAGGCGGTGCGTATCTGTTTTTTCAGGCTTTCCCTCTGGCTCTCCAGGGTGCGCGCCAGCTCCCGCTCTTCACTTTGCAGTGTGGTCAGCTTCTGCTGCTGTACCTTTACCTGTTCTCGCAGGGATCTGCGCTCGTGAGTCAACCGGCTGATGGTGCGTTCAGCTTCAGCCAGCTGTCGTTCAAGAGAGGAGCGGTCCTTTTCGGCATTGGCCAGCCATTTGTCGATACCCTCAATACGTTTCTTGAGGGCTTCGATCTGGGCTGGCGTTACCTCTTTAGCAAACGCTAACGGTGCTGCACCCAATAACAGTGCGAGAGTCAGCGTCAGTACTGCAGTCAGTCGCAATGCTGTGGCCTGTTTCCGGATCAACCGACTTTAACCAGGCTATGCCCGGTCATTTCCTTCGGTAGTTCCAGGCCCATCAATGCGAGCAGGGTGGGAGCTACATCGCTCAGGCTGCCGTCATCACTCAGGCTTACTTCGCGGCTACCTGTGTAGACCAGGGGAACTGGCCCGATGGTGTGTGCTGTGTGCACCTGACCAGAGTCGGGGTCTGTCATCTGTTCACAGTTACCGTGGTCAGCTGTTATCAGTGCCTGGCCACCGACTTCATCCAGTGCTTCAACTACGCGCTGTACGCACTGGTCGAGGCATTCTACTGCTTTGATGGCTGCATCCAGCTTGCCCGTATGGCCCACCATGTCGCCGTTGGCGTAGTTGCATACCACCAGGTCATACTTTCCGCTTTTGATGGCCTCTACCAGCTTGTCGGTAACTTCCGGAGCGCTCATCTCAGGCTGCAGATCGTAGGTTGCCACTTTAGGGGAGGGCACCAGAATTCTGTCTTCGCCGGCAAAAGGCGTTTCCTGCCCGCCGTTAAAGAAGAAGGTGACGTGGGCGTATTTCTCGGTTTCGGAAATGCGGAGCTGGGTTTTGCCTAGCCCTGCCAGGTATTCACCCAAACCGTTGATCAGCTGTTCTGGCGGGTAGGCGCAGGAGGTTTTGATATCTGCCGCGTACTCGGTGAGCATTACAAAGTCTGCGAGATTCGGGTGTTTCTTGCGTTCAAACCCGTCAAAACCCTCATCTACAAACGTGCGGGTCATTTCCCGGGCTCGGTCAGCCCGGAAGTTCATAAACAGGACGGCGTCGCCATCATTGATTGTGGCCGCAAGTTCGCCGGCGCTTTGTATGAGGGTTGGTTTAACAAATTCGTCGTTTTCACCACGCTCGTATGCTTGCTCCAGGCCTGAAACAGGATCGGCGGCCATGAATTCTGACTCACCTAACGTCATCAGGTTGTAGGCTGCTTCCACCCTGTCCCAGCGGTTGTCCCGGTCCATAGCGAAATAGCGGCCGACAATTGAGGCTACACGGCCTACGCCCAGACTTTTCAGCTTTGCAGCCGCCTTTTCAAGGGAGGGGCGAGCGCTGCGAGGTGGCATGTCGCGGCCATCGAGAAATGCGTGAATGTAGACTTCTTTAGCGCCCCTGGCAGCTGCAAGCTCAGCGGCTGCAAGCACGTGGTCTTCATGGCAGTGAACGCCGCCGGGAGAAAGCAGGCCCATGAGGTGAACAGCGCCGCCATTGCTTATGGCTTTGTCGATTGCTGCGCAAAGAACCTTGTTTTCGTTAAAGGTTCCTTCCTCTATATCCTTGTCGATGCGCGTCAGGCTCTGGTAAACCACGCGGCCCGCGCCAAGGTTCATGTGCCCGACTTCGGAATTGCCCATCTGGCCCTGGGGCAAACCTACAAACATACCGGAGGTGTTGATGAGCGTTTTGGGTCTGGAAGCCCAAAGCTTGTCCCAGAAAGGCGTATTGGCGTTGCTGATGGCGTTATCTTCGGCGGGTTTACGATGGCCCCAGCCGTCGAGAATTATCAGTGCTGTCGGCTTGCGCAATGCTGTCATCATTCAGTCCGGAGGTAGAGTTGCAGTAAATTTACAGAAGTAGGCGTGAAGCTTATCCATTTTTACACTTTGAGGCCACAGTCGTCACCTGTATGGTCACCTTCTGTCCGGCGAGCAGGCTGTGTATAATCCGCCCAAACTTATTTTCAGGGTAACCTCATGGATCGGTTGTTTGAATTTGTCGTTAACCACTACGTTCTCGCTTCACTTTTTGTGGCTTTTCTTGTTGCTATTCTGGTGCTGGAGTCCCGGCGGGGTGGAGCCAAGATTTCTGCTCAAGGCGCTGTTAGCCTGATCAACCGGGACGAAGCCATAGTGGTTGATATCCGTGACCGCAAAGAGTTTGGCGAGGGCCGCATTACCGGCTCAGTCAATATTCCGTTGAGCAGTCTCAAAAGTCGGGCTGCCGAGCTGAACAAGCACAAGAGCAAACAGATTATTGTGGCGGACAAAATGGGGCAGCATTCCGCCATGGCCGTCAAACAGCTGAACGCAGAGGGTTTCACCAATGTGGTGCGACTCAACGGCGGGGTTAGTGACTGGAAGGCCAGTAACTTGCCGCTGGTAAAAAAGTAGAAACTGCGACATAACTTGATCTGCGCGCCGATCTGCCGCACTGTTTCACATAACTGATCGACGCCAGACAGTAGACTGTCACGGCAGATGTAACCATAACAACGGGCCCCGAGCCCTCTCTACGACTCCCTACTAAAGCAAAAGGACTTAACATGGCTGAGAATCCGCAAGCCGCCGCAGGCAACGAAAACCAGAACCAAGCTCAGTTTGCTCTTCAGCGTATCTACGTGAAGGATCTGTCTTTTGAGTCCCCGAATTCACCGGTGGTATTTCAGGAGCAGTGGAAGCCCCATGTAAATCTGGATCTCAACACCGCTCACACAAAAGTAAGTGATAACCAGTATGAAGTGGTTTTGTCGCTGACCGTTACGGCGAAAATTGACGACAAGGTTGCTTACATTGTCGAGATTCAGCAGGCGGGTGTTTTCCTTGTTTCAGGTATTGACGGGCCGCAGCTTGGCCAGATGCTGGGTGCCTATTGCCCCACTATTCTGTTCCCCTATGCCCGTGAAGCAATTGATGGTGTTGTTAACAAGGGCAGCTTCCCGGCATTGATGCTGGCGCCTGTTAACTTCGATGCTATCTACGCTCAGGCATTGCAGCGCAAGCAGGAAGAGGCCGCCGGTGAAGCCGGTGCCGAGCAGAAAACTCACTAAGAGTGTTGCTCTACCCTGACTGCAAAAAAACCCGGCAACTGCCGGGTTTTTTGTTTATGAGGTGCTGCCTGGTGAGCCCTCAAAGCCCAGTTGCCTCCAGGCTTCGTAAACCACTAGAGCGGCGGTGTTGGAAAGGTTGAGGCTTCGGCTATTCGGGCACATAGGTACCTTCAGGCAATGCTCTGCAGATAATCCTTCGAGTACATCTTCTGGAAGGCCACGGGTTTCCGGGCCGAACATCAGGTAGTCGCCTTCCTGATAGGCCACCTGGTGGTAGTAACGGTGGCCTTTTGTGGTGAGGCCAAACAGGCGCCGAGGCTCCTCACTGTCGAGGAACGCCTGATAGTTTTTGTGCACTTTTACCGTGGCGTATTCGCTGTAGTCGAGCCCGGCACGCCGCATCTGCTTGTCCTCCAGAGTGAATCCCAGAGGCTCAATCAGATGCAGGTTGCAGCCGGTATTGGCGCAGAGCCGGATGATATTGCCCGTATTGGGTGGAATCTCCGGCTCGTACAGCACCACATTCAGCATTCGGCTTTAGCGCTCGACTGCAAGGGCAACGCCCATGCCGCCACCGATGCACAGAGTCGCCAGACCTTTGTGCGCATCACGGCGTACCATTTCGTGCAAAAGTGAAACCAGTATGCGGCAGCCAGAAGCACCAATGGGGTGGCCCAGAGCAATAGCGCCGCCGTTGACGTTTACTTTGCTGGTATCCCAACCCATTTCCCGGTTTACAGAGATAGCCTGGGCAGCAAAGGCTTCGTTGGCTTCAACCAGATCCAGATCATCAACGCTCCAGCCGGCCAGTTTCAGGCAGCGCTGGCTGGCGGGGATTGGGCCGGTTCCCATGATGGTCGGGTCAACGCCGGCATTGGCGTGGGCTTTGATGGTTGCCAGCGGGGTCAGGCCCAGCTCTTTTGCTTTTTCAGCACTGCACACCATGACCGCTGCTGCGCCATCATTCAGGGATGATGCATTACCTGCGGTCACCGTGCCGTCCTTTTTGAACGCCGGGCGCAGTTTGCCCAGGCCTTCGCCGGTTACGCCATCGCGGGGCCCTTCGTCCTTGCTGATAACGATTGGATCGCCTTTCCGCTGAGGAATGGACACCGGCACGATTTCACCATCAAAGCGACCGGCTTCTCTGGCTGCAACTGCCTTTTGTTGGGAGGCTGCTGCGAACTCGTCCTGTTCTTCGCGGCTGATGTTGTACTTCTCAACAATATTTTCAGCAGTGATGCCCATGTGGTAGTCGTTAAAGGCGTCCCAAAGACCATCGGTAACCATGGTATCGATCATGGTCCAGTTGCCCATGCGCTGGCCATTGCGGCTGTTGGGCAGAACGTGGGGTGCCTGGCTCATGTTTTCTTGTCCGCCGGCAATCACTATCTCGGCATCGCCACAGCGAATCGCCTGAACCGCCATGTGAACAGCTTTGAGGCCAGAGCCGCATACTTTGTTGATGGTTATGGCCGGGACAGAATTGGGAAGGCCGGCATTGATCGCCGACTGGCGTGCCGGGTTCTGGCCAGAACCTGCGGTCAGAACCTGGCCCAGAACAACTTCATCGAGCTGGTTGCCGGCAACACCGGTTTCTTCCAGCAGTGCTTTAATAACAGCGGCGCCGAGCTGATCCGCACGAAGGCTGGAAAGGCCTCCGCCAAATGCTCCAATAGCTGTACGCCGAGCGGCAACGATGACGACATCACGCATGAGAGTTCTCCGTTTTAAAAGTTGGCCGCATTGTAGCCGGAAAGGACAAGCGGGCAAAAGCGTAGGCCCAACCCTCGGCCTACATGTTGAGGCTTCTGCCACCATCGACTGAAATGATTTGCCCGGTAATAAATGGCGCTTCGGCCAGCAGAAACACGATGGTGCGGGCTATATCATCCGGAGTGCCGGTGCGATTAAGGGGCGTTTTGGCCAGTATTATACTTTGGTAGCCTACATCAACCGCTGCGTCGCCCTCTGGCCAGAGGATAGCCCCGGGAGATACACCATTTACCCGTACCTCTGGGGCCAGGTCTTTGGCCCAGGACCGGGTGAGTGCCGCGAGTCCTGCTTTGCTGGCGCAATAGAGTGGGTGGTCTGCCAGCGGCTTTTCACTATAGATATCAATGAGATTTACGACACTGCCTGAGCTTGCCCGCAAAGCCGGAAGACACGCCTGCAGCAGAAAAAATGGCGCCTTCAGGTTAGTGTGCATAATGCTGTCCCAGTCGTCTTCCGTGGCCTCAGGCGTTGGGTTTGGATAAAACACGGATGCGTTGTTAACCAGTGCATCCAGACGTCCCCACTGAGCTGCTGCTTCGGTGCCCAAGCGCCTGATGTCGGTGATGTTACTCAAGTCTGCCTGCAGTGCGACGGCAGAGTTTGGCCGCTGCTGGTTCATTGATTCAGCAAGACTGTGAGCCTGATCTTCGCGGTTACGATAATGGATAGCGATGTTCCAGCCCCGCTCCTGGAGTATTTGCGCAGTGCGGGCTCCAAGGCGATGGGCAGAACCGGTAATCAGGGCGACAGGCGCATGTTCAGGCATGGTGGTTCCTCAGGATAGTAAGCTGCTTAGTGCCTGGTTAATACGCGCAAGACGCTCGGTACGGATTGCATCGCCCAGTTCTTTGCCCAGGAAGCCTTGTTCCATCAGTATTTTAGGGTCAACGGTTGACGCAACTTTTGCCGCATTTTGGAGTGCTTCAAGTTTTGCCCGATTTGCGGGTTCAAGAGTGCATGCAAGTACATTTAGGAGTTGCGCGAACCGCTCTGGTCGTCGCCACAAGTCGGCCTTTTCCAGCAGCTTCAGCAAAACGCCTGCATCTGGCTGCAGCGGGTCGAGCTGCTGTATGGCGGGCGTGAAAATCATAGTCAGGCGGGCCAGTTGTTGGCAATCATTGGGTGCTTTCAACGCTTTGGCTCTTGCTGTGCCCGCAGGCTCGTCAAGTGCGCATAACAGTGAAGCAAATCGCTCTGCTGTTGAGCCATTGCTGGCGTGAACCCGTTGCAGGCCAGCAATGGCTGCGCTGAAGTGCGCCTCAGGGGAAAGTTCCGGAATCAACACGGCTAGCGCGCCGCAGTCTCTCAACACCTGAAAGAACGTAGCCGGATTATTTTCATGCAGGGCTCGCTGAATCTCCTGCCACACTCGCTCAGGCACCAGATGTTCCACCTCGCCCTCGGCAACCATAGAGCGCATGAGTTCCATGGTTTCTGCGCAAACACGAAAACCAAGGGGTTGAAAGCGCGCAGCAAACCGTGCAGTGCGCAAAATTCTCAGGGGGTCTTCTTTGAACGCCATTGAAACATGTCGCAACTCTCGTGCTTCAAGGTCTTTGCGCCCATCAAAGGGGTCGCTCAGCTCGCCCTGTTCGGAGCGCGCCATGGCGTTGATGGTGAGGTCCCTGCGTAACAGATCTTCTTCCAGCGTGACATCAGGAGCACTGTAAACCGAGAAGCCGTGATAACCGTGGCCCTGTTTGCGCTCGGTGCGAGCGAGGGCATATTCCTCATGTGTTTTGGGGTGCAGGAATACAGGGAAGTCTGATCCTACCTGGGTAAATCCACGGGCGAGCATTTGTTCCGGGGTTGCACCAACAACCACCCAGTCCCGATCTTTAACTTTCAGGCCCAGTAGTTCGTCGCGAACAGCGCCGCCAACCAGATAGGTTTGCATGGAGGGTTCGGTTCCTTTCCGAGAAGTATCCGGGAATTATCCGTTTCCCGGGCGTGTCAGGCAAACCTGTATAGTCTGGTGGGTTCGCCTGACACCGAAAGAAGTGCTCGAACAATAATCAGAATGCTGTGCCAAGCTCCAGAGATGCGCCGATATCCGCATCGCTAAACAGGGCGCCAAGATCAAAGCGAACGCCTAACAGATTGACTCCCAGGCCAGCTGTGAACTGGGTTTCCTCGGCAATGCCGTCGTTGTCATTGTTGCTTGCAAGGTTGTAACGAACACCCGCGCGAAGCTGTGCGTAACGGAACGCGTCGAACTCTGCACCCAAGGCGAGCCACTGGGTGTCATCTTCAAAGCCAAAGGCTTCTTTTTTGGTGAGATCCACCTCTGCAGTCACAACGTGATAGTCGCTCTTATGAGCGATGCCGACGGTTGCCATGGGGTTGAGTTTCAGAGTGCGTACTTCCTCTCCAAGATCCGCCCGGCTTGCAGCGGAGTCGAGCTTCATGGGAATCAGGTTTTTTACCAGGATTCCTGCGTTCCACTGCTTTTCATCTCCGAACGCATAAGCAGCACCTATATCGAGGTTAAAGCCGCTCTTTTCAGTTTGGGACTCATCACTGTCGAAATCGTTGTCATCAAAACCGGAAACGGTTTCCGTGTATTGAAACGTTTGTAGCTTTACGTATTTTGGGGAAAAACCCAGCTGGAGAGATTCACCATTACTCAGCTCCAACGCGTGAGCAAAGCTTATGCCTGCCTCTATCACCGCTGAAGCAAGGACCTTACCGCGGGAATTTAACGTCAGAGTGCCACCAGGGAGAGAGGTTACCGTGCCGTCTTCTATGTCTGCCAGTATTGCGTCGTCACTTTCGTCGTACTCTCCCCTGGCTGTTGCAGTCAGATTGCCGTTGGTGAACACACCCATGGAAATTGTCTTTCCGGGAACGGCAACAGCAAAGCCAAGGCCGAGGTTGCCTCGGACGGTGTCTCTATCAAATCCGGCAAGTTGTTCACGCAACTGCCCCGCCTGCTTTTTAGTTTCGGTTGAATTGTTAAAGCTGATGGCGCTCTCAAGCCCGTCAATTGAGTCCTGGATATCATCAATCTGATCAATGGTTTCTTCTTCATCCGCAACCCGCACGTTGACAGACGGCAGCGTGAGGCCGAAATCATCTGCCCAGTCGTGCTGGTCTGCAGCCATCATTGCGGGGTTTGCAGACGTGGCGGAAGCCGGATGCGCAATAGCCACCCCGGTGCCACCCATTGCAAAGGAGCGTGAAGACATAAACGACTGCGGACTGGCGAGCGCTGAGGAAGTTGCAAGGGACAGTCCCACGGCAATGAACAATCTGGACAGGCGATATTGATGCATTTCGGTACCTTGGAGATAAGTGTGTTTCTATGAACAATGAGAGTACTGAAAGGTTAGATCAATATGCGTACGGGAACACGGCATAACCGGTAACGGTTTGTTTTTGATATGTAAGCGGAGGCAGTTATTTGCCGGTTTAGCGGGCTGTATTGTAGCTTTGTTCAATAAAATCCATTCAATCAGTGTGTTAGAAAAGCTGGCGCGATTTTTTCATGGTTTCCGGTAATGGTTAGCTGAAACGAATTCTGGAGACAAGATAATGGCCATTCGCTGGATAACAGTTCCTTTTTTGGCTTTCATACTGGCGGCCTGTGCGCCTGTTGGTGGGCACCGGGATAGTGAGAAGAGTAAAGCACAAAGCGAACCCAGGCTGGAGCCTATAACCGTGCGCGTAAGCGGTTTTGGAACTTATGAAGACGCCAGTAAAGATCGCCTCAACACGCGTAAGCGTTTGATGGCGCGCCGGGCCTCCCAGATGGATGCCTACAGGAACCTCGCTGAGCGAGTGTATGGCACGGTCGTCTATGGCAGCTCTACAGTAAACGACTTTGTTCTACGAAATGATAGTTTTCGAACATACGTGGATAGCTACATTCGTGGCGCAAAAATGGTTGCTGTTAACGAACATAGCGACGGCGTTGTCGAAACGGTAATGGAGCTGAAGCTGGAACCACGTTTCCGGGCTTGCGTGTCGAAAGTAGATGCCGATCAGGTGCAGGATTTGTGTCCGATACCTATGCCCAGATACAACGACAGTGTTGGTGATGTTCAGAGCAAGAACGTGGATTCCCTGTACTATCTCGACTAATGTCGCCATCGGGGTTTGATTATAGGGATACTGGTGTAGAGGCCTTGGAAGCGTGGCACATTTGGAAATGCGGGAATGAAAAGATGCGCGGGTTTATGAAGCAGTTTTTTCGCTTGGCGCTTTGGTGTGCGTTGACGCCGCTGATGCTTATTGCCAGCGCTCAGGCGGTTGTTCTGGAAGGTGTGGGCCACGCCAGCATCCATAACGAGGACCTCGCGACTGCCCGTGCAGAGGCCCGTAATGCGGCCATGCGTGATCTCGCTCTTCAGTATGAGGCGCAGGTTAGTACCAGAGATACCATGGAAAACGGTGTTCTTACCGAGTCCAGAATGCGCCTGGCCTCCAGTGCGAGGGCGCGGAATGTTAAAGTGATTGATGAGCACCGCATTGGCAATCTTATGCGTGTGACCGTACGGGGGGATATTTCTGCCGGTGATGCCAGTTGTGACGGCGGAGACTCCGGGCGTTTGAGGAAGCGGGTGGCAGTAACCGGGTTTCCGCTTCTATACCCTGAGCAGGCCCGTGTAGGGCGCATTGATGATGCTGGTGAAGTTCTGCCGCAGTTGTTGCAGCAAGGTTTGCGGGAAGCTGGAAATTTGCAGGTGCTTTCCGCCTCTACCTCCCGTCTGTTCCCCGATCTGTTGAACGCGCCAACGTTGCAGCAGGGTAGTAATCGCCTAACCAATGTGATTCAGGTAGCCCGTGAAATGGGTGCTCAGTTTGTTGTCACGGGCGTTATCCGGGATCTTGGCGTTGCAGACCCTACGGCGTGGGGCACATCGGTTCTGGACAAGATGCAAAGAGGTATTGGTGCCGTCGATAAGCGCCGGCGGTTTGCAGTGGATCTGGTGGTTCTCGATGGCTTTAGCGGTTCGCCTGTCTATCAGCAACGTTTTGAGGCGGCCGCGGACTGGAATGGGAGCGTGGGCAGTTCTACAGGGTTTGGCTCAGAAGGATTTCGAAAAACCCAATATGGAAAGGCGGTTGCTGGTGTTCTGGGTGACATGACTCAGGCAGTCACCGAAGCATTGGCATGCCAGCCGTTTATGGCCCGCATTACCCGGGTAGATGGTCAGCAGGTAACACTGGCTTCAGGTGCAACCGCTGGCCTGAGGCCGGGTGATGAGCTGCATTTGTATCGCAGTGCCCGGTATTTTGATTCCCTGGGAGGGACGCCTGAATTGAGCGACAGCCAGGTGACAGTCACCCTGAATAATGTTCATCCGGACTTCAGCAATGGCAATATGCCCAGCCTGGGTGGGCAGGTAAACATTCAGCGAGACGACATTGCCATAATCTGGTAGCTCACGCTAAACCGGTGAGCGGGTCACTCAGCCGCGTGGGCTGCCGCTATGTCGCGAATCTTTCCGATCATGGAGCGCAGGCCGTTGCCGCGGGTCGGAGAGATATGGCGGAACAGGTCGAGTTGTTCAAACAGCTCGTCGATATCGGTAGCCAACAGGTCTCTTGGGGTTTTCCCGTTCAGCGCAATCAGAATCATGGCGGCAAGGCCGCGGACGATCATTGCGTCAGAATCGATCAGCAAATAAAGTTTGCCGCTGGCTTCGTGGAAGTGGGAAATCACCCATACCTGGCTCTGACAGCCGTGGACGTAGTTCTCTTCAATCCGGGCTTCGTCCGGAAAAGCCGGTAGCTGCTTGCCCAGATCAATAATAAACGCGTAGCGCTCTTCCCAGTCGTCCAGAAACTCAAAGCCGTCGAGTACGTCTTCCAGAGTCGGGTTTTTTCCGAGCGGATTGTTCAGAAAATCCTGTTCTGTCGCAGGCATTTACAACATTCCCAGTTCGAGTTTGGCTTCGTCGGTAAGCATATCGTTGTTCCAGGGGGGATCAAAGGTAAGCTCTACGGTTACCTTGTCCACGTTGGGCACGTGCTCCACCTTGGTCTTCACATCTTCAGTAATAACCGGCCCCATGCCACAACCAGCGGCTGTGAGGGTCATCAGGATGAAGACGTGATTGCCCTCTGGCGTACCGTTTTCAATGCGGCACTCGTAAATCAGGCCCAGGTCCACTACGTTTACCGGAATTTCCGGGTCGTAGCAGTTGCGCATGGCTTCCCACACCTGGTTTTCGTTGATAGTTCCGTCTTCCGGAGTATCAAAGCTGCTTTCCAGTGGCTTTTTGCCCAAGGCATCTGCGTTGTGACCTTCGATGCGGGCAAGGTTGCCATTAACTGCAACCGTGAAGGTGCCGCCCAGAGACTGCGTGATGGTTACAAAACTATCTGCCGGAATCATGATTTGGGTGCCAACAGGAACAAGGCGGGCTTCCACCTCGCGCTTGGTCAGGACAACTTCTCTTTCTTGCATTCCTGGTTATACCTCGTTTGGCGCGGAGAGTGGACGAATCAGCTTATGGTAAAGCTCTCGCCACACCCGCATTCGGCGGTGGCATTTGGATTGCGGAACTGGAACATGGAGTTGACGCCTTCGGTCACAAAGTCGATCTCGATGCCATTCACCATGGCAAGGTGTTCCTCTTTCACAAACACATCAACCCCGTCAATGTGGAATATTCTGTCGTCGGATGAAGCTTCGTCCACCCACTGGGTTTCGTACTTGAAGCCTGAGCATCCGCTTTTTCTGATCGCCAATCGGATACCTTTGGCGCTCGACGCTTTGTCGAGTTGCTTGCGCACGTGCTTGACGGCACTTGGCGTCATGGTGAGGCCTACGGTCGGCGTGAAGACTTCAGCTGTCATGGTGTCTCCTCCATCAGGCAAACAGGCGCTGGATTTTTTGTAAGGCGGTAAACAGTTGTTCCACCTCGTCCAGTGTATTGTAGAACGCAAAGGAAGCCCGGGCTGTACCGGGAACTCCGTAGAAATCCATCAGTGGCATGGCACAGTGGTGCCCAGTACGAATGGCGATGCCTTGCTGGTCCAGTAATGTACCTACATCACTGGGGTGCAAGCCTTCGATTTTAAAGGACATCACGGGAACTTTCTGCTTTGCCGTGCCGATAATGCTCATGCCGGGAACGGTCTCAACCAATTGGTTGGCACGTACCATCAAGGCATTCTCCGCCGCTTCCATTGCCGGCCGGTCCAGCCCGTTAAGGTAGTCTATTGCCGCGCCCAGACCCACCGCCTCGGCGATTGCCGGCGTACCTGCCTCAAATTTGTAAGGCAGAACGTTCCATGTGGTGCGTTCAAACGATACCCGCTCAATCATCTCGCCGCCGCCCTGGTAGGGAGGCATGTCTTCCAGTAGTGCGGCTTTGCCATAAAGCACGCCAATACCTGTCGGGCCAAACAGCTTGTGAGATGAAAAAACGTAAAAATCACAGTCCAGCGCCTGCACATCCGGCTGGAAGTGGGGGACAGCCTGGGCGCCATCTAGCAGGGTGATCACACCGCGCGCCTTCGCCTTGCCCACCAATTCGTTTACCGGATTGATTGTGCCCAGAACGTTGGAAACGTGGGTGATGGCCAGTACACGGGTGCGGTCGCTCAGCAAACGATCAAAGGATTCAAGATCCAGTTCGCCCGCAGGCGTAACGTGAATCGGCACCACTTTTGCGCCAGTGCGCTCGGCAATCATCTGCCAGGGCACAATGTTGGCGTGGTGCTCCATGTGGCTCACCAGAATTTCGTCGCCGGCTTTGAGTTTGGGGGCCAGGCCATTCGCTACCAGATTGATGGCTTCTGTTGTGCCTTTTGTCCAGATGATTTCCCGGGTACTGCCAGCATTCAAAAAGCTGCGAACGGTTTCCCGGGCACCTTCAAATGCGGCAGTGGCGCGGTCGCCAAGGGTGTGGGCACCCCGGTGTACGTTGGAGTGCATTTCCCGGTAATAACGGTCCATGGCATCCAGAACGGAGCGCGGCTTTTGTGCCGACGCGCCGTTATCCAGGTATACCAGCGGTTTTCCATTTACCTGTTGGGACAGGATGGGAAAGTCCCGGCGTATGGCTTGTACATCAAACGCCTTTTGGGTTGCTGTGCTTGCCATGGACAGGTCATTCATACCGGTCAGACCTCCTGGAAGGTTTGATCAAAAAACTGGTTCAGGCGGATTTGTACCGTATCTTTCACGGCATCCACTGGAATCTGGGCAACCAATTCGTTGATGAACGCCATGGTCAGCAGAACATTGGCTTCACGGAGGCCGATGCCACGCGATACCAGATAAAACAACGATTCCTTGTCCAGTTGGCCGATTGTCGCCCCGTGGGCGCATTTTACGTCATCAGCGTAGATTTCCAGCTCGGGCTTGGTATCGATCTCTGCACCGGTAGAAAGCAGCAGGTTCTTGTTGCTCATATTCGCATTGGACTTTTGGGCATCCGGGTGAATATGGATTCTGCCGTTGAACACAGCGTGGGATTTATCCGCTGCGATGTTGCGATAGGTTTCTTCACTGTCGCAATTAGGCGCTACGTGCTCAATGGTGGTGTGGTTGTCGTAATGCTGTGTGCCCTGGGTTACAACAACGCCGTTGAGCTTGCACTCTGCGCCTTTGCCTTCCAGTCGTACCCTCAGGTCGTGGCGCCGCAGGGGGCCGCCGAAGCCTACGCAGTGGCTCTCGAAGCGGGAGCTACGCTGCTGGGTTACGCCAGTGGCGCCGATGTGCTGTACCTTCTCGCCGTCCATGCTCAGGCGGATGTTGGTAACATTTGCGCCCTCTGCAAGAGTGAACTCGGTAACGGAGTTCACGAACACCGCTTCCTGTCCACTGGAAATAAACTCTTCAACCAGAGTGATCTGGCTGTTTCGGCCTGCTTCTACAAAAATTCGTGGGAAGGCAGATCCGCTGGCGTCGGCTGTCACTTCATGGATGATGAACAGAGGCTGGTCAAGAACCGCGTCTGGCTTCAGGCGAATGAGAAGGCCATCTTCAAAACGCGCAGTGTTCAGCCCTGCAAATTGCACGGCCTTGGCGTCGAGAGTGCTGTCCAGGCGCTCAGCCAGCTCATTGGCTTCGGCCTCAGAAAGATCACCAAAACGCTGGATAAGGATGTTATCCAGATCCGGATACTCACTGGCTTCCGGAATCACAACGCCATTAATAAAGACGACTTTGTAGCCGGGCACAGCAAGGGCGCTGCCTGTTTTACCAGTAGTTGGCAAAGAAGCGGCCATCTCGTCGGTCAGCTTCAGGTACTTGCTGGAGTATTTCCAGTTCTCGGTTTTCCGCGTTGGCATGGGCATATCTACCAAGGCGGCACCACGCTGTTTGCGCAGGGCAAGCAGGGGGGCTGGTAACGCCTGGCCAGCCGGCTGCAGGAACGCGCTGGAAAGAAGACTTGGTGCTGGTTTCATTCCGCGATCTCCTTAGTTGGCTGAACTGGCTGCAGTTTCGTCATCCTTGATGCCAAGCCATGCGTAACCGCGTTCTTCCAGTTCCAGGGCCAATTCACGGCCGCCAGACTTCACAATCTTGCCTTCGGCCAGAACGTGAACAAAATCAGGAACAATATGGTCAAGCAGGCGCTGATAGTGAGTTACCATCAAAATGGCACGGTCTTCGGCACGTAGAGCATTAACACCGTCAGAAACAACCTTGAGTGCGTCGATGTCGAGGCCAGAGTCAGTTTCGTCCAGAATGGCCAGCTTTGGCTGCAGCATCAGAGCCTGCATGATTTCGTTACGCTTCTTCTCGCCACCGGAGAAGCCTTCGTTCACGCCGCGCTTGAGAAATGCAGGGTCAAGATCTACCTGCTTTGAAATTTCCCGAGCCATCTTCATAAACTCAGCGGCGTTCATTTCTGACTCGCCCCTGTGGTGACGCATGGCATTCACCGATGTACGCATGAATTGCAGGTTACTGACGCCCGGAATCTCTACCGGGTACTGAAACGCCAGGAACACACCATCCCGCGCCCGCTCTTCAGTCGCTTTCTCAAGCAGGTCCTCACCATGCATGGTGACGCTGCCAGACGTGACTTCAAATGCGTCGTTGCCTGCAAGCACCTGGGCCAGCGTGCTTTTGCCCGAACCGTTCGGGCCCATGATGGCATGTACTTCCCCGGCTTTGATCTCCAGGTTGATGCCCTTGAGGATTTCTTTGCCCTCAACGGAGGCGTGCAGGTTTTTGATGCTCAGCATTTGTGGCTTCTCTCTTTAATCTGAAAATCTGTGTGTGTAATTTAACCAACAGAACCTTCAAGGCTAACTTCAAGAAGCTTGCCGGCTTCAACCGCAAACTCCATAGGAAGTTCCTTGAACACGTCCTTACAGAAACCGTTAACGATCATGGAAACGGCCCGCTCCATATCAATTCCGCGCTGGCGGCAAAGGAACATCTGCTCGTCGCTCACTTTCGAGGTGGTGGCCTCGTGCTCAACGATGGCGGACTTGTTCAGGCTCTCAATGTAAGGGAAGGTGTGTGCACCGCACTGGTCTCCGATTAACAGCGAATCGCACTCGGTGAAGTTACGAGCGCCTTCGGCACGGGGACCAAATTTGACCAGGCCGCGATAAACGTTGGAGCTTTTACCGGCCGAAATACCCTTGGAGATGATGGTGCTGGTGGTGTTTTTGCCCAGGTGAATCATCTTGGTGCCAGTGTCGGCCTGCTGGTAGTTGTGGGTAAGTGCTACAGAATAGAATTCACCAACGCTGCCTTCACCGCGCAGGATACAGCTGGGGTATTTCCAGGTAATGGCCGAGCCGGTTTCTACCTGGGTCCAGGAAACCTTGGAGTTCTTACCGATACAGGCCGCGCGTTTGGTCACAAAGTTGTAGATGCCGCCTTTGCCATTTTCATCGCCCGGGTACCAGTTCTGTACCGTGGAGTACTTGATCTCGGCATCGTCCAGTGCAATCAGCTCAACCACGGCTGCGTGCAGCTGGTTTTCGTCACGCATCGGGGCGGTACAGCCTTCCAGATAGCTGACGTAACTGCCTTCGTCGGCAATGATCAGAGTGCGCTCGAACTGGCCTGTGTTTGCCGCGTTGATGCGGAAGTATGTGGACAGTTCCATGGGGCAGCGAACACCCTTGGGCACATATACAAAGGTTCCGTCTGAGAAGACTGCGGCGTTAAGGCCGGCAAAGAAGTTGTCAGTATGGGGAACAACAGTACCGAGGTATTTTTGCACCAATTCGGGGTAATCGCGCACGGCTTCTGAAATAGAGCAGAAGATAACGCCTGCTTTTGCCAGTGGCTCTTTGAACGTGGTGGCCACCGAAACAGAATCAAATACTGCATCAACGGCTACGCCGGCGAGCTTTGCGTGCTCGTGCAGTGGGATGCCAAGCCGCTCATAGGTTCTCAGCAGTTCGGGATCTACCTCATCAAGACTCTGAGGCATGTCTTCTTTGCGCTTCGGGGCTGAGTAGTAGGAAATATCGTTGTAATCGATTCTTTCATAGCCCAGGTGAGCCCAATCGGGTTCTTCCATTTCAAGCCAGCGACGATAGGCCTTGAGGCGCCATTCCAGCATGAACTGAGGCTCTTTCTTGATTTCAGAAAGGCGGGTGATCACGTCTTCATTCAAACCGGGCTCGAAGGTATCTACTTCGATGTCTGTTACGAAACCGTGTTCGTATTCCCGTTTGATCAGTTCGTTCACCTCTTTGTTGGCGGTCGTCATGATCGTCGCTCCGTATTCTCTCTCGCGGGCTCTGAGGCCCTTTGATTTGCCGGCAACCAAGACTGGGTTGCGGGGCCTGATCTGTTGCTTGTGGATCGTAATTGTACAATACCAGACTAAATTAGTCAGGTATTAAATGTAAGGATGATCAAGTATATCGTAATACACCCGCCAGACGCTAAGTCTGGCGGGTGTAGCACGGGTTTGATAGGCGTATATACGGAGCTGGAAACGCTGGGTGGCGTTAGCTTTCTGGCGGCAAGATACGGGTGAGGTAGCTGTATTCCAAAGCTCCCGGAGTGCCGGTTGGGCGGGGGATGCGAACGATATGTCCACTACCTGGAGCGAAATCCATACGCACGCCATTGCGGTTTTCCATGACTGGAATTGAGAACTGCAGGTTGCCAGAGGGAGTGATCAGTTCCATCTGGTCGCCGGGGGCGAATTTGTTTTTCACATTGATGGTGAGCCATTGCCCGTCATCATCGGTGATGGTGCCCACAACTTGCTGAGTGCCCAGATAGGACGAGCCACGTTCGTAGGTCTGGTATTCCTGTGGCATGTGCCGGCGCAGAAAGCCTTCTGTGTAGCCTCGGTTGGATAGTGCCTCCAACTCATTCATCAGGGTCATGTCAAAAGGTTTACCCTGTGCCGCCTGATCAATGGCATTGCGGTAGACCTGAGTAGTGCGGGCAACGTAATAGGTGCTTTTAGTGCGGCCCTCGATTTTCAGGGAGTGAACACCCATGGCAGCCAGTTCCGCCACGTGCTGCACGGCACGCAGATCCCGGGAGTTCATGATGTAGGTGCCGTGCTCATCCTCATAGGCAGGGATAAAGCTGCCGGGCCGGTTGGGCTCTTCCAGCAGAATTTCTTTCGGCTCAAAACTTTGAACATCACTTGCTGCGGATGTGGCAATCAGGTCGCCGGTTTGGTCCTGGGTGTGGGCAACTTCCTTGTAGTTCCAGCGGCAGGCGTTGGTACAGGCTCCCTGGTTGGCATCCCTGTGGTTCATGTAGCCGGAAAGCAGGCAGCGACCGGAGTAGGCCATACACAGAGCGCCGTGAACGAATACTTCCAGTTCCATTTGCGGAACCCGTTCGCGAATGTCGCGGATTTCACCCAGAGCCAGCTCCCGGGAAAGAATCACCCGGCTGATGCCTTGCCGTCGCCAAAACTCCACTGTTGCCCAGTTTACGGCATTGGCCTGCACCGAAAGATGAATGGGCTGATCTGGCCACTTTTCCCGAACCAGCATAATCAGGCCCGGGTCTGACATGATCAGTGCGTCTGGTTTGTATTCCAGCACCGGTTCCAGATCCCGCAGGTAAGAGCGTACCTTGTCGTTGTGGGGTGCAATGTTCGACACCAGGTAGAATTGTTTGCCCAGTTCATGGGCGCGCTGGATACCGGAACCCAATGCTGTGGTGTCTTTAAAGCTGTTGTTGCGTACCCGCAGGGAGTAGCGCGGCTGGCCGGCGTAAACTGCATCAGCGCCATAGGCGAATGCGGTCTCCAGATGTTCAGGGGTGCCGGCGGGTGCCAGCAGTTCCGGGATATTCATGTGGGCTCCGGGTAGATCAGTGGTGGGCTATTTTGCCGCAGGCTAACGTGTATTCCCTTGATCCTGCTCAAACGTCTTATTGATTGTTTTCAGCTAACATGTGTACGCTGTAACTTGGAGTAAGCAATTGGATAGTTATGAATCTGGAGGGTAAAAAGATGGCGTCAGGCCCCCTGAGCCAAGACGTGGCGCGGGTTTCATTAGGTAATAGAGTGAGTTCGCTGATCAGTATTCAGCTTGCCCGGGGCAAGGTGGGCGTTGAGGTGGTGGCATCTCAGTTGCACATGAGCCGATATACGCTTCACAAGAAATTGAAGCGTGAAGGTTTGACCTTTGCCCGCATACTTGAGGATGTGCGCCGTAAGCAGGCGCTAACTTACATGCAGGATAAAACCAAGCCGCTGGTGGAAATTGCCGAGCAGCTTGGGTTTTCAGAGTTAAGCGCGTTCAGCCGGGCATTCAAACGCTGGATGGGCACTTCCCCGGCTGAGTATCGCTCTGTCAGGCTGTCCTGACGCTTAGGCTTGGAACTTTTTGAATACCAGTGTTGCGTTGGTACCACCAAAACCAAAGCTGTTACTCATGACGAGATCCAGGTTCTGGTTGTCGAGCCGCTCACGCACGATTGGGTAGCCTTCGGCACCTTCATCGAGGTTCTCGATGTTCGCTGAGGGCGCAATAAAGCCATCCCGCTGCATGATCAGGCTGTAGATCGCTTCATGAACACCGGCTGCGCCAAGAGCGTGGCCGCAAAGAGGCTTGGTAGAACTCAGTGGCGGAATTTTGTCGCCAAAGGTTGCTTTCAGAGCCTTCAGTTCCGTTACATCCCCAGCGGGTGTGCTGGTGCCGTGGGTGTTGATATAGCTGATCTCACCATCCAGGTTTTTCATAGCCTGGTGCATACAGCGAATAGCGCCTTCACCGCTTGGAGCAACCATGTCGGCGCCGTCTGATGTGGCTCCAAAGCCAACCAGTTCGGCAATAATGTTCGCGCCGCGAGCTTCTGCGTGCTCCAGAGCTTCGAGCACCAAGGTGCCGCCGCCGCCAGAGATTACAAAACCATCCCGGTCTGCATCATAAGTGCGGGATGCTTTTTCGGGCGTGTCGTTGTACTTGGTTGAAAGCGCGCCCATGGCATCAAACATCAGGCTCAGGGTCCAGTGGATATCTTCGCCGCCGCCGGCAAGCATCACATCCTGGCGCCCCAGGGCAATCTGGTCAGCGGCATGGCCAATGGCGTGTGCGCTGGTGGCGCAGGCCGAGGTAATGCCGTAGTTGATACCGGTAATGCCAAATGCCGTTGCAATGGTCGCGTTGATTGAGCTGCCCATGGTGCGGGGCACACGATAAGGCCCAACGCGACGGATGCCTTTGGCGCGGTGGGTGTCGATCGCATCGAGAAGCTCAACCGTTGACGCGCCGCCGGTACCAAACACGGCGCCAGTGCTGTTGGCTGTGAGGTGTTCTTCGGTCAAGCCAGCTTGCTCAATCGCTTCGCAGGCTGCGAGATAAGTGTATGCAGCAGCCGGGCACATGAAGCGCAAAAGCTTGCGATCAATCAGCTCAGGCAAATCCAGGTTGATTTGCCCGCAAACGTGGCTGCGCAAACCGTTGTCACGGGCTTCTTCACTGAAGGCGATCCCGGGAATGGACTCCTTCAGGGAGCGAGTGACTTCTTTTTGATTGGTGCCAAGGCTGGAGACAATCCCCATGCCGGTGATAACAACACGCCGCATCTTGTTAACTCCTAGAAATCATCGGTGGAAGTGAACACGCCAACCCGCAGGTCTTTGGCTGTGTATATTTCTTTGCCATCCACTTCCATACGTCCGTCGGCAATAGCCATTGTCAGCTTGCGCCGGATTACACGTTTGAGGTCGAGGTAGTAGGTTACCTTTTTATTGGTCGGGAGAACCTGGCCGGTGAACTTGACCTCTCCTGCGCCCAGCGCGCGGCCCTTGCCTTCGCTGCCGCTCCACGCCAGGTAGAACCCAACCAGTTGCCACAAGGCATCCAGGCCCAGGCAGCCAGGCATAACCGGGTCATCCACAAAGTGCACTTTGAAGAACCAGAGGTCGGGATTGATATCCAGCTCTGCCACCAAGCTACCTTTGCCGTAGATACCGTCATCTGTGCCTATGTGGGTGACGCGGTCAACCATTAGCATCTCATCAATGGGCAGCCGCGTGGCGCCCGGGAAAAGTTTGCCATGACCACACTTAATCAGGTCTTCCTTGTCAAAATGATCCGGGTTCATAGTGCCATCGTCTCTGTTACAGAATGATTTATTGTTACTTTAGCTGTTATTTCGAGAGTCGCTATTGACCATTAGTGGATGATTAACGTTTAAGGGTTGCAGTTGCAAGCCTGGGCTGCTCTCCGGGGGCGGTCAAAAAAATAAAAAAAGCAGGCTACTGCGAGCCTGCTCATGCATCTAAAGCTTCAGGAAACCTGGCCAGGGCGTCAGCCTGCACGGCCATCCGGTCTGGGGCTTGCAAGTATTTTCGTGTAGCGCACCAGGAACATGCCGAAGGCGAAAACCCAAAGCAGGCTGCTACTGCCAATACCGGGATGCCAGGGAATGATATCGAAAGCCGTGAGAACACGAACCACTGCCGCGAGTTGCAGTGCAATAAATGCCACAACCATGCCTTTGGGTAGCACCAGGGGGCGGCCAGTGTGGCCGAGAGTCACCCTCGCGATTACACCCAGAATCAGGCAGCCAATAGCGCCAGTTCCTGCTGCATGACTCCAGGCGTTAGATGGCCAGCCGGAGAAAATGGTGCCGGCCAGCAGGTAGAGTGACACCGGGACCCAGAGAATAGAGAGGTGAAGAACCCACAACAGAGGCTCTTTGCGAACGAGCCAGCCTTTCCAGTTAGCCAGTCGCACCAACACAAGAGAGCCAGCAATGATCGCCAGAATGCCTGTGATGGCTTGCCAGCCGGTTACCAGCGACGCCATGAGCAGAATCATGGAAAACAGCGAAGCCATATCGAGCGCCGGGATGTTTTTTACCGCGTCTGCATTCAGCCCTCGCTGGCGCAACCAGCCAGTAGTGAACGCCGGCGTTATTCGCCCACCCACAATGCTGATAAGCGCCATAGCCGCAATCAGTGCTCCGTGGCTGTAAGTCATATCCACGCGGGTAACAAAGCCAATTTGCATCAGCCACAGCAAGCCGAGAACCACCAGAAGCATAAGTTGGCGTTTTTGCTTGGCCTGCCAAACCCGCCACCCGGCATCCAGCATCACCAGCGGTAGAAACGCCAGGTTTACCCCTTGCACTAGCCATTCTGGCAGATCTGCGCCAAATGCGAGCAGCAGGCGCCCGGCCAGCCATACGCCCCAAAGCAGCATCAGTCGGAACCCGTGGGTGCGTTCGGTCTGAGTCCAGACGCAGACAGCTGTCAGTAAAAAGCCGGCAATAGCAGCCGTCAGAAAGCCAAACAGCATCTCATGCTGATGCCAGAACAATCCCGGCATGGCCAGCGGCATGCTGACGGCGCCTGTTACCTGCAGTACCCAGAGAGGAATGGCGACAATCGCCAATACCGTCATGGACAGGAAGAAGATTCGGAACGGGTAGCCGAAAAGCTGGTTGAAGCTGGCGGGCCCAGCTTTTTGGGGTGTTGAAGTCGCTTGCATGTTGGTTCCTGTCAATACATATATGTTAGTTATATGTTAAGCGGCTGTGAGCAGAATTAACATACCCGGTTAGGGGTATCTTTGCGTACAATGCCGCTATCGTTTTGATTCACAATGGAATGGTTTATGAACTCATACATGATTTTGAAGCACCTCCACATGACCACAGCCTACCTCACGGTTGTCTTGTTTTCACTGAGGCTGTTGATGGACGCTGTGGGGCGCCCCGGCTGGCGTATGACTCCACTGCGCTGGATTCCCCACGCTAACGACACAGTACTGCTGGTTGCGGCGATCAGTCTGCTGTTTGTGGGTGGTTGGAACCCGCTGGAGCAAGGCTGGCTTCTGGCAAAAATCGCATTGTTGCTGGGCTACATCGCTGCCGGACTATTCGCTTTGAAAGTGACCGTCTCGCGCCCGATTCGCGTTGTGGCCGCAGTATTGGCCCTGGTGCAGGTATCCGCTATTTTCCACCTTGCCATGGCCAAACCCGTCTTATTTTGATTCATTCAAGGTACGCAATACCCGAGCCCAAACCCCGTGGGCCAGTATCCTGACAGTTATATGGAGCAAGCAATGTGGGACGAGCGATTCAGTAGCGAACACTTTGTATACGGAGAAGAGCCAAACTCCTTTCTTGTGGAGCAGTGGAGCGCATTCGAGCTGGATAAAAGCAAAGGCAAAGTGTTGTGCCTGGCAGAGGGAGAGGGCCGAAATGCCGTATATCTGGCAGAGCGAGGGCATACTGTAACCACGGTCGATTTGTCTGAAGTCGGGCTGCAGAAATCTGCCAGGCTTGCTGCCACTCGTGGCGTGGAGCTGGAAACCGTGCATGCCGATTTGGCAACCTATACCCCGGAATCAAACACCTGCTCGGCGGTTGTCATGATTTTTGCCCACACTCCAACCGATATTCGCAAGCGTTCGCTTCAAATCGCAAAAGACGCGTTGCGAAGCGGTGGCCATTTGATTCTGGAAGGCTATACAGAAGATCAAATTGGGCGAGGTACTGGCGGGCCGGGCAATAAAGCCATGATGTTCAGCAAGCAGGAGCTGGAACAGTTTTTTGAGCCCGAGGAAATACTTCTTTCCCGCGAACTCGTCCGTGATATTCGTGAAGGCCCACTTCATGATGGTGAAGGGGCTGTGGTTCAGTTTGTGGCTCGCAAGGCATAGATCGGGCGGCTTGCCGCCCTCTCTATCTCTCCAGCTTTTTTGACAGCTCGTCCAGCTTGCGCTGAACCGAGTGGAGCTGCTGAACAATCTCATCCCGCTCGTCGTGGGCTTGCTGGGCCTGTTTGGCGTTCTGCTCTTCGCTCATCACTTCCAGAATCGCTCCAATCATCATGTTCAGGAACACGAAGGCCGTGAGGAAAATGAACGTCAGATAGTAAATCCAGCTTAGGGGGTATTGCTCCATGGTTGCGTACATCACGTCTGTCCAGTCCTCAAACGTGGCCACGCGGAACAGCGTGAGCATGGAAATTGCGACATCACCCCAGAGATCCTCATCCACTTTGGCAAAGAACATCGAACCCATGGCGGCATAGATGTAAAAAATAATAAACATCAACAGTGCAATGTAACCCATGCGTGGGATGGCTTTGAGCAGGGAGTTGATCAGAAAACGCAGCTCCGGCACCACAGAGACCAGACGCAATACCCGGAAAACCCTCAACAATCTTCCAAGCAAGACCGCCTCCGAGTTATCCAGAGGAATCAGGCTGCCAATCACCACCAGTGTGTCGAAGACGTTCCAGCCGTCCATGAAGAAGCGGCGTTTGACCGGGCTGGCGGCAAAGCGGAAAAGAATCTCGATCAGGAAAAACAGGGTGATAGCTGTATCCATAACGCCCAGTGACTGCTCCACCAGTGGTGGTAAGTCATAGGTTTTCGCGCCTATGGTCAGGGCAGACAGGATGATGATGGCGATCACTACGCCCTGAAAAAGCGTGCTGGATTCAATACGGCGCAACTGGTTGAAGCTGGCCGAGGGAGAAAGATCCAGGGACATGGGGGTTACTGCTCCAGGTGAAATCGGGAGTGCGAATTCTAAAGGCACTGCCAGCGCTGGAACAGTACTGTTACAGAGATTTCAAGAAACTCGCACCGAACCTTTTATTGCGGGGCTGATCCTGTGCCGCCTTTCTGGCTGTGTTTGCGGTTCAAGGGGTAGAAGAGCTGAGGTGATGCCAGTTCCGGCAAGTCGGTTTGCTCCTTGTTTGCGGCCCACTCAACGCGTTCGGCTGAACGAATGGCGTAATGCATCCAGGCGAGAGCAGCGGCGGCAATTATGAACATCAGCATAAAGCAGCTCTGCCAGATGCCGGTAACGTCGTTCAAAACTCCGAAAGTGAGCGGCAGAATGAATCCACCCAGTCCGCCGATCATCCCCACCACGCCACCAACAGCGCCCACATGCATGGGGTAGTAAACCGGTATGTGCTTGTAAACCGCTGCCTTGCCCAGAGACATGAAAAAGCCCAGGGTGAAAATCAGAATAATAAACACCGGCAAGCTCATTTCCAGTGTAAAGCGCACGTCGCCGTCGATGCCGTGTACCACATAATCAGTAGGGGGGTAACTCAACAGGAAAGTGCAGATGACCGACGCAATAAATGTCCAGTACATCACGCGTCGAGCGCCGAAGCGGTCAGACATCCAGCCCCCAAGAATACGGAACAGGGAGGCGGGAATGGTATAGAGGGCCGCGATCATGCCTGCGGTTGTTATGTCCAGGCCGTAAACGCCAATCAGGTAGTGGGGCAGCCAGAGTGCCAGGGCCACAAAGGCGCCAAATACGAAGAAGTAGTAAAGCGCAAAGCGCCAGACCCGAAGATCCCGCAGCGGCTCCATCTGCTCCATAAACGAACGTTGTTGCTCGTCTTTTTTTCGGCCTGCAGAAACAGGGTCTTCTTTTGCCAGAATGATGAAGGCAATGCCCATAACCGCCAGCACAGAGGCATAGATCTGGGCGGTGGTCTCCCAGCCAAAAGCCACCAGCAAAAAGGGTGCACCAAAGTTGGTTACAGCAGAGCCGACGTTGCCTGCACCAAAGATGCCCAACGCTGTGCCCTGTCGGGAGGGGGTAAACCAGGCTGCTGTATAGGCTACGCCCACAATAAACGCGCCACCGGCAAGGCCCACACCCAGAGCACCAATCAGCAACATCAGGTAAGTGGTGGCGAAGGTGAGCAGGTAAACACAGGCCGCCGTGGTCAGCATGAGGATGCCGAATACCCAGCGCCCGCCGTACCGGTCCGTCCAGATACCAAGAAACAGCCGGCTGATTGAGCCAGTCAGAATAGGGGTGGCCATAAGAAGGCCAAGCTGGGTGTCAGATAGCCCAAGATCTTCCGCAATGCGGATGCCAATGATGGAGAAAATGGTCCATACGGCGAAACACAAAGTGAAGGCCAGCGTGGAAAGGCCAAGTGCGCGGTACTGCTGTGGTTTGGTTGGCGAGATCATTACTGCGGCCTTGTCTGTTTGCATATACGGGCCATTGTTCAGAGCCTCTATAACAATATCAAAAGCGGCTTTTTCCGTGTGGGGGCATTGGGGGTACCTCCAGCAGGGTGGGCTGGTGGTAGGTGCCGACAGGGATTTGCTGTCAGGGGGTAGAGCTTCGATTGCTCTGGTGGGGTATCTGGCGCTGTATTTGACTTAAATCAAATATGCGCCACTACTGAGTGTGGGCTAATACTGAGTAATATCAATTGGCGCTGTGCCTGTGTGGCACTTTTGCCTTCGGAGACTGCTATGAAAATCATGATTGCCTACGACGGCTCCAGGAACGCGAAGCTGGCGCTGGTTCAGACGATTACGATGTTTCGCGAACTGAAGCCTCAGATCATCCTGGTGGCTGTGGCGGAAAACCCCAGAGACATCACGGCCAGCAATGAAGACATGTTTCAGGAGGAGTTAGAGGAACTCAAAAACCATCTGCTTGAAGCGCAGGGGGTTTGTGAGAAGGAGGGAGTTTCTTCTGAAACGCTGCTTCTGGAGGGCGACGCTCGAAAAATGCTGCTATATGCCGCTGACAGCAAGGTTAAGCCCGACATGCTCATCATCGCTCGCCACAGTGATGAGGTTGACGGCGGCTTGATCGCCCGCTCGCTAACTTACTTTGTGGATGAGTTGGATTACATGACATTCGGTAAAGTCAGTTCGTTTCTGGCTCGCCGGGTGCAATGCCCGCTACTTATCCTGCCCAGCCGCTAAAAGCCACTGGCACTGAACTGGAAGCCCCCGGAGGCTGAAATGAGAGTTGCAGACGTATTCCGCTTCAAAAATCCAGAGATTAAGGCATTACACCTGACCTGGATAGCATTTTTTATCACATTTTATGTGTGGTTCAACATGGCGCCACTGGCGTCCAGCATGCTCAAAAGTGTCGATTGGCTGACCCCGGACGACCTTCGCCTATTCGCCATTTGTAACGTGGCGCTGACGATTCCTGCTCGTATTCTCGTGGGCATGGCCCTTGATCGCTTCGGCCCGCGCCGGGTGTTTTCCATACTGATGATTCTGATGTCGATTCCGGCACTCACCTTCGCCTTTGGCGACACCATGACCCAGTTGCTGGTCAGCCGTTTGGTGCTCAGCTCCATCGGTGCGAGCTTTGTGGTGGGCATTCACATGACCGCCATGTGGTTCAAACCCCGGGACATTGGTTTTGCCGAGGGTTTCTACGCTGGTTGGGGTAACTTTGGTTCTGCTGCTGCAGCACTGACTCTACCTACTATTGCACTGCAAATGTATGGCGGCGATGACGGCTGGCGCTGGGCTATTGCCCAGAGTGCTATCGTGATGGCGCTTTACGGCGTGTACTACTGGTTTGCTGTTACCGATGGTCCTGCAGGCACCGTACACCGCAAGCCGCGTAAAGCGACTGCGCTGGAAGTCAGCACCTGGGGTGACATGGTCAAACTTATTCTGTGGACCATTCCCTTGATTGGTGTTCTGGCAATCCTTGTTTGGCGCATCCAGAACATGGGCTACCTGAGTGTGACTGGTGCGATCATTGCCTACTCAGTCATTGTTGCCATCGTGCTTTATCAGATCGTACAGATTCTGCGAGTAAACGTACCTATCCTGAAAAAGGGTGTGCCTGAGGACGACAAGTACCCGTTTAACAGCGTTGCTGCGTTGAACAGTACCTACTTTGCCAACTTTGGTGCAGAGCTGGCAGTGGTTTCCATGTTGCCAATGTTCTTTGAAGAAACCTGGAGCCTGAGTGCCGCTGCTGCGGGTATGGTTGCTGCCTCCTTTGCTTTTGTAAACCTGGTGGCTCGTCCTATGGGTGGCATGGTTTCAGACCGCATGGGTAACCGCCGGTTCGTGATGCTGAGCTACATGCTGGGTATATCCGTTGGCTTCGCACTGATGGGCTTGCTCAACTCCAGCTGGCCGCTAATCATTGCGGTAGGTATCACTGTATTCACTTCATTCTTTGTGCAGGGTGCAGAGGGTGCAACCTTCGGAATCATCCCGTCAATCAAGCGCCGCTTAACCGGGCAGATATCGGGAATGGCGGGTGCATATGGCAACGTAGGGGCTGTGGTCTACCTGACTATCTTCACCTTCGTAACGCCTAATCAGTTCTTCTTCATCATTGCAGGTGGCGCCTTTATCAGCTGGGTACTTTGCTTGATGTGGTTGAAGGAGCCTGAGTCTGGCTTTGCTGAAGAGTACGATGTGTCTTCTGTAGATCTTCAGATCGAAGAGGAGGAGCGCCAGCGCCAGGCAGCAATGGGCAAGGCGTAACCTGTTGAGGCAGTAACTCAGTAAAGTTGTAATCAGCACCAAAGCCCGCCGGGAGTGATCTCGGTGGGCTTTTTTTTGGTTGATAGCTCCCCCGCAAGTGGACGTTCAAAATCCTTCTGCTAACTTGAAATGATGCCTATGCACACATTGAAAGGTGGCTAAAAACCAGTGGACGTCGTCGCACTGGCTTCATAACAAGGATTGGATAGCACGACGACTCTATCTTTTATGCCTCTGAAACAAGGGGCTGTGGTGGATTCCGGGCATCGTTTTGATGCCAGTCGCCACTGGGCCGCCTCCCTCACACTGGGGTTCTGTGCCCGCGCAGACGGTGATGTCAGCATCACCCGCATGACGACAGCTCGCCACTATGGCCCCCTGCGGGTTCAACGGCCGTTTTATCCTGAAGGACGTGATGGCTGCTGCCACGTTTATCTTTTACACCCGCCAGGCGGCGTAGCCAGTGGGGATTCGCTCAATATAGATGTCAATGTCGGGGAGGGGGCTCACACCCTGTTAACTACACCCGCCGCGAACAAACTTTATAGAGCCGACAGCAACGGTGTCGCCTGGAGCCAGCACACCCAGCTTAAAGTGGCTAATGGTGGGACGTTGGAGTGGCTGCCCCAGGAAACTCTGGCTTTTGATGGCTCCCGAGGTGAGCAAACTCTCATTATTGATCTGCAAGACAACGCCAAATGCCTGGGCTGGGAGATTCTCGGCCTTGGTCGCCCGGCGAGCGAATTGCCGTTTGCAAGCGGCTATCTGGAACAAGGCTTTAAACTCACTCGAAATGGCCGGCCGCTGTGGCTGGAACGCCAACGCATTGATCCTGGCCATCCGCGGTTTACCGGCAAATGGGGCCAAGGCGGCGCCACGGTTCACGCCACCATGTGGGCGGTAGGGCTGAGCGATCCTGAAGAAGCTGTTCAAGCGCTGCGAGAGCACATGCAGGCGTCCAGTCACTGGGCTGTTACCTGTCGTCGCGGAGTGATTTTGCTGCGCTATCTGGGCACTGAACGTAATCAGGTGTGGGATCTGTTTCAGCAGGCGCGGGATCTGCTCCGGCCGCGCCTTACAGGCCACAAGGCTATTGTACCGAGGATCTGGCTGACCTGACTGCTCATGCTGAAGCTGTCGTACGGGTACAGGCCACTAACACAATAATATCGACAACAACGGAGTTAGTGATGGAATTAGCACCAAGAGATAAAGACAAACTGCTGTTGTTTACCGCTGGCCTGCTTGCTGAGCGCCGCAAGGAAAAAGGCCTCAAATTAAACTACCCGGAATCAGTCGCGCTGATCAGTTGCGCCATTATGGAAGGTGCCCGCGAAGGTCGTACTGTGGCGGATATGATGAGTGCCGGCCGCGAAATACTGACCCGTGACGATGTGATGAAAGGCGTTGCCGAGATGGTTCAGTCCGTTCAGGTAGAAGCAACCTTCCCCGACGGTACCAAACTGGTCACCGTCCATAACCCCATTGTGTGAGGAGGCACGCCATGATTCCTGGTGAATATCAGTTGAAGAGCGAAGACATTGAGCTGTGCGTGGGGCGGGAAAGTATTTCTATGAGCGTCGCCAACACCGGCGACCGCCCAATACAGGTCGGCTCCCATTATCACTTTGCAGAAACCAACCCCGCTTTACGTCTGGACCGAAAAAAAGCATACGGCTATCGCCTCGCCATCGCAGCGGGTACAGCGATTCGTTTTGAACCTGGCCAGACCCGCGAAGTGACATTGATACCCTATGTAGGTTTGCGCCGCATCTACGGTTTTCGTGGCGAAGTGATGGGCCCTTTGGATAAGAACCCGAACGAGGGAGCAAAATCATGAAGATTTCCCGGCAAGCTTATTCAGACATGTACGGCCCTACCACCGGCGACCGTATTCGCCTGGGTGATACGGAGCTGTGGATCGAAATCGAAAAGGATCACACCCATTACGGCGAAGAGGTGATGTTCGGTGGCGGAAAGGTTATTCGCGATGGCATGGGCCAAAGCCAGCGCTGTGATGATGCCGTAATGGATACAGTGATCACCAATGCGATTGTTATTGATTGGTGGGGCATAGTTAAGGCCGATGTGGGGCTTAAAAACGGTCGCATTGCCGCCATCGGCAAAGCCGGTAACCCCGACACCCAGCCCGATATTGACATAGTTATTGGTGCCGGCACTGAAATCATCGCCGGAGAAGGCCAGATACTTACCGCGGGCGCTGTCGACACTCACGTTCACTATATTTGCCCGCAGCAGGTTGATGAGGCCTTGATGAGCGGTCTTACCACCATGATTGGCGGCGGTACCGGGCCGGCAACGGGTTCCGTTGCGACCACCCACACTCCTGGCCCATGGCACTTGGGTAAAATGATGCAGGCGGTGGATGACCTGCCTATCAATATAGGTTTTCTCGGTAAAGGCAGCGCCAGTACGCCAGAAGCGCTGGAGCAGCAGGTGAAAGCCGGAGCCATGAGCCTGAAAATCCATGAGGATTGGGGCGCTGCGCCGGCCTCGATCAGCAATGCACTGGATGTAGCGGATCGCTACGATATACAGATTGCCATCCATGCCGACAGCCTGAACGAGTCCGGTTTTGTCGAGGACACCCTGGCTGCCTTCAAAGACCGTTGTATTCACACTTACCACACAGAAGGTGCAGGCGGTGGCCACGCGCCCGACATTATCGTTGCCTGCAGCCTGCCTAACGTGCTGCCGTCGTCTACCAACCCGACCCGGCCATATACCATCAACACTGTTGATGAGCATCTCGACATGTTGATGGAGTGCCATAACCTGGACCCCAACATCCCGGAAGACGTGGCTTTTGCGGATTCCCGTATTCGTCGTGAAACCATCGCCGCTGAAGACATTCTCCACGACATCGGCGTGATCTCCATGATCTCGTCAGACTCCCAGGCCATGGGTCGCATTGGTGAAGTGGTCTGCCGCACCTGGCAAACCGCCCACAAAATGCGGGTTCAGCGAGGCTTGCTGCCGGAGGATCAGGAACGCGGTACCGATAATTTTCGAGTGAAGCGTTATATCGCCAAATACACCATCAACCCAGCCATTACTCACGGTGTTGGCCATGAGGTTGGCTCTGTGGAAGTGGGTAAGTTGGCGGACCTTGTGCTTTGGAAACCCGCCTTCTTCGGCGTTAAGCCATCGATCATCCTCAAGGGCGGCATGATTGCAGGCGCGGCCATGGGCGATCCCAACGCTGCCATCTCCACGCCACAACCCGTGCATTACCGGCGCATGTTTGGGGCTTTGGGCAGGGCGGCCGCAGCCACCCGAATGACCTTTGTAAGCCAGGCGGCAATGAACACAGGGCTGGAAGAAAAGCTGGGTCTAAAGAGCCCGCTGGTGGCTGTTAAAAACGTCCGCCAGATGCGCAAGAGCGATATGAAGTTGAATAGCGCCTGCCCAAAACTGACGGTTGATCCGCAAACTTATGAAGTTCATGCAGACGGCGAGTTACTGACCTGTGAACCCCTCACAGAAGTGCCACTGGCTCAGCGCTACCACCTGTTTTAACCGTTTGTAAGGACATCAAAATGCTTGAGTTAACACAAAGGCTGGATGGCAGTTCTGAAGGAGAGATCTACGACAGTCTGACCCTGCCATACGAATTACGCATCCGGGGTCGGTTACGGGCCAAGACCGATAAGGGGCGCGACGTGGGATTGTTCCTTGATCGTGGTCCTGTGCTGCGTCATGGAGATCTGTTGCGCTCCAGTGGTGGCGAGACAGTTCGTGTTTGTGCTGCTGATGAGTCGGTCACAACCGCCTATATTGAAAATGGATTGCCTTTGGCGCGTCTGTGCTACCACCTTGGCAACCGCCATGTAACGCTTGCCCTGGGTGTTGAGGCAGACGGGCGCCACTGGGTCAGGTTTCCGCCAGATCACGTGCTGGAAGAGCTGGCGCAGCTGTTGGGGGCAAGCCTGGAGCACCATCTGGCGCCCTTTGATCCTGAGTCCGGTGCTTATGCCCATGCGGGGCGCGAGCACTCACATGGTCACGGGCACTCCCATAGCCATTCTCACCGTCACGACCATTCCCATGGTCATAGCCATGATGAAGAGCATAACCATGCACACTGACAGCCAGCCCACCGTGCCGAGCGACTTGGCGTTGCTTGGGTTGATGCAACTGGTCAGCCCGGCTTTACCGATAGGAGCTTTCGCCTGGTCGCAAGGCCTGGAAAGCGCCTTTGAATTGGGTTGGGTTCGAAACGAAGAGGAGTTGGGCGAGTGGTTGGAAGGCGTTCTTGAGGATGGCTTGAGCCGGTGCGAGTTGCCGGTGTTATGCAGGTTACACAACTGTTGGGCCAAGGGTGATAGCCGCGGCCTTGCATACTGGAACGATTGGTTGCATGCCAGCCGGGAAACCGCCGAATTGAGTGACGAAGGAACGCGGTTAGGGCTGGCATTGCTTCGCCTGCTGACCAGCTTGAAGCTTGAGCCGCAGGCTGACCAGCTGCCGGAAGAGCCGGATTACGTGACGGTGTTTGCCTGGACGGCTTTCCAGCGACAAGTACCAGTGCGCCATAGCATGCTCGGGTTTGTGTGGGGGTGGCTTGAAAATCAGCTCGCCGTTGCCTGTAAGGCAATGCCTTTGGGGCACACTGCAGCGCAACGCCTGAACGAACAGCTACGCCCGAAACTGGTGGCGGCGGTTGAAAGCGCACTGTCGCTACCAGACCAACAAATGGGCCCCATGCTGCCAGGGCTGGCGCTTGGCAGTGCCCAGCATGAAACCCAATATTCAAGGCTATTCCGAAGCTGATTGCTTTGAGTACACAGAGGGACAAACAACGATGAAACATTGTTTACGAGTAGGCGTTGGTGGGCCGGTAGGTTCCGGAAAAACGGCCCTGTTGCAGCAGCTGTGCAGTGCTTTGAAAGATCACTACGACATAGCGGTAGTCACCAACGACATCTACACCCGTGAAGATGCCGACTTCCTGCTGAAACACGAGGCGCTGCCTGCAGACCGTATTTTGGGGGTAGAAACCGGGGGGTGCCCGCACACGGCTATCCGTGAAGATGCGTCCATGAACCTGGCGGCCATTGATGACCTACAGGCGCGCCATCCAAATCTGGAGCTTGTATTGGTGGAATCTGGTGGCGACAACCTCGCAGCTACGTTCAGCCCGGAGCTGTCGGATTTGACCCTGTACGTTATCGATGTTGCGGCTGGCGACAAAATTCCACGCAAAGGCGGCCCCGGCATCACGAAGTCAGACCTGCTGATCATCAACAAGATCGACATCGCTGAATACGTACATGCTTCGCTGGATGTGATGGAGCGGGATTCCAGAAAAATGCGAGGTGATCGTCCCTTCGTATTCACCAATCTGTACGACGGTGTTGGCCTTGAAGAGATAATCAGCTTCATTCTGAAACAGGGCATGCTGCCCGAACGTCGACCTGAAAAACTCACCGATACCGCCTGAGTGCACACAAGCCTGACAATAAACGCAGAGAATAGACGGAGAGTACTATGACCAGAATAACCAAGTTGCTGATGACCGTTGGTTTGATGTTGACTGCTACCCTCGCTGTGGCGCACACGGGTCAGGCTAACCACACCCATAGCGGTTTTCTCAGCGGATTGTTGCACCCGATGTTGGGCATAGACCATTTGTTGGCCATGGCCGCCATTGGTTTCTGGAGCGTTCGACAGAACCGGGTCATGAAAAACGCAATACCGTTATTTGTAGTGGGAGGCATGGTGTTGGGCGCAGCTATCGCCTGGGGTGGTGTTAGCCTGGTGGGTGTGGAAACCGGCATTGCCATGTCGGTGCTCCTGGCCGGAGTGCTGATTGCCACCATGGCAAAACTGCCAACGGTTGTCGGGGGCGCTTTGGTTGCTCTGTTCATGATCACCCACGGTTATGCGCACGGCACTGAAATGGCTGCAGGCTCCAGTTTGGTGGCATACATGGCCGGCTTCGTTGTGGCTACTCTGGCGATTACCTTTGTGGGGCGTGGTTTGGGAACCTTGATGTTGAAGGCCGATAACCGTGTTACCCGTGCATTGGGTGGAGTGGTTGCTGTTGTAGGCGGTGTTTTGGCTGCAGGCTGATGTCTTTGGATAGTTAAAGCATTCCAGCCACACTAAGAAGCCCGCCGGGGATATCCTCGGCGGGCTTTTTTTGTCTGCGGTTTAGCTGGGCGCTTTAAGGGTTCTTGATGTATGCGCCTTTGCGCAGGTAGAACCACCAGTTAACGACCAGGCACAAAGCGTAGAACACTGCGAACCCGTACATAGCCACTTCCGGAGTGCCCGCCTGAATCTGCTGACCTAGCAGCTTGGGCGCAATAAAGGCACCGTAGGCGGCTATGGCGCTGGTCCAGCCAAGTACCGGGCCCTTCTGCTGCTGGTTAAAGATATAACCAATGCTGCGGAAGGTAGAGCCGTTGCCGATGCCGCTGGCCGCGAACATCACAATAAACAGGATCAGGAACAGGGCAAAGTAGCTGTTGGGGTCGGTGGAGTTGTAGGCCAGCATCATCACATAGCCAGTCGCTACAGAGGCCACCACCATTACCACCGAGATGATCTGGGTAACGATAGAGCCACCGAACTTGTCGGAAATCCAGCCACCTACAGGGCGAATCAGAGCGCCTACAAAGGGTCCCATCCAGGCCCAGGTCAGTGCGCTCGGTGCATTCGGGTTAACAACGCGGGTTACAGTGCCGTCGGCAGCCACTTCCATCATGTTGCCGAAGATAACGCCTATAGACAGTGGCAGCGCAGCAGAGAAGCCAATGAACGAGCCAAAGGTCAGAATGTACAGCACGGTCATGGACCAGGTGTGCTTGTTGCTGAAAATGGCAAACTGGTTCTTGATGTTGGGCTTGATGTCGCCGGGGATCAGACGCAGAAGAACCACAGTCAGAATGATGGTTAGCGGCAGGGCCAGCCACATGTTCATCACTGTGAGGGCCCAGACACCGATTACCGAGGTGAGAATGCCCACACCGTAGAGACCAAGTATTTTGCTGAAGGCAGACACAGGGTTGCCCGGGTTAGGGGTAACGACCTTGAGGTTGTTCATGCCAAACCAGCCGGCAAAGGCCAGGGGAATGAGGAATACCAGCCAGATAAAGCCGGCGTTCTGGATCCAGGTGTCGGTGCCGGCTTCAATACGGCCGATGAGGGTTCCGCTTGGACTTTGCAGTTGCATAGGGTCGCCGGCCAGGACTCCGAATATGCCGACTGTCATCACCAAAGGGATCAGAACCTGCATGGTGGTAACGCCAAAGTTACCGAGGCCCGCATTCATGCCAAGACCATAGCCTTGCTTGCTTTTGGGGTAGAAGGAGCTGATGTTGCTCATAGAGCAGGCAAAGTTGCCGCCACCGATGCCCGAGAGCAGGGCAAGAGCCTGGAACACGATGAATGGAGTATCGGGATTCATCAGTGCAATACCGGTGCCCGCAGCGGGTATCATGAGCAGCGCAGTGGTCAGAAAGATGGTGTTGCGGCCACCGGCAATCTTGATCATGAACGATGCCGGGATCCGCAGAGTAGCACCGGACAAGCCGGCAATCGCCGAAAGAGTGAAAAGCTGTTCAATGGTGAAGTCAAAGCCCAGGTTTTTCATCTGGGTTGTGATCATTCCCCACATCAGCCAGACGGCAAAGCCCATCAACAGACTGGGTATGGATATCCACAGGTTACGGGAGGCAATACGTTTGCCTTCCTTTTCCCAGAATTCATCATTTTCGACATCCCAGTGTTCGATGTCGGCGTTGGTTTTAGCCATAAAAATACTCCTCGGTTAGCCTGCCCGGTGCCGCATGGGGCGCGGTTTGCGGGCTTCTTGTTACCATTGTGCAAAGTGATGCACCTGACTAATCATGATATTAGTCAAGGAAAAAAATTTGGCAGCGAGGTCAGCCGGGACGCTTGATGCCCGATGCTGGAATTGGCGTTATTAATCTATATAAATCATGTGGATACAGCGGTGATATCACCAAGTAGGTAGCCATTTCGGGCAAAAGCGCAGGAGAGGTAGCCATTCATTTCCTGCGGTTTTTGGAATGTTTTGCAAGAAACAGGAGCCTGAGGGTGACCCATAGATAAGCCAGCGCCCAAGTGCCGGCAGATAGCCAAAGCAGTGTTGGCGCACTAAAGGGGGAGCTGCCTGCAATAAAGCGGCTAATGGCGGCGATAGCCAGAAGTGCCGCAATAGGGAAAACCTCGCTGGCGGGCGGCGGTTTTCGGTGGCTTCTTTGCCAGGCCAGCCGAAGCATTATGCTTGTAGACAAGGTTCCCAGTGCCCCAATAGTAATCAGGTGCAGGGCGGCGGCTGGCAACCAGCCCTGCATGAGAGCAATGCCTGTGCATAGAGCGCCAATGGCTAGCCACATGTAACCCAGGGCCAAAACCAGTAAATCAGCGCGTTCAAGGCAGTACCAAAGCTTCCAGCGCAAGGTGCGAATGGCGATCAGCGCGGCAGCAGCAATGAGCAAACTGCCGGTTAGCAGATTTGCGGCTGGAAATGCCATGAGAAAAATGGAACTCCCCAGTACGAGGATTAATAAACCCTCAATTCGCGGTTGAACCCGCGCCTCCAGAGGTATGCCCTTTTTCTCCAAGGTGCCTGCAACCGCTGGTGCAATGAGTCGCCCTCCCATGAAGGTCATTAACAACAGCAGCCCAACAATGGCGGATTGCATAAGCGGGATTGGGCCAGGTAACCAGGCCGCGATCGGGGAATACAGGGAGGAAGAAAACCAGAATGCGAGCGCCAGCAGGCAGATCAGCAGAATCAGCGGCCCGACCATTTTGTTTCGCCATTTTTTCGCAGCGCTGAAGCGAGGCACCACGTGCCAGGCAAGCAATAGAGCGAATGCAGGGCCCAAAATCTCAGCCAGAAGGCTGTGAGGCTGGAAAATCCAGCTCAGCCTTGCAGCCAACCACAGACCAAACAGCGGATAAAGCAGAGTGGCAGACTGTGGACCCAGTGTGTAACCCGCAACCAGCGTCAGAGCAAAGCCGAAAATTAATTCATGGCCATGCCCGGAACCAAGCAATCCAGCGGGCCAGCCAGTACCTGACCAAACTGCCCACACAGTCAGCGGAACGGCAAGTGCAGCCAGTAAGCTTGCCGCCGGGAAAAACAACCAGAAGGCCTGAGACTTGTGTTTTCGTATGTTAGTTGAGTTGTTCAAGGTCATCCCGGCTAATTGACGGTTCAGGGAAAGGCGCCTAAAAAGAATAAGTAAAAGCCATCATAATATTGCAAAAGCTGTCCCGTGAGGCAACTCCGCCCACTCGAGAGCAAGGAGGTTCACCATGAATGTTTCAAACCTGTTAAAACTCCCGTTTTCCAGCAATGGGGGGTGGGCTGAACTTCAGGATAGGCAGATCTCCATACCAGTTCTTGCCTGGTTTGTTGTTGTGCCCATGTCGCTCATACCGCCTGTAATGTTGTATTACGCTGGCACTCACTACGGCAACGACTTCATTGCCGGCTTCGGAGACAAGGAATGGCGCTTTATTACCACCATTCTCTTTCTGGCGGAGCTACTGACATTTTTTGTGATGGGCTGGCTGATACACAGTGTGGTTGAAGGTCATAAGCTGGAAATCAGTTACAACGACGCCTATTTGCTTGCGGCGATTGCGCCCTTGCCACTATGGCTATCGTCACTGGCGCTACTTGTGCCTGTGGTTATGGTTAGTGTGCTGGCAGTGCTGGTTGCAATGGCACTGTCCTGCACCCTTGTGTATCAGGGCATGAGATCCTTGTGCCACCGCAGTCCTGGCGATGTTATCAGTATGTCCGTTGCCTACACCGTAATGGCAGCGTCCCTGCTGGCATGGGGAGTATTGATGGCGCTGGTTTGGGCATATTGATTCAGTCGCGGTAAATCATTTGGCCTGTGGGGCTGTAAAAAGCCCCGCGTGGTCAACAAACTTTCCTCGTGCTCCATTTATCATTTCGTGCTTCATGGTGTCGGGAATCGACATCTTCTCGACGTTTTGCGGATTAACGGCAACCCCGATCAGTTCGCCCTTGGCAAGGAACTGCCCGGTCTTCGCATTTCGAAACTCCGTGGTTAGCTCAAACGACGTGTTGCCCACATGGGTGACGTTGACTGATATTTCCAAGGTGTCGCGATAGCGAGCCGGAGCCTGCCATTCAATGGTCAGCTTGACCACCTGATAGTCAAAACTGCTCTCCAGATCTGGCAACTCAGCGCCCACAATGTACAGGAACTCAGTGGCTGCCAGTTCAATGTAATCCCCGTAGCGGGCATTGAAAACCACAAGCTGAGCGTCGCATTCGCTATACCGAACCTGCATGAAATACCTGAACGGCTTGTCTTCAGAAGGCTTTTGCTCAGGTGTCTCCAGTGCTTTTGTCATTGTTGCTTTCCTTGTTCCTGCAAAAATGTGCTTACCAGGTATCGATCATCGGCCTGCGCCGGCCCTGCCTTGGCCCCGCTTTCTTCGCAGACTTGAGCCCCCGAATAATCCAGCTTCGGGTTTCGAGGGGGTCAATTACCGCGTCAATTTCCAGCGATACCGCCATGCTCAGGGCTTTACCCTGCTCATAGTGCTTGGCGACCAGCTTATCAAATAGAGCTTTTTGCGCGGCCTCGTCGCCAGCCTTCGCAAGTTCATTCTTGTACCCCAGGCGTACTGCACCTTCCAGCCCCATGCCTCCAAACTCCCCAGTGGGCCAAGCCACGGTGAAGAAAGGGTTGTGGAAGGAGCCTGCGGCCATGCCCATAGCGCCAAGCCCATAGCCTTTGCGCAGCACAACGGTGAACACGGGAATCTGCAGGCTGGCTGCCGTCACAAACAGGCGGCTGGTATGACGAACCAGTCCGGATTTCTCGGCCTCTGGCCCGACCATGAAGCCCGGGGTGTCGCACAGGCTTACCAGCGGCACATCGAAGGCATCGCACAGCTGCATGAATCGGGCAGCCTTGTCTGAGCCATTGGCATCAATGGCGCCGCCAAGGTGTCTCGGGTCGTTGGCCATGATTCCTACGGGGCGGCCTTCAATGCGGGCAAAGGCGGTGACCATGCCCGAGGCGAAATCTGGCCTTAGCTCAAGGTAGCTGTCGGTATCGGCCAAGGTGCGAATCAATGCACGAATGTCGTAGGAGCGCAGGCGGTTTTCCGGAATGCTTGAGCGCAGCAGGCGTTGGTCGTCGCATCGCCAATCGGGGGTGGCCCCCTGGAAATAGGACATGAGCTTGCGGGCTACCTGAGCGGCCTCTTGCTCGTTCTCTACCAGACAATCCACTACACCGTTGGCTACCTGCACAGACATGGGGCCAACATCTTCTGGCGCAAATACACCCAGGCCACCACCTTCGATCATTGCGGGGCCTGCCATGCCCAGGCTTGCGTTGCGGGTGGCAATCAGCAGGTCACTGGAGCCGGCGAACACCGCGTTCCCGGCAAAGCAGCGGCCAGACACTATGGCAATGCGTGGCGCCAAAGCGCTTAACCTGGCGTATTGCAGAAAGCTGGGAGTGTGCAGGCCAGCGATCAGGGTTGCATCATCGGTATCACCGGGGCGGCCACCTCCACCTTCAGTGAAGAATATTACCGGTAGATGTTGCTCTTCCGCGACATGCAGAATCCGGTCAGTCTTCCGGTGGTTCATGGTGCCCTGGGTGCCGGCAAGTACAGTGTAATCATAAGCCAGCACCGCACAGCGAGCCTGATCTTTGCTGAAACTGTCACCGTTCACCGCGCCCACGCCCGTTACCAAACCGTCGGCCGGTGTCGATTGCATCAACTCTTCGGCTGACCGACGCTTGCGCTGGGCGGCGAAGGTGAGGGCACCGTATTCCATGAAACTGCCCGGGTCGCAGATATTGGCGACGTTTTCCCGTGCCGACAGCATGCCCCGCTTGTGGCGCTTGGCCATTACCTCCGGGCGGGCTTCATCCTGAGTCAACCGGTGACGCTCAAAGGACTCTGCCAGATCCGGGCGTATGTGGTTCAGGTCGACCGCTTTCTTGGTCGTTTCTGTGTTTTGGGTTCCCTCGCCAGGTTCGATATAGGCAATTGCCTGACCTTCGCTCACGTAGTCGCCATGTTCAAGTGGAAGGCTATGAACACTGCCTGAAACAGACGCTTGTATCTCATGCTCCATTTTCATGGCTTCAATAATGGCGAGGGTTTGGCCTTTGTGTACGTTTTCCCCTACCGCCACCAGAGATTTGATTAACTGCCCTTGCATGGGAGCTGAGGCAGCCTCTGTACCTTCCGGCGCCTCTGTTCCGGGCGTGGTGCTCTCGGTTTTTTGTGCAGGTCCTGTGGTGGAAAACAGGCGAGGATGCTCCTGCTCGCACTTGGCAACCAGCGCCGCCATCTGGTCGTCCACATAACGGGTATACACGCGGTTATCCGCAACATCGGATTGGGACAGCAAAGCCTGCAAGAAACTGATGTTTGTTCTGACGCCTTCAACCCTGAACTGGCACAGTGCCCGGTAGGCTTTTCTTACCGAATGGGCGTAATCCTGTGAGCGGCTGTGCACGATAACCTTGGCTAACAGGGAGTCGAAATTAGGGTTGGTGGTGTACCCGTTGTAGCCGTAGGTGTCGACCCGAACACCCGGGCCGCCGGGTGGTTCGAATACGCTCAGCGTGCCGCCGCTTGGGAGGGTAACTCCACTGGCGTCCAGGGACTCCATGTTGATACGACACTGAATGGCAAATCCGTTTGGTGCAGGGATATCGGCTTGTTGTAGCTGAAGACTCTGGAGGCTGGCTCCGCCAAGCACAGCAATCTGCGCCTGAACCAGATCAATTCCGGTGATTTCTTCGGTAATGGTGTGTTCTACCTGAAGCCTGGGGTTGGCCTCCATGAAGTAGAAGTCAGAGCCGTTTGCGTCCACCAGAAATTCAAAGGTACCAAGGCCTGCGTAGTTTACTTCCTGTGCCAGGCGTAAAGCCGCTTCCAGAAGTCGATTTCGGGTGGCTTCGGAAAGCGTGGGGCTGGGAGCAATTTCAATCAGCTTCTGGTTGCGCCGCTGCAGGCTGCACTCACGCTCCCATAGGTGTACGGCGTTTCCAAGGCCATCGCTCAACACCTGCACTTCGATATGGCGGGCCCGCTCAATGAGTTGTTCAACGTATAGATCGTCGTCGCCGAAAGCGGCTTTGGCTTCACGGGCACAGGCGTGGAAATTGGCTTCAATATCATCGCCGGGCTGAACAATGCGCATGCCCCGGCCACCGCCGCCGGATATGGCTTTGATCACAGCTGAGGTATTGCCGCTTTGGTTGGCAATGAACGCTTTGACCTCCTCGAGGGAGGTGCGGCCTTGGGTGCCGGGTGTAATGGGCACGCCACAACTCTGGGCAAGGTGCCGTGCTGCTGCCTTATCCCCAAGCTGTTCAAGCGTGCTGGCATCCGGGCCGATAAACGTAATGCCTTGTTGCACGCAGCGGCGGGCCAGTTCCGGATTCTCGCTCAAAAAGCCATACCCAGGGTGCAGGGCATCGGCTCCTGCCTCAATCGCGGCTGCTATGATCGCCTCAATATCCAGATAGGCTCTAGCACCTTTACCGGGCAGCTTGATAGCCTGATTCGCATGCTGGATATGCAGGGATTCGCTGTCGTCTTCAGAGTAGACAGCAACACACTCCAGCCCCATGTCCCCGGCTGCTCTGGCGATTCGAATGGCGACTTCGCCACGGTTGGCGATCAGTAGCTTGTTGAATTTCACTCACGCACCTTTTTGTTCTGATTGCTTTGTTCTGTGATTACCCGTTGACCCGCGGTTGTCTGGGCTTTGAGATAATCGACATAAATGAATGTGGATTCAATGCATCAGAAGAGTAGCACGCTTATTAATCGCTGCCATCATGTAGCGTAAGGAAGTACACCAAAATAAATGGCACTGAAATGACAGGCACTGCCGCCGATTACGAACAGGTGCCAAACCGCATGCATATAGGGAATGCGATCGGCCAGGTAAAAGGCAACACCAGCGGTGTAAACAATGCCGCCAGCAATAGTGAGGGTTAGTGCGGTTTCGTTCAGGCTTGCCACCAGATCTGAGGAGGCAAACGTGATGAGCCAACCCATGGCGATGTAGATGCCCACCCGCACCAGCTTGAAGCGATTGGCAAAGATGACTTTCAAGACCACGCCGGTAATGGCCAGCGACCATATTATTGCAAACAGTGTCCAGCCGACGGTTCCGCGCATGTTTACCAGAAGAAATGGGGTATAGGTGCCCGCAATCAGCAGGAAAATGGCGCAGTGGTCGAGGGTTTTGAAGGCTTTTTTCAGCTCAGGCCGGCGTGCGCCATGGTATAGGGCGGAGGCCATATACAATAGAATCAAGGATGCGCCGAATATGCTGAAGCTGACAATTTTCCAGGTGTCGTGTAACTGCGTGGCGCCAATGATCAGTGCGATGGTGCCTATGACGCTGAGCAATGCGCCAATACTGTGAGTGGCGCTGTTCAGCCATTCCTCTATCCGTTTATGGGCAGGTTGGCAGCGGAGTTGTGGCGTATTCATTGGGGCAAAGTCCGTGTTGTATCGTCGCAACACGGTACTTCAGCGTACACCTGTACGCAATGACTGACGGTAGCGGTTTTGTGAGCTGGCCGTCAGTATTTTATGGCACCGGTTTTAAGCCGGGAGAAGGTTGCAGGTACAACGCCCAGCCATGAGGCAAGCTGGTTGTCTGGCACGCGCTTTACCAGCTCCGGGTACTCTTCGAGTAGTAATTGATAGCGCTCTTTGGCCGACATGGTGTGCTTGCGGAACTCCCGCATGCTGGCAAGCTCTGCCAGTTCTTCTGTGAGTGCCATTGCGAACTTTGGCCAGATTCCGTCACCGTGAGAGTGAATTGCAGCTCGGAAAGCTGCAAAGTCGGCGACCCATACGGTGGCTGGTGTGACAGTGGTGAGGCAAAGGGTGTTGCGCACTGTGCGACTGCGGCCAAACACAGGCCAGACCATATCGCCTTCAGTAAAAAAGTGGTGTATCGCTACCTTGCCACTGGGCGCTTCTCTGAACAGGCGCATGATGCCGTGCTGAATCAGGTATACGTTGGCCCAAGGGGTGTCGTGCTTTTCCATTTGTGCTTCGGCGTCGACTCGGCGCTGATGAAACAATCGCGTGAGGTCACTCAAAAACCTGGCCTCAGGGGTGTCCTGCTTTTCGGTTACACGTATCCCGAACACTCGGCTCAGACCGTTGAGCAAGGCCGTTGACTGCGGCGCTGTCCCGTACTGAACGATGTCTGGATTACTTTCTCCAAGCATGCAGGGGGAGGAGGACAGTTTTGGATTTGTGTTGCGGATCATTGCGTAGTCGCCATTGGAATATGTGTCAATTATCCTAACAGAGAGAGGCTACAGGAAATGACTTAAATCATTAAGGCTTTTTCATTCACTCGATAAGCAAGCCTCTCGGGGTGACACCCTGTTACCGCAAATCCACGACTTTACTGGCAGCCGACCTGTCTGTCGTCAGTATCTACTATAATAGGCATGATCGATTGCACTGCACCAGTTGATTGTCGAACCTCCGAAAGGCGTTGGAAATATGAAAAAGCTTCCCCTCAAGATCAAGCTGTATGCTCTGGTCATCGGCTTGCTGCTGCTAATGGGTATCAGCATGGTGATGACTGCGCAGTTGTCACTCCGTCAAATGGAGAACCGCCTGGCCCTGGAAACCGGCACACTGGTGCAGGGGATAGTAATGGACCGCCTGTTAGCAACGGCAGGTGAGTATGGCGAGCAGGTGAGTGGCAAGTTCAATTCAGCGTTCAAAGTGCCGGGGGTGGTGAGAAACATAATCGAGGAAAATATAGCGGCGGATAACTCCGACCGGATCAGCCGCAGTGCACTGTCTGATGCCGTGCGTTCGGTGCTGATTGCAGAGGAGGACCTGAGCACAATCTACGCCCAGTTTGAGCCTGACGGGTACGATGGCCAGGATCGCTATTTCACCGGGGGGGTTGAGGAGCACAGTACAGATATAGGCACATTGGAAATCTACTATTTTCGTGACCGTATGGGGGATATCAAGCTTGAGCAGGTTGATGATCCCAACGAGAAGTATGACGACACATTGAACGAGTTTGGCTTGCGTGAAGCAGAGTGGTATTTCTGCCCGATGGAAACGAAGTCCAGCTGCATTATGGAGCCATACAACTACCAGATTGAAGACGGCTACACCAAGCTCGTCACCACGCTGGTGGTGCCCGTGATGGCAGGCGGCAACTTTGCCGGTGTTGTGGGTGTAGATATCAATCTTGATACATTGCAGGAAACTGTGAAAACAGTAAGTGAGCAGCTTTACGGTGGGCAGTCGCGAGTCACTCTGCTGAGCGAGAGGGGCCTGATAGTGGCAGCGAGCCATTATGGCAATGCTCTGGCCAGGCCTCTGGCGGAGGTAATGCCCGGGTTGGCGGGGGAAATGGCCGAGTTGCACCGCACGGATGGTCGTTATGATGATGGCGAAACCTTGGCCGTTTCTTACCCGGTTCGGGTCGCCGATACTGGCAAAGAGTGGTCTTTGCTGATCGAGCTGCCAAGAGCTGCAGCATTGGCAGAACTCACAGAGATCACCGCACTGCTCTCAGCTGAGGTTTCAGCAACAGCCCAACGACAGTTGCTGGTGGGCATTGTCGTATCAGTATTATCGGTATTGATGCTGATCGTGATGGTGCGCTCGGTAACCCGGCCGTTGGATGAAATTCGTGACCGGATGAATAACCTCAGCAGTGCCGAAGGTGACCTCACCCATGAGCTTGATATTGATACCCATGCTGAATTGATTGAGCTTGCCAGCGGCTTTAATGCCTTCACTTCGCGCCTGCGGGAGATGATCAATGATCTGAAGGCCGTGAATGCTCGTGTGCATCAGCAGGCATCAGATGTTGGTACTGTTGCACGGGAGACAGAGGAAAATACCGAACGGCAACACCGTGAGGTGGATAGCGTGGTTGCTGCAATGAATGAAATGTCAGCAGCGGCCAGTGAGGTTGCGGGCTTTGCCAGTGAGTCTGCCGAAAACGCCCGCCAGGCTCGGGATGGAATTGGCTTTACTCAGGCTACGCTTGGTTCTGCCGTTGAGGGGGTTAGTGCCCTGGCCAGCGATATGGGCGAGGCCAGTGAGGCGATTGGCCATGTTGCCAATCGCAGTGATGAGATTAACCGTATTCTTGAAGTGATTCGGGGCATTGCTGAACAGACTAACCTCTTGGCACTTAATGCCGCCATTGAGGCTGCCCGGGCTGGCGAGCAAGGCCGGGGATTTGCTGTGGTAGCAGATGAAGTCCGCACCCTGGCATCACGTACCCGGGAGTCAACCGATGAAATCAGCCAGATGATTGAGGGTCTGCAGCAGGAGGTACGCCAGACAGTCTCGGTCATCGATGCTGGTGTTGACCGCGCCAGCATGGCCGTCGATGGGACCCGTGAGGCAGGCCACTCGCTGGCAGCCGTAGTCGATCGTATTGGAACCATCGTGGAGCATGTTACCCAGGTGGCGACTGCAGCCGAAGAGCAAAGTTCGGTCAGCGAGGAAATTAACCGCAATCTGACGGCCATTGGTGATGCAGCCAGCGATCTGCGCGAGCTCGCCCATCAGGCGCGGAGCAGCGGCGAGTCCCTTGATGAAGAAGTTAAAATACTCGATAGCGAACTGAGCCGGCTGAAAACCTGAGCCGGCTCAGCTGATGCCTCTAACCTAGTGGCTGGTGCCTTCCTCGTAGTTGATTTTGTTCCATACGTTGTACTTTCCCGATGGCTTGTTCATCGGGATTCGCTTTTCTTCCTCCAGGGTTTCGGCGTCATAGACAATAACGGCTCCGTCTTCGTCCCAGATGCTCAGCAGCAGTTTTTTACCGTAGCGGTCGAACTCAACATGTGCCGCTACTTTGCCGGGAGCTGGCTGGAGGGTTTTTACGATCTCCAGAGTTTGTTTGTCGATCACATGAACTTTGTCTTTGTTTGGCCCGAAGAAGACGTCTACCCATGCGTAGCGTGAGTTTTCGTGGCTGCGCATGAAGAAGCCGGGGCCTGCCGTTTCCAGAGTTTTGATTACCTTCCAGGTGTCCATGTCGATGATGGAAACAGCGCTGGAGCGGAAGTGCGGAGTGGCCATTACCCGGGTGCCCTGATAGTCCCAGGTAATGCCGGAGCCCAAGTGAGGCATGCCAGGCAGGGGCAGGTCGGCGGTGGTTTTGCCGGTGTCCATGTTGATTACCAAACCGTGCTTGCCATCGCGGGCTGCACCAATGAGATGCTGGTAACCCGGGTCGAAGAAAAAGTCATCAAGCCAGGTATCGGTTTGCATTCTGCGCACTTTGGCTTTGTCGTTTTCTACGGTGATCTCCCAGGCTTCCGGAATGTCTTTCAGCGCAGCGATAAAGCTATTCCGGGGTGGAGCGGCGTAAACGGCGCTTACCCGAGAGCTTTCTTTTGCATCGTTCTCAACGGGGATGATTTCCAGCAGGTCAAGGTTGTCTGCATCGAACAGCACCAGCGTGTGGGGCAGGTAGTTGGCCGCCATTATGTGGCCACCATCAGCGGAGACAGCAATGTTACGCATGTTGATGCCAGCGCGGATTTCTGCGACTACTTTGAGGTTGTAGAGGTCGTATTTGGTAATCCAGCCATCCCGTGAGCCGAAGTATACATAGCGGCCATCGGGGCTGTACTTTGGGCCACCGTGCAGGGCATAGCGGCTGGCAAAACGATGGATGGGTTCCATGCTATCGCCGTCGAGCAGAGTCACGTGGTGGTCGCCGATCTCCACTACGAGGAACAGGTTCATCATGTCGGCTTCATAAGCCGGCTTGTCAGGGAGCGAGCCCGCCGGGTGAGGCAGCAGGTGGCTGGCGGCAATTTCGCTTTTGCCCCATACGGGCTCCTGCTCTGGTGGCTGATAGATATATTCAGCCAGAGCGGTAATGGATTCCTCGTTCAGCACGTCGGCGAACCCAAGCATTTGAGTGGCGGGCCGGCCGTTGCGAATGGCGTCCTCAGCCTGGTCTTTTTTCAGGCGAGAGAGATTGTCCGGCAGCAAGGCCGGGCCCATGCCGCCAAGTCTGTCGCTGCCATGGCAGCTTGCGCAGTGTTGTTGATACAGGGCTTCTGTTGTCTGTTCGCTTGTGTTTGCGTTAGTCAAGGGCGAGGCCAGCAGGCCTGCAGTCAGCATCAGGGTTTTCAGAGTCTGTTGCATCGAGTTTCCAGTTTGGAGCATTGGTAATGTCTTCAGGCCCGTTTCGTTTATGCTGGCCGCTGCGTAGCGGTGGCAGCGGCCGAACCAACTAACGCGCTGTTCCAGCCTGCCTGGCCCGGTTGTGCGAGCTTTTCTGCCAGCTGCACAACCTCGCCAACAATAATCAGCGTGGGCGGCTGAAAGCCTTCCATTTTGATGGTTTCTTCCAGGTTTTTAAGCGTGGTCACGGTCATGTGCTGTTGCGGGGTTGTGCCACGTTCCACCAGAGCCACAGGGCATTCTCCGGACAGGCCGTTGGCCATCAACTCGCGCACAATGGTGGGTGCGTTATGCAGGCCCATGTAGAACACGCGAGTCTGGTTTGGTGCCGCCAGAACCTTCCAGTTCAGATCCAGTGCATGGTCCGCTTTGCGGTGGCCAGTTACGAATGTGACGCTTTGAGCGTAGTCCCGATGTGTGAGAGGAATGCCACAGTATGACGCACAGCCGGCTGCAGAGGTAATGCCCGGCACAACCAGAAAATCTATGTCGTTATCCGCCAGAAACTCGGCTTCTTCACCGCCGCGGCCAAAGATATACGGGTCGCCGCCTTTCAGTCGTACAACGCGGCGTTGCTTTACCGCCAGCTGCACCAGAAGTTCGTTGGTATCTTCCTGGGCAACGTAGTGGCAGCCGCTGGCTTTACCCACGTGGATTCGCTCGGCGGCCGGGTTAACCAGTTCCATAATCTGTGGCGACACCAGTCGGTCGTAAACGATGGCGTCGGCCTGCTGGATCAGCATCAGGGCTCTGAGGGTCAGCAGACCGGGATCGCCCGGGCCGGCACCTACAATGGCGACCTCACCGGCTCGGAAGGGCTGTTCCGCCAGCTGGAATTCCACCAGGCACTTCTTTCTCTGGCTGATTGTCATGCTGCGTTCCTTACAGATTGTTGACTGGAATTTCGACCACCGGGGTGGCGACGCGCCTGGGCATATCAATAACACCAATCTCTTCATTGGTGAGGTAACAGCCGGGGTCTTCCTCCCAGAAGTCACCGGAAACGTTGTAGGCCCTTACCCGGGTGTTGCCGTTACAGATGGCGAGATACTTGCACTCTGCACAACGACCTTTCACTGGTCTTGGTTTTTGCCGGAAGCCCAGCATTAATTCGTCGCTGGCCTCGGACCAGATTCGCGAAAAAGGTTTCTCACGTACATTGCCCAGGTTGTAGTCCCACCAGAAGGTGTCCGGATGCACCACACCCAGGTTGTCTATGTTGGAAACGTTCTGGCCTGAGGAATTACCACCCCAGTTAACCAGCCGCTGTTCCAGAGCGGGTACCTGATCAGGATAGTGTTCAGCCGCCCACTGGAGCAGGAAAGGGCCGTCGGCATCGTTGTTGCCGGTTACGTATTCCCGCTCGATACCGCGCTTCAATTCGTCGTGGCAGTGGTTGAACAGCAGGTTCATGGCATCACGGGTCATGTCATACCAGGCATCGCGCTTGCGGTTACGACCGCCCCGGCCGGAGTAGTTCAGGTGCGAGAGATAGAACTTGTCGATGTCGTGCTCGTCCAGCATTTTGAGCATGTCTGGCAGCTGAACGGCGTTATCCTGTGTGAGAGTGAAACGCAGGCCTACTTTGATGCCAACATCCTTGCACAGCTTGACGGCCTTCATGGAGGCGGCGAATGCGCCTTTTTTCTGGCGGAATTCGTCGTGAGTTTCTTCCAGGCCATCAATGCTAATGCCCACGTAATCGTAGCCGGCATCAGCAATCTGCTGAATGTTGTCCTCGGTAATCAGAGTGCCGTTGCTGGACAGGCCTACGTAAAAGCCCATGTCTTTAGCCCGGCGTGAAATGTCGAAAATATCGGGGCGCATCAGAGGTTCGCCCCCTGAAAGGATTAACACCGGAACGCCAAAGGACTTGAGGTCGTCCATAACGGTATAGACCTCATCAGTGCTCAGCTCTCCCTTGAAGTCGATATCCGCAGAGATCGAATAGCAGTGCTTGCAGGTGAGATTGCAGCGGCGGATCAGATTCCAGATCACCACGGGGCCGGAGGGCTTGGGGATGGCTCTCACCGGGGCCGGATTCATCAGGCTTTTGATGTAGCGGGTCATTCTGAACATGGTGCTTCCCCTTGCGTTATTTGCGCAGCCGCAGGCCGGTTTTTTTCAGGATGGCCGAGCTGTAAAGAATGGTGTGCTGGCGGCAGTCATCGCCCAGCACGGCACGAATTTGTGCGGCTTTGTCTTCCACCTCTTCCCGTGTGGTGCCGTGCACCATGGCAAACAGGTTGAATGACCAGTAAGGCAGGTGGCGTGGCCTGCGGTAACAATGGCTCACGAAAGGTAGTTCACCAACGGCAGTGCCGAGTTCTGCAATGCGGTCATCCGCAACGTCCCACACCGTCATGCCGTTGTAGCGATAACCCAGGCGATAGTGATCAGGCACTGCAGCGACACGGCGTATTACGCCGGCCTGTTGCATAGCCTGAAAGCGAGCAAGTACCTCGTCGGCATCCATGTCCAGTTGCTTGCCCAATTCAGCCCAGGGATCGGAGACCAGAGGCAGGCCGGCTTGAGTGGCGAGGATCAGCTCGCGGTCGCGTTCGGATATTGCAAAGCCGTTTGGTGCTGCGGCTTCAGACAGGGAAGTGGAGGTGGACATGGAACTCCTGCTCCTTTGGCATGTTGTAAACCGGGTGGCCGGTTGTGTCTTCTATGGCGCTGATGGTGCTGGCAATGGCGCTTTGGGTTTCGGTTGCCAGTACGAACCACATGTTCAGGTCGTGCTCACGGCGGTAGTTGTGGGCCACCTCATCAAAGCTGTTTACCTGCTCGGTAACCCGCTCAAAATCCGCTTCTGGAATGCGCATGGCGGCCAGTGTGAGTGCGCCGCCCATTTCGCCAGCGTGGAACATGGGGCCAAAGCGAGTCAGTACGCCGTCAGAAAGTAGTTTTTTTACCGTATCGAGGATTTGTTGCTCGCTGAGTTTCAGCTCATCTGCAACGGCTGCAAAAGGGTTGCGAACAAGTGGTAAGCCGTGCTGTAAACGGTTGATCAGAACTTTTTCAATCGGGGTCAGGTCTGCAACCGGGGCCTGGCGCCGGGATTCAGTCGTGGCTGACATAACGACCTCCTCGCTGGCGGTAGGCTTTGTTGCTGAACAACACCGCATATTGAATGTGCTGAAGGTTGTGGCCAGCAATCAGACTGTCCAGTTGTGCCAGCACGCGTTCACGGTTGGTGCCGTGAATCATGCAGAACAGATTGTAGGGCCAGTCCGGGAGTCGCCTTGGGCGTTGATAGCACAGGGTGATAAAAGGCACGTCGGCCATGGCTTTACCCAACGCCTGCACTTGCTCGTCAGGGATGTCCCAGACCACCATGGCATTTGCGGTGTAGCCCAGGGTGCGGTGCTTCACGACCAGCCCCAAGCGTTTGATCAGACCATTGCTTTGCCATTGGGTAATGGCATCCATCACTTCCTGTTCGGAAAGGCCGGTGCGCTCTGCAAGGACGCGATAGGGGCGAGGTACAAGTGGTAGCCCCTGTTCGAGTTGCTGCCTGAGCCGCAGTAGTCCCCAGGCGCTAACTTTGGTCGCGTCTGAATCCGGGGAGTCCATGGGCAGGTAATCGGCCGAAAAAAGTTGGCTCATGACAAGGCCTCCCAGTCGATATCGAAGCCCAGGTCAATGTGGTAACCCTCAACCATGGGTAGGCGAAGCATGGGCAATTTCAATTCCTTTTCCAGTTCGTCGAGATGCTCTTCCAGAAGCTCGTTATCCGGTGCAGTCATGACAAACCAGAGGTTGTAGGTGTGCTCCCGGGCGTAATTGTGATTCACCCCGGGAGCACGATTTATGCGGGCGGCCACCAGGTCCATTTGCTCCTCAGGAGCCGCCACGGCAGCCAGCAGGCTTGCGCCCGCCTGGCTGTGTTCAAACACCGGACCGACCCGGCTGAGCACCTTTTGATCCTGGAGGGCAGACAGCCGCTGGATTACCTCCTCTTCGGTCAGGCCCAGGGTTCGGCCCATTTCCTCGTAGGGGCGTTCACAGACTGGCAGGCTACGCTGGTAGCTGTCGATCAATTGTCTGTCTGCCGCATCCAGTCTCATCATTGTGCTCCTTCAGGCCGGGGCCGGGATCAGTACACGTCGTGCTGAGTGTTGTAAGTATTAAACTTACCGGTCGGGGTGACCATGTAGTCGCCCTTGATAACCTTCTTCAGCTTGCGTGTTTTGTCATCGACTACAACAATCGCGGAGTTCTTGTCCTGGGTATTCCAGACAGAGAACCAGACTTCGTCGCCCGCCCTGTTGTATTCCGGCTGTACCACACGCTTGGGACCTTCACCCAGTTCAGCCCATTCGGCAATCGGCAGCACTTTGTAGCCCGCATCAAAGTTATTGATGTCGAATACGGCGATGCTCTGGCTTACAGATTCCGCCGGGTTCAGGGCAGTGTCTACCCACAGGTTGGTGGACTTCGGATGGGTTTTCACAAACAGTGAGCCGCCGCCCTGGCCATTAACGGTGCGAACTACTTTCCAGGCTTTGTCGGGGTGGCCTTCGGGGTCGGTACCGATCATCTGGATGGTTGGATCACCCAAGTGGGACGTTGCCCAGACAGGACCGTGGTCCGGGTCTACAAAGTTGGCGCCACGGCCCGGGTGAGGAATCTTACCCACATCGATAAGCGCTTCAAGGTTACGGTCCTTGGCATCAACAACCGCAATTTTGTCGGAGTTGTTAGCTGCCGTCATGAAGTAACGCATGCTGGCATCCCAACCGCCATCGTGCAGGAATTGTGCGGCATCAATGGAGGTGATGCTCATGTTGTCCAGATCTTCGTAGTTGGCCAGCAAAATTTTGCCGGTTTCTTTTACGTTGATGATGAACTCCGGGTGCTCGTGGGAAGCCACGATGGCGGCAACTCGTGGCTCAGGATGATATTCCTGCTCGCCTACGGTCATGCCCCGGGTGCTTACAATTTTCTTGGGCTCCAGGGTGTTGCCATCCATGATCACGAACTGCGGCGGCCAGTAAGTGCCTGCAATAGCAAGCTTGTCTTCCCAGCCCTTGTACTTGGAGGTTTCAACAGAGCGTGCCTCCATGCCCACTTTAATTTTGGCAACGGTTTGTGGCTCTTCCATCCACAGGTCGATCATGTTGATCAGAGCGTCACGACCAATAACCATTACATAGCGGCCTGAGGCAGACATCCGGGAGATGTGTACCGCGTAACCGGTATCGATGATTTTTACGATTTCCTTGGAGTCGCCGTCGATCAGCGCAATCTGGCCGGCATCACGCAAGGTAACGCTGAAGATGTTCTCCAGGTCCAGATCGTTCATCTGCTTCTTGGGGCGATCCTCTGGTGACACGATCACTTCCCAGGTTTTCTTCATGTCAGCCAGGCTGAATTCGGGAGGCATGGGTGGCTCGTGCATGATGTACTTGGCCATCAGTTCCACGGTTGCTTCGTCAAAGTCACCCGAGGTCAGCCAGTTCGGCATGCCCGCAGGGGAGCCGTAGCTGATGAACGCTTTCAGGTAATCGATTCCGCGCTCCTGGGTGATATCGGGAGTCAGCGGCTTGCCGGTGGCGCCTTTACGCAGCACACCGTGGCAACCAGCGCAGCGCTCGAAGTAGATCTGTTTGGCTTGTTCAAATTCTGCGTCAGAAAGATCCGGGGCCCCGGGTGTACGGACTGTCTTCGCAGACGCCGCGTCGATAGGGCTGGCGGTTCCTTCGTAGGCGGTTACAGCAGGATCGGGATTCTTTGGGGCGGCGTTTGCGGACATCACGCCGAAAGACGCTACAGCCACGGCAATTGCCAGTGGTTTCAGAAATGGGTTGGTTGCTCTCATCAGGGTCTCTCCTTGGATTTAAGAGTAGTGCTAGGTTTCTCTTCTTTACTCCGATGAACATTGATTTAAGTCAGGCCGTTTTAAAATATCCAGTGAGTACCCACCCATGGGTATAACCAAAGAGTGGTTGTGGAGGGAGCTGTTTTTAACCAATATCAAAGATGTGTTTGAGAAGCGGCACCACTATATTAAAAGCCCGCTACAGATTCATGGGAGAGCACAAGTTGTGAAGGGTTCCAAAACAAGGAATGCCAGGCGACATAATGGATTCAAAGGTGTATTTTTCATGATACTTTGCGCGCCGTTGTCGCTGCCGGCAGGAACTTTGCCAAAGCCGATGTCCGATGTGGCGGAGCTTGAAAACTTTGTGATTCAGGATTGTGGCTCCTGCCATGGGTTGGCCCTTAAAGGAGGATTGGGCCCGCCGCTACGCCCTGAAAATCTTGACCACCTTCCAGAGGCAGCCATCGCGGCAATAATCCGTGAAGGCATCCCTGGCACGGCCATGCCGCCCTGGAAACCACTCCTCACGCCTGCCGATATTGAATGGATCAGTCATCAGTTAAAGACCGGTAAACTGGTCTCGCCCTGACAATTTGTTTGGAGGAATAGCCCGATGCTATGGATAACCCGCTGTGCGAAGCGCGTGTTTTTACTGTCATTTTTGGCGATGCTGGTGAGTGGTTGCCAGGTTTTTTCCGGCTCTGAGGAGACGGGTCACGGTTTGATGGGTACCGGCGATCTGGGCCTGATTATCGAGCGCGCCACCGGCTCATTGCTGGTTGTAAACACCACCAGTCACAGCGTGATCAATCGTATCGAAGGGCTGGGGGATCTCTCCCATGCATCAGTGGTGTATTCGCGGGATGCTCGTTACGGCTTCGTGTTTGGCCGCGACGGTGGTCTCACCAAAGTGGACCTGCTCACTCAGTCCATTGTTGGCCGGGTCATCCAGTCCGGTAACAGCATTGGTGGCGCTATCTCACAGGATGGTCGATACGTTGCCGTGTCGAATTACGAGCCGGGTGGAGTAAAGGTTTTTGACAGCAAAACCCTGGAGCTGGTGGCTGATATCCCTGCTACCTACACCCGGCAAAATGGTGAAGCCGCCCAATCAAAAACGGTCGGGTTGGTAGATGCACCGGGTAATCGTTTTGTGTTCAGCCTGTTCGATGCGGGAGAAATCTGGATTCTGGACATGCCGGATGGCGCTGAAAACAGCAAGCCTGAAGTGACCCGTTTCGATGCCGGAAAAGCCCCTTACGATTCCATGATCACGCCAGATGGGCGCTTTTACATTGCGGGGCTGTTTGGAGAAGACGGCCTGTCCATGTTGGACCTGTGGGATACCGATGCCGGAGTGACTGAGATCTTGCCCAATTACGGTAAAGGCGAACAACAGCTTCCTGTGTACAAAATGCCTCACCTTGAAGGCTGGACGGTGGCTGATGGGCGGGCGTTCGTACCGGCAGTCGGTCATCACCAGGTGCTGGTGGCGGATATGAACGATTGGTCGCTGGTGGATAAAATCCCGGTGCAGGGACAGCCGGTTTTTGTAATGGCCAGCCCCGATAATCGCAGAATATGGGTGAGTTTTGCGCACCCGAAAAACGATGTGGTTCAGGTAATTGATTCCCAGACCCGGAAAATAATCCGCACACTGGAGCCGGGCAAGGCAGTGCTTCACATGGAGTTTACCCCGAGGGGAGAGGAAGTCTGGGTGTCGTCCAGAGACAGTAACCGGGTAACGGTATACAGCACCCACACATTGGAGCCTGTTGCCGAACTGGAAGCACAAAAGCCCAGTGGGATTTTCTTTACCAGCAGAGCCCATGTGCTTGGATTATAGGCGCACAGGAGCTGTCGCGTTTACGGCGCTTCTGCTCGCCATGCCTGTGGCCCAGGCGGCAAGAGAGGCGCGGGTGGTGCTGACGATTGATTCGGTTACCCAGGTAACAGACGTTGCGCGCTACCGCCTTGGCCAGCATCTGGCTAAGCAGGGATGCCAGGCCGATATTCGTTTTAACCGCGACCCCGATAAAGCAGCACTGGTGTTCAGCTTGTCCGGCGAGGGCAATCCGGGGGCAGCTGCACTAATCGCAAACAACCGCGATGGCGACTGGGCCAGGCCGGTCTGGATTACGCGCAAAACCGCAGGTGTTCGGTCGATTTCTGAGCTAAAGGATCGGGACTTGGCCACGGTTGCGGGGGAGGATCCTTTTGCATCGAAACTGCCGCTTGCCGCCCTGGGAGCTGCCGGAATATATCCGCCGCAAGAGAAGATCTACGAAGCTGGGGATTACAGCTCAGCGCTGAGCTTGCTGTTGCATAACAACACCCATGCAGCGATGTCCGAAGCAGGGTTTGCCGGGCAGTTTCTTACCAGCCGGGATCTCGAGATTCTCTGGCTCGGCAGCCCGGTAAAAACAGTGGGCTGGTATCGGGGTAAAGGTTGGAGTGAGCAGGCACAGAACTGTGAAGAGGCCCTCAGCCGGCTGAGTCGAACGGATGACAAACAGGCGTTTTCGGTTTTTCCTGAATGGGTTCATGGCTTTGCCAGAACCGACAATCAGTAACAGAGGATTGTGATACATGACGTTTTACCAGCCAGTTGGTAATGAAATAGAGTTGTTCCAGGCGGCAGCCGACAACGGTTTGCCGGTTCTGATCAAAGGCCCCACAGGCTGCGGTAAAACCCGGTTTGTTCGCTACATGGCGGAGAAGCTTAACCGGCCGGTTTATACCGTAGCCTGCCACGACGACCTGACCGCAGCCGACCTGGTCGGGCGGCACCTGATCGGCCCTGAAGGCACCTATTGGCAAGACGGCCCCCTGACTCGAGCCGTTCGTGAAGGCGGCATTTGTTACCTCGATGAAGTGGTTGAAGCCCGAAAGGACACTACAGTCGTTCTGCACCCGCTGGCGGATGACCGCCGGGAATTGCCCATAGAGCGCACCGGGGAACTGCTCACCGCAGCACCCGGCTTTATGCTGGTGGTCTCTTACAACCCGGGTTATCAGAGCCTGCTCAAAGGCATGAAGCCCAGCACGCGTCAGAGATTCGTGTCCTTGCGATTTGATTACCCCGCAGAAGAGGCGGAACAAACCATCGTGGCGGAAGAGTCTGGATGCGACCGCGATCTTGCCAAACAGCTCGTGAGCCTCGCCACAGCCCTGCGCAACCTTAAGGATCACGATCTCGAAGAGGCCGCATCAACCCGGCTGCTGATACACACAGCCTTATTGATACGCGCTGGCCTGCCAGCGGCAGAAGCATGCCGTGCAGGCATGATCGAACCATTGTCAGACGACGAAGCAACAGTTATTTCATTGATGGAGGTGGTATATGCAGTATTCGGGCGCCCGGAAGAAACCCGCTAGCGGGGCGGTTGTACCTGTAGTCTGGTATTTGCTGAACTTGTTGGCAACGCCGGTTATAGGTTTCCTGGTTTTGCTCTGGCTGTTTCTTAACAGTTCAGGAACAAATGAACTTCGCAGGGCTCATACCCGTGCGGCTATGTTCATGTCGCTGCTTGGCTTTATTCTGATCAGCTCCGGGATAGTTATTAGCTGGGTTTTCATTGGCGATGTGGGTCACTTCGGTACCTTTGCTCTGGTATGGGCAATCGCGCTTCACACAGGGTTTGTATTGTGGGGGATGATTTCTCTGGCACAGGCTATGTCTGAGAAGATGCCTTACTTTCCCGCCAAGTGGCTCTAGTCTGATAGATGGGAGGTAGCCCCGGGGCAGAGGCCCTCCCAAAACACGCTGTGAATACGTCCGTGTACGCTTGGCTCCGCCATCCCTGGCTCCGCACAGTTTTGGGAGGGCCTCTGCCCCGGAGCTTATCGGGCTATTGCGGTGTCTGCCTTCTTCTTTATGGGGTGTTAGGTTTTTCTGGGATTATGTGATGGTATGAAATCCCGCAACCGCAACAATGACCACCGGCGCCCAGGACTGGGCAATCAGTCTCCAGCCGCGCGGTGCATGCTTCATTTCCATGAAGTGATCTACCAGCAACATGGCTTTCACAATCACCATTCCAAAAACCAGCCAGGCCAGAAACTCGGGGCCTATACCAGCCTTTAGAGCAATCACCGGCAAGGCCGTGCAAATCATCAGTGCAAAATAGACAGTCAGCATCCCAAGCCCTCCCTAGGCCAGTACGTAAATCATCGGAAACAACACCAGCCACACCAGATCCACCATGTGCCAGTATGAAGCACCGGACTCCATGCCATTCATATCCGAACCGTCGTAGTCACCGTTGCCGACTTTAACCGCTAGAACAACCAGAATGACCTGCCCCAGAATGACGTGCATGAAGTGAAAAAACGTCAGAAAAAAGTAGAACATGAAGAAAGTATCTGTACCCAGGTTATAGCCTTGGCTGTACAGGTTCACGTACTCGTACATTTTGCCCACGGTGTAAATGCAGGAAACTGCAACAGCAAGCCAAAGCCGCCATTGAGTTCCAGATCGCCTGTGGCGAAGTTGATGAACAGCGGTTGCGACGAAATAGCTGGCGGTAATCAGCGCAGCGGTATTCAGCAGCCCAACTAGAGGATGCAGAACTTCGCGGCCAGCGTGAAACGTCGCCGGGTCCATGCTACGTGCAACCGCAAAACCGATGAACATGATGCCGAATACCGCCAGTTCGGCGAAAATAAAGATCCACACCGCTATGTCACCAGGAAGTTGGCGAGTATTGGGGTCTGGAGAAAGGTTCTGGTTCGTCATATTGCTCATGTCGCTCTTATCATTGCGTCAGGTTCAGATAGAGTTTAGGAAGCTGCAATGGCAACTGTGCCGGGTCGCGGATGACTACGAAGTTGCTGCTGCCGAATACATAGGGCAGGTATTCGCTGGCCTCGTCATCAATGGTGACGCAGAAGGGGGTCAGCCCGGCTCTTTGCGCTTCCTGCACCGCCATGCGTGTATCTTCCACGCCGTAACGCCCTTCGTAGATGTCCAGATCGTTAGGCTTGCCATCGGTCAGCAGCAACAGGATTTTCTGATGCTCATGGCGCGTCTCCAGTAGTTTGGTAGCCTGGCGAATGGCGGCGCCCATGCGGGTATAGAACCCCGGTTCCAATGCCTGAATACGGCCCCGAATGGTGCTGGTATAGGGCTCGTCAAAGCTTTTCAGATGGTGGAATCGCACATGGTCGCGACGCCGGGATGAAAACGCGAACAGCGCAAAGGGGTCGCGACTTGCCTGTAAGGCTTCACTGAGCAGTTGCAGGCCGTCACGGGCAACGTCGATAACGCGCTGCTGGTTGTTGATGTAGGTTTCGGTCGAGAGCGATATGTCTGCCAGTACCAGACAGGCAAGGTCGCGCTGGCTTTGCTGGCAGCGGCGGAACAGCTTTTGATCGATAATGCCTTGGCCGCGCCGGTGTTGTACTTCCCTCTCTAGGCAAGCATCAAGATCCAGTTCATCTCCGTCCAATTGCCGTTTTTGCCATTGCTTGAGTGGCTTCAGGGCGCTGAATTGGCGCTGTAGGCGCTTTGCTGGCCGGCGTAATACTTCGGGAAGCTCCGCAGGTACCGCGTCCTTGGCTAACAAGGGCTGGAGACAGCAGAAGGCTTCGCGATAGCTTTGGCTGCGCCAGTCCCACTCCGGTAAATGAATGCCAGGGCCGAGGTGCAGGTCGTCGTGTTCTTCCGAGGGCAAATCCAGATCAAACTTGATTGCCGATGACGCTTCTTTGCGGTCGTTGGATACGGAAATCATGTCCATATCATTGGCAACGGCTTCGGCATCTTCCTCGTCGGTATCGTCGCCTGCCCGGTCAACCGGTATAAATTCAGTCCAGGAGAACAGGCTTTCCAGCCGGAAAATCATCAGGCCCTGGTCGCGGTCAAAAGCCTCTACCCGCTCTGCCTGCTTACGCTTGTTCTTTTTGGTAAGGCCGCCCGGGCTGGATTGAGTGTCCTCATCTCCGGTTACCTGACCGCTGGCTTTTCCTTGTTCCAGAGCCGGGTACAACCAGAGGATAACAGGCCAGGGGTCGGTGTCGGCAGATGGCAGGGCAGGGACACTGCCCGGGTGAATCAGTGCCTGGCAGATAGCCTGTTCGCGGATGGATTCCGGATCAGTCAGGCTGTCCGGGTCAGGGCGCCAGTACAGAACGTGTTTGACCAGACGCTGGTATACATTTTCCAGGCCTGGCCAACGTGAGAGAACATCCTGTACCAGAGCCTGGTTTCCGGTAAACCAATCACTGTCCGCCGGGGGCGGGGTGGCCGCAAGCGCAGCCAGCCAGATATAGAGATCCCGGTTTAACTGCTTCGATGGGAAGCGTGCAACTTTTTCAGGCAGGCGCAGGTTTTGGTCGTCCCGCCATGCCAGTTCAAATTTACGATGTGTTCCTGCAAGCTTGTGCAAAAATTTACGGCGCAGGCGAAAGTGCCGGGGCTCTGCGGTCACCAGGCTTAACGCCGGATCGCCTCCAAAGGCACGGAACACAATGCCCAAACTGCGGGCTTCGTCTTTCAGGTAAACGGCGTGCTCGGGGAATTCCCCCAGAGCCTGGCGAGTAATGTACTCATGCCATTTGTAGCCGACCCACTCTTCCATTTCGAGTTCCTTTTAGGCCCGCGTGCTGACAGGTTTGCTGTCGCGTCGGGGGGCGGTGGTTAATTGGCGAACAGGAATCAGAATTGTTTGCCGGCTGGGCTCGCCTGGCTGCCATTGCAGCAGACTGCCCTCCGGATTGTTTTTTTGCACCTCACGGCAAGCACTCACGCATTGCAGGCACTGGGTGCAGGAGAATTTTGCGCGCTTGTGGCTGCGGGTGGGCAGCCGCATGGGGCAGGCTTCGTCGCAGGCCTTGGTGCAGTCGCGACAGGCCGCGGCGCGGGTAGTATCAAAAGTAACCAACTGCCCACGACCGTGAGTCATCCAGGCAATACTCTGTACCACACCGAAGGCGCAGCCATATTTGCAAAACAGATGGCGCGCGAACAGGAAATCCAGGGTAAACACCAGGGTTGCTATGGCCAGAAAAATAGCGGGGTAAAACGCCAGATTACCTGTCACCAGGTCTGTATATAATGGAATGGGCGGCAGCAGGTAAGAAAGCATCGCCAAAGCCCAGGAGAAGCCAATCAGGCCGCACACCAGCGTTAGGCCAGCCCAATGTATAACCTTGCCACGACGGCCTTTTTTTAAGGCTTCCCAGAGTGTCGGGCGGCCCGTAATGCGGGTCATCAGGTCGTTGATGGTTTCCACCACAGAAAAATGTGGGCACAGCCAGCCGCAGTAGATGCGACCCCATTTCCAGGCAACCCAGAGCACAAGGGGAACCAGAACAAGAATGGGGAGGATAAACCACAGTAGAACCTGGCTGGCGACGTCCACAGGGGAACTTTGCGCCACCCAGTCGAGATTCAGGTTGAACGAAAGCGGAAAGCCGAGCAGTACAAATCGGGCATCCGTTAAGTCATAACGAAAAATATTCAGAACCGGCGCCAGCAGGAACAGCCCAAAAAACGCAGCGCGAGAGATCAGGCGCTTGTTCTGGAGTGTGTCTTTGGGGTTTGCTTGCTGCACGGTCACAGGTCAGTTCCAGGGTAGACAGGGCCGGAAACAAGTTCCGGCCCTGTGGGTTAGACGGACGCTGATTTACGCGTCCTGAATGGCAGCGCCTCGAACTTCTTCGTCAAAAGACGCTTGTCCCTTGATAAAGAAACTACCGAAGTACACCACCAGGCCGGCCATGAAGAAGCAGCCGGCAATCATACGCGCCCAGTAGAAGAGTGCGATGTTGTCCTGGGTAGCCATGAATGACAGGGCTTCGCCGCTATCCGGTATGCGTTGCAACCAGATTTGCAGGATGCCGGCACCGGTCAGGAACAGGGTGATGAACACCATGGAGATGGTCATCAGCCAGAAGCCCCACATTTCCACAACCTGGGCAGTATTGCTGTTGCCGTATGGTCGGCCGCGCATGATCGGCACAGCGTAGGAAATGATGGTAAGCACAATCATCACATAGGCGCCGTAGAAGGCCATGTGGCCGTGGGCCGCTGTTAGCTGGGTACCGTGGGTGTAATAGTTGATCGGTGCCAGTGTGTGCAGGAAGCCCCATACACCTGCGCCGAGGAATGCCATTACCGCAGTACCCATGGCCCAGAGAATGGCTGCCTTGTTTGGGTGATTACGCTTGCGCCGGTTAATCATGGTGAAGGCAAACAGCACCATCATGAAGAACGGCAGGGGTTCCAGAGCGGAGAACACAGAGCCCAACCACAACCAGTATTCAGGTGGCCCAATCCAGAAGAAGTGGTGACCTGTGCCGATGATGCCGGTAATCAGCGCCATGGCAATGATCACGTACAGCCACTTCTCGATGACTTCCCGGTCTACCCCGGTGAGTTTGATCAGTACGTAAGCCAGAATGGCCGCCATGATCAATTCCCACACGCCTTCAACCCACAGGTGTACCACAAACCACCAGAAGTACTTGTCTGTGGTCAGGTTGCTTGGGTTGTAGAAGGAGAAGAGCCAGAGTACTGCCAAACCAATCAGGCCTGTAATCAACACAATGTTGACCACGGTTTTACGGCCTTTCAGGGCAGTCATCATGATATTGAACAGGAACCCGACCACCACCAGGGCTATGCCTACCTTGGTAATCGTTGGCTGCTCAAGGAACTCCCGGCCCATGGTTGGCAACAGCTTGTTCATGGTGATGTCTGCCAGAGTGGCATAATCCACAAACAGATAACCAAGAATGGTCAGCGTGCCGGCAACGGCAAACACCCAGAACAGAATCCAGGCAAGCAGCGGGCTGTAAAGCTCGGTTTGTGCTTCTTCCGGCACCAGGTAGTAGGTTGCACCCATAAAACCGAACAGCAACCACACAATCAGCAGGTTGGTGTGAACCATCCGCGCAACGTTGAAAGGGATTTCCGGAAACAGGAAATCGCCCACCACATATTGCATGCCCAGCACCAGACCGAACACGATCTGACCGGCGAAGAGTACCAAAGCAAAGATGAAGTAGGGCATGGCGACCCGTTGAGACTCGTATTTCATGTTTTCTCCCTTACCCTTCGATGTTGGGTGGCCAGCCGTTGTCATCGATCTTGGATGTCCACTCGAGGAACGAGGACAGATCGTTGATTTCCTGGTCGGTCAGTTTGAAATTGGGCATTTGCCGGCGACCGGGTATGTTGGTGGGCATAGCGTTCATCCAGGCATTCATGTATGCCTTGAAGACTTCGCTATCAGCCGCGCCACGACGGTCAAATACGTTGGCAAGTTCCGGTGCAAAGTACGCACCTTCACCCATGAGGGAGTGGCAGCCGACGCAGTTGTTGTTTTCCCAGACGTGTTTGCCTCTTACAACCTCTTCGGTAAGTTGATCCCTGTTATCCCTTTCGGGCATTGCCCGCGATTGGGTGTCAAAAGTCAGAACCAGAAACAAAAGGATGAAGAATGTACTTCCTCCCAGATATATGTTTCTGGCCATGCTTTTGGTAAAGCGTTCGGCCATTGGTCTCTCTCCTTGGTCGTTGTGGAATACCTGACTGCCTTACTAGGATATAAAGATGTATTAGCAATGCTGTTGATGATTATCAATCATGGCTGAAAATCACACTACTGTGCAGGGGAGTTACCTCCTGAGGGGTAGGTGATAGACTGCCCAACCTGTTTTTTTTGAACCCGAATGCCCGGAGCCTTTATGGCCGCAGCACTGGCGCTGTTTATCAAGCTTATTCCGCTTTATGTCACCGTTGCCCTTGGTTGGGTGGCCGGCCGTTATCTGGAGGCGAGCGGCAAACATATTGCGGGCATCATGCTCTACATTGTTACGCCTTCTGTGGTTTTCTCCGGCGTGATGGCGGCACCGCTTTCGCCCGAAGTGATCTTTCTGCCGTTTTTGGTGTTCGGATTTGCGTCGGTACTGGCGCTTGCCCATTTAAAACTGGCGCGGCGGGTATTGACTGATGGCAGTGCCGGCATGATTCCCCTGTGTGTTGCCTCGGGGAATACGGGGTACTTTGGTGTGCCGGTCGCGCTGCTGTTGTTCGGGGAAGAAGGGCTGGCGATTTATATTGTGTGCATGCTGGGCGTCACCCTGTTTGAAAGTTCGGTGGGGTATTACCTGGCCGCACGGGGCCGGCATGACCTGAAAGATTCTCTTTTGCGAGTTGCCAAACTGCCTTCGGTATACGCCTTTTTGGCGGCTGTACTGCTTAACCTTTCGGATGTCGGTATTCCTGAGGTGTTCGTGCCGCTGTTCGATAACCTGCGCGGCGCCTACAGCATACTGGGCATGATGATTATTGGCATGAGCATCAGCAGCTTCCGGGGGCTGGCTGGTAATATACGGTTTACTGCCCTGGCATTTTTCGGCAAGTTTGTAGCCTGGCCATTATTGGCAACGGTGTTCTGGTGGCTGGACTCCCAGTTTTTGGGCGTTTACGAACCGGCAGTGCACAAGGCGATATTTCTGATCTCCATTACGCCGATAGCAGCCAACACCGTTGTTATAGCTACCTTGTTGGACACTTCTCCGAGGCAAGCAGCAGGCACGGTTATGCTATCGACGCTTTTTGCGCTGGTGTTTATCCCGGTGATGATTTCGCTGGCGTTCTGAACAGCATCTCCGCCAGGATCGACAGCAGGCCTGCAATGGCACCGGTGAGCGCACCAAGCCAGTGCGCCTGGAGAATCACACGTCCACCGATTAAGGGATTTACCATTTCTTGTGTGTAGAAGGTGTCCTCCAACGCCAGTTTCAACACTACAAACCCCAGCACCAACAGGCTCCACCGCTGCTCTGAGCGCAGGTTAAAGAGCGCTGTAAATACCAATAACCCGTGCAGACACCCCGAAAAGCCCCGATACCAGAGCAGATCCGGCGCCAGCCACACAAGACCAAGGGATATAACAAGCGGCGAGACAAGCAAATAACCAACCCACTCAATCAAAGGTGGGTGGCGCTTGAACAGCAAGCAGATGACCATCAACCCGGAGAGGTTAAGTGCCAGGTGCCCAATACCAAGATGAACCCAGTGGCCGGTTGCCAGCCTCCAGTATTCGGTGCTAGAGAGACCGCTGCGAGACCACTCGAACAATGTTGGCGGCAAACATGCGCTTGCACCCAGCACGAAGGCCAGCACTACAAAGCGCCGCCAGCAGGGGAGCGGCAGAATTCGGGACACAGTTGTCATATACACATAACGTTACGCAACCTTCATAGCAGGTCAATCGAGTATTGGTTAAATTCCTGATGATCCTTTCAAAACCGGGTTTTACCATGTCTATCAAGTTTATACCTATTGTTGCGTCCGCTATTTTTATGGCGTTCTTGCCTGTGATGTCATCGGCCGCCCAGTCTGAAATCGTCCAATCTGTCTGGATTGATGGCCACAGCTATGACGCACAACTGGATAGAAACCTGCGCTTTGGTGCCACTGAAGGTGAGCACTACGAAGGCCGCTTCCCTGAAGACCCGGACAGCTGGGTGCGTATTTCCCGACTGGATAGCGGCTGGGAAGGTTTGGCCTATGCGTTCGGGCGTATGCATACCATTGGCGGCAATGAAAAGCCTGCTACGTTCAGCTTCAGTCAGATTGGTGAACTCCCGCAATGCGGTATGGACCATCTTCATGGCCAGTCACGGATTACGCCTGAAAGCCTGATCGGCCCTGCAATGGCTCAAGCCGTATCTGCCAACTACGATACGCTTTGTGCGGACAAGGTTGATGGTGTCTGCCTGATGCTGGAACTGGAGCTGGCGTTTGATCTGCAGTTTCAGGAGCGCTTTGCCAAGCCGAGCGAGCAGGCCGGGGCCATCATGAATATGGTGGAGGGCTTCTATAAGGATCAGTTCGGAATTGTGTTTGATACCTTGTCACTGACGTTTCTCGATAATGCCCAGGACGATGTGTTCAGCAAAACAACAGTAGCGGAAGATTTGCTCTCGGATGTCAGCGACAAACGCGATGCTGGTGCCCTTGATTTTCTGAAAAGTGACCGGTCCATTTTCCACTTTGTCAGTGGCAGGGACTTCAATGGTGGCACCGCCGGGATGGCTTGGGTTGGCTCGCTCTGCGGTACCGGACGCTATGCAACCGGTGTTACCAATGCATTTGACAGCAACGCCATCACCGCGCTGGTGGTTGCCCACGAAATTGGCCATAACCTCGGTGCAAGGCATGATGGCCAGGATGGAGAAGGCGCGGCGTGCCAGTCCGGCCAGTACATTATGGGCCCGAGCATCAGTGCCAATGCGAACAGTTTTTCACGCTGCTCATACGATTCCGTGACCCGGAAAATCTCCACACTGGGAGCTATTGAACGGTGCTTTAATTTCCCGGCCGATGTGTCACTTTTGGCAGTCGGTGGTAACCCGTCAGAAGTCGCTCAGAAAGCCCCGTTCCAGGCAAACTTCCGGATTGACTATCAGGATGCAGGCATTGAAAAGGCGGACCGCATTGCCGTTGGTGGCGTGATTGGAGAGGGTAATGGTCGCCTGATCGGGGTCAGCCTCGGCAGGACTGCGTGCACTTTAACGGGGTCGACCGACAAGGCTGACGGCTTCAGTTGCCCCGAGGCGGCAGCAAAGACAGGTCTCACGCTAAGCGTTCAAGCCGAAGCCGGTACCAGCACTACATTCGACCTGCTGCAGAGCGTAACGCTGATAAGCGACAGTGGCGAAGTGAAAGACATTCTGCCGCAGAACAATGAACTGGTGACCCGGATTGTGCTTGCCGAAGTTGAGCCCCGTGCGCCTGAAGAGCCAGGCAATGAAGGCACTCAGCCTTCAGCGCCAGATGTGCCAGCGAGTAGCAGTTCGAGATCTGACAGTGGCGGCGGTGGCGCTATCAGCCTGGCCTGGTTGCTGATGGGCGTGATTGCAGTGGCCGCTCGTCGGAGGCGCTTTATATGATGCGGGGGCTGCAAGGGAAAACGCGCTGCCTGTGGGCGCTCCTGCTGAGTTTAGTGCTTGTAGGGTGCGGCACAACTGTGCCCGACGCCCCTGCCGGAAATACAACAAACGGACCAGAAACCCTTGATCAGGCTCAGGCGCTTTGGAGCGACAAAGGCATCGCTGATTATCAGGTTACGATTCAGAAAACCTGCTTCTGCCCGGTGGATCTGCTTCAGCCCATCCGCGTCACCGTTGTCGACGGCGAGATGGTTGATTTAAAAGGTCTTGAGCAGCCTATCCGGGATCAGAGCCAGTTTGATGCCAGCCGGCTGACTATCGCCGGACTATTCGAATTCATCGAACGGTCGGAGCAGCGGGGCGTTCACAAGCTGAACGTAGATTACGACGCCCGTTACGGTTTTCCACTGCGCATCGATTACGACGGGCACGAAATGATTGCCGATGACGAGTACCAGTACGAACTATCGGACTTCCAGGCTAGCGCGCCCCGCTGAAGCTTGTTTCGAATCAGCAATGTCTTGCCGGGCATGGCGCGTTACGCTAACCCCGGCGGTTATCGCCAAAGTACCCATAATGGCGGCCACAACAAGATCCGGCCAGGCGCTGGCGGTGCCAAACACACCCAGCGCGGCGGCCATAACAGCCAGGTTGCTGATGGCATCGTTTCTGCTGCATAGCCATACCGAGCGCATATCAGAATCACCATCCCGGAATTTGAAAAGTATTAATGCAACGCAGAGGTTGGCGACCAAAGCCAGCAGGCCAATAGACCCCATGGTAAAGGGTTCGGGGATGGTTCCTTGTTGCACCACCCAAAGCGCGCGTACCCAGACAACCGTGCCGAACAAGGCCATGGTAATGCCCTTGACCAAAGCCGCGCGACCCCGCCAGAGCATGCCCATGGAAAGAACAGAAAGCGAAAGAATATAGTTGGCGCTATCGCCAAAGAAGTCGATGGCGTCTGCCATCAATGACACAGAACCCGATTGCAGGCTGGCAACACCTTCCACGAAAAACATGGCGAGATTCACCCACAGAGCAATCCAGAGTGCCCGACGAAAGCCGGGGGCTGGGGATTTCAGTTCTGGTCCGGAGCAGCTGCATGCCATAAACACCTCCATTGATAGGCAGGCTTGTATTGAAAGCCCTGTAGTTACTACAGGGTCAACCCCCTTGCGGCAGCTTTTACGGAATCTCAGGTTTTGCCGGGCCTGTGGGTTCCGGGCACATGGTTCTCATGGTCGGCCCGCTCTTTGCGCGGCACGTCCAGTTCGGTGCTACTGAGCCCTCCCATAATTCCGCACTCCTGAACAGTGCCGGCATCCGAGCAGGCTTTTTGAAGTTGCTGCAAGGTTTTCTCAAGGTTAGACAGTTCCTTCAAACGCTCCCGAACATGGCTGAGGTGGCTGGCCAGAAGCGAATCCACTTGTTGGCAATCTGCCTCGGGGTTTTCAGAAAGCCGGATCAGTTCACGAATCTCGTCCTGGGCCATATCAAGATTGCGGCAGCGCTTTATGAACAGGAGGCGGTCCAGATGTGCGGTACGATAAGCACGGTAGCCGCTGGGGTCCCGCTCCGGTTTCGGCAGCAGACCGATTTTTTCGTAGTACCGGATGGTTTCCACGGCAACAGATGAGTGTTTGGATATCTCACCGATCTTCATTGTTTTGGCACTTCCTGATTATTATTGACGTGGTGCGTGACGGGGTGGCTCTGTAATCGTTATGGTAAAAGACAACCCTATCATTTGTGAACTTTCACAGGGAGGCTTACCTTGCTGGAGCGGCTGCAACGCTTGCTTGGATTGCAGACAATACCTGGCGTGTTTTTTACGTCCGCAGGGGTGGCTGCATTGTTTGTTGCGCTTGCCATACCGTTTGACCAGGCCGTTGCGAACACCTTCGGAACCCTGACTGGCTGGGTTGCGCAAAACCTTGGCTGGTTCTACATACTCTCGGTTACCTCGCTTTTACTGTTTCTGCTCGGGCTGGCGGTTAGCCGCTATGGTTCTATTCGCCTGGGCGCTGATGATTCCCGGCCGGACTACTCCAACCTCACCTGGTTCACCATGCTGTTTGCTGCAGGCATAGGCACCATTCTGATGTTCTGGGGCGTGGCCGAGCCGGTTTCCCACTTCGCCAAACCGCCGTTCGAGGGAGTGATTGCTGGCAGTGAGCGCGCAGCCAGCGACGCCATGACCATAGCTCTGTATCACTTCGGCCTGCACACCTGGACCATATTCGCCATGCCCGGCCTGGCGATTGCGTACTTTGCCTACCGGCACAACCTGCCCATGCGTATCAGCAGCTTGTTCTACCCATTGTTGGGCGACCGGATATACGGGCCCCTGGGTTGGACGGTGGATGTGATTGCGGTGCTGGGTACCTTGTTTGGTGTGGCGACGTCTCTTGGGCTTGGCACCTTGCAGCTCAACAGCGGTTTGTCCTACCTGTTTGGCACACCTTCCACAGGATGGGTTCAGGTGCTGCTGATTACAGTGATTACCAGCATCGCCGCCACCTCTGTGGCGCTGGGTCTGGACAAGGGGGTGCGCCGTTTATCCCAGATCAACATTGTGTTGGCTTTGCTGCTTGTTTTGTTTGTGCCGGTGGTGGGGCCTACGGTATTCATTGCGGAGGGTATGGTTCAGAGCATTGGTGACTACTTTGATGCCTTACCCTGGCTCGCGTTCTGGACGCAAACCTACGCCGAATCCGACTGGCAGCGGCAGTGGACTCTGTTTTATTGGGCCTGGACGATTACCTGGGCACCTTATGTGGGCATTTTTATTGCCCGGATTTCCCGGGGCAGAACCATTCGCGAGTTTGTGGCCGGCGTACTCTTCGCACCAACCATTTTTACCCTGGTGTGGTTCGGGGTGTTTGGCCTCTCTGCCATAAACGTAGAAATGAGCGGTGAGGTGGGATTGTACGAGCAGGTACAACAAGACCCATCTGTGGCCATATTCGCCTTCCTCGAAGCTTTTCCACTGGCGGAACTTGCCTCGTTATTGAGTATCATCATTATCGTTATTTTCTTCACCACCTCATCAGATTCGGCGTCTCTGGTGATTGACATGCTCACGCGTAGAGAGGATCAGCCCTCTTTGGTGCGCCAAAGGATTTTCTGGGCCGCAGCCCAAGGTGTGATTGCCGCAACCCTGCTGTTGGCCGGCGGCCTGGATGCGCTGCAGAATGTAATTACCTCGTTGGGGCTGCCGTTCTGTGTGTTGCTTATTTTTATGGCTGTGTCGCTATTCCGGGCTTTGAGAGCCGATCATCGCGGATATTCCGTGAGTGAACTTGTGCAGGGGCGTGTTTTCCCGGAAGTGGAAGGCACTGCTGTGCGAAAAGAGGAGGGTCAGAATGTACCGTAAAATACTGTTGGCCATTGACTATGAAGACGATGGCGAAGGCAAGCGGGCTCTGGAAGAGGGCGTCAGGTTGATGGGTGAAGACAGTGAGCTGCACCTGGCAACCATATTCAACCCGGGTGGTGCTGGCTTTTTTCCCCATGTAACCACAGATGCTCCGGAAGATCGGGAAAACGAGGTGAGGGAGAGTCTCAGCCTCTTGGCACGCAAGTACTTGCCCATGAAGCACAGCGCCAGCCTGCACGTTGTGGCCGGTACGCCGGGTGAGAAATTGTTGGCGCTGGCGGCAAATATTGGTGCTGACCTGATTGTTCTGGTGTCCAAAGGCGCCAGTAGCCGCTGGCCGATGCGCCGGGCTACGGTTGAATATGTTGCGGTTAACGCATGCTGCGCGGTACTTATCCTTCCGTCTCTGATAAAAGCGCCGGAAGAGGCCGAAGATAAGACCTGAGCCGGTTCAGGTCTTATCCGGTTTTTGGTGGCTTAACACCCCGAAGCGTTCGGGCAGCCGGTAACCGCGCGCTCCCATTGAATGGTCACATGCTGGATATTGAAGTCGTGATTCAGCATGTGAGTGGCCTGTTCGATCACCTGATCGTCATCTGCGGAATCCGGCTTTATCAGGTGCACGGTCAACGCGTTTTCGGTGGTGCTGAGTGCCCAGATATGCAGGTGATGGGCTGATTCCACGCCGGGCAGAGCCTGCAGCTTCTCAAGTACCTCAGCCGGATTGATACTCTTGGGTACGGCGTCTACGGCAAGGCTCAGGGAGTCTTTCAGTAACCGCCAGGTGCCGATAAAAATCACAGCAGCAATAACCAGGCTGACAACGGGATCAATCCAGAGCACATCGGTGAACAGAATAACTACCCCGGCAATCACTACGCCTACCGACACTAGCGTATCCGCTGCCATGTGCAGGAATGCACCCCGAATGTTCAGGTCGCCTTCCTGGCCCTTGAGAAACAGCAACATGGTCACGCCGTTAATCAGCACGCCGATGCTGGCCACAATAATGATGGTCAGGCCTGCCACTTCGGCGGGCTCGTTGAACCGGCGAATGGCTTCCCAGGCGATGCCACCAACGGCGGCGATCAGAAACAGGGCGTTGAATAGCGCGGCCAGAATGGTGGTTTTCTTGAGACCGTAAGTATTACGATCTGTGGCTTTACGGCTGGCCAGCCAGCTGGCAACCCAGGCCATAACCAGCCCCAGAACGTCACTCAGGTTGTGTCCGGCATCGGCGAGCAGAGCCAGAGAGCCCGACAGCACACCGTAAACGGCTTCAATGATCACGAACCCGAGGTTGAGAACGACCGCTATGGCAAACGCCCGGTTGTGGGTGTCAAAGTGGTCTGCATGGCTGTGACCGTGACTATGGCTATGATTGTGCATAAGCGGGCTCTGAACCAATGAAGTGGATTTGTGTCAGTAAAAACCCTGTAGCTAATACAGGGTCAAGCCACATTGGAACGGCTTTTGTATATTTGGTCAATATGGCGTTAACTGATCGGCGGCAATCACAGGATTCTGAATAGCCAAAGGATTGTTTATGGATCGCTTGAGTGAACATGTGGCAGCACCCTCGGTACTGATCTTTGACTGGCATGGGACTCTGGTAGACACCCACGATGCCATGTTCAGCGCTATGGAAGACATGCTGCCGCAGTTGGAAGAGCTTGGACTGGTGGATCAGCTGTTACCGGAAGAAGAGTGCCGCACCGATGACGATGCCAGATTGGTGCGATACATTCGCATATTCCGGCGTTTGCACCCGCGTATTCTGGCTGAGCGGCGCGTATCGAGAACGGATATTTTCAATGCGATTTTTGGCGACAATACAGCGGCCAAACTGATAGCCCATCAGGCCTACAATCAGGCCTATCGGCGCTATTTCGGGCAGGTTCGGCCGTTTCAGCCGGGTGCTTACGAATACTTGTCAGCGCTGAAAGCCATGGGCATCCGTTTGGCCGTGGCCACCAACAGAAACCGGGAGTTTTTCGATAAGGAGCTGAAAACCGTTGACGAGGGGCGTTGGCAGGATCTGTTTGAGGTGGCAGTGTGTGCTGACGATGTTACGGAATACAAACCTGACCCCCAGGTGATTCACTCTATACTGGAAAAAATGAACCTCCCGGCAAACGGGCGTGCCTGGTATGTGGGCGATAGCTACGTGGATATGCTGACTGCACACCGTGCCGGGATTTCCGGCGTTTTTTATAACGGTGCCCAATGGGAGGCGAACCGTATTCGAAGCTGGTTTACCCGCCGGGACGAGCCCGTGGCGGTTCTGGACAGTTTTGAAGAATTGATGGATCTGCTGGCGCTGATTGAGCGGGATGAACCTGAGCAATTCCTGCAACTGCCAGCAGAAGTGCGGCCGGCTCCCTTCCCGCCACCGGAGCGCCCGGAACCCCGCATAGAGCCAGACTGGCACCCCGCAGTGGTCAAGCTTATACGGCCCGAAGTGATCCTTTTTGATTGGCATGCCACCCTAGTGGACACCCTCGATGCCATGTACCACGCAGTGGATGACATGTTCCCGGATTTTCACAAGCTCGGGTTGATGGAGCGCATGGTCGCCCCTGAAGACAGTAAAACACCAGAAGATGCGCGATTGGTGGCCTATGTGCGCGAGTTTGCCAAACTTCACCCCAAGGTAAAGGCCGACCGCAAGATCTCCCGTACGGATATTTTTGAAGTGCTCTTCGGTGACGATCAGGAAGCAAAGCAGATCGCTCACAAGGCGTTCAATCACCATTACCGCAATCACTACGGCACCGTAAAAGCCTTTGAGGCTAAAGTGCGGGCAGTGCTGGAAGGTTTGCGCCGCCTGAACATTCAGGTGGGCGTGATTACCAATCGGGACCGGGAGTTTTTCGAGCACGAACTGGCGGCTGTTGAGGATACCGGCTGGGTGGAGCTGTTTGATGTGGACGCTTGCGGCGATGACACGCCCCTGCGCAAACCCCACCCGGATCAGCTCTTGCTGGCGGTGCAAAAGCTGGATTACCCGCCCGACCCCAGCGTCTGGTACGTGGGTGACAGCACCACCGATGTGATTGCCGCCAAACGTGCGGGCATGACTTCCGTATTTTTCAACGGCGCCCAGTGGGATTTGCCTTGGCTGAACCGCATATTCCCGGGTACCCACAAGCACCCGGACAAGCCGGATGTGGTGGTAAATGATTTCTCGGAGTTCTGGGCGCTGGTTTTGGCGTGCGAAGTTGGGCCGCCTTGATGCCTCGGCTTAAAGCTCTTCAATGTGCTTTAGCAGGTAATCGGCCCGTTTGAGCAGGGCTTCTCGCTTTTCCGGTTTCTGTTTATCCCAATTGCGGTACATCATGCCCATACGCGGATTACCCTCGAAATCCGCCCGGTGCCGATCGATGAAATGCCAATACAGGGAATTGAATGGGCAGGCGTCGGGCTCGGTGCTTTTACTGACCTTGTAGTGGCAATTGGCACAGTGGTCAGACATGCGTTGAATGTACTTGCCGCTGGCGGCGTAGGGTTTTGAGCCAAGGTAGCCACCGTCGGCATGCATCACCATGCCCAGTACGTTGGGCAACTCTACCCAGTCATACGCATCCGCATAGACGGCCAGGTACCAGTCGCAGATTTCATCCGGCGTTATGCCTGCCAGCAGTGCGAAGTTGCCGGTCACCATCAGTCTCTGGATGTGATGGGCGTAGGCGTTGCGCCGGGTTGCATCTATGGCCTTGTGCATGCAGCGCATTTTTGTCTCGCCGGTCCAGTAAAACCAGGGCAGGGCGCGGGTGTTACCAAGGCGGTTTTCCTGCGCGTAGCCGGGCATGTGCAGCCAATAGATTCCCCGAACGAACTCGCGCCAGCCAAGAATCTGGCGGATAAAGCCCTCTACTGCATTGATTGGTGCTTGCCCGGCGTACCAGGCTCTTGCGGCGGCTTCGCATACAGCAAGAGGATCGAGCAGACCGCAGTTGATGTAGGGCGAGAGAATCGAGTGGAATAACCAGTCCTCGGTGTCAGACATGGCATCCTGGTAATCGCCAAAGCAGGGCAGGGCGAACTCGATAAAGTAATTCAGGGCTTCCTGCGCATCCTCTGGCGTGACCGCAAAGTGAAAACCCTCGGTGACTCCAAAGTGGTCGGGGAAGTGCTGCTCCACCAGATCAATTACCTCCCGGGTTATGGCATCCGGCTCTATTCTGAAGGGCGCGGGCGCGGGTGGTTTGCCGGTCCATTTGCGCCGGTTGTCGGCATCGAAGTTCCAGTTGCCGCCTTCCGGTTTGCCGTCTGGATTCATCAACAGCCCGGTCTTGCGGCGCATTTCCCGGTAAAAGAACTCCATGCGTAACTGTTTGCGACCTTCGGCCCAGTCTGCGAACTCGTGTTTGCTGGCAATAAAACGTGTGTCGGCGCGGATCTCCACCGGCACGCCGAGGCGCTCCTGCCACTGGCTGATCTGCTCATGCAAGCGCCATTCGCCGCATTCGGTTGTGATTATCTTGTCCGGGCGCAAATCTTCAAGCAGGGAAGACACAACACCTTCAAGGCTTTGATGTTGGTTGTCCGGATGATAGTGCTGGTAATGAATCTGCCAGCCGTCTTGCTCCAGCCGCTTTGCGAAATGGCGCATGGCACTGAACAGCAGAACCAGTTTCTTCTTGTGGTGATTGGTGTAACTGGCCTCTTCGTGAACCTCTGCCATCACAAGGGTGTCGCAGTTCGGATCAGCCCCTTCAAGGGCGCTGATATCGTTTGCCAGCTGATCACCAAGAATCAGAATGAGGTTGGCCATGAGGTTATGCGCTCCGGTTTTTGGCTTGTTTTCCCTGAAAGTCGCTGGGACTGTTAACCCATAGTAGGTAGCCAGAATACGCACTAGGCACAAGGGTGGTTCAGGTTCCAAGCTGTTAAAATCCAGTCTACGGTCGACCAATAGTCGTCGAAATGACTCGCATCAAGATGCGCTCAGCCTGCCTCGCCTAGAATGCGTCGCTCTCCGGCTGGCACCACACATCACAGGCTCAGAGCTTTTATTATGACTTCCAGACCCGCACCGAAAACTGCTGAATCCACCCTTCCGGAATTCATGTGGGATGATGCGCTGATCAAGCGTTACGATCTCAGTGGTCCGCGCTATACATCGTATCCGACGGCTGTGGAGTTTGATCAGAATTACCCGGTTGAGCAGATGATAGAAGCGGCCGCTCGCAGCAAGGCCAGCAACCGACCGCTGTCGCTGTACACGCACCTGCCATTTTGTGCGCACCTTTGTTACTACTGCGCCTGCAACAAGGTGATTACCAAGAAGCGTGACAAGGCCATGCCCTATGTTGAGCGTGTTCTTAAAGAAGCGGCGATGCAGTCGAAGCTGTTTGGTGCGGATCGCCCGGTAAAGCAGCTGCACTGGGGTGGTGGAACACCCACATTTTTACCCAGGGATGTGATGCAGGAACTGATGGGTGGGTACGCAGAGCTATTCAATCTGCAAAGCGGTGCCGAGCACGATTACAGTGTGGAAATTGACCCGCGTGAGGTGGATCAGGACACCCTGCCAACCCTTTGGGAGCTTGGCTTTAACCGAATCAGTCTCGGGGTTCAGGATGTCAATCCGGAGGTTCAGAAGGCGGTTAATCGCATACAGCCCCGGGAAATGACCGAGGCGGTGTTGAAGGAAGCCCGGCGCCTTGGCTTCGGTTCCATTAACCTGGATCTGATCTACGGTTTGCCTCACCAGACTCCGGAAAGCTTTTCAGAAACCCTGGAAGCGGTGCTCGAAATGTCGCCAGACAGGCTGTCTGTGTTCAGTTACGCGCACCTGCCAGATCGTTTTTATCCGCAAACCCGAATCAAGGGCGATACGCTGCCAACGCCCCAGCAAAAGCTGACTATATTGCACAATACCATCAACCGCCTGCTTGAGGCTGGTTACGAATACATCGGCATGGATCACTTTGCCAAGCCGGACGACAGCCTGGCGGTGGCTCAGCGTGCCGGCCGGTTGCACAGGAACTTCCAGGGTTACACCACCCACTCGGACTGCGATCTGGTTTCTCTGGGGGTGTCGGCCATCGGTCAGACAGACGATGCCTACTTCCAGAACAACCACGATCTGCCTGCCTGGGAAGCGTCTATCGATGCTGGCCAACTGGCGATCACCAAGGGCGTGAACCTGAGCCGTGACGATCGTTTGCGGCGTTGGGTGATTGGGCAACTGATTTGCCAGTTCCGCCTGGATCGCCAACAGTTTGCTGCTGAGTGGCAGGAGGATTTTGACAGTTATTTTGCGGATGAACTTGCCCGCCTGAGGCCGATGATTGTCGATGAGCTCATTGGCGATAATGGTCAGATTTTGCAGGTAGAGCCTGCCGGCCGTCTGTTGATTCGCGCCATCTGCCAGATTTTTGATCTGTACCGCAAAGAGGGCGCGAGCCAGCGGTTTTCCCGCATCATCTGATTTTTTTGATTTGCACCACCCCGGGGCCGTTCTGCGCCCCGGTGAAATTGTTATGACCTCTAAACACTGGACTCTTTCCTGTATATCGAGTAACTTCTAGTGCTTCCTTTCAGATGAAACGCTCTGGATTAAAGGCTTTGCGCTTGTAGTAATTCTTTTGTGACCCTCCTTTCTGGTCTAAAAACAGCCGCCGCCAGATCAATTCAGGGCAGAAGAGGCTGTAATTGCAATGACGACTAAACAAATTTCAAAGCTCTATATTCACTTCCGCTTTCTTTAGCGACCCTCATGCCTTGGCGAATTAGCATCGCCGCTGTTCGCTGACACCCCATGGTGTTCTCGTAATTTCCATTTTCCGCGCTTTGCGGTCTTTCTGAATGCTTGTGCCCCAAGTAATCGAATGCGTGTGTTCGCACACTGTTCAGCTGGCACTGCGGTAGTAAAGAGGTTTTGGTTTGAACGAAAGTGGCTTTGTTCAGTTCTCAATACTGACAATCATGATTTTGCTGGTCAGCTTTTATGGCGGCACCTATCTGCTCACCCTGCTGATTCGCAAAAAAGAAGAAGATACTTCCGGCTTTATGGTTGCGGGCCATAACGTAGGTTTTGGCATGGGCGCTGCCAGTATGACTGCAACATGGATATGGGCAGCATCCTTCTATGCGGCGGCAACCTCGGGCTACACCTATGGTGTGTCCGGGCCGATACATTACGGCTTTTGGGGCGCGTTGATGATTCTGTTCATCTACCCGTTTGGCCGGCGTTTCCGCAAGCTGGCGCCTAATGGCCATACTCTTGGTGAGCTCATTCATGCCCGCCATGGATCGTCCAGCCAATTGATCCTGGCCGGCTCCAACATTCTGGGCAGTATTATCAGCCTGATGGTGAACTTCACCGCTGCGGGCGCTTTGGTATCAGTGCTTTCGCCTCTGTCGTTCCAGACGGGCGTGGTGGTTGCCGGGGTTGGCGTGCTCAGCTACACACTCACATCAGGCTTCCGGGCCTCCGTGTTTACAGACTTTGCACAGCTTGTCGCGTTGATGGCTATTACCGTGGTGATCATTCCCGCCGTACTGTTTGCTGTTGGCGGGCCATCCGCAATGGTCGATGGCATGAAGAACCTGACGAATCAGCAGGCTGACTTCTTTTCTGTCGATGCGATTATGAATCAGGGCGCGCCTTTCTTTGTGGCGGTGCTTGCCTATGCCATTGGTAACCAGACCATCTCCCAGCGCTTGTTTGCGGTGCGGGAAAAGCACATCAAGCGCACCTTTGTTACCGCAACACTTGGCTACGGAGCCATCGTTATCGGCCTTGGCATGATTGGGTTGATGGCATTAACGGTCGGAGTGGAGCCGGTAAACGGCAACATGAACAACCTGATTCCGCAGATGGTGTCCACCTACTTGCCGCCGGTATTCGTTGGACTGTTCTTTGTGTTGGTGATTGGAGCCTTGTCGTCCACCGCCGATTCGGATTTGTCTGCCTTGTCGACCATTGTGATGGCCGATATTTATGGCAAAAACATCGCCGGGGACAATCCCAATCCTAAAACAATGCTGCTGATTGGTCGCTCCACCATGATTGTGGCAACCGTGGCCGGTTTGATTTTTGCCAGCTTTTCACTGGATATTCTGGTGATGCTGGTGTTCGTTGGTGCGCTTTGGGGTGCCATCGTATTCCCGGTCATTATCAGCTGCTACTGGGACAGGGTAACCAACGCGGCATTTACATGGTCGGTTGTTGTCGCCATGGCCCTGTTCTGCATCGCCCGCTTTCAGCTGCTGGAAATGACCGGTGCGACGGTACTCTTCTTTGAAATATTGGCCTCGGTTGGCGGCGCGGTTGTGTTCGGGCTGATGGCGTTTGGCTTCTTTGGCCGCGTGGTGGGCCTGGTTGTCGGGGCTGTCTCCGGCGTGATCTTGCTGATCTATGCAACAGGCTTTCTGCGGGATTACATGGTTCTTACGGCGTCCCTGACAGCCTACGGTGCCAGCGCCATCGTATGCACCGCAATGACATTACGTAATAAAGAGAGATTTGATTTTGACCTGATCAAGCAGCGCGTTGGCAGCTATGACGCGCCTGCTGCTGAAGAAGAAAATGAATCCACAATGATCCCACAAGGAGCACGTTCATGAGTGAACTCGTCTATGGAACTTATATTCTGGTTTGGCCGGCACTGACCCTGGGAGTACTGGCCGTGATTTGCAGTGCGGTTATCAAAGATGCCGTGCATGCCCGCAAGTCTGATCGTAATGTGGTTTGACCTGAGAATCGCGGGAGCTTGAGGGCTCCCGCTTTTGTTTATCTGGCCTTTACCCCCTCAGGCCACTGAAACCTTGAACTCATTGGCCAGATCCTGAAGTTGCCGGGCCAGTCGAGCCTGTTCGCCGGTAACATGGGATATTTCCTGGGAGCCGGTAAGTGTGAGTATGGCTACCTCGCTGACGGCTTCCATGCTACCTGCCAGCTCGCGGGTAACGGCAACCTGCTCTTCTGATGCAGCGGCTATTTGTGTGGCCATACCGGATATGTTGTTAACATCGCTGAGAATGGCGGCAAATGCACGTTCCAGCTCCGAAGATTGCTCGCTGGTTTCATGGGCCAGTTTATGACTGGTAGTAATAGATCTGCTGGCATTTTCGGTGATCACCCTGAAACCGTTCACAATGTCTTCAATCTGTGTAGTAGAATCGTGAGTTTGGCGAGCCAGTGTTCGAACCTCATCTGCCACTACAGCAAATCCCCGCCCGTGCTCGCCTGCTCGGGCAGCCTCAATGGCGGCATTCAAGGCCAGTAAGTTAGTCTGATCTGCGACCTTTCGGATAACATCCACAACCTCCACAATGCTGCTGCTCCTGTTCTCCAGCTCTTCTATAACATCGTTTACATCATTAACAGAGCTGGCCAGCGAACGAATGCGGCTTACACTGCCTTTTAGCACTTCTTCCCCGGTTCGGCTTTGATCCATGACGTTGGTGGCGGCATCTGCTACTTGCTGGGTATTCTGGGAGATTTGCTCAGAGGTGGCAGACATTTCTTCAGTGGCGGCGGCAACCTGCTCAATCTGCTCCTGTTGAGTCTTGGTTTGCATGGCATTCTGATTAGCGGTTGAGCTGGTTTCCTCGGTGGCTGTTGCAAGCTGCACACTGGCCTTGTCGATATGCTGAAGAGCGCTGCCAAATCTGCTGAAAAGTTCGTTAATTGCCCTCCCGATGTTGCCCACTTCATCTTTGCTCGAAATGTGTATTTTCTGAGTCAGGTCCTTGTTGTCCATGGCAAACCGAACACCTTCGAGGAGGCTGTTGACCTGCCGGTTAATCACACTGACCATCAGCAATATCAGAGCAAAAACGATAATAATTGCGGCCGCTGCGATAGCTGATTCCACAACCAGCTGATTTCGGGCATTTGCTGCAGCAGCCTCTGCTGCAGAAAAGGTTCGCTCCAGCAGGGTCTTGCGGAATTCGTTGAGGTTGCCCAGTCGGTCAGTTGTGATATCGAACCACTCTGCAGAATCCAGGGCATACATGCCCGAGGGGCTACTGAACAGCGTGTCCCGTTTCTCTTGCAGGTTGCGGCTCTCTTCGGAAGATGGAAGGTTGTTTAATGCCGTCAGCAGCTCGGGCTCGGATATAAGCATAGCGCCTGCTTCCCGCACAAAAGCTTCCTGATGGCCCTCAAACCCCGCAATTCTCTGAATGGAAGGAAGGTCAAAGTCGCCGCTACTTATGAGTGCTGCACCAGTTGCCCGCTCTTTACCTGCTGCTTCCGCAGCTTCGGCCAAAGCATAGTATGCATTGATGTCGCGGGTGAGCGCCGGGTCAGTTGAGCGGGAAATAATCAGTGGGATCCTGCTAATCAACCCATTAATCAGTTGAGTGTACTGCTGGCCGGCTTCGAGCCCGCTCAGGGAGCCCCTGTCGACCTGATTGCGAAGGCTCGCAAGGCCAGTCAGCCCCTGTGCTACATCCTGAATACTGCTGGTGAGTTCAGCCTCAAAGCTGACTTCCTGCTGGAGGGTCGCAAGCCCTGAGTTGTAGCCAGCTCTGCGCTCGTCTGTTTCTCTGCGCTGGCTTGTCAGTTCCTGCAAAGCGCGCTTGGCGGCATCGCTGTCTGAGCCGGCCGAAAGCACAACGGCAGAGCGCCCACGTTCTTTCTGAAGCGATTCAATCAAAGGGTCGCCGATATCCGCGAGCTGGACCAGGGAGCGTAGTTGACGCATATCGCTCAGTTGCCCGGCATTCAGTGCGATGCTGTCGATCGCAAAATAGATGATTACCAGTAAGGCAGGCACTACTAGCGTGGTGAGCTTACCTCGCATGGACAAGTTGTTGATGATGTTTTTCATCGGGATCACCCTTGTGTGTGAATGGCGCCTATTGTGATCAAGTGTAGTCGCTCTCACCATTGGCGATACGAGGTATTTTGGGGGTAGGTATATGCAGGTAACTCTATGTTTTTTAATGTTAAGTGCCAGATATCACGAAGGAATATCCGGCAATACGTAATGGTGCGTGGAGTACCTCTTGGTGAGTAGGCGCAGTGGTCGTTCCGGGTATCTTTGATTCTGCTGATAAAGGTCAATGCCCCGGAAGTCCCTCCCGCGTATGGTCTTTGCAAACTTTACAGGGGGAGTGTCCATGGAACTTGTTTGTCCGGCCGGTAGCTTGCCGGCATTGAAAGCAGCGGTGGATAACGGCGCCGATGCGGTGTATCTCGGGTTCAAAGACAGCACCAATGCCCGCCAGTTTGCAGGACTCAACTTTAACGACAAGCGTGCAGGTGAGGGGATTGAGTACGCCCACAGCAAAGGCGCGAGAGTGTTCTGTGCCATCAACACCTACCCGCAGCCGGACGGCTGGGAAACCTGGAAGTTTGCCGTTGACCGTGCTGCCGCCTTGGGCGTGGATGCGATTATCCTGGCCGATATGGGGCTGTTGGAGTATGCCGCCAACAAACACCCGCAGGTACACCGGCACCTTTCGGTGCAGGGCTCGGCCACCAGTTACGAGGCCCTGCGCTTCTATAAGGACAATTTTGATATCCGCCGCGCCGTGTTGCCTCGCGTGCTGTCTATAGATCAGGTACGCGGTGTCGCAAAACACAGCCCGGTAGAGCTGGAAGTGTTTGCCTTTGGCAGCTTGTGCATCATGGCAGAGGGGCGGTGCTACCTGTCCTCCTACCTTACCGACGAATCCCCTAATACCCGTGGTGCCTGCTCACCGGCCAAGGCTGTGCGCTGGCAGGAAACCCCGAACGGTCTGGAATCCCGTCTTAACGACGTGCTGATTGATCGCTATGGCAAAGGCGAATCTGCGGGCTACCCAACATTGTGCAAAGGTCGTTTTGAGGTGGAGGGCAGCGTTTACCATGCTATTGAGGAGCCGGTTAGCCTGAACACACTGGATTTGCTGCCAGAGCTGCAAGAGCTGGGAATCAGTGCGGTTAAAATTGAAGGGCGCCAACGTAGCCCCTCTTACATCGCAGATGTTGCCAGCACCTGGCGGCAAGCGCTGGACAGGCTGGGCTCGGGCAATGGGGACTTCCATGTGGACCCCGCCTGGAATAGCACCTTGGCGGGTTTGTCGGAAGGTGGCTTGACCACCATCGGCGCCTACCACCGCAAATGGAAATAAGGCTGAGCAACCCATGATGAAACTTTCTCTGGGCCCGATCCTCTGGTTCTGGTCCAAGCAGTCCGTGTTTGATTTTTACGCCAATGCCGCTGAATGGCCGGTTGATACTGTGTACCTGGGGGAAACCGTCTGTTCCCGCCGCCGCGAGCTGAGGCTGGCTGATTGGCTGGAGATTGCCGGTGTGCTCAAGGAGTCTGGTAAGCAAGTGGTGCTTTCTACACAAACCCTGATCGAATCGGAGGCAGACCTGCGGGCGTTGCGCAAAATTTGTAGCCAGCAGGACTATCTGATCGAGGCAAACGATCAAAGTGCACTGCAACTGGCCACCCAGAACAATCTGCCGTTTGTGACCGGCCCTTCGATGAACATCTACAACAGCGCAACCCTTAAGCTATTGGCAAAGCAGGGGCTGAAGGGGTGGAGCTTGCCCGTCGAGTTGGGCCAGGACACCTTGCAGCAATTGATTGCCGAGCTAAAAGCGGAAGGGCTGGATTTGCCCGCGGAAGTCTTTGCCTGGGGCTTTCTGCCTCTGGCCTGGTCATCCCGCTGCTTTACTGCCAGGCACTACAATCTGCCTAAAGATAATTGCGAATTTCGCTGTCTGCAGCACCCGGATGGGTTGGAGTTGCGCTCCCGGGAATCCCAGGAGCTGTTTCGCCTGAACGGGACCTCCACCTTGTCTGGCTCGCGCTACGACCTGATGCGGGAAATGCCGGGCATGGAGCGAATGGGTGTGGCGACTGTGCGTCTGAGCCCGGAACACGAGGGTATGGAAGAGGTTGTTCGCCGTTTTGATCAGGTTCGCCGCGGAGAGATACCCGCGACCGACCCATTACAGCTGGTAGAAGCGCCACCTTGTAATGGGTACTGGTACGGCAAGCCAGGCATGGACCAGGTCTCATCCTCCAGCCTTTAACGATAAGGGGTAGATCATTTGAGCGTCAGATTGACCAAGTTCAGCCACGGTGCTGGCTGCGGCTGCAAGATTGCCCCCGATGTACTTGACCGGATTCTTCACGCCAAGGTTCCGGAGCGGCCCGATGCCCGGCTGCTGGTGGGTAACGAGAGTCGGGATGATGCAGCTGTTGCGGATATTGGTAATGGCACAGGGATTATCAGCACCACGGATTTCTTTATGCCTGTGGTGGATGAGCCCTACGATTTTGGCCGCATTGCCGCTGCCAATGCCATCAGCGACGTTTACGCCATGGGAGGGCGCCCGATCATGGCCATTGCCATTTTAGGGTGGCCGGTGGCCACATTGGCACCGGAGATTGCCGGGCAGGTGATCGACGGCGCTCGAGCCGTCTGTGCCGAGGCCGGCATCACCCTGGCGGGAGGTCATAGCATCGACTCGCCGGAGCCTATCTTCGGGCTTGCGGTGACCGGGCAGGTGGCCACAAACCGCATTATTCGCAACAACACGGCTCAAACAGGGGATTTGTTGTACCTCACCAAGCCCCTGGGTGTGGGCATTCTGACCAGCGCCTTGAAGAAGGAGCGGATTACTCCGGCGGATTTGGCCACAGCCGTTGAAACCATGGCGACCCTGAACAAAGCCGGCGAGGTTTTTGCGGAGCTGGCTGGCGTAAGCGCGATGACCGATGTCACAGGGTTCGGGCTTGCCGGTCACTTGTTGGAAGTTTGCCGTGGCAGCAACCTGTGCGCTCGTATCAATCGCAAGGCGGTACCGGTTCTGCCGAATGTACAGCGCTACATTGAAGAGGGTTGTATCCCGGGCGGCACCTATCGCAATGCTGCGGCCTTTGCCGGGGAAATTGCCGACATGGCCGATGCAGACACCCTGATATTCTGTGACCCTCAAACCAGTGGTGGGCTGCTTGTTACTGTGGCCCCGGCGGAGTCACCGGCTTTTGAGAGTCGTGCCCGGGATCTGGGTTTGACGCTAATGCCCATAGGGGAGTTGCATGCAGCGGGCGCTCAGGAACAAACGATAGCGATTAGTGAGTAGTGAGTAGCCAGAAAGCTATTCACTAATCACCGGCCCAAATAGCCGCCTTTCCCAATCCTCAACCTTGCCGGTTTCCAGCCGTTTTTGTGCCAGCCCGCGCAGGTTAGGGGTGAGCTGTTTCAGCTCAGCCATGTCTTTCAGGGCCGTTCGCTCCAGTGTGGAATCGTACAGCAGCGATAGTATCCGGCTCAGAGGCCATTCGGGGTTTGGCCGTTGGTCGAGAGTCAGGGTGTCACCCCGGTGAATGATCCCTGGCTGCAATACCCGGTAATACCACCCGGTTCTCAGGCTGCTTTGCAGTCGCTGGGACATATCCGGAATGCCAAAGCGCAGATTCAGTCGCCAGCAGGGCTGACGCGGCTGGGATACCTGAACAATAGCCTCCCCAATCCTGAAAACATCGCCGGAACAGACATCGGTTTCGGTAAACCCTTCGGTGACAAGGTTTTCACCAAAGGCACCCGGTTGGCAATGTCCGGAAGCGGGCTCAGGAAGCAACTGCCGTAACCGGTTGTAGTGTTCTGATGCAAAGTGATGCAAGGCCTTTTCCGGCCCGCCATGGTGGTGTTTGTCACCTTGGTGGTCGTCGCTCAGGCCGTTTGTATTGAGGTAGGCCGAGCCAACTTCTTGCTTGTAGATACCGCTGAGGGTGGCGGTATCGGCCAATGTCTTGAGGCTGCCGATTCGGAGCTGTCGGATCACAACACTTTTTTCCATTTGGGTTCTCCAAAATCTCCCGAATCGGAATCACATCACCAGATTGACAGCATGGCGCCGCTACCCAAAATCAGTGAGCCTCCCACCTCAGCCACAATCAATGCCACCATAAAGCCGTGGACGATCCAGGACGGTAAGTTTATGGCTCCCAGTCGGTGGGGCTTGCGTAGCTGGTTACTGGTATCCCGCAGAAAACCATGGATGATATAGGTGCCAATAGCAAAGGCAAAAAAGCCCAATGCGCACACGGCGGCCAGTGTGTTCAGCCAATCCGGGTACACACTGTGGCTGGCAAGCCAACCCAGTAACATGGCCGCGAAGCTGTACATGAGGGAGCTGCGGTGGGCTATGTCCACATACCGGGGCGCTGCGGCCTTCGGACTATTGGCCATGCACCAGTATTTCCAGATGCCTGTCAGTAGCCCTGTCATAAAGAATACAAAGGCCGCTGTAAGGCTGAGTTTTTCAGCCAGGGTCATTATTTGAATGTTGTCCATCCGTGCGCTCACTGTGTGAATCCGTGCAGGATTCTGTGTTTAGGTTCTGTGTGTCTGTTGTTGAACCATCGCACAGGGTCGCATGGGTTTGATATGGCTCCAGTAACAGAGGGCGTCAGAATAAATGCAACTTCGGGAGTTTGAAATCCCACTCCAGGCTGTCCAGCAGATTTTTCAGCCCCAGGCCCAATTCAGTATCACCCTCAACTACCAAGCGTCTTTGAAAGAATAGTTGGTCAGGGTCTTGCCGGCGCTCCGCGAGGGTTTTGAAGGCCAAAAGGGAGCCTCTGATGGTGGCTTCGCCAGGGCCGTCCAGCACTCGGAGCCTGCCTGCCCAAAAACCGAATGTAATGCCCGGGTGACCGCCGTTTATTTCCAGGCGGATACGGCGCCCTTCAAAATCATCAAATTCACCATCGGCAATGGCCTCGGCAAAAAAACGGTTGAGAGGCGCTTCGGCAACGAGCTGCTTTATGGGAATCGGGATCGACCGGTCTATGGCGCCAAGCAAGGGAAATGGCGACGGGAGGTATTCAGAAAGTAACGCCAGAGAATCGCTGACCAGGGGTTTAGGGGGCAGGGGTAACCTAATAGACACGGGCAGGGCCATAATCAACTCCGGGCAGTGAATTCAGACTGCCCAGAGTAAACAAAATGCGCCGGGTTTGATTTGATATAGCTCAGCCCTTGTGCAGGCCTTCTTCTACAGCCCACACAGCGACTTCCACACGGGAGCGCAAGCTGAGCTTTTTAAGCAGGTGCTTTACGTGCACTTTTACCGTGCCGTCACTGATATCCAGTTTGCGGCCAATCATCTTGTTGGAAAGGCCTTCTGCGATAAGCCGAAGAATGTCCTTTTCCCGGGGGGTCAGGCTGTCGAAGTCCGGGCGCGAGGCCTGTTGGGGCTTGTTGGAGCGCAGGGCCTCAGCAAGCAGTGTGGTCAGCCTGTCGCTGATGACCATCTTCCCCAAGGCCGCCTGGCGCAACTGGGCAATCATGTCTTCCGGTTCCATGTCTTTCAGAAGGTAGCCGTCGGCACCGGCACGCAGAGCAGCGACTACGTCATCTTCCTGGTCAGACACCGTAAACATCACGATGCGCGAGCTCACATTCAGTTCCCGCAGTTTTTTCAGTGCGTCAATGCCGCTTACTTCCGGCATGTTGAGGTCCATCAGAATCAAGTCGGGTTCGAGCTCGGTTGCCAGTTGTATGCCGTCGGAGGCATTGCTTGCCTCGCCAGCGACTACCATATCCCCTTCCATTTCGACGAGCTGTTTGATGCCTTGGCGCAACAATGGGTGGTCGTCGATCAGCAATATGCTGGCGGGTGTGTCAGACGCTACATCGGGCATGGTACTTCGCTTCCTCTCTCTTGATTGCATGGCGGCTCATGTGAATTGCCGCTTTTTTTTGATATTCAGGCGCTCGGTGCTTCGGTGGGAATCAGGTGCCGGCTTTTCGGAACGAATGTCAGGATTACCTCAACGCCACCGCTTCCGTGGTTTTGTACCACAACCTGCCCCCCGAGAGTACGGGCACGGTCCTGCATGATGATCAGCCCGTAATGGTTGACTGGCTGACCGTCCTCCGGCAAGCCCTTACCATTGTCTCGTATTTTTGCCTTTACCTGGGGCGACTCAAATAGTATGTCCACGCTAACTTCTGTGGCGTCTGCATGTTTAACCGCGTTGGCCAGGCCCTCACGCACAATTTGCAGTGTGTGTATTTCCTCGTTGGGCGACAGGGCTTGGGGAGGTAGATTGTAATTCAACCCTACGGGTTTCCCCAAACGCGTTGAAAACTCCTCAATGGTTTTGCGCAGAGCTGTGAGTAGATCGGGGGTGTCCAGCTTTAGCCGGAAGGTGGCCAGCAATTCCCTTAGCTGGCGATAGGCACTGTTCAGCCCCGTGCTCAGCTCGTCCAGAATGGCCTCGTGGGCGTTTTTCTGGTCGCCCTCAATGTTCAGCCTGCGCATGCGGGCTACCTGCATTTTCAGATAGGACAGCGATTGTGCCAAAGAATCGTGGAGCTCCCGGGCGATGACGGTGCGCTCCTCGGCCAGTGTGAGCTGTTGCTCTTCGTTAATCTGACGTTCAAGGAAAATGGCGGTTGCCAGTTGGTCGCTAAGCGTTTCCAGCAGGCGCCGAGCGGTATCCGAAAGCCCGGTTTCTACAGGGTACCACACCTCCAAAGTGCCGAGGAGTTTGCCGGGTGTACGTATGGGCAATAGCAACCTGCGCCCATCGTTATCTTCTATCGGAAGCTCGTCGTAGATTTCCGGTGTAACCAGACAAGCGTTGCAGTGGTGGTCACGGCAATAGAAAGGGCGGTCTGTTGAGGCGGTAGTAACAACCTGCACAGGCTCTGCAGCTTCTTTGTCGTGAAGGTAAAGCCGAATTGGTCCTATATCCAGGAGCTGTTCCAGCTCTTGCAACATGGGCACTGCGCCGCTGCACAGATCATGGTTGGCAAACAGGTTGCGGCTGGCAGTATGGAGCAATTGGAGGGCCGCATGGCTTTTTTCCAGTTCATCGGTTTTGCTGCGAGCGCGCTCTTCAAGTTCATAATAGGTGAGGGCGAGTTCGCTGCTCATCTGATCAAACGCGCTGCCCAGCTGTGCCAGTTCGTCGCTTCCCTTCATGTTGGCCTTCTGGGTGAAGTCTTGCTCACCAACAGCCCCCGCAATGTTCACCAGCTTGCGCAGGGGTTTAAGCACTCTGTTACGCAGGTCAACAAACAGGGCAACAATAATGAGGATGGAAAAGGCCAGGCTGATGATCTGGATAAGGTGTAACAGGCCAATTCGCGCTTCGGTGCGTCGTTCAAGCATGCTGACGAGTTGGTTTACGGAGCTTACATAGGTTTCCGTAGCCAGAAGCATCTCGGCGCTCACAGGTGCCCCCTGTGGGTGTGCTTCCAGGCCGGGGCGCAGGGTTTGCTCCCAATAGCTGCGGATGGTTTGATACTGTTTTGCCAGAGGGTGATCTTCAGCAGCAGGAATAGAGCGAACGATATTGCGGTCGTTAAGGCCGAGTTCGTACCGGGATGTCAGGCTCTGAATGCTGTTTTTGCTGGCTTCGCCTTCGCCCGGGCTGGCAACGTGAGACAACAGCCGGAACGCACCCATACGCAGAGCGCCCGCCAGATTAATAGCAGTTGCGTTCCCTTCGATGCTTTTTGAAACCGCCAGCGTCGTAGCCATGCTGACAATAGAGGTCAGCACAACAGCGCACACTACGATAGCAATCCGGTTAACAAGAGGGCTTCTGGATTTCATTCAGTCTCATCTTGACAGTCGCCGGGCTTGAATACCTCCTTGAGGATAGTCAATTACCCCAATGGTTGGTATCCCATCATAGTCTTTGACCTGTCTCAGGGCAAAAGCTGACACTGAAAGACGGTGTGAATAGTGGCTCAAAAAGGCGCTGTAGGATGGGGTCAGAGGCGGATCAGGAAGACGGACGGCTGGCATCACTTGCCGTTGTTTTGCCGCTTGCAGTAACAGGCTTTGTTATTGCGGCTGGCTGCTGGACGCTGTTTGCAGTGGCTGGGATACACCTGAGAGCCGAGCTCAGCCTTAGCAATCTTCAGTTTGGCCTGCTGCTCGCCATGCCCATGGCGGTTAGCGCTTTGCTTGCTGTACCTGCCGGGCTCGCCGCCCGGAAGTTTGGTGCCCGGCGCATAATGCTTTTTTGTCTTGCCGGGCTTGCAGTCTGCATGGTGGTGTTACTTACCACAGATACGTTTCCGGGTTATCTGCTGGCAGCGGGCGGGCTGGGGCTTGCCGGCGGCTTTTACAGTGCCGGATTGCAGTTTGTTACCAGCAATTGCCAACCCCAGAGGCTTGGCCTGGTGCTGGGAGTGTTTGGTGCCGGCGTTACCGGTGCCGGGTTTACCTATTATCTTGTCCCTCTCTTTCATGAAGCCTTCTCCTGGCATGGCGTTCCCTTGGCGTACCTCATTGTTCTATTGCTGGTGCTGGCGCTGCTGCTTTTGCTTACCGATCCTGATGATGCGATTGCTGACCCGCAAACGGAAACCTCCCTGAAGGTTTTGTTCGGGCACCTCAACCAACAAAGTGTTTGGCAGTTGGGTGCCTTCTTTGGCGTGGTTGCCGGAAGTTTTTTTGCGTTGGCTTTGTGGCTTCCGGATTACCTTTCCTCTCAGTTTGGCCTTCAGGTGGGAACGGGTGCCAGGCTGGCGCAGTGGTTCATTATACCCGGAGCGCTGGCGCAGATTCTCGGCGGAGGCATGTCTGATCGATATGGCAGTCCTAAAGTTATTAGTCGGTCTCTTTTTGTTGGGTTGGTGGCCTTGGTGGTGTTGTCTTACCCGCCTATGACACTGTTTATTCGGGGTGTGGATGCAACCATCAGGATTGAGTTTGCTCTACCCATGAATGTTGAAAGGATTTTTGTGGTTGTGCTCGGAGTGGCGCTTGGAAGTGCCATGGGCAGTCTGCAGAGAATGGTTATTATCGAGAGTCGTAACAATGCTGCATTTGTCGCTGGACTGCTGCTGGTCGGCGCCTGCTCAGTGGCTTTCCTGTTGCCTGTTCTGTTCGGTGCGGTGAATCACTGGTTGGGGGTTCGCAGTGCCGTATTCATGATCGTGTTTATCCTGCTCTGTGTGTGCCAGTTCATGTTTGCCCGCTTTAACCGCCGCCACGAACGAAACGCACTCCTCCATCCGGGGATATAACGGTTATACCTCCTCGGTGGTAGAGCCGGGTTATGTGGTAGTAACCACGCAGATTTCAGGGTTTTTCTCCCACACAATGGTTCTAATTCGGAAAAACGATCCGCAGACGGGTTGATGGAGAGAGAGACCATGAGTCATTTGATCGACAAGCTGAGCTACTTCAGTAAAAAGCGCGAGTCCTTCGCGAACGGCCACGGCGAAACCCACGATGTAAATCGTGACTGGGAAGATAGCTATCGCCAGCGCTGGCAGCACGACAAAATTGTGCGCTCCACCCACGGCGTAAACTGCACTGGCTCCTGTAGCTGGAAAATCTACGTCAAAAACGGCCTGGTGACCTGGGAAACCCAGCAAACCGATTACCCCCGTACCCGTCCGGATCTGCCTAACCACGAGCCTCGCGGCTGTCCACGTGGCGCCAGTTATTCCTGGTACATGTACAGTGCCAACCGCCTGAAGTATCCACTGATGCGTAAGCATTTGATGCAGCTTTGGCGCGCAGCCCGCATCCAGTTCAATGACCCGGTTGAAGCCTGGGCTTCCATTGTAGAAGACCCCAAGAAAACCGCCGAGTACAAACCCCGCCGTGGTATGGGCGGTTTTGTGCGTTCTAGCTGGGATGAAGTTAACGAACTGATTGGTGCGGCAAACGTATACACCGCCAAGAAAGTTGGCCCGGACCGCATCATCGGCTTCTCGCCAATCCCGGCTATGTCTATGGTGTCCTACGCCTCTGGTAGCCGTTATCTTTCGATGATCGGCGGCGTGTGTCTGAGCTTCTATGACTGGTACTGCGATTTGCCACCGGCTTCTCCGCAAGTCTGGGGTGAGCAGACCGACGTTCCTGAATCTGCCGACTGGTACAACTCAGGCTACATCATTGCCTGGGGTTCCAACGTGCCTCAAACCCGTACGCCGGATGCCCACTTCTTTACCGAAGTGCGCTACAAGGGCACCAAGACCGTTGCCATTACCCCGGATTACGCAGAAGTCTCCAAGCTGTCGGATGAGTGGCTGAACCCCAAGCAGGGTACAGATGCCGCTCTGGGTATAGCTATGGGGCATGTCATCCTCAAAGAGTTCCATCTCGAAAACCCCAGTGAGTATTTCACCGATTACGTGCGTCGCTACACCGACATGCCGTACCTGGTAAAGCTCGACAAAATGGAAGATGGCCGTTACGTACCTGGCCGGTTCCTGCGCGCCAGTGATCTGGTGGGTGGTCTGGGTGAAGAGAACAACCCCGAGTGGAAAACCATTGCCATTGATGAAGCCAGCAACCAGCTGACCGCGCCTAACGGCTCTATCGGCTATCGCTGGGGCGAAAAGGGCAAGTGGAACCTGAAGCAAACTGCCAAAACTGAAGATGTCAGCCTGCAACTGTCCCTGGTTGAAAAGCATGACGAAGTGGTTGATGTAGCTTTCCCGTACTTTGGCGGCATCAAGCATGACCACTTCAAGTCCGTTGAAATCAGCGACACTCTGACTCACAAGTTGGGTAGCCGCAAAATAGAGTTGGCCGATGGTGGCGAAGCTCTCGTGGTTACCGTGTACGACCTGATGATGGCCAACTACGGCATCAGCCGTGGCTTGGGCGAAGACGACGGCGCAACCTCCTACGATGAAATCAAGCCGTACACTCCGGCCTGGCAGGAGAAGATCACCGGCGTACCCGCTGAAAAAGTGATTCGTATTGCCCGTGAATTTGGTGAGAACGCCCATAAAACCAAAGGCCGTTCCATGATCATTGTTGGTGCCGGTATGAACCACTGGTATCACATGGACATGAACTACCGCGCGCTAATCAACATGTTGGTTATGTGTGGCTGTATCGGCCAGAGCGGTGGTGGCTGGGCTCACTACGTAGGCCAGGAAAAGCTGCGCCCGCAGACTGGCTGGCAGCCGCTGGCATTTGGTCTGGATTGGCAGCGTCCACCACGTCAGATGAACGGTACCTCGTTCTTCTACGCCCATTCCGGGCAGTGGCGCTACGAGAAGCTGGATGTGAGCGAGATTCTGTCGCCTCTGGCCGACAAGTCCAAGTTCGGTGGAAGCCTGATCGACTACAACGTGCGTGCCGAGCGCATGGGGTGGTTGCCATCTGCGCCACAGCTTAATCGCAACCCGCTGACCATAGCAGCAGAAGCTGAAAAAGCCGGTATGGATGTGCCTGCCTACGTGACCCAGTCCATGAAGGACGGTTCACTGGCCTTTGCATCGGAAGATCCGGAAGCGCCTGAGAACCACCCGCGCAACATGTTTATCTGGCGCTCCAACCTGCTGGGCTCTTCCGGTAAGGGTCACGAGTACATGCTCAAGTACCTGCTGGGTACCACCAGTGGGCTGCAGGGCAAAGATCTCGGACACAATGGCGGCATGAAGCCAGAGGAAGTGAAGTGGCGTGACGAGGCTCCTGAAGGCAAGCTGGACCTGTTGGTTACACTCGACTTCCGCATGTCTACCACCTGCCTGTATTCAGACATAGTTCTGCCTACCGCTACCTGGTACGAAAAGAACGATCTGAACACATCAGATATGCACCCGTTCATCCACCCGCTGACCGCTGCGACCGATCCCGCGTGGGAATCCCGCAGTGACTGGGAAATCTACAAAGGCATCGCCAAGTCCTTCTCCAAGGCGGCGGAAGGCCATCTGGGTGTTGAGAAAGACGTGGTTACCCTGCCGCTGATGCACGATGCCGCAGCCGAGCTGGGCCAGCCGTTCGATGTTAAAGACTGGAAAAAAGGCGAGTGTGAGCTGATTCCGGGCAAAACAGCGCCGAGTTTCATCACCGTGGAGCGGGATTACCCAAATACCTACGCGCGCTTTACCTCCCTTGGGCCTTTGATGGACAAGCTGGGTAACGGCGGTAAGGGGATTAATTGGAACACCGAAAAAGAAGTGAAGTTCCTGGGTGAGCTGAACTACAAGCACATCGACGGAGCGAACGCAGGCCGTCCGAAAATTGAAAGTGCCATTGATGCAGCAGAAGTGATTCTGACGCTGGCTCCGGAAACCAACGGCCATGTGGCGGTTAAAGCCTGGGCTGCGTTGTCGGAGTTTACCGGTCTGGACCACAGCCACCTGGCGGTGGGCAAGGAGCACGAGGCGATTCGTTTCCGCGACATAGTCGCTCAGCCGCGCAAGATCATCTCCAGCCCCACATGGTCTGGTCTGGAAGACGATCACGTGTCCTACAACGCTGGTTACACCAACGTGCATGAGCTGATCCCCTGGCGCACGCTGACAGGCCGTCAGCAGTTCTACCTGGATCACGAGTGGATGCGTGCCTTTGGTGAAAGCTTGCTGGTGTACCGTCCGCCCATCAATACCAAAGCGGCTGCACCTCTGCTGAATGCCAAGCCTAACGGCAACCCTGAGAAAGCGTTGAACTTCCTGACGCCGCACCAGAAGTGGGGCATTCACAGCACATACAGCGATAACCTGATGATGCTTACCCTGTCTCGCGGTGGCCCCATTGTGTGGCTGAGTGAAGACGATGCCCGCGATGTGGGTGTGGAAGACAACGACTGGGTAGAAGTGTTCAACGCCAACGGTGCTATTGCAGCCCGGGCGGTGGTGAGCCAGCGGGTTATGCCGGGCATGATGATGATGTACCACGCTCAGGAGCGGATTGTGAACATTCCGGGCTCTGAAGTTACCGGTACCCGCGGCGGTATCCACAACTCAGTAACCCGGGCCTGCCCGAAGCCCACTCATATGATTGGTGGCTACGCGCAGTTCTCTTACGGCTTTAACTATTACGGAACCGTGGGTTCCAACCGCGACGAGTTTGTGGTGGTGCGCAAAATGAAAAACGTTGATTGGCTTGACGGCGAAGGCAACGACACTGTTCAGGAGGCTGTAAAATGAAGATCCGTTCCCAAGTAGGCATGGTGCTGAACCTGGACAAGTGCATCGGTTGCCATACCTGTTCAGTGACTTGTAAAAACGTGTGGACCAGTCGTGAAGGCATGGAATACGCCTGGTTCAACAACGTAGAAACCAAACCCGGCATTGGTTACCCGAAAGAGTGGGAAAACCAGGACAAGTGGAAAGGCGGCTGGATGCGTGATGCCAGTGGCAAAATCCGCCCGCGCATTGGCGGTAAGTTCCGGGTACTGGCGAACATTTTCGCTAACCCGGACCTGCCGGAAATTGACGATTACTACGAGCCGTTTGATTTCGATTATCAGCACCTGCACACCGCAGGCGACAGCAAGCACCAGCCGGTTGCACGGCCACGTTCGCTGATCTCCGGCAAGCGCATGCAGAAAATCGAGTGGGGCCCGAACTGGGAAGAAATCCTGGGTACTGAATTTGCCAAGCGTCGTAAGGATAAAAACTTCGACCAGATTCAAGCCGACATTTACGGTCAGTTTGAAAGCACATTCATGATGTATCTGCCGCGTCTGTGCGAGCACTGTCTGAACCCTACCTGTGTGGCAAGCTGCCCAAGTGGCGCTATCTACAAGCGGGAAGAAGACGGCATCGTACTGATCGATCAGGACAAGTGCCGTGGCTGGCGGATGTGTGTATCCGGCTGCCCGTACAAGAAGATCTACTTCAACTGGAAAACCGGTAAGTCTGAAAAGTGCATTTTCTGCTACCCGCGGATTGAAGCTGGTATGCCGACCGTGTGCTCCGAGACCTGCGTAGGCCGTATTCGCTACCTGGGTGTGCTGCTTTACGATGCCGACCGCATTGAAGAAGTGGCCAGCACTCCGGGCGAGCATGAGCTTTACGAAAAGCAGCTTGAGATCTTCCTGGATCCGAACGATCCGAAAGTCATTGAGCAGGCCACGAAAGACGGCATACCAATGAACGTAATCCAGGCGGCTCAGCGCAGCCCGGTATACAAGATGGCAGTGGACTGGAAGCTGGCTCTGCCACTGCACCCGGAATACCGCACTCTGCCGATGGTTTGGTACGTTCCGCCACTAAGCCCGATCCAGTCTGCAGCTGAAGCTGGCAAGGTTGAGTTTGACGGCATACTGCCGAAGATCGAAAGCCTGCGTATCCCGGTGAAGTATCTGGCCAACCTGCTTACCGCGGGTGACGAGAAGCCGATAGTGCGTGCGCTCAAGCGCATCATGGCCATGCGCCTGTACAAGCGCGCAGAAACCGTCGATGGCGTTGAAGATCTGCGTGCACTGGAGGAGGTCGGCCTGACCAAGGCTCAAGCCGATGAAATGTACCGTTATCTGGCTATTGCGGATTACGAGGACCGTTTCGTGATTCCCACCAGCCATCGTGAACTGGCGAAGGAAGCCTTCCCGGATGCACACGGTGAGCGCGGTGGTTGCGGCTTCAGCTTCGGCGACGGTTGCAGCGGTGGTGACAGTGAATTCAGCATGTTTGGTGGTCGTAAAAACACTACCTCCATGGTGCAGAAGCTGACCACGGTGAAGCAAGTCGACCCCAAACAGCTGCAGAAGTAAGGAGGCCGCATGAAATTATTGAAAGTACTGGCACGAATTCTGGAGTATCCCTCCGCTGAACTTCAGGCCTCCAAAGACGCCATGGTTGCTGCTGTCCTGGAGGACAGCAGGCTGCCACGGAAAAACAAGGAGCAATTGCTCGAGTGTATTGACCGCTTGTGTGAGGGTAATCTGCTGGACCTTGAAGAAGCCTATACGGGCACCTTCGATAAGGGCCGCGCCACCTCGCTGTTGTTGTTTGAGCACGTGCATGGAGAATCCCGTGACCGTGGCCAGGCGATGGTTGATCTGATGGAGCAATATCGCGCCAACGGGCTGGAAATCGATGCCAAGGAATTGCCGGATTACCTTCCGCTGTTTCTGGAGTATCTGTCGACGCGGCCCTGGGAAGAAATCCAGAACTGGCTGGAAGACATCCACCACATTCTGGGTCTTCTGGGCGAACGTCTGTATCAGCGCGAAAGTATGTATCACGTAGCCATGGACTCGTTGCTGGAACTGTCCGGACGTAAAACAGACCGTCAGGAACTGGCACAACTCGTGGCCTCGGAAGAGCGTGACGATACAGCGGAAGCGCTGGACAAGGTCTGGGAAGAAGAAATGGTGAAGTTTGTGGATGACCAGGGCAGTTCCTGCAATACAGGTGGTGTTGTTGGCCAGCGCCGCCGTGAGATGGAGCAGACCCAAACCATTCACCTCAGTGATCATCTGATGACGGATGTAACGCCCGCTCAGGCGCGTGCTGCCGCGAGAGACGCCTGAAGGCGCAAGAGGAGACCAAGATGATGTCTTATCTGAATACACTGCTTTTCGGAATTTATCCGTACATCGCTCTGGTAGTGATGGTTGTAGGTACCTGGGCGCGGTATGACCACGGCCAGTTCACCTGGAAGGCTCACTCCACCCAGATGTTGAGCAAGAAAAACATGGTAATGGCCAGCGTGCTATTCCACGTGGGCATATTGGTGATTTTCTTTGGCCACCTGGTTGGCCTGTTAACTCCGCACTTTATGTACGAGCCGTTCATGACCGCAGGCACCAAACAGGTGTTGGCAATTGTGGTTGGCGGTATTGCAGGTGTGATGTGCCTGGTAGGGGGCGCCATGCTGGCCTATCGCCGGCTGACCGATCCCAGGGTCAAGGCCAGCAGTACCTTCGCTGACAACATGATCATCATCATACTGGTCGTTCAGGTTGTGCTGGGTTTGTTGACTATCTTCCCGACACTGGGCCACCTTGATGGCGGCACCATGCTGCAACTGGCAGGCTGGGCACAGGCAATATTCACCTTCCAGGGTGGCGCTGCAGACTACGTGGCTGGCGTACATTGGATTTACAAGCTTCATATGTTCCTGGGCTTGACGATCTTTGTACTCTTCCCGTTCACCCGTCTGGTGCACATGTTGAGTGTGCCGCTGGAGTACTTCGGCCGGAAATACCAGGTTGTGCGCAAGCGGGCGTAAGAGATAAAGCGCTTCCTCGCCCCTCTCCCCTCGCGGGAGAGGGGCTGGGGGAGAGGGGGTAGCCCCACTGAAAACATATACGGAGACCTACCATGCAACTTATCCCCACCGGTGAACCCGAAAAACCCAGAAACCAGTTTCCGCCAGTGTATGTGGGTGAAACCCTGATATCTGAAGAGGATATTGCCAGGGAAATGCAGCACCACCCGGCAGAAGAAGTTGCCGAAGCCTGGCACGAAGCTGCCAAGAGTCTTGTTATTCGCGAACTTCTGTTACAGCAGGCCCAAACGCTGAAGCTACCAGAAGAGCTGGATGAAGAGGCCATGATTGCCCGGGTGCTGGAGCAGGAACTGGATGTGCCGGAACCCAGCGAAGCCGACTGTGAGCGCTTCCATGCAGCCAATCCCGGGCGCTTCCGTAGCCCGACCCTGATGGCAGTGAGCCACATACTGCTGGCTGCAGCGCCGGACGATGTGCAGGAGCGTATGCGTCAGGAAGAAATCGGGCAGCAGTTACTGACTTCGCTGATCGAAGGCCGCGCCCAGTTTGCGCCGCTGGCCAAGCAGTACTCTGCGTGTGAATCCCGTCACCAGGGTGGTAGCCTCGGGCAGATAAGCAAGGGGCAGACCGTAGAAGAGTTTGAGCGGCCAGTACTGACGCTCAAAGAGGGCCTGAACCCGGAATTGATCGAAAGCCGGTACGGCTGGCACATTGTGAGAGTCGATCAACGTATTGATGGCGAACAGCTGCCGTACGAGCATGTAAAACCGCAAATTCGTCAGTACCTCAGTGAAAGTGTGACCCGCCGTGCGTTTCGCCAGTATTTGCAGGTTCTGGCCGTCGAGACTGGCGTTGAGGGTGTGGACCTTGAGCTGCCTGACTCACCCTTGATGCAGTAATTAAAAACATGAACACGGGCGTTTTTCTGGAAAATAGGTAGCAATGCGAAATATTGCGTTAAGTCAATTATTGCCAAGTATCCGTGATACTACCCCCATGGGGGGAGCGATTTTTCAGGAGTATCCTCCTATTATCTAAAACATGATTTTGAATGCATGATTTGAAAGGGGATAAATCAATGATAGCTGCGCAATCTGCACAAACCCGCTACGCCAAACCTGTTGTGTTGGCGGTCAATGAGTTCACCAGCGGTGAAAGTGGACTGCAGCCAATGCGCAGCCACGCCCTGTTTAACACGCTCAGCGACGAAGACTTTGAAAATCTCGTACTGCAATCCCGCCGCCTTCGCCTGGGGCACCACCAACTGCTTTACCGGCAGGATATGCCGGCCCACCATTTCTTCTTTGTGGTATCCGGGCGCTTGCGCTTGTATCGGCTGGATTCCTCCGGCATTGACCGCACTCTTGACAGCATTGCCCCTGGCGACTGCTTTGCAGAAGTGATGATTTATGCCGATCCGGCCCGCTATGCCTGCTACGCTGAGGCATTGAAATCCAGTGAAGTTCTGATGATTCCGGTGAAAGCCTATCAGGACCTGCTTGAGAGCAAGCCGGAGTACGCCAATGCAGCCCTGCGGCATTACGCCAAGCGCGCTGTTTCCCGGTTTCACGATCTTGAGATTATGACGGTTCAAAACGCCCGTGATCGATTGATCCGATACCTGATCGACTTGCTGCCCAATGGTGTTTCCGAGGGGGGAGAGGTGGAATTGCCTTTGCCAAAGTGTCTGGTTGCGTCCAGGCTTGCCATGCAACCGGAAACCTTTTCGCGGATTTTGGCAGATTTGAAGTCCAACGGACTTGTGCGCGTAAACCGGAGCAAACTGTTTATCTCCGACCCCAAGCGATTGATCGAAATCAGTCAGTAGAAAATCGAAAGGATATTGTCTTCATGATTAGCAGTTACAGTGATTTGATCAAAACAGCAAAAAGCGAACACGAGCCCCAGCGCCTTTTGTTTGTTTTTTGTCGGGCGGAACTGCCAGATGATGCATCTGCAGACGAAAAAGCCGCGTTCGAGCGAGGCGAGGGTGGCGCGCTTACGCCTGTTATCTGCGTAGACAAAGCACTGGAAGAGGTTTTGGAGTTTGCAGCACTGGTTGAAGAGTCGGAAGGCACGGGCCAGTCATGGGACGTGGTATTCGTTGCGGCCATGTCGGGCAGAGGGGGCACACCTCCATCTACCGATGAAGCCCAGCAGCCACTGACCATGATGGTTGAGTCTATTCGTTTGGGACATGTCAGCAATTACCTTCCGTTGGATAAGAGTGGGAACGCGGTTAGCCTCGGTTGATCTGACTCTTTGTTTTCCCATTCATTGCAAACAGTATCCATAAAGAGGTATTTGTTTTATCTGACAATCACTTAGGCTGTTTGATTCAGGCATAAGTGATTCGTTGGTTTCGTCGGGAGCTTGTTTTGAACGTTATTTTCCGCAGTGTCTTTTGTTTCTTTGTCCTGTTTCTGGCGACCATGCCGGTGGCTCAGGCCGAGCCGCTCAGCCAGTATGAGCCAATCTCCGGTCGACAGGTTATCCAATCGGCCTTCCCCGAAGTAACCCGGTTTGAACCACGGGAAGGCAACCGAGCCATTCAAGAGCTGTACGCCGATGACGAGCTGAAAGGTTATGCCTATCAGTCTCTTGATTTTGTCCAGACTCCTGCCTATTCCGGCAAGCCACTCAATGCCATGGTGGTGCTGGATACCGAAGGCACTATCCGCTTTGCCAAAGTGATTCACCATGATGAGCCCATACTTCTTGTGGGTATTCCCGAAAGCAAAATGCACGCTTTTACCGATCAGTACACCGGCTTGAAGGCAGATCAGCGGGTCACTGTTGGTGGCACCTCTACTGAGCGCAAGATTGCTGTTGATGGCCTATCCGGTGCCACAGTAACGGTTATGGTAATCAACGAAGTCATAATGCGAACTGCCCATCGGGTGGGTGTCGAGCTTGGGCTTGTAGAAGGCAGTGGCACCAAGCGTCCGCCAACGGCCGAGGTTATCAAAGACGGTTTTGTGCCTCGCACTTGGGAAGAGTTGACCGGCGACGGCTCAATTCGCCGCATGTTGCTCAGCAAGGGTCAGGTAGATGACTCCTTCAAGGGCACCGAGGCAGAAGGCGTTGAAATTGCAGCTCCTGGTGAGCGTGATGAGCCGCTGATTGATCTGTATGCGACCTACCTGGATACACCTGTAATTGGCCGGAACCTGCTGGGCGAAAAGCAGTATGACTGGTTGATGTCTGAGTTGAAGGAAGGCGAGCAGGCGATTGCCGTAATGGCTAACGGCGAGTATTCCTTCAAGGGTTCAGGCTATGTGCGCGGGGGTATATTCGACCGCGTTCAGATTCGTCAGTACGGCGATACCTTCAACTTCCGCGACCTCGACTTTTTCCGCCTCAGCGATGTTTACGCAGCGGGCATGCCCAGCTTCAAGGAAATGGCGATTTTCATTATTCGCCAGCAGCACAACTTTGACCCGGGCGCGCCCTGGACTCTGGAGCTGACTGTAAAGCGTCAGACGGGCCCTCTGGACAGTGAGTTTCAGGTCTTTCCACTCGAATTCCAGCTGCCGGACCAGTATTACACCCGTGCAGAGCCTGTCCTTACCGAAGAGGAATGGCTGGAGTCTCAGCCACTGTGGGTTCAGGTTTGGTATCAGCGCCAGTTCCAGGTAATCGTTCTGGGCATCGGAATTGGTGTGCTGTTACTGATTCTGTTCTTCCAGGACTGGCTGGTGAAAAAGCCAAAGATCACCCGTTGGATTCGCCACGCATTTCTTACCTACACCCTGTTCTTCATTGGTTGGTATGCGCTGGGCCAGTTGTCTATCGTTAACGTGTTGGCGTTTGTGCACAGTCTGGTCAGCGGCTTCACCTGGGAAACCTTCCTGATTGATCCGATTATCTTTGTGCTCTGGGCTGCCGTGGCTGGCATCGTGCTGCTATGGGGACGTGCTGTTTATTGCGGTTGGCTGTGCCCATTCGGAGCCTTGCAGGAACTGATCAACGAGATTGCACGGTTCTTGAAAATACCTCAGTACACCGTGCCCTGGCCCATCCATGAGCGCTTGTGGGCGTTGAAGTACATCATTCTGCTGGTGCTGTTCGGGGTGTCTCTGGACTCCCTGGCGACGGCTGAGAAAATGGCAGAGATCGAACCCTTCAAAACTGCGATCACCCTGCATTTTGATCGTAGCTGGCCCTTCGTGACTTACGCGCTGCTCCTGCTGGTGGTGAATATTTTCACCCGCAAGGTCTTCTGCCGCTATATGTGTCCGCTGGGAGCTGCGCTTGCACTGCCAACCAAGTTGCGCGTTTTCGACTGGCTGAAGCGTCGGAAGGAATGTGGCAATCCCTGCCAGCTGTGTGCCAAGGAATGTGAAGTTCAGGCTATTCATCCTGACGGCACCATCAACTATCAGGAATGTCATTACTGTCTGGATTGCCAGATGACTTATTTCGATGACCATAAATGTCCTCCGCTTATCGTTAAGCGTCGTGGCAAGCGTCGTGGTCATAACGCACCGGGCCACCCGGAGGGAATTCCAGTGGTGCAGGTGACGTAGCAGTGTAAAACCAAAAAAAAGAGAAACAGAAATAGAAATAGAACCGCCATTACCAATAACGGAGTTCAATGCTATGAAAAAGAAAGATGAGTTAGGAACCGAGGTTGCCGAAAATGGCGAAAGTGGGCTAAGCCGTCGCCGTTTCCTGGGAGCGACTGCACTGGCTGGTGCAGTGGGTGCTGCTGGCCTGGGTGGTGCTGTAATGACTCGTGAGTCTTTTGCTGCTGCAGCGAAGGAAGCCCAGAACAAGATCCACGTTGGGCCAGGCGAGCTGGACGAATACTACGGATTCTGGAGCGGTGGTCACCAGGGCGAGGTTCGTGTTCTTGGCGTTCCCTCCATGCGTGAAATCATGCGGATCCCCGTATTCAACGTTGATTCAGCTACAGGCTGGGGTATCACCAACGAAAGTAAGGATATTCTGGGCCGCGACAAAACCTACCTGAACGGCGATTGTCACCACCCGCACGTTTCCATGACCGACGGTCGTTACGATGGCAAATACCTGTTCATCAACGATAAAGCCAACACTCGTGTAGCGCGTATCCGTCTGGATATCATGAAGTGCGACAAGATTACTCACATCCCGAACGTGCAGGCTATTCACGGTTTGCGCCTGCAGAAAGTGCCGCACACCAAGTATGTGTTCTGCAACGCAGAATATATGATTCCGCATCCCAACGATGGTAGCGATTTCTCCATGGAGAACAGCTACACCATGTTTAACGCACTGGATGCGGAAACCATGGAAGTCGCCTGGCAGGTAATTGTAGACGGCAACCTGGACAACACCGACGCCGATTACACTGGCAAATATGCGGCTTCTACCTGCTATAACTCCGAGAAAGCCACGGATCTGGCCGGTACCATGCGTAACGACCGCGACTGGGTAGTTGTGTTCAACATTGAACGCATTGAGGAAGCCGTCAAGAATGGCGATTTCAAGACCCTGGGCGACTCTAAAGTTCCAGTGGTTGATGGCCGTGGCAAATCCAGGCTGACCCGTTACATTCCTGTGCCAAAGAATCCGCACGGCGTTAACACCTCACCAGATGGCAAGTACTTCATTGCCGCCGGTAAGTTGTCGCCAACCTGCTCGGTGATTGCCATCGACAAGCTGGACGATGTGTTTGATGACAAGATTGAACTTCGTGACGTGATTGTTGCCGAGCCAGAGTTGGGTCTTGGGCCTCTGCATACTACCTACGATGGCCGTGGTAACGCATACACCACGCTATTTATCGACAGTCAGGTAGCCAAGTGGAACATTGCAGATGCCATCAAGCACTACAATGGTGAAAAGGTGAACTACCTGCGCCAGAAGCTGGATGTGCATTATCAGCCAGGCCATAACCATGCGTCTCTGACGGAATCCCGCGATGCCGATGGCAAGTGGCTGGTTGTGTTGTCGAAGTTCTCGAAGGACCGTTTCCTGCCGGTTGGCCCTCTGCACCCGGAGAACGATCAGTTGATCGATATTTCTGGCGAGGAAATGAAGCTGGTTCACGATGGTCCTGCGTTCGCAGAGCCACACGACTGTATTCTGGTTCGTCGTGATCAGATCAAGACCAAGAAGGTATACACTCGCGACGATCCGTATTTCGCCGGTGCTCGTGCTCAGGCAGAGAAAGATGGCGTTACGCTGGAGTCTGACAACAAGGTGATTCGCGACGGTAACAAGGTTCGCGTATACATGACGTCGGTTGCACCTATGTTTGGCTTGAATGAGTTCAAGGTAAAACAGGGCGACGAGGTGACTGTGTATGTTACCAACCAGGATACCATTGAGGATGTGACTCACGGTTTCTGTATGGTAAACCACGGCGTGAGCATGGAGATCAGCCCTCAGCAGACGTCTTCGGTGACCTTTGTTGCGGATAGACCGGGCGTTCATTGGTACTACTGCAACTGGTTCTGTCACGCTCTGCACATGGAGATGACTGGCCGGATGTTGGTAGAGAAGGCCTGATTTAGCTATGAAATCCGGGGCCCTGTGACGGGCTCCGGTTTTTCTGACTTTGGAGTAGCAAGACACTGGAAGAGCGCTTTTCAAAACACGCTGTGGATACGTCCGTGTACGCTTGGCTGCGCCCTTTAGCGCTAATGCTCCTGCGTCGCGCTAAAGGTCCTGGGCAAGCCGTCCATGGCTTGCCCGTGAAGTGCTTCGCACTCCACCCATGGCTCCGCACAGTTTTGAAAAGCGCTCTTCCAGTCCCTTGCCCGAATTTGGCAGTCGCTCTTAGTTCGAGAACTTATTTAATGCACCACAATTTGCGTTTAGGGGTGGCCCTGACAGTCGCCGTGCTATCGCTGACCGCGCAGGCTGATATTCAGCAACAGCTGGATGCTCTGCAGCCTGGCGCTACCTTTGAACTCCCTTCTGAAATCCTTCCCCCTATGGCCATTCGGGTGCCGGGGGTGACTGTGGCTTGCCGCCCGGAAACACTGATTGATGGTGGCGGTGCGGGCAATGCGGTGGTGATTGAGGCAGAGGATGTAACCCTTTCAGGGTGCCGTATCCGTAACTGGGGTACGGACTTGAACCAACTTAATGCAGGCGTTTTCGTAAAGCGAGAGGCCCGTGGCGCGACGGTGGAGAACAGCGATCTGCAGGGTACGGCGTTTGGTATCTGGCTGGATGCGGCGCCAGATGCGACGGTGAGGAACAATACGATTTGTGGCGATGCGAGAGTTCGCCCGAACGATCGGGGTAATGGTATCCATCTGTTCAATACCACCGGTGCGCTGATTGAAGGTAATGATATTCGCCAGACCCGGGATGCGATTTATATTGAGACGGCGAACAAGAACAGGATTCGCAATAACACCATGGCGGATTTGCGTTACGGGATTCACTACATGTATTCCATGGACAACCTCCTGGAAGGCAATGTGACCCAAGGCACTCGAACCGGTTATGCGTTGATGCAGAGTAAGCGTCTAACGGTGATCAATAACCGTTCCGAGAACGATGAGAATTACGGCATTCTGATGAACTTTATTACCCAGTCGGTGCTGCGGGGGAATGTGGTTTCAGGGGTGTCTCAAGGCCAGACTGCCGGGGTGTCAGTTTCCGGGGCAGAGGGTAAGGCCGTTTTCATTTATAACTCTTTGTACAATACCTTCGAAAATAATGTGTTTCGGGACAGCGGTGTAGGCATTCACCTGACCGCAGGCTCGGAAGACAATCACGTTTTCCGTAATGCGTTTATCAACAATCAGCGCCAGGTCAAATATGTAGCGCTGCGCACCCAGGAGTGGTCGAAGGACGGTGTGGGCAATTTCTGGAGTGATTACCTGGGCTGGGATCGTAACCAGGATGGCATTGGTGATGTGCCTTATGAGCCCAACGATAATGTTGATCGTCTGTTATGGACCTACCCTGAAGCAAAAATCCTGATGTTCAGTCCAGCGGTGGATACGCTGCGTTGGGTTCAGGAAGCGTTTCCTGTTGTTAAGGCCGCGGGTGTCAAAGATTCTCACCCCTTGATGAGCCCCCCAAAATTGTTGGAGCCGGAGTCCTGATGAGCTGTTTTCGTCTTGAGAATGTGAGCTACCGGTATGATAAAGCGCTGGTGCTGAATGGCGTTGATCTGCGCCTTGAGCCCGGAGAGATCCTCGGGTTGTTTGGCCACAATGGCGCTGGCAAAACCACCAGCATCAAGCTGATTCTGGGGTTGATGACGCCGTCCCAAGGTAAGGTATCTGTGCTTGGTGGCGAAGCGGGCGATCCTAAAATCAGCCAGTACATCGGCTACTTGCCTGAAAATGTCATGTTCTACCCGCAGCTGACTGGTCGCGAAATCCTGGCGCATTTTGCACGCCTGAAAGGCGCTAATCTGCGCCAGGTTCCTGAGTTGCTGGGGCAGGTGGGGTTGGATGATGCCATGGATGCACGGGTCAAAACCTATTCCAAAGGCATGCGCCAGCGCCTGGGCCTTGCTCAGGCTTTGCTTGGAAAGCCGCGTCTGCTGATGCTGGATGAACCTACGGTAGGCCTCGACCCTATTGCTACCGCTGACCTTTACCGTTTGTTGCGCACGCTGCGGGATGATGGAACGGGCATTGTTTTGTGCTCCCACGTACTTCCGGGTGTAGAGCCTTATATTGATAGGGCCGCGATTCTGACCGATGGCAGTCTGAAGGCGGCGGGAGACCTTGCTTCACTGCGCAGGCAGGCCAACATGGCCACAACGCTGTCTATTGAGCCCGAAGGCACTGTGGCAGCGCTGGAAACGGTTGTGAATGATGCCAAGGCTTCTGCGGGGTTGATGATGCGACACGAAAATGGGCGGCTTCACGTGGATGTTCGGCCCGCCGAGAAGATGGACTTGGTGAAAGCGTTAATGGAATCGGGCCAGGTGCGTGATCTGGGTATTTACGAGCCGACTCTGGAGGATGTGTACGTGCACTTTATCGGGTCTGGTGGCCTTGCTCATCGAGGAGGCGCCCAATGAACAGCATTTGGACCATTGCGCGTAAAGAGTTAAGCGACAGCCTGCGCAACCGTTGGCTGATCGCCATTGCATTAGTGTTTGCTACCCTTGCGGTGGGCATTGCCTGGTTTGGTGCAGCGGCTTCCGGGCAGGTGGGTTATGCGTCTACCCCTGCAACCATCGCCAGCCTGGCGAGCCTGGGTATCTTCCTGATCCCGCTCATTGCTCTGTTACTCGCCTACGACGCCATTGTGGGTGAGGAAGAGGGCGGCACGCTTCTGTTGTTGATGACCTACCCACTAAGCCGTGGGCAGCTGTTGTTCGGTAAGTTTCTGGGGCACGGGCTGACATTGGCTCTGGCTACCTTGATAGGGTTTGGCGTAGCGGGTGTTGCCATTGCCATACTGGTAAAAGACGTTGCCGTTGGTGCGCTGGCTGTCGCCATGCTGCGCTTTATTATTTCTACCACTCTGCTGGGTTGGAGCTTCATTGCGCTAGCGTATGTGGTTAGTGTGCGGGTCAGTGAGAAGCCCATTGCCGCTGGATTGGCCTTGGCGATCTGGTTCTTTTTTGTGCTTATTTTCGATTTATTGTTGCTGGGCATGCTGGTCGCCAGCCAGGGCGAGTTCAACCCGGAGTTGTTGCCATGGCTTCTGCTGCTCAACCCGACCGACATATACCGTTTGCTGAACATAGTTACTTTTAGTGATAGCACTCAGCTTAGCGGTGTTCTTAGTCTTGGTTCTGATTTGCCCATTGGCCCGAACGGGCTTTGGCTGGCACTGGTCCTTTGGTTTGTTATTCCTTTAGCCGGCGCCTGGGCACTGTTCCGTGGCCGCCGTATCTGATTCACGTAACCACACTATGGCTAAAACACTATGGAGAGCTCCATGAAGTTTGCTCAATTAAAATCCCTGCCGTTATTGTTGATGTTCGCACTGCTTTTGGTGGGATGCTCGGGCGAAGCAGAGAAGGTTGTCGAAAAGCCTGCGCCAGTGCACATTGAATCCGGTGACGAGTGCCACGTATGCGGCATGGCTATAACCCGTTTCCCAGGGCCCAAGGGCGAGGTTATTACCGAGAAAGAGCAAACCGTTCACAAGTTCTGCTCCACTCGCGACATGTTTGCCTGGGTACTGCAGCCAGAGAACGTTATGCGCAAGCATACTCTCTACGTTCACGACATGAGCCAAACCGAATGGGCCAGCCCTGACGACACGGCTTTGATCGACGCCCGTGAAGCAGTTTACGTAATTGGTTCAGAACGCAAAGGTGCCATGGGCCAGACTATGGCGTCCTTCTCTACAGAGGCGGCCGCCCATGATTTCATGAAGGAATACGGTGGTGAAATGCTGCGCTACGACGCAATCACCCTCGAGCATCTCAATACCGAGATGCCCATGGGTGATATGCACGGTGACATGCATAGCGATATGCATGGGGAGATGAAGCACTAAGGCCGGACTTTTCTCCAAAGAGCCCGTCCTACAATCCTCACCTTGTCCCGGGTTGCCATTCTGCCAAGGTTGGTTTTTACCACGCCTTTGGTGAACCGGGTCGATTTGGAATAGTCGATGCGCACGTCTACCAGAACCGGCCGCCCGGCGGCCGACTTCAGCAGTGCGATCTCCAGGCTGTCAGAAATATCCTCATTTCCCGCCATTGAAACAAACTCCACGCCAACGGCTTTGGCAAATGCCTCGTAGTCCATTGCGCCAAGTACAGTGCAGGTCTTCTGGTTGTACGGAATTTGCTGTGCCTGGGCGATCTGCGACAACTCGCCATCGTTGAACACAAAAATCATCACTCCGACGCCAAGGCGCGCAGCGGTTACCAGTTCCATGCCAGTCATCAGTAAAGCCCCGTCGCCTACAATGCCGACTACCTGGCGCTTTGGGTTTGCCAGCTTTGCACCGATAGCATCAGGAACGCAGTAGCCCATGGCGTTGAAATCGCTGGGAGACATGTAGTTCCGTGCGCCCAATATGGGTAATAGCTCGGCCACCAGGAAGGTATGGTTACCATCGTCAGCGACGACAATTGCATCGTCATCAAGGCGTTCGCGCAGGTGGCTGAAAAACAGCTCCGGGTTTACCCGGTCGCCGCTGTCGTGGTCCCGCCACTCTTTCTTGTAGGCGGCTTTGTCTTGGGCAATCTGCTCGCGAATTCCTGTGTTGGCTGCAGTCGGCTGCAAGGTTTTTACCGCTTTCAGAAGCGCGGGCAGTGTAACCCTCGCATCTCCCTCGATGGTATGGCTGGCCGGGTAGTTGGCGCTGAATACCTCAGGGTTGATGTCCATGTGAATCAGGGTTTCTGGCGGGTTAATGCCATAGCTTCCGGTGGGGATTTCGGAGAACCGGGTTCCTATAGCTAACAGGCAATCTATCTTTGCGAAAGCATTGGTTGCTGCAGGAACCGCGTAATTACCCATGCCCATCCCGGTGTGCAGAGGGTGGTTGCCCGGGAAGGCGCTAAGGCCCTGAAGGGTTGTTGAAACGGGTGCATCCAGCAGTTCTGCCAGCTCGATCAGCTCAGCCTGTGCATCAACCGAACCCCAACCTGCGAAAATTCCCGGTTGCTTTGCTTGCACCAGTGCCTGGGCTGCGGCATCAACCAGCGACTGCTCTGGCTGCTTTGGTTCGGGTGGCGCCTTGTAAAGAGGCATGTCATCCACGTCGCCCAAAAAATTGCTTATGTTGACCGGGATTTCGATAAAGACCGGCCCGGGCTCGCCGCCCATGGCTATGTCGTAGGCTTCGTAAAGGGTAGGGATGATTTCCCGGTGGCTGGCAATGCGCCAGGTCTTTTTGGTGATCGGTTTGAGCAGAGCGTGCTGATCCATCTCATGGAGTTGGTATCTGTGTCCGGATTCTGAATGGATTCCACCGGAAATGATCATCATGGGGATGCCATCGATACCCGCTTCACCAATGCCGCTGGCAGCGTGGGTAACACCTGCCGCCGGTACGATCAGCATGGTGCCAAGTTCGGCACCGGTGCGGCTGATGGCATCGGCCATGAAGGCTCCACCACACTCATGGGTGACAAGGGTTGGCTCAATGCTTTCTGAGCGGTTCAGTTCATCATAGATTTCGGTGGTGTGAACGCCTGGGATGCCGAATGTGCGACGTATGCCGAGCTGTTCCAACGCATGGCGAACGAGAGTCGCGCCAGTTTTCTTCATGGGTATGCCCTGATAATTATTATTGTGGGTTAGCAGTGCTTTGCATGGTTTGGCGGGGAGCGTGACTAATACCGGAGGGGATCACCCTCCGGTCATATTCATGAAGCGCAGGATCTGCACATCGCCGTTGCTGGAGAAGTGATGACGCTCCGGCTTCAGGTCCATGGAGTCTATGATGGTTTGCCGCAGTTTGTCATCGGTCACCGGGTGGCCCCGAAGTACCCGGCGAAGGTCTACAGAATGCTCGTTACCCAAGCATAGAAGTAATCGGCCTTCAACGGTTACCCGCACCCGATTGCAAGTGGAGCAAAAGTTGTGGGAGTGGGGCGAAATGAAGCCTACCTTGATTGGGCTGTCTGACATTCGGTAATAGCGAGCGGGGCCGCCTGAGTCTTCAGGGGTTGGCATCAGGTCGTGGTGTTGGCGAACAATGTCGCGCACCTCATCACTGGTGCACAGTGCCTGCCCGCGATCGTGCTCGGAAATCTCGCCCAAAGGCATTTCTTCGATAAAGGTAATGTCGACGTTTTTCTTCCGGGCAAACTCGATCAAATCCGGAACTTCGTGATCATTCCCGCCTTTCATTACAACGGTGTTCAGCTTGATGCCTTTAAAGCCGGCGTCTTTTGCAGCGTCTATGCCTTCCAGTACCCGCGACAGTTTGCCGGTGCGCGTAATGCTTGCGAATTTTTCCGGGTCCAGAGAGTCCAGGCTGATATTCAGTCGCTTCAGGCCCGCTTTGCGCAGAGGTTCTGCCATGGTGGGCAGCTGGCTGCCATTGGTGGTCATGGCGAAATCACGCAGGCCGTAGGTGCCTATCTCCCGAACCAGCTCAATAATGTCTTTGCGAACCAGAGGCTCGCCACCTGTAAGACGGATTTTTTCCGTGCCCAGGGATACAAATGTTTTGGCAACCCGGGCAATCTCCTCAAGCGTCAGAACCTGTTGCCGGGGGAGAAAAGTCATCTCCTCTGCCATGCAATAAACGCAGCGGAAGTCGCAGCGGTCGGTAACGGACAGGCGTACGTAGTTGACGGTTCTGCCAAAACGGTCTGTCAGCTTGCTGTTGGGCATTGGTTTCTTTCCTGTAACTGCTGAATGCGCTTACGGATTGAGTATAGCTCCAGTATCGCAGAATCAAACCCCTAATCAGATACCCCTCGCGGGGTAAGCCTGGCAGCTCAGTTTAATGGCAAGCATTGTGCGGGTCTTTTTGATCCGGTCAGAAAATGATTGATTTTTGACCGTAACATTACTATAAAATACATGTTAATGGCTGGCGGCGTAAGCCAGAAAATATTTTGCTGGGGGATAGAATGGAAAAACTGCTGTTTCGAGCCAATAGTGCGATGGTGTGGTCTCTGATTGGGTTGGTTGCCACAGTCTTGATGGCGTATCCGCTGGCAGGCCGGTTTCCCATGATGATTCAAGTCCTGGCCCATGTGGGGACCTTGTTGTTTGCCGTTGGTATCAAAATATCCTACGTCGCACGGCTCGTGTTTTTAAGCCGCTTGGGGAGACCTGTTCACTGATTAGCGATAGAATAGGTGAAAGATTGAACAGTGCTGAGGGTCCCGCTATGACCGTGCGATCCGGAAAGACCGGTTTCAGGGTTCTTGCGTACATATCCATAGGGTTAGCCGCAATCGGGGTGGTCTTGCCATTGTTGCCGACCACGCCCTTTGTGCTGCTGGCGGCCTTTTTTGCGAGCAAGGGCTCCCCCGCTTTTGCCAGCTGGCTTGAAGAGCATCCGTCTTTTGGTCCTGCTATCAGGGATTGGCGCCGGAATAGGGTTATACCCTTAAGGGCCAAAGTTCTCGCATGTGGCATGATGTTGCTGAGCTGGGGAATTTTGTTCGCGATGGGCGCTGCCACTGTGGTTTTGGCCATCTCGGGAACTTTCCTCGCGGGTGTAGCGTCTTATTTGCTTACCAGACCCTCGTACTGACCGCTTTCACAGAATAACCGGAGTGTTGAATGCACATTACCCGTTACACCGATTACTCGCTTCGCGTGTTGATTTATCTTACGGTGCAGGGTGATCGCCTGACAACGATCCAGGAAATTGCAGACAGCTACGACATTTCCAAAAACCATCTGATGAAGGTCGTGCACCAGCTTAACAAGAAGGGTTACATTGAAACGGTGCGTGGGAAAAAAGGTGGTATGAGATTGCACAGGGCGCCTGAAGACATCAACGTGGGTGTGCTGGTGCGTGACACAGAGCATGACCTCAGTCTTGTTGAGTGTTACTCCTCTAAAAACACCTGCAAAATCTCCCCGGTTTGTGGTCTTAAACCCATATTTGGGGAGGCCTTGCAGGCGTTCCTCTCGGTGCTCGATAAGTACACGCTGAAAGACATCATGAATGAGCAGCATCAACCGCAATTATTAAGACTGCTTCAGATCGCCTGATATCCCCTTTTTGCTTTTCCATTCCCGGCCTGTTTCAGGCCGGTTGGCTCTCAAGCCTCATGCGCAAACGGTCCGGTAACGAGTACTTCAGTATTCTTTTTACGACCGTGCCGTATTGGTGCCTGAAACTACCGGTGTTGTAGCGGATGCCATGCTTGCGGCAGACGCTCTGAACCCTTTCGGAAACCTCGGGGTACCGGTGTGCTGGCAGGTCCGGGAAAACGTGATGCTCTATCTGATAACTCAAGTGCCCGCTAAGCAGGTGTATAAGTTTGTTGCCGGTGAAGTTTGACGAGCCGGTAAGCTGGCGCAGATACCAGTGCCCCTTGCTTTCATTCTCGCAGTCTTTCTCATCAAAGGTTTCAGCGTCCTCCGTAAAGTGGCCGCAGAAAATCACCGTGGACGACCACAGATTGCGCATCAGGTTGGCGCCAAGGTTTCCGGCCAGCACGATGGGCGCCACAGGAAAGGTAATGAGCGGAAAGAACACATAATCCTTGAAGGCTTGACGCCCACCTTTGTGAAGCGCGTCTTTCAAAAACGGAAGCTTGTCGCGCAGGCGAATCTCGCCGCGCCTTACCCGCTCAAACTCCAGTTCATGCAAGCCAACGCCCCACTGGAAGAACACGCTGAGCATCACATAGCTTAAAAACTGCAGGCTGTGGGCCGGATGCCATTGTTCGTCATCACTCAGGCGCAGCAGTGCATAGCCGTAGTCCCGATCCTTGCCGATGATGTTGGTGTAGGTGTGGTGTTCGTAATTGTGCGTGCGGCGCCAGGAGTCGGATGAACAGGCGGTGTCCCACTCGTAGGTTTGAGAATGCAGAGAGGGGTCGTTCATCCAGTCATACTGGCCGTGCATCACGTTATGGCCAATTTCCATGTTCTCTATGATTTTGGAAAGGCCCAGCGAGACCGTTGCCGCCACAAAAACGGGTGGGATAAAACCGAACGGCATCATTACCCGGCCACCCACTTCGAGGGCGCGGTGCAAGCGAATTACGCGGCGAATGTAATTGGCGTCACGCTCTCCCAGATCCGCGACGATTTCATCGCGGATGCTGTTCAGATCTTGTGCCAATTCCTGGAGCTGGTCTTCGGTCATCTGTGACATGGGGTTGCTCCTTAAATCTCGATGGTGACAGGGCCATGGGGGATGGATATGCAAAGCTGAACGCTCTCTTCCCCTGGCCCGGAAGCCTTGCCTGTGAGCCGGTTAATCACTGTGCCGCTGGTTTTGCGGCAGCTGCATTGGTGGCATATGCCCATACGACAGCCGTGGCGGGGCGAAAGACCGGACGCCTCTGCGATTTCCAGAAGACTGGCGTCGCCCTCAGAACTGGCTTCCAGATTGCTCTTTCCAAACTGAACCTTGCCGCCAAGAACCTGGTTCGCAAGGTCGGCATTCAGTGCCGGCGCTGCGGTGGAAAAAAAGGTGCTGTGGATGTCTTTTTTGCGTATGCCATGCTCGTGCAATTGCTTGTTGGCCAGGTCCATCAGTCCCTTGGGGCCGCACAGGTAGACCTGCCTTGCTTTGAGCCCGGGCACAGTGCTCAGGTCCTGGCTTTTTAAGTACCGGGGTTTGTCGCTTTCATCCGTCGCGATGATTCTCAAAGTCAGCGCGCTGTAGCGGCGTTCAAGAGCATGCAAACGCTCGGCGGCAATGATGTCCTGCTGGGTGCGCACGAAATAGAGCAGAGTGACCGGTGCCCGGAAATCCTGAGCTGCCATAGTTTCCAGATGGCTTAAAACGGGCGTAATCCCGCTACCGCCGGCAATAAAGAGCACAGGCTGCGGGGGTTCTGGCAGCAGGAAATCGCCGAAGGCCTCGCCCAGTCCCAGCACCTGACCCTCACTCAGGTTGTCGTGCAGCCAGTTGGTTACCAGGCCGCCCGGCAGACGTTTGATGGTCAAGGTGACAAGCCCTTGTTTGGCCCACAACTCCGGGGAACTTGAAAGACTGAAGGTGCGGGTGCGCTGAACGCCATCAATTTCAACGCAAATGTTTACGTGTTGGCCCGCTTGAAAACCCGCCCAGCGTGCGGCAGGTTTCAGTGTAAATGTGCGGGTATCAGAGGTTTCCTGAATTACTTGCTCAACCCTTGCGAGGGTTTGCCCCTGCACCAGCATGGGGTTGAGTGTCTCAAGCAATGGATCGAAGAAAGCAGCCGGATCATTCCGGTTAAAAAGCTGCCTTCCTAGCCAGTGCAGAGCTCGTGTTTGGGGAATTCTTGCCAGCATGATGCTTTCTCCTTATGCGGCCTGACCAATGTGTACACTTGTTCACATGTTGTGTACGACTGTACACATGGCCTTTCGGGCGCACAATGGAGATGGTTTCTTTGGCGCAATATGACAAGTCTCCGGTGTTTTAAAGTCCTCGTCTGTGTACACTTGTGACTTGGACTCAATGATAACGGCAGTATGGGCAGGTGATGTCGGAACGAAAAAGGCGCAAGCCCGGTGAAACCCGTGACAAGCTGATGAGTGCGGTGCTTACATTGGTGGGCAAGGGCAGGCATTTTGCCAGTCTTGGTATTCGTGAGGTGACCCGCCAGGCTGGCGTGGTGCCCACATCGTTTTACCGGCACTTCCGCAATATGGACGATCTCGGGCTGCAGCTGGTTGATGAGCTTGGACTAGTCCTGCGCCGAATGATGCGGGAGGCGCGGGAAAACGTGCTTCAGGCGGACAAGCTGATTGAAGAGTCGGTGGGGATTTTTGTCAGTCACGCCCAGGCAAACCGCAGCTTTTTTCTGTTTATGGCGCAGGGACTAGCCGGTGAAAGTCGGGCTATTCAGGACGGTATTCGCAGTGAAATGCGGTATTTTGCCAGTGAGCTGGCGAACGATTTGCGGCGTCTGAAAATGGCGGATCATCTTTCAGATGGCGATCTGGATATGACCTGTGATCTGGTAGTTCGCAGTGTGGCCTTCAGCCTTACAGATCTGATCGGTGTGTCGGCAGAAGACGAGTATCAGGTAGAGCAAATAAGGAAGCGAACATGCCGCTTCCTTCAGCTTATCTTTGTGGGTGCGGCCCACTGGAACAACCCGCAGCCCTGAACACAGGGCTGCCTGCGGTCAAGGCTTCGTGCTTTTGCTGGCCCGTGCTTTTTTCGGTTTGCGCTTGGGCGGAAGAATCAACTTCTCCAGTTCATCCAAAGCTTCTCCTGTGTACACCGCAAGCTTCTGCATGCTGGGCAGGGTATCCCGGCATCCGGTAAACCCGAAGTTCAACGATCCCGCGTAGCTCAGGCAGGTAATGTTCAGTGCGCCGCCATGGGCAATCAACGAAACCGGATACATGGCTTCCAGTTTGGCACCCTCGTAATACAAGGGTTCCTGAGGGCCGGGTACGTTCGAGATGGTAACGTTGAACACTGGGCGCATACGGCCGCCAAGGCCTGATAGAAGCTGCAGAATATAAGGCGACATCAGCAGCATGGTGTACTGGGTGAGGGCGCTCTTTGGCAGCTTTTGCAGGTGTTCTTTTGCTTGATGGGTGGATGTCTTGATGTTCTGCAAACGAGTAAGTGGATCGGATTCGTTTGTGGCCAGAGATGCGATCATAAAGCTGATTGCCGTGCCCGTGCCCTGATCATCTGCAGGCCGTATGTTTACGGGAATGCCTGCTGTAAGAGCGGTATTTGGCAGATCACCCTGCTCCATCAGAAAGCGCCGAAGTGCCGTGCCGCATAGATAAAGAACGATGTCGTTCAGGGATGACTTGGATATGTGGGCCAGATCTTTCAGGCGGTCAAGCTGGTAGTGCTGCGTGGCGAAGCGACGCTGGCCTGTTACCCGGTGGTTGATCTTGGATACCGGCCCGGCAAAGGGTGCAGTAAGGCCGGTCTCCGGGTGGCGAGCAGACTGCATGAGACGGTTACCCGCACGCAGCAGCGTGGGTGCCATATCAGCCTGCAGTTTGACCGCCCCCAATGCCTGAGAAAAAATGGCGGGAACACTTTGCCTGGTCTCGCTCTTGCGGGGTTTGAGCCTTTCTGGCCGCATAGCCCAAGGCGGCAACATGCCTCGCTCACCAGGGTCTTTGCTCAAAACCCGCTGGAGTAAACGCACGCCACTGATACCATCAATCATTGAGTGGTGCATTTTGGTGTAAAGCGCAAAGCGGTTGTTTTCCAAACCTTCAATAACGTGGCATTCCCAGAGCGGGCGAGCGAAATCAAGAGGGTTGGAGTGCAGGCGCGATACCAGAACGCCGAGTTCCCTTTCGCCGCCAGGTTTTGGCAGGGCTGAGTGGCGTACGTGGTAGTCAAGATCGAGATTCTTATCGCGTATCCAGGCCGGTGCAATTAGCCGGCCGATCGCGCCTGACCAGGCAAGTTTTGTACACCAGGGGGGCGCAATTTCCCCGGTTTCCTTCATGCTGCGCACCATATCGCGAAGGAAGGTGTCAGGAGCACCCTCCGGTAGCGAAAAGATCAGCATGTTACCGACATGCATTGGTGTGTCTTCAGACTCTACAGCGAGCCACGAGGCATCCAGTGTTCCCAGGCGTTTCATTCCTTGCGCACCTCTGCCCAATTGGGGGCTTGAAAGTTGGACTTTGAAAAGTTGGACTTTTAGTTGTTGCTTGCAAGTATACGGGTTGCAGACCCTACAGACGATCACCTGGATGAAAAAAAGTAAGAATGGATCACAAGCTGTTCGAGGCTTTTGTTACATTCATGCTCCCGAAAGTGAAACGCTTGTGATAGGTTCACAGTATTGGATTAATAAAAACAACAACATCGGAGGCGCTGTGGAATCCAGCCCCCTTATCTCAGCCGGACTGCCAATCGCTCTGTTTATTATTATGATCGGTATAGGCATGACCCTCACCCTTCGTGATTTTCGCCAGGTGGCCGTTTACCCCAAAGGCATGGTTGTGGGCACAGTCGCGCAGATTGTATTAATGCCCATTATTGCCTTTGCGTTGGCGTCATTACTGGCACTGCCGCCCGCCATCGCGGTGGGGTTGATTATTATTGCCGCCTGCCCCGGTGGAACCACCTCCAACCTGTTTGTACTGCTTGCCCGGGGTAATATCGCCCTCTCCATTGTGCTGACCGTCAGCGCCAGCCTGATTACCATTATTACTCTGCCACTGATCACCAATATGGCTCTTCAGTTTTACATGGGTACCGAAGAGGACATTACGCTGCCGGTAGGGAAAACCATTGGCATGCTGGTTGGTATTGTTCTGTTGCCGGTGGCGATAGGTATGCTGGTGCGTTCTCGCAAACCTGAAGTGGCGCGCAAGGCAGAGAGTATTGTGAGTGTGTTTGGCGGCATTGTGCTGGCGGTGCTGATTGTGGCGCTTGTCTACGGAACGCGGGATCAGATCTGGAAGCTGCTGGCGCAAGCGGGACCGGCAACGCTGTTGCTGAACGGGGCGGGCATTTTTATCGGTTTGCTCGCCGGCCGTGCAGCCAGCCTGACGCAGCGGGAATCCCTGGCGGTGGCGGTGGAACTGGGAGTTAAGAATGGAACGATTGGCCTGATGGTCACGCTCACTCTGCTGGAGTCCAGCACTATGTCCATTCCGGCAGCGGTCTACGGCGTGCTCATGTTCCCGATCGGATTTTTGCTGGCTATGTATGGTCGGCGCGTTATCCCCAAAACCACGGCGGGCCTTGGGGAGTAGGAGCTGCCGGCGCTCCCTCGCCGGCGATGATCAGGTAATTACTTCCGGCCGTCTTTATCTATTTTGGTAGGCTCCAGACTGCCATTGCGGAAATCGATTTCCAACTCATACCCGTCGGCATTATCACCTTCCACTTCAATATCGCCTTTGGCGTTGATGCTGATTTCCTCAATCCGGCTCATGCCCTGATTCATACTGGCATCAATGTAATCAGATACTTCGGCGGCAGACAGGCCCCAGGGGCCATCTGTACGCTTGCGGCGCTCTTCTTTTTTAATGGTGCCATCGCTGCTTACATCCAGCTCGACAAACCACTCCCCATCTACCCAGCCTTCGATTTCCATGCTGCCATCATCGTTGCGGTCATCTTCCAGTTCAATGCTGTGAAAGTGGGAAATACCATAGTCTGAACCGATCTGGATGGCGCGTTTGGCGTCGTCAATGGTTCCGGATGCAAAGGCCAGTGGTGCGGCAACAAGGCTGGCGGCAAGTACAGATGCGATAAGTTTTTTCATAGTGTTACTCCTGACTCGTTGGTTGCAATGTGTCTTTCAATCGTCTTTTCAGTGCTTGTGGCAATGCGCCCGAGGCAAGCTGGCTGATGCAGGGCTTCCTGAGCGTTGAGTGCATCTTAAGTAACGCCTGCTTGCAGGAGGGTGAGTGTTTCGTTCATGGTTCATTCATGTTGGCTCTGACAGAATGAACCCATGAAAAAACTGCCCTGCTATCTTCTGAAGCTGATCATCCCCACCGCTGCGTTTATTGTTGCGGCGTTTGCCATTGCCTTGTGCCTGACCCTTCCCATGCCAGCCTCCGCAGATGAAGACTGGCGCAAACTCCATGAAGAGGTGCAGGCCGGCCGCATAAAGCCCTTGGGTGATATTCTGGACAGCCTGCTGCGCGACTGGGATGGCCAGGTGATTGATGTGGAGTTTGAGGAAGACGATGGCCGGCGGATCTACGAAATCGAACTGCTGGGCTCACAAGGCCAGGTGGTGGAGTTTGAAGTGGACGCAGTAACCGGTGAGCTGATCGGCATTGAGGGCAAAAACATCAAGGGAATGAAGCGCCAATGAAAATTTTACTGGTAGAGGATGATCAACCGCTGGCACAGGGGCTTGCCGCTTCACTTGAGGATGCCGGCTTGCTGGTGGAGATCGCAGGAGACGGCCGTACCGCGGATTTTCTGATCACTACCGAGCGCTACGACGCAGTGATTCTGGATCTCGGGCTACCCGATGGCAACGGCGCTCAATGGTTGTCCGGATGGCGCGAACAGGGCATTGAGTTGCCGGTTCTGATTCTGACCGCGCGTGAACGCTGGTCAGACAAAGCCGCAGGTTTTTCTGCGGGCGCCGATGACTACGTCACCAAACCGTTTGAAACGGCCGAAATCCTGTTCCGGTTGCGAGCCCTGGTGCGCCGGGCCCATGGCCACGCCCACCCGGTTATCCGCATAGGAGATATTTCTCTGGATACACACAGTGCACAGGTTACCCGTGCCGGAATGCCGGTATCCCTGACGGCTCAGGAATTCCGGCTGCTTTCCCATCTTGTACATGCCGCGCCTCGCGTGGTCAGCCGTGCGGAGTTAACCGAGCATGTGTATGACGGCGACACAGAGCCTGATTCCAATGTGATTGATGTTCAAGTCAGCCGCCTGCGGCGAAAACTGGGCAGCCGGAGTATTGAAACCTTGCGCGGCCAGGGCTACCGGATGGTTTCGGATAACACGGCATCATGATATCGGCAGACAAGCTGCGCCGTCTTCCAATAGCCACACGAATGCTGGCGTCGGCACTGGTGCTGACTGTGCTGATACTGCCGGCTGCCGGCGCTCTGTTGTCGTGGAATTTCAGGGAGGCGGTGAATACCGCCTTCAATGAACGACTTGAAAGCCTGCTCAATGTGGTCATTGCCGGCGTCAGTTATGATGTTCGGCAAGACACTCTGGTGACCAACAGACAGCTGGGTGATTCGCGTTTTGATCGTGTGTTTTCGGGCTGGTACTGGCAAGTGCGTGATGAGGGTGAGCGGGTGCTTACTTCCCGCTCGCTATGGGATCAACGGCTGGCCATTTCTCATGAGCCTGGCATGGCCTTTCGAACCATCATCGGGCCCAGAGATAAACAGCTCCGGTTGCTGGAGCGCGATATACGCCTTCCCAACCTTGATGAGGTTTTACATGTGCAGGTGGCCGCCAGCCTGGATGAAGTCGAAGCACAGGTTGCGAGGTTTCAGACCTTACTGTGGTTGTCGTTGGCGACACTGGGCGGTCTTCTTATTGTGCTGACCGGATTGCAGATCCGCTGGGGACTGGCGCCTCTGCGCCGGATTGAACAAAGCCTGAAAGCGGTAGAACAGGGTCGCCAACCAGCCATTGAGACGAACCTGCCCAGAGAGTTGGCACGGCTGGCGGACGCGATCAATACCGTGCTGGATAGAGATCAGCGCCTGATGGAGCGGGGTAGAACAGCTGCCGGTAATCTGGCTCACGCCCTGAAAACTCCGGTCGCGGTACTGGGCACTCTGGCAGAGCGCTTGCCCCAGGAGCAGCAACAGGCCATGGCTGCGGAACTTAAACGCCTGGATGAGGCTGTAAGGCACCATCTTGCCCGTGCTTCCGCAGCAGGGCCGGTCGCACTGGGAGCGGAACAGGAACTCATTGTCGTACTCAAGCCCGTGGTTGAGGGTGTTCGGCGCCTAGCGGGCAGGCGCGGCCTGGAGTTTCATAGCGAGTTGAACTCAGGGCTCAGGGTGCGGATTGATGCCCAGGACTTGCAGGAAATTGTCGGAAATCTGCTGGAAAATGCGATCAACTGGGCTAAAAGTTTCATAAATTTGACCGGCACCGTTGAAGGGGGCTGGCTGGTGCTCAGCGTTTCAGACGACGGGCCTGGCATGTCTCCGGAAACCCGCCAGCAGGCTCTGAGCCGTGGTGGCAAGCTGGATGAAGCAAAGTCCGGTTCCGGGCTGGGGCTATCGATAGTTACTGAATTGGTGGAGTTGCACGGCGGCGAGCTCCGGCTGGATGACAGCCCCGAAGGCGGCTTGCGAGCCGAAGTGATTCTGCCCCTGGCCCAGCTGCGCTCAGGGGGTTAACGGCGGCGGGTGCGGGCAATGGTACTCATCTAATACCCTACCTTCGTCGACACTTTCAAGATGCACATCAAAGCCCCAGAGCCTGTGTGCATGCCGCAGCACCTCTTCTGTATCTTTGCCCAGAGGCACTCTGTCCACCGGCACATGCCTGAGCATCAGTGAGCGGTCGCCCCGTAAATCCACGTTCCACACCTGAATATTGGGTTCCCGGTAACTGAGGTTGTACTGGCGTGCCAGTTTCTCCCGCAATTCCCGGTAGCCTGGCTCGTCGTGAATGGCCGTTACCTTGTAGTTGTCTTCCATATCGTCATCCTCAATGGCAAACAGCCTCAAGTCCCGCATCACTTTGGGCGAAAGGAACTGCTGGATAAAACTCTCATCCTTGAAGTTGGCCATGGCAAAGTGCAGGGTTTTCACCCAGTCCGTGCCGGCGATGTCGGGGAACCATTCGCGATCCTCATGGGTGGGTGTTTCGCAGATTCGGCGCAGATCGGTGAAGATCGAAAAGCCAAGAGTGTAAGGGTTGATGCCGGAGTACCAGGGGCTATTGAATGGTGGCTGGTACACCACCGCCGTGTGGCTCTGCAGGAACTCCAGCATGAAGCCATCGGTTACCAGACCTTTCTCGTACATTCTGTTCAGCAAGGTGTAATGCCAGAAGGTAGCCCAGCCTTCGTTCATCACCTGGGTCTGGCGCTGTGGATAGAAGTACTGAGCCAGCTTGCGCACAATCCGGATAATCTCCCGTTGCCAGGTTTCCAGTAGCGGGGCATTTTTCTCGATGAAGTACAGCAGGTTTTCCTGAGGCTCCTCCGGGTAGCGTTTTTTGCGCTTTACCGGGTCTTCATCCTCGCTCATTTTTGGAATGGTGCGCCACAGATCATTCACCCTCCGTTGCAGGTATTCTTCCCGCTCTTCCTGGCGCTGGGCTTCCCTGGCGGCAGAAATGGGTGCAGGTCGCTTGTAACGGTCAACGCCGTGGTTCATTAACGCGTGGCAGGAATCCAGTATTTGCTCAACTGCATCCACGCCATAGCGCTCTTCGCATTCGGATACATAATTCCGGGCAAACACCAGGTAATCAATAATGGCACTGGCGTCTGTCCAGGTGCGGAACAGGTAATTGCCTTTGAAGAAGGAGTTGTGGCCATAGCAGGCATGGGCGATGACCAGTGCCTGCATGGGCAGAGTGTTTTCTTCCATCAGGTAGGCAATGCAGGGGTTGGAGTTGATGACTATTTCATAGGCCAGCCCCATCTGCCCGCGCTGGTAGCCTTTGGAGGTGCTGAGAAACTGCTTGCCGAAGGACCAATGATTGTAGCCAACCGGCATGCCAACCGAGCTGTAGGCATCCATCATTTGCTCGGCGCTGATTACTTCAACCTGATTGGGGTAGGTGTCCAGGCCGAACTCGGCAGCGCACTTGGCGATTTCTTCATCGTACTGCCGAATCAGATCGAAGGTCCATTCCGAGCCAGTGGAGATGGGCTTGCGAGTGGCCGGGCTGTCATTGCCTGGCGCATTGGGGCGGTCTATTGCATCGCTCATGCCGCTTTCCTCTCAAACAGCCGACGGAAAACCGGGTAGATCTCGCTCGGGTCGGCAATTTGCTGTTGGGCAAAACTCCCCGGAAATTGCTCCTGTACCCGTTCGTATTCATGCCAGAGCATCTGGTGATCCTGGGGCGTAATCTCTACATAGGCGAAGTACTGCACCAGGGGCAGAATGCGGTCAGTTAAAAGCTTGCCGCAGATGGGGGAGTCGTCGTTCCAGTTGTCGCCATCGGAGGCCTGGGCTGCATAGATATTCCACTCTGCAGGCGAGTAGCGGGAGTCGATGATCTTGTGCATCAACTTCAAAGCACTGGAAACAATGGTGCCACCGGTTTCCCGGGAATAGAAAAACTCTTCTTCATCCACTTCCTTGGCGCTGGTGTGGTGGCGGATAAACACCACATCGATTTTCTTGTAGTTTTTTCTCAGGAACAGGTACAGAAGGATGAAAAACCGTTTGGCGGTATCCTTGTGCATCTGGGTCATGGAACCGGACACATCCATCAGGCAGAACATGACGGCGCTGGTGGCCGGTTTGTGCTGCTTCAGGTGCTGTCGGTAGCGCAGGTCGATTTCATCAATGAAGGGGATGCGTTTTACATTGGCTTTCAGCCGGGCAATTTCGTCCTCAAGCACCCGGATTTGATCATCGTGGCTGAAGGCTGCATCCAGATCGGCAGGCGCGCTTTTGAGGTCCGCGAGTTGGGCCTCAAGTTCACGAATTTTCTTCTTGCGTGCGCCACCCAGACCCAACCGGCGAGCATGGGCACCGCGCAGTGACCGGATAACGTCGAGCTTGGCGGGTACGCCTTGGGTGCTGAACCCGGAACGCACATAATTGAAGGACTCGGTATCCTTGAGCTGCTTTCGGACAAGGTTCGGGAGTTCCAGATCATCGAACAGGAAGTTCAGAAACTCGTCCTGGGTAATCTGGAAGGCAAATTCATCCATGCCTTCGCCATCTGGGCTGGCATTGCCTTGCCCCTGACCCTGGCCGCCACCACCTTCGGGCTTGGGCAACAGGTCTCCCGTTACAAAATCCCGGTTGCCCGGGTGAACCATCTCGCGATGACCACCCTGGCCGTGATGAAACACCGGCTCATCAATGTCCCGCGTGGGAATACTGACGCTCTCCCCCCGTTCTATGTCGGTGATTGAGCGCCGGTGCACCGCATCCGAAACCGCCTTCTTGATGTGATGCCGGTAGCGGCGCAAAAACCGCTCCCGGTTCACCGCGCTCTTGTTCTTGCCATTCAGTCGTCGGTCGACAATGTGGGTCATACCCATAATTCACACTCCACTTACACGTTCGGGGCAAAAGCTGCAGGCCGGTTGTGCCCGGCCATACTGCCCTGCTAGTGCGACTTGCGAACTCGCAGGTACCATTCTGCAAGCAGGCGCACCTGCTTCTCGGTGTAGCCCCGATCGACCATGCGTTCGACGAACTGCTTGTGCTTGCTTTGATCCTCCTGGCTGGCTTTGGGATTGAATGAAATAACCGGCAGCAGGTCTTCGGTGTTGGAGAACATCTTCTTCTCGATCACGCTGCGGAGTTTTTCATAACTGAGCCAGGACGGGTTCTCACCCTGATTATTGGCTCGTGCCCGCAGCACAAAGTTGACCACCTCGTTGCGGAAATCCTTTGGGTTGCTGATGCCCGCCGGCTTTTCGATTTTTTCCAGTTCCTCGTTGATAGAAGAGCGGTCGAGAATTTCACCGGTTTCAGGATCCCGGAATTCCTGATCCTGAATCCACAGGTCGGCATAGGTTACATAGCGGTCGAAAAGGTTCTGGCCGTATTCGCTGTAGCTTTCCAGATAAGCGGTCTGGATTTCCTTACCGATAAACTGAACGTAGTGGGGAGCCAGGAATTCCTTGATGAAGCGCAGGTAGCGCTCCTGAACTTCTGGCGCAAATTGCTCCTGTTCAATCTGCTTCTCAATTACATACAGCAGATGAACCGGGTTGGCGGCCACTTCGGTGGTGTCAAAGTTGAACACCTTGGAGAGAATCTTGAACGCAAACCGGGTAGAGAGGCCGTCCATGCCTTCGTTTACGCCTGCAGCATCCCGGTATTCCTGAATGGATTTGGCTTTGGGGTCTGTGTCTTTAATGTTCTGGCCATCGTAAACCCGCATCTTGGAGAAGATGCTGGAGTTCTCCGGCTCCTTGATGCGGGAGAGCACAGAGAACTGCGCCAGCATGTCCAGAGTATCCGGTGCGCAGGGCGAGCCGGCAAGGGAACTGTTTTTCAGCAGCTTCTTGTAGATCTCCACTTCTTCCGTAACCCGCACACAGTAAGGCACCTTGACGATATACACCCGGTCAAGAAACGCCTCGTTGTGCTTGTTGTTGCGGAAGGTTTGCCACTCCGACTCGTTGGAGTGAGCCAGAATAACGCCATCGAATGGCACCGAACCCATGCCTTCGGTGGTGTTGTAGTTGCCCTCCTGAGTTGCGGTTAACAGTGGGTGCAGTACTTTGATGGGCGCTTTGAACATCTCCACAAATTCCATCAGCCCCTGGTTGGCTTTGCACAAGCCGCCACTGAAGCTGTAGGCATCGGGATCATCCTGGGAGTAATCCTCCAGCATGCGGATGTTCACCTTGCCCACCAGGGCAGAAATGTCCTGGTTGTTGTCGTCTCCCGGTTCGGTTTTGGATACGCCAATCTGGTCCAGCACAGAAGGGTATTTCTTTACCACGCGGAACTTACTGATATCGCCGCCAAACTCGTGCAGGCGTTTCACTGCCCAGGGGGACATGATGTTCTTGGTGTAGCGTGTTGGGATCCCGTACTCTTCTTCCAGGATGGCCGCGTCTTCTGCCGGATCAAAAAGCCCCAGGGGGGATTCGTTTACCGGGGAGCCCTTGATGGCATAGAAGGGCACCTTCTGCATCAGGTATTTGAGCTTTTCCGCCAGTGATGATTTACCGCCACCAACCGGTCCCAGCAGGTAAAGGATCTGTTTCTTTTCTTCCAGGCCCTGAGCTGCGTGCCGGTAGAACGACACGATGTTTTCTACGGCTTCTTCCATGCCATAGAATTCCGAAAACTCCGGGTATCGCTTGATGATTTTGTTGGAAAAGATGCGCGACAGACGTGGGTCGCGGGACGTATCGACAAACTCAGGTTCGCCGATGGCGATCAGTAGTCGTTCTGCGGCCGATGCATAGGCCGTTGGGTCTTTCTTGCAGATCTCGAGATATTCCTCGAGGCTGTATTCTTCTTCCTGGGTGCTCTCATACCGGTTTTTAAACTGCTGCAGTATGCTCATGGGTAGCCCCTCGCTCGCGGTTCTTTAGCTTCTAATGCACGCAATATCCCCGTTGGGTTTACGGTCGCCATGGTGGCGATTCGTTTTGGTTATGGGTGGCTGGAATCATCCGTTCTGGCCGGCCGCGATCTGTGTCGGGTTTCGGCCTGCTCTGTCTGAGCTTAGTCCACGGTCACGAGGTTGGACAGGGAGCAAATGGTTAAGGTTCATTAAATTATGTTATTGCCATGGCCTCAGCCTCAGCGTTTGGTAAGCTGGAAAACACTCTCCGTAGCGCTGGCAAGGCCTTTGCGTTTGGTGAATGGATTGTCGCTGGCAAGAGTGTTGGTTAGAACACGCTTGATGTCATAGTCAGCGCTGTAGAGCTCGTGAACTTCATCGTCGCTAACGTTGAATGGCGGCCCGGTGATTTTTGCGTTGTAGTCCAGAGTAATGAGCAGAATGCGTGTGCCGTCGGGGATGACGGCCGTAAGATGATCCACATAAGGCTTGCGCATCGACTGGGGTAAGGCGATCAAGGCGGCGCGGTCATATACCAGACGTATGTGTCGCAGATCATCTGGCACCAGTTGAAAGAAATCACCGCACCAGAGTTGCAGGCTGCCGTGCTCGAAGGTGGTAAATGGCTCGCTTGGGTGCACCATGGCTTTCTCGCCAGCCTCAGCAAAGAAATCCTTGCAGGCGATTTCGCTCAGCTCCACGCCGATGACCGGGTGCCCGCGATCATGTAGCCACCACATATCGTGAGCTTTGCCGCACAAGGGCACCAAAACACCCTCTGTGCCGCCGCCAGAGAGTTCGGGCCAATGGTCGTACAGGTATTTGTTGACGGAACCTTCGTGGAAGCCGATTTCTTTTTTGCTCCAGCGTTCGTGCCAAAAGTCATGTTCCATGGTTGCTGCTCCCTTACTTGGACGTTTGATTCAGTCTACCCTAATCTTTGCGCATATTGACGAAGGACAAACCTATGAAAGCCGTGTTTCTTGATGCCACTACGCTTGGCAACGATGTCGATTTGACCCCCATTGAGCAGGTTGCCGGCGGCATAGTGAAACATGCCGCGACAGCGCCGGGTGAAGTGCTTGAGCGAATTAGGGGCTTCGATACGGTGCTGGTGAACAAGGTGGTACTTACCCGGGCGCATATCGAACGATGCCCGGAGCTGAAAACCATTGCTGTTGTAGCTACCGGGCTGAACAACGTTGACCTGAAGGCGGCAAAAGATCACGGCGTTCGGGTGCTGAATGTCACGAATTACGGGCGCTCAACCGTGGCGCAGCACACCATGGCACTGATGCTGGCGCTGGCAACACGCCTGCTGGATTATGACCGGGATGTGAGGGCAGGGCGCTGGGGCAAAAGCGACATGTTTTGCCTGATGGATCACCCGATCCTGGAACTGGAAGGCCGAACCCTCGGTATTATTGGCTATGGCGATCTGGGCCAAGGCGTTGCTGAGCGGGCCAAAACCTTTGGTATGAAAATATTACTCGGTGCCAGGCCCGGGCAGCCGGCGGGGGAGACAGACGGCTACCCGCGGATTCCCCTCGATGAATTGCTGCCGCAAGTAGACGTGCTCTCGTTGCACTGCCTGCTCACCGACGAAACCCGAAATTTGATTGGTGCCCGGGAGTTGCAGATGATGAAGCCCGATGCCCTGCTGATTAATACCAGCCGCGGAGGTTTGGTGGATGAACAGGCGCTGGCCGATGCACTTCGTAATGGCGTGATCGGCGGCGCCGGGTTTGATGTGCTGACAGAGGAGCCGCCACAAAATGGTAATCCCTTACTCGCCGATGGAATTCCGAATCTGATTGTTACACCGCACTCGGCTTGGGCCAGTCGCGAAGCGCGGCAGCGGATTGTGGAAATTACCGCGCATAATCTTGCATCGGTTTCTTGAAGGATCATAAGGCGGGGGAGCAACAGAGAGTGGCAGGGGGATATGGTTTGCAGGGTATGACGGTTTGATAAAACCTTGGTGTGCAGTTTTTGTAGTTGTTGCGGCGGCCATGCTTTCAGGGTGTTCGACAGCGCAGCATCGCGACCAGCTAGCCTTGTTCAACTCAGCCTATGCTGCCGGGGACTACGACTCTGCACTGAAGGCGGTGAGCTTTAGCCAACCCGAAAACAAGCCAGTTGATCCCGGGGCGCACCTGCTCGAATTGCTGCATCAGGGCGAAATGTACCGTTTGACTGATCGCAACAGTGAGTCTGTGAAGGCTTATGATCTGGCTGAAGACGGAATGAAAAACCTCGACACGGCGGGGCTGTTTGAAAACACCGTGGAAGGCTTGATGGCCGTGATGGTTAACGACTCCGAGCGCGACTACAAAGCGCTGATGTCTGAGGCGGTTCTCGTCAACACATACAAAGCACTGGCGTTCCTGGCTGAGGGCAACAATGACTATGCCAGAGTGGAATTTAACAGAGCCAATGATCGTACCCGACGCGCCGTTGAATTTTTTCGCAAGGAAATCGCGGAGCAGCAAGCCGTTCTGAAAAGTGAGGCTCAGAGCGGCAACAGAAAAGCCTCTATGGTGCAAAGCAGTCTCGGGAGCAGGGAATTCCAGTCAGCAGTCCATAATCGCTACGGTTCATCGTCGACCTGGTCTGTGTTCCCTGAATTTATTGTACCCGCAAGCACCTGGCTACACGGCATCTATTTTCTGGCCAATGCCGAAGGCGGTGCTGACTATGAGCGTGCCGCCACCTCACTCAAGCGGGTGGCAGAAATCAGCCCGCAAAGCGCTGCGCTGCGGGCTGATGCAGACTTGGCAACCGGCCTTGCCTCCGGTACTCAGAGCCTTGCAGCCTTGCCATCACAGGTGTGGGTTGTGTATGAAAACGGGTTGGGCCCGGTTTTGAGAGAGTCGCGCCTCGATGTGCCTCTGATATTGCTTCATGGCAACCAGCAAGTACCGGCCTATTTTGGAATTGCGTTGCCTGAATACGCCGAACGTCCCGCTATACCCGGTAGTATTGGTGTGTCAGACGCCTCTGGCCAAGTGGCAACAACGGAACGAATCTCGGATATGGGCAAGGTGTTTCGTACTGAAATGAAAGAGCGTTTTCCGTGGGTGTTGGCCCGGGCCGTTACATCGGCGATTGGCAAGGCAGTTCTTCAAAAGGAAGCCGCTGATCAGTTCGGCCCGATAGGCCAGCTTTTCGCGACCGTATTGACTGTTGCAACAACCCAGGCGGATCTGCGCAGTTGGCAAGCCCTGCCTAACCATTGGCAGGCTGCTCGCATCGACCGCCCGGACGATGGGCGCCTGACACTGCTGGGTCATCGGGGTGAGGTGTTGGGTAACCTGGACGTTCCACAACAGCCCTTCACCCTGGTGTATGTTAAACGACCGACCGCTCAGGCACCGGCAACAGTGATAATCATGGATTTGCAGGGTAAAACGAATGCGACTTTTGCACGCTTTCCCGAGTAGCATGAACCTTCACGGGTTTCACAGATCAAGTAATCAATACACCAGAAAAGCAGGATGTTCGTTATGAAATCGTTATTCTTGGCCAGCTTGCTGGTTCTTGGTTTGGTGGGCTGCGCTTCTCAGCCAGAAACCAACACTACAATGATCGACCGTCAGGAGCTGAGGGTCGATCCTGAAGTGGTCTATGCCGCAGACGTAACAGAACTCTTCAAATCGAGACTGACACTGCCTGATGGCAGCAGCCTCCTGCAGGTGCAGTTTGCTGTGGAAGCGAGATCAGATACAGAGCTGGCTTGGAAGGTTACCTGGTTCGATGACCTTGGCAGGGTGGTGAAGGGTGTTGGCGAGAGCTACCGCCAGGCGACGTTGCTAACTGGCCAGCCCCGCTATTTTAAAGCGACCGCTCCGCATTCCCGAGCCACCAGTTTCCAGTTACATCTTCGTGAACCTAAATAAGAAGGAAAACCCAATGTTGATACGTGCCCTTGCCATTTCTGTCGGTATTGCTGTTCTGGCCGGCTGTGCCGCGCCCACCCGTTATATTGACCCGGCTGCAGACGATGGTCCTGTAGCAATGACCATGGATTACCGGGACTTTGAAAAAGCGGCAACCGACGCTGTAGAAGATATGCTCTCCAGCGGTGCCGTGAACAACCCGGACGGCAGCCGTTACATCATGGTGGTAAGCCGCATAACCAACGACACCATGCAGCGCATTGATACCGACCAGCTCACCAAGAAAATCCGCGTATCACTGCTGCGCTCAGGCAAGGTTGTGACTACCACCGCTGTTGGTCTCAACGGTGCTGAAGATGAAATGAATATGAAGGCGCGAGAGCTGCGAGATTCCGAGGAGTTTGATCAATCTGGCGTGCAGCGCAAAGGCACGCTCCAGGCGCCCGACCTGAGCCTTTCAGGAAAGATTCTCCAGCGTAATCACAAGGTAGGAAAAGAGCAGCAGGTTGAGTATTACATCCAGCTGTCTTTGACAGAATTGGCGTCTGGTCTGGCCATTTGGGAAGGTGAAACCCCTATCATCAAACGGGGGTCTGACAAGTCGGTTACCTGGTAAAAGCAGGCGGGGGTGCCCGCCTGCTTTAAGCTCAGAACTGGTAGCCAACGCTTAAAGAGGTACCGATCTGGGTCATACCCAGTTCAATTTCCTGGCCGGGGCCCATGGGGTTATCGCCCCGGACGTTTTTACGTGGTGAGTAAAATGCCATGCCGGACACTTCCAGGCTTTCGCTGAAGTGATGGGTGAAGCCGCCGGTGAAGTGCCACTCCTGAACGCCCGGTGCAAGGATATTAAACAGTACTTCCTCATCGGGAATCGGTTGTTTGCCGTAGCTGACACCGGCGCGCCAGGTTTGAGCTGCGTCTTGCTGCCACTGCCACCCCAGTTTGACGATGGTCATGTCGTCCCAGCCAAAGCCGGCACCCTGATCATCACCCAGTTGAGCTTGCATCAGATTAGGCATCATCGGGTTGCCGACGCTGTTGATGTCGCTGTAACGGATGTGCTGAACATCCAGCAGAAGCCAGTGGTTTTGAATGCCAGACCATGCAACGCCTGCGTTGAACATTTGTGGAATATCGAAACCACCTTGCTCGGCAAACAGACCTTCGTATTTGCTGAACTCTTCCATTTCGATAATCGTGCGCCAGCTAGCCCCAGCGCGAAGAGTTTCTGTTACTTGCCCCTGCCAGCCAATTTGAAGGCCATAGCCCCAGGCATCATCGGTGCCGTTGTTGGTTAATGCGTTCGGGTTGGAGGAGAAGCCCGAAAAATTGCGCAAACCTTCGGCCTTGAAGCGCTGGTAGGCAATCAGTGGTGAAATGCCCAAAGCTTGCCCTTCAGAGAACTCCCAGGACCAGGTGGGCGCAATGAAAACCTGCTCCAGATTTACTCCGGTTTTACCCCCTCCAAACGTCCCGCCATTATCACCAGAGTATTCGGTGTTCATGCCGCCATTGGCAAATATAGACAGACCCAGGCTGTGGCCGTTGTCCAGATCACGGTTATAGCCGAAGTGAGGAATGAAAAAGGCTTTGTTCTCACTGGATACAGCACCTGGCGCCAGATAGAAGGTCTGCGCTGTATTGGGGGCACCACCTTCAACTGTGTAGCTCCGGCGAGGAGAGAAAATTTCCAGCCCACCGTCTGATCTGCTGCCAACAAACGCCATGCCTGCCGGGTTGGTCGCCGCTGCCAGGCTGTCTTGTGATAACGCCGAACCTGCGCCTGCCATACCAGCGCTGATGGTTCCGTAGCCATGGCTGAAGTAGCCGTTGGTTGCGAGAACGGTGGTTGGGAGAGTTGCGAGAGCTATAGCTCCTAAAGCAGATTTGATGCGCATGTAAAGACCCGGTTGGTTAAGCGACATATCTAAGGTAGGCGTCTTTTTACAGAATTGTTGTTATAAGGGGAAGTGAAAAATGATGATATGGTTATATAGAATTGAGTGTCTCGCAAAAAGCTGTTAATCAGTCATACTTGAGCGGTATCGGATATCTAGCTGATAATCTGAACAAAACAGGAACAACAGGATCTAAAGTGGCCTCTTTCCAATTCAAAGAACGACTCCAGGCAGCAGAGACATGGATTCTTGCAAACCCGAATCCGCCGCAAACCTGGCCCTGGACCCTGTTATACAAGGCCGGGCGTTCCATTTATGCTCTCATACGTGATGTCGTCAGCGGCCAGTTAACCCTGCACGCCATGAGCCTGGTATACACCACACTGCTGAGTATTGTGCCGCTGTTGGCGTTGAGTTTTTCGGTGCTGAAAGCGCTTGGTGTGCATCAGCGCATGGAGCCTTTCCTGTTTCAGTTTTTTCAGCCTATGGGGCCTGAAGGCGTTGAAATGGCAGAGCGCATACTGGGCTTCGTAGACAACATGAAGGTGGGAGTGCTGGGCTCTGTGGGTCTTGCGTTACTGGTGTACACCGTGGTGTCGCTGGTTCAGAAAATAGAGCGGTCATTCAACATGATCTGGCGGGTGCCAGAGATGCGCTCCGTGGCCCAGAGGTTCAGTAACTACCTGAGCGTTATCATGGTTGGGCCTCTGTTAATGGTATCGGCTATTGGCGTAAGTGCGACGATTTTTTCTTCGTCTTTTGTGCAGACGCTGATTGCCATTGAGCCATTTGGCTCAGTGATTCTTGTGCTCAGCCGCTTTACGCCGTTCTTTCTTGTGGTGGGCGCCTTCACCTTTGTATACGTGTTTATGCCCAATACCCGCGTAAAGCTGCGGTATGCGTTTATTGGTGGTCTGGTTGCCGGGGTTTCCTGGCAGGCTGGCGGAATGCTGTTTGCGTCGTTTGTCGCAGGCTCAGCCAAGTATGCCGCAATATATTCCAGCTTTGCGATCGGCATTATCATGCTGACCTGGATATACCTGAACTGGATGATTCTGCTTTTGGGCGCCAGCCTCGCGTTCTATTTGCAAAACCCGGGTTCGGTTGCCAAGCGCAGTCATGTTCAACTGTCTCCAGAGCTTCAGGAAAAAATTGCTTTGGCCATGATGTGGCTGGTGGCTCGCCCCTTCAGTGAGGGCAGTACAGCACCGCAGCAGGAGGTTCTGGAGCAATCCTTACGAGTGCCAGGAGAAGTTACGCGAGGAGTAAGTGACAAGCTGATTCGTGCCGGCATACTCACGCTTGCCGGCCGCCAGGGTGATCAGTTGGTGCCGGGGCGGGCGCTGGATCTTATTACGGTGGGAGATGTGCTGAAGGCCGTTCGCCACGACGAGGATCGCGTGGTGGACCGGCTGCCTCCGGTGTTCCCCCCTGAGTTGCTCAAAGGAGAGCGGGAGAATGAATCTACTACGTTTGCCGCCTTGCTGAAAAATGCCCCTGGCGCAGAGGCTAACCGCGAGCGCCAGCGCTGAGAGCGGCCTTCAAAGCTACCCGTACGCGGCCTGTCTGTTCTGTATCAAGGCTTAGGATTTTCTCGAGGTCTTCCTCGGGCAGGTTGCGCTGGTGGGCATGACGTAATACTTCTCGGCTGCCTATCACCATGCCATCCACCAGGGTTGTACCTTCCCGAGCGGGCGCCGGGCGTTCTGCAGACATAAGGTACGCATGGTATTTGGGCGGAAGCCCCCACTCACTGGCAATCACCTGCGAAGCCACCCACTGATAGCGTGCCAGAGCTGTGCGAACCAGTACCACGTTTGGCTCTCCAGCCCCAGGCTGAGCCTTGCATATCTGCTGAAGCTCTCTACGGAGGGTGATATAGGATAATGCCGGTAGCAGACCGACGGTGAAGCAGGCGCTTGCGTCCTCCCCACGAAGCTTTGCTATAAATTCTGCTGCACGGGCACACGTAAGGCCCCATTGCCAGGCACGCTGGGCAAACAGTGCTTCCCGGCTATTTCGGGCTGCCATCATAGGGCGCATAACAGCTGCTGAAATCACATTCCGGATGCCATCAATACCAAGGATGAACACGGCCTGGTCGACAGACTCAATGGTGTGATCGCCGGTGCGGAAATAAGGGCTGTTGGCAATCTGCAGTATCTGATTGGTTAAAGAGGGGTCTCCCAGAATAATCTGGCTCAGCTTCTGCCGATCGCCAGACTCGTCCGAGAGGGCTCTCATAAGCATGGGGAGCGTCATGGGCTGCCGTGGCAGCTCTTCCATCTTTTTGTTCGTGAGGCGGTGTTCCAGCTCTTGCAAGGCGCGTTCAGATAATGACTGCTCATCCCGTAGCCTTGCGGGGCCGGTGTCGAGTAACCAGCAGAAGAGATTTTCTTCAAGCTGCATTGTCAGGCTTTGTGCGTCTTCGGCTGATTCGGCAGGCTCAGTAGTTTTCGCAGGATTGAACAGTCGCGCCTCAGGAGCCGGAGGAGGTGAGGGTTGCTCAGTTTTAAAAAAATCTGCTACCCAGGAAAAAAAGCCTGGCATCCGTTGCCTCCGAATGAATCAGTCGTGAAACTGTACGTGCCTGTAACTTGCAGTATAGGGGGCCGTCGCTGCATTGCACAGGCTAAACCTTTGCTACCAGTAAACTATTTACACCAGCGCTCCACCGAATACAAAAATGAGCTGGCAGACACCTGCCGCACACCCAAGCATTGCGCCTACAAGAATCAGCTTGATTTCATCTTCCTGGAAGCAGGGGCGAAGCAAATCCTGAAACTCCTCGGAGGAGAGGGCAATCATTCGCTCCACCATAATTGCTTCAACAGCACGGGCACGGTCAGTCTCAAACATCGGGTTGCTGAAAGATGTTTTTGATATTTCGATAGCCTTTTCGCCCACCTGGTTTTTCAGAGTAGCAAAACCGGTTGGACCAAAAGCCATTTGGGTCAGAGCTTTGCCCATGCCAGCGGTTTCATCAACCAGCGGCTTGATATGCTTTTTAACCATATTGCGGGCGCGATCACCTTTTGGGCCCTTCATTATGGCTTCAATGATATTGCCAACCGTTAGAATCTCGTGAGTGATAATGTGGCAGAAAGAATGGGCCACCTCAGGTTGCCGCTTGAGGAACAGCCCCTGAATCTTGAAAGGGCCGACCTTTTTGGCATGCAGAGGCCGGAAGATCACGTTCAGGGCGATCCAGTTGGTGGCCCAGCCCACCATCAAGCCGAAGAAAGGCAGTACCCACCAGCTTTGATAAAAGTACCAGACAGCCATCTGAATAAGGCCGAACAGGAAGCCGAAATAGAGACCGGAATTCACAATAAAGCGAAACTCTGCGTCGCCACACTCCAGGAAAATGCGGTTCAGCAATTGCTTGTCGGCCGTCAGTTTCTCAATGGTCATGGTTTTGATATCAAGCAGGTCTTCTACGTTGTTGGCGATATCGTCGACCAGGTTGTCTACCAGTTGCGGTGCAGATTTGCGCACCCGGTCGTAGACCATTTTCCGGGCAGAAGCGGGGAGGTTTTCCCAGAACGTCGGGTACTCCCGCAGCATCATTTCGTCCACATACTCTTCGATGCGGGGCTCTACAGATTGGACAATATGAGCCGCGAGTATTTTGGGGTCAATCTGTTCAAAAATCTCCCGCACGGTGCCGATTTTGGAAATAGTGGCGTCTACGGCGATGGCGGCCATTTTACCTGCTTTGGAGGGAATGATGCCCTGCCAGCCCAGCAGAGGGGGCTTGCCAACAAACTCTAGCGGAAAGAAGGTCATTTTGATGGCAAGCCAGTTAGTGATCCAGCCAATCAGGGCAGCAATAATGGGAATACTGAGGTATTGCCAGAATTCGGGGTTGCTAAACAGGTTTGTCATCCGGAGGTTGCACTCGCTTTTTTGTTTATGTCTGCGGGCAGAAGCATGTTTGGAAGGTGCGCGGCTGTCAATGACCTGAGAGCCCTCCCGGGATGGCGGAATGATCTAGCCTGCCATGTCACCCCATAACCACTGACACAAAGCCATGGCGGCAACGGGTGCAGTTTCTGTTCTCAGCACTCTCGGACCGAGAGCCACAGGCAAAAACCCTTCCTTCTCCGCTTGGGCAATTTCATCGGCGGTGAGACCGCCCTCGGGCCCAATCATCAAGGCTACGCTGTCAGGCTTGGCCATAGAGCTCAGTGATTGTTCAGTGCGGTGGTGCAGCACCAGCCGCAAATCGCAGCTACGACTGTGCTCCAGCCATTGCGCTACGGTCATAACCGGCAGGATTTCCGGTATACGAGCACGACCGCATTGTTCGGCAGCGCTTATGGCAATTGACTGCCATTGGCGCAAACGCTTGTCTTCCCGGTCGCCTTTAAGCTTTACCTCACAGCGCTCAGTAGTGAGCGGCACGATTCGGGATACGCCCATTTCTACCGCTTTTTGAATGGCATAATCCATGCGGTCACCCTTCGACAAAGTCTGACCAAGGGTGATTAACAGGGGGGATTCAGTAAGGTTGGCTTCGGGCGCAGCGACTAGCACTTCAACACGCTTCTTGCTCGCTTCCGTAATGGTGGCGGGGTAATCCTGGCCATCCCCGTTGAAGAGTCTCAAAGCTTGCCCTGGCTGCATGCGCAGCACCCGGCCGACATGCTGGGCAGCGTTTTCATCCAGATCCGCGTGAGAGCCTTCGCTCAAAGGCGAATCGGTATAAATTCTGGGGATGCGCATGCGTGTGTACCTTAATCAGTCCCTAACGGCTATATCGATACCTTCGGTCGCAACCTGGGCCAGATGGCGTATCTGATCTTCAGTAATGACGTAAGGCGGCATGAAGTAAACCACATTACCCAGGGGGCGAAGCAAGGCCTGGCGGGTGAGAGAGTGCTGATACACACGAACACCCCGGCGCTCCTGCCAGGGGAAGGGTGTTTTCGAGGCTCTGTCTTTCACCATCTCAATTGCCAGAGTCATTCCGTGCTGGCGGATATCCCCAACATTCGGGTGATCAGCCAGGTGAGCTACGGAATCAGCCATGCAAGCCGAAAGTCTGCGGTTGTTCTCAATCACGTTATCATCCCGGAAGATGCCCAGAGTGGCCAGTGCCACGGCGCAGCCGATGGGGTTGCCGGTGTAGCTGTGGCTGTGCAGAAAGGCCTTCAGGGTTTCGTAATCATCGTAAAAGGCGTTGTAAACCGTATCGGTGGTCAGCACAACGGAGAGTGGCAGATAACCAGCCGTCAGGCCTTTGGAAAGGCACATGAAATCCGGGGTGATGCCAGATTGCTCACAGGCAAACATGGTGCCGGTGCGGCCAAAGCCCACCGCAATTTCATCTGCAATCAAATGCACACCGTAGCGGTCACAGGCTTCACGTAGCTTGGTGTGGTAAATCGGATGGTGCATGCGCATGCCGCCGGCGCACTGGATCAGCGGTTCCACCACAACGGCACAGATTTCTTCGTGCTTTTCTTCCAGCAGTTTTTCCATGGCTTCAAACTGACGCAGGGCATAGGCCTCGTCGGTTTCGCCTTCTTCCTTGTTGTAGGCGTCGGGTGAGGGCGCGGTCAGCACTTCCATCAGCAATGGCTGATAGGTGTCCTTGTACAAAGCCACGTCGCCCAGTGCCAAGGCACCCAGGGTTTCACCGTGATAACTGTTGCTCAAATTCACAAAATTCTTTTTGCCGGGTTTGCCCTGGTTCTTCCAGTAATGGAAGCTCATCTTGAGCGCAGCCTCGATGGCCGATGATCCGTTGTCAGCGTAGAAGCATTTGTTCAGGCCTTCGGGGGTTACTTCGATAAGCCGTTCAGACAAATTGACCACAGGCTCGTGGGTAAAGCCCGCCAGAATGACATGCTCCAGCTCATTGATTTGCTTGTTGATGGCTGCGTTTATTCTGGGGTTGGCGTGACCAAAAAGGTTAACCCACCAGGAGCTGACTGCGTCGATAAACCGGTTGTTTTCAAAGTCCTCCAGCCAAACACCTTCGCCTCGTTTGATGGGCACCAGGGGCAAGGTTTCGTGGTCTTTCATCTGTGTGCAGGGGTGCCATACAGATTTGAGGCCGCGGGCGACGAGGTCGGCATTGCGCATAGAAGTTCTCCGGTAAGGCGATGGTTCTGAACAATTTATGTGTCGGCTGTTAACCCGGATAGATAATACAGTTAACGGCGGCGACTGACTACTGTGCCAATACCCGTCGACCGACAGGCCAATGCACGCATCAGGCTGCCCCCTGACAATTCCGGAATAATAAAACAGAGGCGTGTATACGATGGAAGTTCAACTGACTCACCCATATCAGGCAGGCATTGAGCGAGTGCTTGGAGCCTTCTTCAGCGAGGATCATATCCTTGAGAAAAACGCCTTGTTGGGCTCCCGCAATGTGCGAGTGGCGGAGCTGGATAGGGGCGAGTCTACGGTAAAGCTGGTTGTTGAGCGGCAGATGACAACGTCAATGGAGGTGCCGGGCTTTCTCTCCCATTTTCATCGTGAGTGGAACCAGGTCCGGCAGGAAGAGCACTGGTTTCGCAAGAGTGACGGCGAATGGCATTGCGAATTTCGTGTGCACGTTGAAGGTGTGCCGGCAAAAATCAAAGGCATGATGAGGCTGGAAGGCTCAGATGAAGCCTGCACCAATCATGTGACCCTGAGTGTGCGCTGTGATGTGCCGCTGGTGGGTAAGAAAATCGCAGCATTTCTGAGAGACGACTCACACGCCAAAATAGAGCGTGAGTATGAAACCATACTGCAGCTGCTATAATGCGCCCTCACGGATGAATACAACGCAAAGGATGCGTCATGAGCAAAGCAGTTGTGCTTCTCGGAGACTTGGGCTCTGATCACCAAGGTTTCCCGCCTACGCCGGTGCTAGCCGGCTCCCCCGATGTACTGATTGATGGCAAACCAGTCGCCCGAGTGGGCGATCCATTGGCGCCTCACTCCAAACCGAAACATCCTCCACACCCACGCGCCATTGCTGCCGGTTCTGGCACTGTGCTGATTAATGGCATGCCCGCAGCAGTGACTGGTGGTGCTATTACTTGTGGTGGCGTGACGATTGGTTCGGGGTCGGTGGTCATTGGCGATATTCATGCGCCGGCAGCATTTTCTGGCGTGACGCCCATGGCATTAACCGCCAGGAGTGCACCTGCAGCCAGACAGGCTTCGTTGTCGGAGAAAAACACATCTACCGCTGAAGCATCGAAAGCTCCCAGTCAGACGGGAACACAGCGAGAACAGTCCGCCCCTGTTGCGAGCCTGAACACCGCTGAGAAAGCCACTGGTGAGCCTGTCGTCAAACAGGATCCGACGGTGAGTGAGCCTGGTTTCCACGTTGTTCGTCAGCCAATGAGCAAAAACGAATTACTCACACTGCTCTATGGCGATGCGTCTGCCAAACCGGATAATTTTGAACGCCTAAATCCCGGATTAAATAACCGGATATTGCCTGGCGAAATGATTGTGATCGCCGATCCCAACAGTCTTGAATGCACGATTGAAGAAAACAACCTGATGGAAGTTGCCCAACAGGTAAACCAGGAGGTTCGTCAGTTAAGTGAGCAAGAAGCTCAATTCATTGTCGACCATTACGACCTGCTGGAAATGATGACATCTAATGCCGCAACGGGTCTTGGTGTGGGGGCCACCATGATTGGGCAACAGATCAAGAGCATCAACACTACATTGAAAGAACTGGAGGTTCTGCATCAGGATACCTTCCGAAAGCATGGAAAGCTGAGCCATCCGGAGTTCTTTGAGCAGCGTCAACGTTTGTTTACCAAGCTGGACTTCGCGCTTGGTAAAGTGGCCAAGAAAGGGATGTCACTGGATGATAATGCGAAACTCAAGCGGGCGCTGGGGTTGTCGTCCAAGAGCATTGTTCATGAGTGGAAGGCTTCGGGCGTGGGTGGTATTCCGGGGTATGGCACGAATTACACAAAAGTTTCTGGTGCTGCTCGTTTCATTGAGAACGGAGGGCGATTGGCTCTAGCGTTGGATGTTGGCTTAACGGGATATAAGATCTATGAGGCGTGTTCGGCTGGTCGAGCGGAGCAGTGCGAGCAAGTTGGGTTTACTGAATCTGGGCGATTGGTAGGAGCTGTTGCTGGAGGAACTGCTGGCGCTGTCGTTGTCCCATTGCTCTGCGTCGCTATTGGCGTCGGAACTGTGGGCGTTGGCGGTATTGCGTGCGGAGTTGTTGCTTCAGGTGTAGGCAGTGTGGTCGGTGGCAACGTGTTTGGTGAGCTGGGAGCCTCGGCCGGAGAGTTGATATACGAGGTGCACAATGCTGACTGAGGAAGTTAGGATTATCGCAGCTTATATTGTGTATGGCGGTATCTTTATCAGTCTGTTGCCGATTCTAGTAATGGTTACTTGCGGGTTTATTTACGTACGCAAAGTTGAGGAGCTTGTAGCGACGAAAGAGGGAAGCATATCTAGTGTAATGACAATTTGGTCCGACGGTGTGATTGGCCGCTTGGTAAGGAGTAGCCATATTTTTGCGTATATAGTTCTGAGAAATTGCCGCGTGTCACCCTTAAAAAAAAGAGCGGCTTTGCTCGGAGATCCGGATGTGCCCTTGCCTAGAAGTTGGCAGGCCTGGTGTTTGATACCTGCCTTGGCAATGTATGGGGTTCTTGCTGTTGTTCTGGTGGCCGGAGCTGTCCTTTAGCGCTACTTGGGGTTTGTTTTAGGATACGTCTGATTGATATTAACTGTGTGCGAAGTGATGACTGACGAAAGTATTGTCATCGCGGCATACATCGGCTTCGCCAGCCTTTTTTTGGGCCTGATACCTCTTCCTATTATTGTCACTATTGGGTTTCGATACGCAGCTCTAATCGAAGATCGCGTGGCCACTGATTCGGGCGGCATCGAAGCTGCAAGAATGTTTTGGCAGGGACGAATGATCGGTCGTTTTTTCAGAAGTAGTAACGTATTCGCATACCTCGTGCTGCGAAGCTTCCCCGGTTCCTTTTTTAAGCAAAGGGCATCTTTGCTTGGGGATCCAAATGTTCCTCTACCGAGGCTCTGGCAAGCCTGGGTATTGATACCGGTGCTTTTTCTTTACTTGATGGTTGGGAGCGTACTTATCGCAAGTGCGATTACCAAGATGCTCTGATGAAAGACCAAGAGAAGTCTGGGGTTAGACGGGTATTTCTAAATCGGCTTTCTATGACATCGCAACAAAAGGCAGCCGTGCAATGACCGGGATTATTCGCTCGTTCTTAATTTTTGCGATCATTGGCGCCATGATGGGATGCACGTCAGAGCCAAAAACCTATGCGTATTCGATCATAGTTGCTGGCGGACCTTCTGGCTGGCCGGTTTGGGTTGAGGAAGTTACGCTAAATGGGGATCGAAGAGTGCCAGCAGGTGCAATAAGTTATGGCTATGATCAAACGCCGCCCACCGGCGGAAGAGTTGTTATGGGACCCTCCTCTGCGCCGGAGTATGTTGAAGCTCGTTGGTTCTCTCATCGAACCGGGACGTTTCATGAGATATTGTTATCGATGCCAGAAGGATTCGAAAAATCTTTGAGTACATGGTTTGATCGTTATCCCACGCCAGCATACCGGCACTATTTTATAGTCGGCTTTTCTGGAAAAGGAGAGGCGTTGGCGTGGTGGCGAGCCTCATGTACTGATTGTGAGGATGCCCAAGACGGTGGTTTTGCTGCGCCGATTGTGGCCAGTTTTCCGGCTGAAACGGTCAAGGGTGACACATCCGGATACGATGCGCAGACTCAGTATTACATCGATAAAGGAGCTATCCCGCCTGTTAGATAATAGCGCCGCCGATCGAGAGTGTCACCACTACGTCGAGCTGGGCTCGGACAATGAGTGTATGGTCCTTTTTCATATAACGGAACCTGCCTATGGCGCTATGATGATTTCGGTGTCCACGTTAAAGCGGGCGTTCGGAAAAGCTGCACTCCGTCACTTGTTGAAAGTGCAAGCTAGGCAGGCAAGCGCTGTGGTCTGACCCAAAGAAAAAAGCCCCCGAATTGGGGGCTTTTTCGTTATGGCCTAGCGCACCAGCACCCTCGATAAAAACGCCTGAGTCCGCTCATTCTGAGGATTATCAAACACGTCGTCTGGCTTGCCTTCCTCCACAATCTGACCTTCATGAATGTAGATCACGCGGTCGGCCACTTCCCGGGCGAAGCCCATTTCGTGGGTGACCACCATCATGGTCATGCCTTCTTTTGCCAGTTCACGCATTACGTCGAGCACTTCACCGATCATTTCCGGGTCCAGCGCCGAGGTGGGCTCGTCGAACAGCATCAGGCGTGGTTCCATGGCCAAGGCGCGGGCGATAGCAACTCGCTGTTGCTGACCACCGGATAGGTGGCTGGGGAATTTGTCAGCCTGGCTGCCAATGCCCACACGTTCCAGTAGGCGCTCAGCTGTAGCGTTGGCAACCACCTCAGATATGTTCTTTACTTTCTGCGGTGCCAGCATGATGTTCTTCTTCACCGTTAGGTGAGGGAACAAGTTGAACTGCTGAAACACCATGCCCACTTCTTTGCGGATTTCTGCAAGAACCTGCTGATTGCCGCCTTTCGGGGCAAGCGCCTGGCCATCCACTTCAAGATGGCCGGATTCAAACTCTTCCAGGCCATTCACGCAGCGGATCAAAGTGGATTTACCGGAGCCACTGGCGCCGATAATGACCACCACTTCGCCTTGCTCTACTGATAAGTCGATATCTTTAAGGACATGCAGCTTGCCGAAGTACTTGTTCATGCCCTTCATTTGCACAATATGATTCATGGGTCAGGTTCCTTCAGACAGAGGCCAGTCCGCGCCGTTCAACCAGGCGGAGAATCAGGGACAGCGAGAGGGTAATGGCCAGATACATAATCGCGACCACAAAATACACCTCAAAGGCGGTGAAGGTACTGGCAATGTAAACCTGGCCCTGACGAACGAGTTCGCCCACGCCAATAACCGAGAACAAGGAAGTGTCCTTGATGCTTACAATGGCCTGGTTTCCAAGCGGCGGAATCATGCGCCGGAAGGCTTGTGGCCAGATGATCGACCAGAATGTCTGAGTGCGGGACAAGCCCAGAGAAAGCCCGGCTTCTGCCTGGCCTTTGTCGATGGACTGAACGCCACCGCGTACCACTTCAGAAATGTAAGCGCCCGAGTTCAGCGCAATCGCAGCAATGCCCGCGGTAAGAGGATCGATAGGGCCTCCGATCAGATCTGGCAGGCCGTAAAAAATAAACAGAACCTGAACAAGAATCGGGGTGCCTCGGAAGATTTCGATATAGGCCGTTGCGGGCCATTTCAGAAACCATTTTTTATTGATGCTCAGCAGACCAAAAAGAATGCCCAAGGCAAAGCCGATCAACAGGCCGCCAAAGGAAATCATTAAAGTGTAGGGAATCCCCTTGAGAAGGAAGGGAATAGAATTGATGGCTGCTTGCCAGTCGAATTGGAACTGGGAATCCACAGTGTGCGTCTCCGCAGGGGTTGGGGTCAGAAGTCGCCGGAGCACTTAGCCCCGGCGCTACACATCAAAGAGCCTGGCGGCCCTTTAGCCTTTACTTGCCTTCCGGCATTGGGCCAAACCACTTTTCGTAAATGGTTTTGTAGGTTCCGTCTTCTTTCATTGAAGCGAGGGCCTCGTTAACCGCACCCACCCACTTGCTACCGTCTTTCAGCGCTATGCCATACTGCTGGCCTTCGTACAGTTTGCCAACGGTTTTAACTTTGCCTTTACCCTTGGTGCTGGCGAAGTAGCCAACGTTCGGGGCGTCGTAGAACACTGCGTCTACCGCACCAGACATCAGTGCCATATACATATCTGAGCTGCCCGGATAGGGGGTAACGCCGTTGTTCTTATCCAGATTTTTCTTCAGGAAGTCGTAACTGGTGCTGCCAATCTTGGAACCGATTTTCAGGCCTTCAAGGTCGGTGATTTCTTTTACTTTATCGTTGTTCTGACGAACCAGAATCCGCAAACCGGAGTCATAGTAAGGGTCGGAGAAATCAACGATCTTTTCACGCTCGTCGGTAATGGTAATGCCGGCTATGGCGATATCCACGTTGCCTGTTTGCAAGGCAGGAATTATGCCGTTGAAGTCCATGGTGTTGAGCTTGTAATCAAAGCCCGCACGCTTGGAGACTTCAGCAATAATTTCCATGTCAAAACCGATCATTTCACCGGTTTCCTGGTCCAGCATCTCAAACGGAACAAAACTGGGGTCGGTAGCCACTCGCAAGGTTTCAGCGCTTAGGGTGCTAGCTGCGATGGTAAGGGCCAGGCCTGTACCCAGAGTTTTCAGCCATTTCGTGCTCATGCTTTCTCCTTTCGTTCTTATTGGGGCTCCATTTGCCGGATAAGGCAAGCCGGAAGGTTCACTGTTGATGACCGTGCCGCCCGGGGAGCATTAGTGGAACTGCATCACGTACACTCTAGACTATGACTCAGGTGAACGCCGGAAATCAAATGCTTGGGGAGGAAAACTCCCTCTCCGCGAACGGGAGAGGGGTGGAGCGAAAGGTGGGCGGGAAACCTCAGAAAGAGATTCTCTCCCGCTCACTGATACCCAGATTTTTCCAGATACTGATGCTTGGCTCAGCCTGGTTCAGGGTATAGAAGTGCAACCCCGGGGCGCCGGCTTTCAACAGCTTCTCGCACATATCTGTGATCACTTCCTCACCGAACTTGCGGATGCTGGCAGTGTCGTCGCCATAGGCTTCAAGCTGCTTGCGAATCCAGCGCGGAATTTCAGCGCCGCACATATCAGAGAAACGCACCAGGCTTGAGAAATTCACGATGGGCATAATGCCGGGTACCACAGGAATGGTTACGCCGAGCTTTTCCAGCCGATCAATGAAATAGAAGTAGCTCTCCGGGTTGAAGAAGTACTGAGTAATGGCGCTGTTGGCGCCAGCCTCTACCTTGCGGGCAAAGTTCTTCAGATCTTCTTCAGCGTTACGTGCCTGCGGATGAAACTCCGGGTAGGCCGCTACTTCCAGGTTGAAGTGATCGCCGCTGTGCTCGCGGATAAACTCAACCAGTTCATTGGCGTAACGCATCTCGCCGGATGCACCCATGCCAGAAGGCATGTCACCCCGAAGGGCCACAATCCGGTTGATGCCATTCTCTTTATACACATCCAGCAGTTCCGCAATCTCAGCCCGCGTACCACCGACGCAGGAGAGATGTGGTGCTGTTGAAATGCCCTGCTTGTGCAGGTCGAGCACGGTTTCAATGGTGCGGTCCCGGGTGGAACCGCCCGCACCGAAGGTGACCGAGAAAAAGTCCGGATTCACCTCGGCTAGTTGATCGCGAACAACCTGAAGCTTTTCCTTGCCCAAGTCGGTCTTGGGCGGGAAAAACTCAAAGCTGAAGCGGCGTTTGAATTGTTTCTGGGATTGCATCTTGTTACCCGATTAGTACTTGTAGCTTTCTGGCTTGTACGGGCCTTCGACCGGTACACCAATGTACTGCGCCTGTTCCGGAGTCATCTTGGTGATTACGCCACCAAAGCCTTCAACCATGGCGAGGGCAACTTCTTCGTCCAGCTTCTTCGGCAGAACCTGAACATAGATGCCTTTAGCGCGGGCCTCTTCCGGCAGGTCTGCGAACTTGCGCTCGAACAGGTACATCTGCGCCAGAACCTGGTTGGCAAAAGAGCCATCCATGATGCGTGAAGGGTGGCCCGTCGCGTTGCCCAGGTTTACCAGGCGGCCTTCGGAGAGCAGAATCAGGTGGTCGTTTACAGCCTTGTCACGGTAGATCACGTGAACCTGAGGCTTAACTTCGTCCCATTCCCAGTTCTTGCGCATGAACGCAGTATCGATTTCGTTATCGAAGTGACCGATGTTGCACACAACCGCACCGGACTTCAGAGCCTTGAGCATGTGTGCATCGCACACGTTCATGTTGCCCGTGGTGGTTACCAGAATGTCGGTGTTTTGCAGCAGGGCTTTGTCGACACCTGCTTCGGCGCCGGTGTTGATGCCGTTGATGTACGGGGAAACAACCTCGTAGCCATCCATGCAAGCCTGCATGGCGCAGATGGGATCAGCTTCAGTTACCTTAACGATCATGCCTTCCTGACGCAGTGAAGCAGCAGAGCCTTTGCCCACATCGCCGTAACCGATTACCAGCGCCTTTTTACCGGCCAGCAGGTGGTCAGTACCACGCTTGATGGCATCGTTCAGGCTGTGGCGACAGCCATACTTGTTGTCGTTCTTGGACTTGGTAACGGCATCGTTCACGTTAATGGCCGGAACTTTCAAGGTGCCGTCGCGCAGCATTTCCTGCAGACGGTGTACGCCAGTGGTGGTTTCTTCGGTAACACCGTGGCAGTTGGCCAGGATTTCCGGATATTTTTCATGGAGCAGAGCAGTCAGGTCGCCGCCGTCGTCCAGAATCATGTTGGGTTCCCAGCCTTCTACGTCGGCACCGATGGTGCGCTCAAGGCACCATTCGTATTCTTCGTCGGTCTCGCCTTTCCAGGCAAACACAGGGATGTTCTGGGCAGCAATGGCTGCAGCCGCCTGATCCTGTGTGGAGAAGATGTTGCATGATGACCAGCGAACGCCAGCGCCCAGCTCGATCAGTGTTTCGATCAGCACGGCTGTCTGGATGGTCATGTGGATGCAGCCCATGATGTTGGCGCCTTTCAGCGGCTGCTCAGCCTTGTACTTTTCGCGCAGAGCCATCAGGGCTGGCATTTCGCCTTCGGCAATTTTGATTTCTTTGCGGCCCCAATCGGCCAGGTTGATATCGCGGACTTTGTAGTCGTTGAAGCTGCTCATTGGTGTTCTCCAGTCAGTTCGGTTTAGGCGCATGAAAAGATTCATACGCCTGAAAATTGTTTAGATACCAGCAGCGTCTTTAAGAGCTGCTGCGCGATCTGTCTTTTCCCACGGGAAGGTGGTGAACGTCTTGCCCGCAACAGTTACTTCTTCCGGTTCGCGACCGAAGTGGCCGTAGGCTGCGGTAGCCCGGTACATGGGGTGCAGCAGGTCTAGCATGTTGGTGATGGCATAAGGACGCAGATCGAAGTGCTGGCGTACCAGTTCGATGATCTTGTCGTCGCCGATTTTGCCGGTGCCGAAGGTGTTTACGGAGATAGACGTTGGCTGTGCCACGCCGATGGCGTAGGACACCTGAATCTCACACTTGTCGGCCAAGCCGGCGGCGACGATGTTTTTGGCAACGTAGCGGCCAGCGTAAGCGGCAGAGCGATCAACCTTCGAGGGGTCTTTGCCGGAGAAGGCGCCGCCACCGTGGCGGGCCATGCCACCGTAGGTGTCTACGATGATCTTACGGCCGGTCAGGCCGCAGTCGCCAACGGGGCCACCGATAACGAATTTGCCAGTCGGGTTGATGTGGAATTGGGTGCCTTTGTGCAGCAATTCTGCAGGCAGCACGTTCTTCACGATCAACTCCATTACGGCTTCTTTCAGATCCGCCTGGCTAACGTCCGGGTCGTGCTGGGTTGAGAGAACAACCGCATCAATACCCACCACCTTGCCGTTTTCGTAGCGGCAGGTTACCTGGCTCTTTGCATCCGGGCGCAGCCAAGGCAACACGCCGTTTTTGCGGGCTTCGGCCTGGCGTTCTACCAAACGGTGAGCAAAGGTGATCGGTGCAGGCATCAGCACTTCGGTTTCGTTGCTGGCGTAGCCAAACATCAGACCCTGGTCGCCCGCGCCCTGATCTTCCGGCTTCTGGCGGTCAACGCCCTGGGCGATATCAACAGACTGTTTGCCGATGATGTTGATGATGCCGCAGGTGTCGGCGTCGAAGCCTACGTCTGAGGAGGTGTAGCCGATGTCTTTGATTACGCCACGAACCAGGTCTTCCAGATCAACCCAGGCGCTTGTGGTGATTTCACCGCCTACGATCGCAACGCCGGTTTTTACCATCGTCTCGCACGCAACGCGGGCGTGAGGATCTTCTATAAGAATAGAATCCAGAACCGCATCGGAGATTTGGTCGGCCAGTTTATCCGGGTGGCCTTCAGAGACCGATTCGGAGGTGAAGATGTTGTAGTCAGACATAGCGTTGCTCCTTTGTGAGCGTTTCGAAATCTTGCCGGTGGCCGCTGCAGGGGCCGGCTGAGTTATTTGTTTTGGTTCGAGGTGTAGGTACTACTACTTACGTCAATATCAAAGTTTTTTGATATTCCGTGCCAGAGGCCGGAATCTCAGGGTTTGATGCGTATTCGCTTATCGCAGCGGTAACTGGGTTTTCCAGAATTCCCTTACCTGAATCTGGAAGCCGTTTCGTAAGCCGATAAAAAGCTGCTCACCGGCCTTCAAGCCTGCTGCGGTAGCCCATGCGGTCAGCTCTTCCGGCTCGAAACCAAGCCACAGGTCGCCGCAGTTTTCTTTTGCCCAAATCTGATCGTGCCGGCACAGGTCGCTGATCATCAGACAGCCGCCGTTATTCATCAGGGCTGCCGCATCCAGAAAAATGTCTGCCGGGCTGGGTACGTGGTGCAGCACCATGTTGGCCACTACAAGATCAAACGCATCCCCTCGAGCTAACAATGTGTCGGTAACACCTTCAATCAAATCAATATTGTTCAAATGCTCGTCAATGCAGGTGCGCGTTGCCTTGGCGAGCATGTCCCGGCTGTTATCCAGGGCCACAACGTGGTCACACAGCTCCGACAGCACCGGCAGAAAGCCGCCTTCGCCGGGGCCGATTTCCAAGGCTGTTTGCCAGTGTTTCTTCTTCGTCCGCTTGCGGATCATGTCTGCTACAGGCACGGCATACAGGTCGAACGCGGCAATCAGCTCCTGCTGCTCCCGGAACTGCTCCGAATGCCGCGAAAAGAACGCCTGTGACTGGTCTGCTCGCTGATCACGAATGGACTCAATTTTCTCCTGCAGCTGCGCTGGTAAAGGCGCGCGGTCTACTGCTTCAAAAATCTGACGAATGGTCAGGTCTGTTGGCTTGTCGTTGTCCAGATGCAGCGGGCGACGGTAAAAAATCGCGTTGCCTTCACGCTGCGGCTCAACCAGGCCGGCCTTATGCATCACCTTCAGGTGATGGCTCATGCCGGATTGGCGCATATCGAACAGCTGGCTCAACTCCAGCACACCAAATGTGTCCCGGCGCAGCACTCGCAGTATCTCCAGCCGCAACGGGTCGCCGCTTGCCTTGAAGATCGGGGCAAGAACGTCCACGGAGGATATTTGGTGAGAGTGCGTGCTTAAAGTTGTCATGGTTGCGGAGTGTAAGGGGGTTGGGGCGCTCAATCAATAGGCATATCAAAATTTTTTGATATAGATTTATCATTCTTTGAAATCAGTCTCTTTCGGTAATTCCCAACCGAATAACCCGAGATAAGGCGTACGCCGATTTGCCCCGGCACACCCTAATCGGCGAAAATACGCGCCTTATTTTTAAGCAGCTTTTTATTGCCCTTTGAAAAGCACTGGTTTGTTACTTACTTCCTTGAAAAACATTGGAGAAACGTAAATGCCCTCTCGTAAAGATCTCGCCAACGCCGTTCGCGCGCTGAGCATGGATGCGGTTCAGAAAGCCAAATCCGGCCACCCGGGAGCGCCCATGGGTATGGCGGATATCGCCGAGGTGCTGTGGAACGATTACTTGAGCCACAACCCGGCTAATCCTGAGTGGGCCAACCGCGACCGCTTTGTGCTCTCCAACGGCCATGGCTCCATGCTGCAGTATTCACTGTTGCACCTGAGCGGTTACGACGTTTCTATTGAAGACATCAAAAACTTCCGGCAGCTGCACTCTAAAACTCCAGGCCACCCGGAATACGGTTACACCCCGGGCGTAGAAACCACCACCGGCCCACTGGGGCAGGGCCTGGCCAACGCTGTAGGCTTCGCGCTAGCAGAGAAAACCCTCGCAGCACAGTTCAACCGCCCTGGCCATAATGTTGTTGACCACTACACCTACACCTTTGTGGGCGATGGCTGCCTGATGGAAGGCATTTCTCACGAAGTTGCCTCGCTGGCCGGAACCCTGGGCCTTGGCAAGCTGATCTGCATCTACGACGACAATGGCATATCCATTGATGGCAAAGTTGATGGCTGGTTCACCGACAACACGCCGGCACGTTTCGCAGCCTACGGCTGGCAGGTACTTGCGGGTGTTGATGGCCACGATGCCGATGCCATCAGCTCCGCCATGGAAGTGGCTCGCTCCACTACCGACAGGCCTACGCTGATTTGCTGCAAAACCGTTATCGGTTTTGGTTCCCCCAACAAGCAGGGCAGCGAATCTTCCCACGGCGCGCCTCTGGGTGACGACGAAATTGCACTGACCCGCGAAGCACTGGGCTGGGCTCACGGGCCGTTTGAAGTTCCAGCTGATATCTACGCTGCATGGGACGCCAAAGAAAAAGGCGCCAAGGCTGAAAGCGACTGGAATAAAACTTTCGCAGCCTATGAAAAAGCCGAGCCAGAGCTGGCGGCCGAGCTGAAGCGCCGCATGGCGGGTGATCTGCCAGCCGACTTCTCTGAAAAAGCCCAGGCGTACATTCAGGAATGTCAGGACAAGAGCGAAACCATTGCCAGCCGTAAGGCTTCCCTCAACACCCTGAACGCATACGGCCCAATGCTGCCGGAACTGCTGGGCGGCTCTGCCGACCTGGCTGGCTCTAACCTCACTATCTGGGGCGGCACTAAAGGTGTCACTAAAGAAGACGCCAGCGGCAACTACATCTATTACGGCGTTCGCGAGTTCGGCATGGCGGCCATCATGAACGGTGTTGCCCTGCACGGTGGCTTCGTGCCCTACGGCGCAACCTTCCTGATCTTCATGGAATACTGCCGCAACGCCGTGCGCATGGCCGCACTGATGAAGCAGCGCGCCATCTATGTATTCACCCACGACTCCATCGGTCTTGGCGAAGACGGCCCAACACACCAGCCGATCGAGCAGCTGGCCAGCCTGCGCACCACGCCGAACATGAGCACCTGGCGCCCGGCCGACGCAGTAGAATCTGCCGTAGCCTGGAAAGCCGCTCTTGAGCGTAAAGATGGCCCCAGTGCTTTGATCTTCTCCCGTCAGAACCTGCCAGCTCAGGCTCGTGATGCGCAGCAGTTGGCAGACGTAGCCAAGGGCGCTTATGTGCTGTCTGACAGCGAAGGCACCCCGGATCTCATCTTCATCGCTACTGGCTCTGAAGTAGGCCTGGCACAAGATGCCGCAGCCAAACTGCGTGAGCAGGGCAAAAAGGTACGGGTTGTTTCCATGCCATCTACCGATGTATTCGATGCCCAGAGCGCCGAGTACAAGCAACAGGTGCTGCCACTGGAAGTGACCAACCGCATTGCTATCGAAGCTGCGATTGCGGATTACTGGTACAAGTATGTTGGCCTGGACGGTCGCATTGTGGGCATGACCACCTTCGGTGAATCGGCACCCGCCGGCGAGCTGTTCAAGGAGTTCGGCTTTACCGTAGAGAACATCCTGGAAGTGTCTGCAGAGCTGCTGGACGCCTGATGACAGACTCCGTGCCCTTTCGTATTGCGATCAACGGGTATGGCCGTATTGGCCAGTGCGTGTTGCGTGCCCTGTACGAAAACGGTTTTCGCGATCACCTGCAGGTGGTCGCGATTAACGAGCTTTCTGATATCGACACCATTGCACATCTGACCCGCTACGATTCCACCCATGGCCGGTTTACCGGAAGCCTGGCAGTGCAGGGGCAGGATTTGATCATGAACGGTGATCCTATCCGCATACTGCGCCATGCAGACCCAGCAGAACTGCCTTGGAAAGAGCTGGATATCGATCTGGTGCTGGAGTGCTCTGGTTCCTATTCAGACCGGGCGACGGCTGAATTGCACCTTCAGGCAGGTGCCAAGCGGCTGCTGTTCTCCCAGCCAGCAGAGTCAGACGTCGACCGCACCGTGGTTTTTGGCATTAACGAAATGGAAATCACCGCAGACGACCGCATAGTGGCCGCAGGTTCCTGCACCACCAACTGCCTGGTACCGGTGATAACCGTATTGGATAAAGCCTTTGGCGTGGAGCAGGGCAGCACCACCACCATTCACGCCGCCATGAACGACCAGCCGGTGATAGATGCCTACCACCAGCAGGATTTGCGGCTTACCCGCAGCGCGTTGCACAACATAGTGCCGGTGGATACCGGGCTGGCGCGGGGCGTTGAACGTTTGCTTCCGCACATGGAAGGTCGCTTCAGCTCAGTGGCCTTGCGTGTGCCCACCATGAACGTGTCTGCCATCGACATGGTGTTCAACGTGCGCGAAGCCACCGACGTACCCTCGGTAAACCGTGTATTGAAGGATGCCGCAGATGGCCCCCTGAAAGGCATACTCGGGTACACCGACGAACTGCTGGCCAGCTCCGACTTCAACCATGATTCCCACTCCGGTGTAGTAGATGGCGGCCAAACCCGCGTAACCCGGGGCACCATGGTGAAAGTGTTATGCTGGTTTGATAACGAATGGGGATTTGCCAGCCGCATGCTGGATGTAAGCCAAAGCTGGCTGTCCCGGCTTTAAACTCTTTGCCAATTAATTGAATTAACGGAACCCAGATCATGGCCATTAAGAAAATGACCGACCTGAACCTCGCTGGCAAGCGGGTTCTGATCCGCGAAGACCTCAACGTGCCGGTAAAGAACGGCGTGATTTCCAGCGATGCCCGCATCCGCGCCTCCCTGCCAACCATCAAGGCCGCCAGAGACGCTGGTGCCAAAGTGATGCTGATGTCGCACCTGGGCCGCCCGGAAGAAGGCGTTTACGACGAAGCCTCCTCCCTCAAGCCAGTTGCAGACCACCTCACCAAAACCCTGGGCCAGGAAGTACGCCTGATTAAAGATTACCTCGGCGGAGTTGAAGTGGCCGACGGCGAAGTGGTTCTGTTTGAAAACGTACGCTTCAACAAAGGCGAAAAGAAAGATGACGAAACCCTGGCCAAGCAATACGCGGCCCTGTGTGATGTTTACGTGATGGACGCCTTCGGCACAGCCCACCGCGCCCAGGCATCCACCCACGGTGTTGCACGCTTTGCACCGGAAGCCTGTGCTGGCCCATTGCTGGCGGCAGAGCTGGAAGCCCTGGGCAAAGCCCTGGATAACCCGGCCAAGCCAGTAGTCGCGATTGTTGGTGGCGCTAAAGTATCCACCAAGCTCGACGTACTCAACGCGCTGGAAAAAGTGTGTGACCAGATCATTGTAGGTGGCGGTATTGCCAACACCTTCCTGGCCGCAGCCGGCCACCCGGTAGGCAAATCCCTGTGCGAGCACGACCTGCTGGATACCGCCAGAGACATAGCTTCCCGCGTTAACATCCCGCTGCCGGTAGACGTAGTGGTTGCCAGTGAGTTTTCTGAAAACGCCACTGCAACCATCCGGAACATCGCAGACGTTACCGAAGACGACATGATTCTCGATGCTGGCCCGCAAACCGCTGCCCAGTTTGCCGAATTGCTCAAGAACGCCAAAACCATTCTGTGGAATGGCCCGGTAGGCGTGTTCGAGTTTGAGCAGTTTGGAAACGGCACCAAAACCCTGGCCGAAGCCATCGCCGAAAGCGATGCCTTCTCACTGGCCGGTGGCGGAGACACAGTGGCTGCCGTTGACAAATACGGCATAGCTGACAAGATCTCGTATATTTCCACCGGCGGTGGCGCCTTCCTGGAGTTTGTGGAAGGCAAAGTGCTGCCAGCCGTAGCCGTACTGGAAGAGCGCGGCGCGTAAAAATTTCTGACCAGATTTCAAACTAATGAGTAACTAAGGAGACAACCAAATGGCCCTGATTTCGCTGCGGCAACTGCTGGATCACGCCGCCGAGCACGGTTACGGTGTGCCAGCCTTTAACGTAAACAACCTGGAACAGATGCGCGCCATCATGGAAGCCGCCGACAAAACCGATTCCCCGGTTATTGTTCAGGCCTCTGCCGGTGCCCGCAAATACGCTGGCGCCCCCTTCCTGCGCCACCTGATCCTTGCCGCTATTGAAGAGTGGCCACACATCCCGGTGGTCATGCACCAGGATCACGGCACCAGCCCTGCCGTGTGCCAGCGCTCCATTCAGCTGGGCTTCAGCTCCGTAATGATGGACGGCTCCCTGGGTGAAGATGGCAAAACGCCTATGGATTACGATTACAACGTAGACGTAACCCGCCGCACCGTAGAGATGGCCCACGCCTGTGGCGTTTCTGTAGAAGGCGAACTGGGTTGCCTGGGCTCTCTGGAAACCGGCCAGGCCGGTGAAGAAGACGGCATCGGCGCCGAAGGCATTCTGGACATGGACCAGATGCTGACCGACCCGGAAGAAGCCGCCGACTTCGTGAAGAAAACCCACGTAGACGCACTGGCCATCGCCATCGGCACCAGCCACGGCGCTTACAAGTTCACCCGCCCACCTACGGGCGACATACTGGCCATCAACCAGATCAAAGCCATTCACGCCCGCATTCCAGATACCCACCTGGTAATGCACGGCTCCAGCTCCGTACCCCAGGAGTGGCTGAAAGTAATCAACGAATTTGGTGGCGAGATTCCCGAAACCTACGGTGTACCGGTTGAGGAAATTGTAGAAGGCATCAAGCACGGTGTGCGTAAAGTAAACATCGACACCGACCTGCGCCTTGCAAGCACCGGCGCAGTACGCCGCTTCATGGCCCAAAACCCGGCCGAATTCGACCCACGCAAATTCCTGCAGGCCACCATGGTTGCCATGACAGACATCTGCGTAGCTCGTTACGAAGCCTTCGGCTGTGCTGGCCAGGCTAGCAAGATCAAGCCCATCAACCTCGAGCTGATGTATCAGCGCTACGAGTCTGGTGAGCTGGACCCGAAAGTTAAGTAAGCTGCTTTGAAACAGCCCTGGGTGTCTTGCCTGGGGCTGTGCTATACCCTCCAGACCCCCTCTCGTTAACACCCGCATTCTAGAATTAACTAAATTTTGCAAAAGCCGAAGGTAAATTGCCGCGATATAGTCTAATGTAACCAGCTATTCGTAATGGACGCGCTTGCTAGTTAAGGATAACGGCCGATGACCTCTTTAGTACGACTCCAGATTCTCGATTTCAATTCCGGGTACTTCGCCTCATTTAAGCCTATTGGGCACAGCTATGTCTGTGGCTGCTGCACTGCTGTTTGAAAGAAAACTTAGAGCGGCTATATGAATCAGCAGTCGAGTGTGAAGAAGTGGCTTCATCTACAACACGCACTTGTCTTAATAATCTCGATGCTAAAATGCCTTAATCCCAGAAGCTGGCAATAAATTAGGTGTTTGGTAGCGAAGTTGCGTTAAATATTACCTTTTAGTTTATGAGGTTTTGTGCTGTTTATCGAAAATGAAATGTAATTGCTTTGTCTTCCATGTTCTACACGTCATGTACAACGAAAAAAATCATCAACCATAAACTCATAAAGGAGTTGAAATGAGCAGTAAAGCAATAGAGAAGTTTGGATCAGCTTACGAATATGCAGGATTTTGGATCAGGGTTGGAGCATCATTGATTGACGGGATTATTATTTTATGTATTACAGTTCCCATTTTGTACATGATTTACGGGGACTCATATTTCTATTCTGATGATTTTATATTGGGTGGCGCTGATTTTTTAGTATCCTATGTGCTGCCTTTTGTCGCGACAGTGTTGTTTTGGATGTATAAGTCAGCAACGCCAGGAAAAATGGCGGTAAAAGCTATTGTCGTTGATGCTCGGACTGGAAATAGCCCTACAGCTCAACAGTCGGTTATTCGCTATATTGGATATGTTGTTTCTACCATTCCTTTATTTTTGGGTTTGTTCTGGGTGGCCTGGGATAGCAAGAAGCAGGGTTGGCACGACAAAATGGCAGGTACCGTCGTGATCCGCCCAAAGAACAGAGGCGTTCAAAGTGTTGAGTTTACAGAAAGCTAAGAACTAGTTTATATCAATCAAGCCGGGATGGAGCATATTAGCTGCGATTCCTTTTGGTAGAAGACATACTGCAACCATCGGACTTTGCCCTGATATTGAGAACGTAATATCAAATGTGCACCTACCACCAGCCAACAGCACGCCCCACTGTCGCCTGGCCAATAAAACCGGGGCATAAAAAGGGAATTTGAATGAACTGGTATCTGGAAGTCTTAAAGAAATACGCCGTATTCAACGGCAGAGCGAGAAGATCGGAATATTGGTGGTTTGTCTTGTTCAATATCATCATCAGTCTTGCTCTTGGAGCAATTGATGGGGTTACTGGAACATTTAGCCAAGCAGCCGGGTTGGGCTTGCTTGGCGGGCTATACACACTGGCCGTATTGCTCCCCAGCCTAGCGGTAACCGTGCGCAGGCTTCATGACACTGGCCGGAGTGGCTGGTGGTTTCTGATTATGTTTGTTCCGCTTATCGGTGCAATCGTGCTACTGGTGTTTATGCTTCTGGACAGTAAACCTGGGCAAAACCAGTACGGCGCGAATCCAAAGGCGGTAACCGCCTGATAGTGCAGTTCAGGGGCGGGTGCGCGCATGTGCACCCGTCCTCTGAACAGTCAAAGGGGGAATTATGGAGTTAGCGGTTTTAATCGCGACCGGCTTGCTGGTCGCGGCTACCTTATTACCGTTGTCGCGCCATCCCCATTGGTTTGTAAGGGGAATGGATTTTCCCCGCCTGCAGCTTGCGGTCATCGCAGCAGTATTAATCCTGATTCAAGTCCTGCTCCTGGATCATGCAAAAGCGCAGACCTGGATTCTTGTGAGTGCCACAGCGGTTTGTCTGGCTTGGCAGCTGTGGTGGGTGCTGCCATATACCGTTTTCTGGCGAGCGGAAGTTAAAGCAGAAAAATCCCCCAGCCCGGATCGCAAACTAAGTATTCTCACGGCCAATGTACTAACACCCAACAAGCAAGCCGATGCCTTGCTGCGGTTGGTCAACCAATACAAACCGGATGTACTGGTAACGTTGGAGTCTGACGCCTGGTGGCAGGGTCATCTCGATACCCTGCAACAGGACATGCCCTACAGCATGAAATGTCCTCTGGATAACCTGTACGGCATGCATGTGTACTCCCGCTTGCAGCTTGATGAAACAGAAATATCCTACCTCGTTGAAGAGGGCATTCCATCAATGCACGCCCTGCTCAAGCTGCGCACGGGCGACCAGGTGCGTGTGCATTTTCTTCATCCTGCGCCACCAAGCCCCACTGAGAATCCCGAATCCGCCGAACGGGATGCCGAGCTGGTGATTGTTGCCCGAACCATCGTAGACAGCGACCAGCCTGTAATCGTGACAGGGGATCTTAACGACGTGGCCTGGTCAGCGACCACACGTTTGTTTCGCAAGCTCAGCGGGCTGCTGGACCCGCGGGTAGGGCGCGGCATGTTCAACACCTTTCACGCCAAATACCCGTTTCTTCGCTGGCCACTGGATCACCTGTTCCATAGTCACCATTTCACCGTGAGTTCGATCAAGCGCTTGCCCTACTTTGGTTCAGATCATTTTGGGCTGTTCACAGAGTTGTCGTTCCGCCCTGTGCGGGGTAAAGATCAGGAAGGGGTGAGGGCCGATGCTGATGACGAGTCCTGGGCTAACTCTATTGCTGACGAACAGGATGTCGATTCGAAGGATGTACCTGCGCCGGGTGAATAGACAATAATACGATTCCTGCTGTTGGTGCGCCCTGGAGGCTTCCGGCGCTTGTCATTAGGAGCACTCGAAAGTGAATCATCCCAAAAACATTGATTCTGTTGTTGAGCTGCAAGGCGACCTTGCAGGCAAACACAAGGCCTATGTGCCCACTGAGGCGGAAGCAACCAAAGCGCTGGTTGCCCAGGATTTCGAAACCCTGCAGAAAAACGGCTTTGTGATTATCGAAGGGTTGCTCAGCGATTCAGAACTGGAGTTAATTCGTGCGGAAGCCTCGCCACTGCTGAATAAGCCCGGCCGCAATAATTTTGAGGGCGTGAAAACGCAGCGGGTTTACAATGTTCTGGAACAAACCCGGGTTATTGACACCCTTGCCGTTCACCCGAGAATTACGGGCCTTCTGAACCGGCTGTTTCAGCCAAATTACCTGCTTAGCCAAGCTCAAATAATCAACATCTTGCCGGGAGAAGCCGCCCAGCCGCTGCATTATGATGATGGCTTCTATCCCATACCCCGCCCACGCAAGCCCCTTGGCGCCGCTACGGTATGGGCGATTGATGAGTTCACAGAAGATAATGGTGCAACGGTTCTCATCCCGGAAAGCCATCTGCTTGGACAGGAAATAGTCACCGATCGCAGCAAGGTCGTTCCAGCCGTCATGCCTGCGGGGTCGGTTGTTTTCTTCCTTGGTACAACCTGGCACGGTGGCGGCAGCAACCAGTCAGCAGCATCCCGGTTGGCTGTTACATGCCAGTACTGCGAGCCCTGGCTTCGTCCGCAGGAAAACTTCTTTCTGGAATTAAGCCAGGAAACCCTGGCCGCCATTCCTGAACAGCTACTGAGCATGGTTGGCTATTCGATTCATCCGCCTTTTATGGGCATGGTGAATGGAATGCATCCCAAGCGTACTTTGAGTGGTAAGACAAAAGGCAGCTAATACAGAGCTGTGTCTTATTCCTGCAACCGCCCCGTCATTTTCCTTCCGTATGCTGCCCTCTCGATTTGAGCAGCAACGGAGAGTGAAGCATGAGCAAGCAGTTCCTTTACGTGATGATGTTGGCGGCCATTGCCGGTCTCGCCGGGTGTAACAGCGGTTCCAACAGCGGCGGTGTTGATTCCCCAATAACCAAACCAGACCCGACGCCTGACCCGGAACCAGATCCGAAGCCGGAACCGGAACCCAATCCTAAAGTGTTGTTGCAGGAAAACTTTGAAGCCGTGGCCGACGGCAAGCTGCCCGAAGGTTGGGTAGCCATGAGCGGCACGGAGGATATGTTTTACACCAACAATGGCAGCCTGTTTGTAGACGGCCGGGGAAATAACTACACCCCCGTCAGCCTGAAATTGCCCGAGTCGCTTCAGGATAAAAGCAACTACCGCATTGATGTTGTGTTTACGATTCAGGAAGCAAACACTGACACTCGCTGGGTTGGTTTCCAGTATCGCGTAGGCATGGGTGTCGAGCCCTACTATCAAATGGCGATTCGCCAGAAAGCCACTGCTGAAAACGGTACAGAGCATGCGCTACGCAACCAGGGCGAGTGGGCGATTGTAGACAAACAACGGTATTCAGAAAACATTGCGTCGGACCAGATGTACACCGCCACAATCGTTGCCCATGGCGATCGGGTTCAGCACTTCCTGAATGGGCAGTTGATGCAGGATTCTGAATTGGACAGCCAGTTTGCCCAAGGGGGTGTGGCTTTCCAGGCGGCCGGTAGTCTTCTTCGGGTTGATGAAGTGACCGTGACCGAGCAATTAACAGCACTGCCGCCATTGTCGCCGATGGCTGAAGTAGCAGAGCTGGATACTGGCGCTTCCATGGCTCCGAGCATTGCTACCGCAGTGCCGACCCTGGCTGAACTGGCGCTAGAGCCGTCCCTCCCGATTTTCTTGAAGCTCGACGACCAGTTGATGCTGACGACCGAAGACGGCGGCAGTTTGGGATATTTGGACAGCCTTCTTGAAGGTGAGCAGTTCAACGCGCTGCCGATGTTTTATGTAACCTCACAGGCCGCCGTGGATGCGCTGGTTCCCGTGGTAGAGAAGCATCAGTTGTTCGACATCACCCTGGTATCGAACAATGCAGAGATTTTGCAGGATGCACGGGTAAAAATGCCGATGATCCGCGCGGCGATGGATTTCACGGGTGCGGGCCTGACAACGGCTCCGGCAGATCTTTTGAGCATCACGCAGGAAACCAATCGGGCTAAAGCCAAGATTGCGATACTGCCGGCGCCTCTGCTGGATAAAGCCTCTGTGATATACCTTCAGAACCGTCTGGTATCTGTTTGGGGCAGTCTGGTAGCGCCAACCAACGAGCAAACCACTGACGTGCTATTGGCCGGTGTGAATGGCTTGGTGACGGATACACCCGAGCAGGCCCAAGAGTTCCTGGCCAAACTGCCGGAAAACACCCTGTTGAGAAAGCCGCTGATAGTGGGTCACCGAGGTGTGCCATCACTGGTGGCAGAAAACACCGTGGCTGGCGCTGTGAAAGCCGCCGAGTTGGGAGCGGATGCGGTTGAATCCGATATCTACCTCACCAAGGACAACCACATTGTCGTGATACACGATGGCACCGTAGATCGGACCACCGATGGCACAGGGCCGGTTGAGGAAAAAACGCTGGATGAACTGAAAGCGCTGACGGTGGAAGGCGCACACGCTGTGCCGACAATGGACGAGTTCTTTACTGCCTTGAAAGGTAAAGAGGTGGTTCACTTCATCGAGATAAAGAGCGGCAAGCTTGAGATAGTGGAGCACTTGAAGCAGGCGATCGATCGCAATGACGTTTGGGACCAGGTTATCGTAATCTCATTCAACTCCGATCAGTTGCTGAAGTTGCAAGAAGTGATGCCCGGCGTCTCCGGTGGTTTCCTGACCGGCTTTGCTACCGACAGCAATATGACGAAAAACCTGCGCCAGATCCTGAAAGCGACGCAGCTGTATTCGTCTACGTTCAACCCTTCCTATAAAAACCTGTCGCCGTCGGTTATGGAGGCTTCCAGGCACCGTGGCACAACCTTCTGGCCCTGGACGTTCCGGGATCAAACCGAGGCAGAAAGCTACTACCTTGCGGGCACCCATGGCATGACGACGGATTACGCCCAGTGGTTTAGTGATTACCCCGTAAGCGTTGATCCGGTGTTGGGTAACATTAATGTAGCAGCCAATGTTGGCGTGGCAGTGGATGTGACCCTGACCACGCAGCTGGGTGAAACTCAGGCGGCTGAAGCAAATCGCTTCATTGTGCTGACCAGCTCGGTGGACTACACCAACGATGGTGCTTCGCTTATGTTTACAGCGCCCGGCACGGCGACCCTTCTTCCCGTGTATGAATACACGCTGGGCAACGGAGCGGCTTATCGCGTGATTGGCGCGCGTGTGGCAGTAACCATCAACTAAAATGAGTCTTGGGTAGCACCAAGCGATTTTTACTGCCTTAAAGGCACGGGGCATACTCCCCGTGCCTTTTTTGTTGGCTTGAGCAAGGCTTGTCAGGCAACCGGCCGCTTTCTCTTTAGTTCCCGGGTCGATTGGCGTTACGCTATTCCTGTGTGGCAAGAAAAAGGCAGCTAACCAATGGTGAAATTAAAGTATGAGCAGTGAACAACCGAATAACCCTCTGCACGGCATTACGCTGGAGCAAGTCGTAACACGGCTGCAAGAACATTATGGCTGGGACGGGCTGGCTCAGCGGATCAACATCAATTGCTTCAAAAGCGATCCTTCGATTAAGTCATCGCTGAAGTTTTTGCGCAAAACCCAGTGGGCCAGGGATAAGGTTGAGGGTTTGTATATTTCAACGTTTGCTTGAGGCTGGCGCCGCGAAGGCATACGTTATTCGTTATCAGGTATATGTCATGTCGAAAAAAGTAGTCATGTTTGAGTACGAGAAAGAAACTAAAAACAGTGTGCGCTACAAGGAGGTTCCTGATGAAGGCACGGCTCCTATTGTGGGCTCTTTGTATGTGCAGAAATGGTTCGCGGGCAGCAGTAAGACGATTGAGATAACGATTGATAAAAAGGACTAGTACGGCACAGATTCAGGCCAACCAAGGTTCTTTGCAATAGGCATAAGGGGGCAAGCCGTGAAAGAGACCGGTAAAATCAACTACGTAGAAATGCCGTCACGAGACCTTGAAGCCACAAAGAAGTTTTTTTGTGATGCATTCGGGTGGGCGTTTATCGACTATGGCCCTGAGTACGTTGCAATTCAGAACGCGGGTCTGGATGGCGGATTCTTTAAATCAGACCATGTGGCGACGACCAGCAACGGAAGTGTGTTGGTGGTTCTTTATAGTAGCGATCTGGAAGCTACGCTCGAAAAAGTGAAGCAGGCTGGAGGGAAGGTTGTTCTGGATATTTTCACTTTCCCCGGTGGTCGCCGTTTTCATTTTAGTGATCCGAGTGGCAATGAATATGCCGTTTGGTCAGAGCTAGGTGCTTAACAAGTCTGAGCGAGTCGGTAACGCTAAGAAGACAATAACACACCTTTTTGATGGCCCGGAACTGGCCGTTTATGAATAAGCGCAAGGAGCGAAATATGAAAAATGAAATGGTTTATGCCATGACTGAGAGCTTTGAGGGCCATGCCCAGAAGACTGAAAATGGCGTTGAGTACTGGCTGGCCAGGGATCTCCAGCAACTACTAGGTTATAGCGAGTGGCGTAATTTTTTGTCCACTATCACCAAGGCAAAAACGGCCTGTGAAATATCAGGGCATGATATCGGTAACCATTTTGTTGACGTCAACAAAATGGTCGAACTAGGCTCAGGTAGCCAGCGTGAGATAAATGACATCATGCTGACTCGTTATGCCTGTTATCTGATCGCCCAGAACGGCGATCCCAGAAAGCAGGAAATTGCCTTCGCACAAACCTACTTCGCCATGCAAACCCGCAAGGCCGAGCAAATCGAGCAGCGCCTGCTGGAAGCCGAGCGTGTCTCAGCCCGCAAGAAACTGTCCGCAACAGAAAAAGAGTTATCCGATGTGATCTACGAACAAACCGGAGGCAACCAGAACTTCGCCCTGATCCGCAGCAAGGGTGATACTGCTCTGTTCGGTAAAAATACCAAATCCATGAAAGCCCATTGGCAGGTGCCGGATAACCGCCCGCTGGCAGATTTTGCGCCTACTATTATCCTGAAGGCCAAAGACTTCGCCACCGAGATCACAATTCACAACGCCCGCGAAAAGGCCATGAGTCGCGAACCGGAGATCTCGCAAGAGCACGTTACCAACAATGAGGCTGTGCGCCAGACCCTGCTCAGCCGAGGCATTCGCCCGGAAGCCCTGCCACCAGGGGAAGATGTAAAAAAGGTCGAGCGTCGACTGACATCGGCCCAAAAGAAAGCGATTAAAAACCCCGACGGGCTGGAGGAAGAGTAAGCATTGAAAAACACAGCTAAATTATCCGAGTGCAGGAAATACCGTTTCGCCCTGTGGCGAACCTGGGATGAATCGAAACCCTATGTGATGTTTGTTGGGCTCAACCCATCCACTGCGGATGAGACAACTGACGACCCAACACTAATCCGATGCGTCAACTATGCGAAAGCATGGGGTTTTGGTGGTGTGTGCATGGCCAATATTTTTGCATTTCGTGCCACTGCGCCAAATGATATGAAGGCGGCACAGGATCCGATAGGCTCTGAGAATAACGAGTGGCTAATAAAGCTGTCTGGCGATGCGGGTTTGGTTGTGGCTGCATGGGGAAATGATGGTTCATTTCTGGGCCGTTCTGATCAGGTGAAGGGGCTTCTGCCGAACCTGCACTGTTTGAAGTTGAACAAGTCAGGTGAGCCAGCGCACCCGCTGTATCAAAAAGCGGATAGAAAGCCCGTGCCAATGAGTGATTAAAAACCGCGACATATAGCGGTTCTCCGAGGAGATGTGACTTTGCGTTTGCGAATACTGTCGGATCTGCACGTTGAGTGTTTTCAGGAAGGTCGTGAATTGCCGGAGGTAGCTGCGGATGTGGTTATTCTTGCCGGTGATATCCACCGCACAACAGAAGGTCTTGCTTGGGCGGCAGAGCGGTTTGGCGGGCAGGAGATAATCTACGTTGCGGGTAATCATGAGTTCTACGGAACCAGCATGCCCGAGGCCCGCGCAGCATTACGTGTCGAAGCCCGGCGGCTAGGGATTCACCTGCTTGATAACGATACGGTCGATATTGATGGTGTGCGTTTTCATGGCACCACACTATGGACAGATTTTGGGTTGTACCAAGGCCAGCCGAATGATGATCCGGTGGGCACCCGTCAGCGCGCCCAGGCGTTCATGCCGGATTTTCGAATTATCCAGCAGCCAGCAGGTGAGGTGTTTACGGTTGATGAGAGCCAGAGGTTGCATGCCGAAGCCATCGCCTGGCTTGAGGCAGAATTAAGCGAGCCTGTGCCCGGGCCGCGAGTGGTGGTTAGCCACCATGCACCCTTGCCAGAGTGTATACCGCCCAAGTACCAGGGCGACTCCCTGTCGCCAGCTTTTGCTTCGAACTTGCGGGCGCTGATGGGGAGGATGGATCTGTGGGTTCACGGCCACGTTCATGAGCCAGTTGATTTGCAGGTTGAAGGTACTCGCGTATTCGCCAACCCCGGTGCTTATCCCAGAGAATATGACCCACCGCTGTTTGCTGCAGACAGAATTATCGAGGTGTGAGTGCATAACCGGTCTTATGGCATCAAGGCTTTGATTTATGCCATTCAACTATTCTCATAAACCAGTATCATGAATGCTTCATTTAAAGGTTGAGTGAATATCATGACAGCAGATTTGAATAGTCGGCACGGATTGAACCCTGCGCACAGTGAATTGGCAGAGGCGTGCAAAGTTATTGAGCCATGCAAAGCCCTCGATATGGGCTGCTCCAACGGGCGTAACGCCTTATACCTGAGCCAGCTTGGTTTTGATGTGACGGCCGTGGACAACAACCCTGGCGCTATCAGCATGCTGCAGCAAATTGTCAGCAAAGAGGGGATCGCCAATGTTGAGGCGAGGGTATACGACATCAATAACGCCGAGCTTGGGGCGGATTATGGGCTGATTGCCTGCACTGTCACCTTGATGTTTCTCGATCCGGCCCGTGTGGGTGCAGTCATTGCTGACATGCAGAAGCGCACTCTGCCCGGTGGCTATAATCTGATTGTTTGCGCCATGAATACCCCGGAATACCCATGTCCCGTTCCCTTCCCGTTTACCCTTGAGTCGGGGCAGCTGAGAACAGCTTATGAGGGATGGGAGCTGGTTAAGTACAACGAGGATCTGGGCACCATGCATAATGGTGCCCAGTTGCAGTTTGCTACCATGTTGGCGCGGAAACCTGGTTAGATGCAGTGATCGCTTATCAAAAGCAACTGCTCATGATAGTTGCCACTGGCTGGATCTCGGCCGCAGGCGCCAATGACGCTTGTCTGGCGTCTGCCCAGTCTGACCTGGAGCGTCTGTACTGCGAGGTTGTCGAACTTGGAGGCGGTGCAGGGCTTCCTTCTATGGTGGATTTCAAACGCAATGACCCAAAGGTGCAGGCGCTGTTGTTACGGCAGCCTGCCAAGCGTTTGAGCCTTACACTGCCTGAGGTTTCGGCCGGGCGTGAATCTGAATCCAAGCCCGCACGCAAGCCAGCGGCGGCCGAACCGCAGCGGGAACCGGCGAAGGAGTCCGTCTCTGAACCGTCGGTTGCCCAAGGCTTGGCGGATTGCCAATTGAGGGGAGAGCTGATTCAGTGCCCGAATACGGCATTCAAGTTAGCAGGAAATCGCACGCTGGCATCACTGGAAGATGGTGTTCTGGAGCCGGGTAACCGCCTGGGAATCGTGCCTTTCAACGGCGCTCGTAGTGATGATGAGGCCGTGCGATCCTACCTTTCAACTGCTTATGATCGTTACATCCCCAAAATGCTGGCCATTGGTCTTGGCGCAAACACCATGAGCTTCACGGCATTTCATAACGCCTTTCACACCCTTGAAAGCGGCGGCGTGGATTTCTCCGAGCGTATGGAGAAAACCTACGAGTTGCTCAAGCAGGATCGAAAAACTTTGGGCGTGAAAGCCCGCTATCACGATGAACTGCCAGAAAACCTGGCTCAGTGTGTGACCATCGATCGCAGTATCATTGTGTGCGACAACGTCGGGACCAACTGGGTGTTTGTTCGCACAAAGTAGAGCGTGGTTTACAGCTTTTTGTAGCGCCGTTCTGGCCGGCCGATGCTGCCATAGCTGACTTCGGCTACAACGGTGCCTGTGCCGGTCATGTATTCCAGATAACGCCTGGCAGTTGTGCGGGATGCGCCCATGGCGTTGCCCACTTCTTCAGCGCTCCAGGGCTTGCCGCCGGCAATCAGTTCGCGAATCTTGTCCAGGGTTATAACATCAATGCCTTTTGGCAGGCGGTGATTGTGATCCTGGTTTGTGTCGCCGGAATTGCGTGGGAGTATGGCGTCTACTTCATCCTGCCCCAGGAGTTTTAGTGCCGACAGGCGCGCAAGATGGTCGCGAAACCGGTTGATGGCTTCTTCCAGGCGCTCGAATACCAGTGGCTTCAGAATGTAGTCAAACACGCCCCCGCGCAGGGCAGTGCGTAGTGTTTCCACTTCTTTGGCGGCGGTGATCAGAATGATATCGGTGCTGTTGTCGCTGGCGCGCAGTTCGCGCAATAAATCCAGCCCGCTGCCGTCGGGAAAATACACGTCCAGCAATATCAGGTCGGGCTGCAGCACTTCAGCCTGCTCTCGGGCATCAGCCAGGGTGTGGGCTATGCCGCACAGTTCCACCTGGTCCAGTCGCTGCACAAAGCGGCGCTGGATTTCTGCAATCTGGCGGTCGTCTTCGGCGATCAGCAGTCGGATGGGGGGCACGATGGGCTCCTGCCTGTTGGTTTTTTGGGTAAGTATAGAGTGAAGCGGCTGCCACCAGCCACGCTCAGGTTTTCCACCGTAATCGAGCCGCCCCAGCTATCCAGAAACTTGCGTACCAAATGTAGCCCAAAACCGTGTTCATGGCCGGCTTTGCTGGTTACGCCCTTCTCGAAAATCTGGTTTTGCAGTTCCGGTGCGACACCGGGGCCTTGATCTTCTACTTCAAAGATCAGTTCCTGGCCAAGATCTGTCATAGACAGCTGTACTCTGCCGTTTGGGCCAGTGTGGCGGCGGGTGGCTTCCAGTGCGTTATCAATCAGGTTGCCCAGTACGCTGACCAGCTGATCGCGGGGCAGGTTGTCTGGCAGGTCGGTCATCTGGCTGTCCGGGTCTATGTCCAGATGCAGGCCCATTTCCCGCGCCCGGTTATGTTTGCCCAGCAGGCAGCCGGCAATGATGGGGTCTGGTACGGCCTCCAGCAGCAGGTGAATCAGAGCCTGATGGCTACTCACTTCGCTGCCGATAAGCCCCAGCGCATCGTTGTAGGCGCCCAGTTGGATCAATCCGGCAATGGTGTGCAGTTTGTTGGAGTATTCGTGCGTCTGGCTGCGCAGAGTGTCGGCGTATTGCTGGATGTGGGTGAGTTGCTGGCTAACGTGGTCCAGCTCGTTGCGCAGGCGGAAGCTGGCCACTACCCCGATAATGTCGTCGCCCTGGCGCATGGGCAGTCTGTTGACCACCATCTGCTTGTTGCGAAGCCATACCTCGCGATCGAAATCCGGTATGCCACTGCTCAATACCGACATCAGGTCGCTTTCGGGGAGTATGTCCAGAATGGGGCGGCCGGCTACGGGCGTGTCCTCATCCAGGCCCAGGGTGGTCAGTGCGGCCAGGTTAACGGTGGTTATAATGCCGTCGCGATTGATGGCAATAATGCCCTCACGCACCGATTGCAGTGTGGCATCCCGCTCCTGGAACAGGCCGGCAATTTCTTCCGGCTCCAAACCAAAAATTGCACGCTTGAAGCGGCTGGCAATCACCACCGCCGCGAGAATACTTATCAGCAACACCACGCCTAGTACGCCGTACAGTATGAAGTTGTAGTGCTGCACAGTGGCCTCTACCTGGGCCACGCTGTACCCCACTGACACTATCCCGATGATGGCGCCATTAGTGGGGTCAAGTACCGGGGCTTTGCCGCGCATGGACTCGCCCAGATTCCCCATGGCGCGGGCAATATAGCCTTCGCCCTCCACCAGGGCCTTGTGGCCGTAGTCGCCATCATCGTCGGCCATGGAGTGGCCAATGCGGGCGGGGGAAGGGTGGGCCAGACGGATGGCATCGTGGTCGCCAATAACAATAAACAGGGCTTCGTTGGTGGTGGCAAGCGTGTGGGTGAGGGTGTTCAGGTCTTCAACGTTGCGTTGCTGAATGCCGTTGATAATCGCAGGGCTTGCGGCGATGGTTTTAGCCACCATCAAGGCGCGCTGGCCAATCTCGTTATACAGGGATTCGCTGAGGTAGTAGCCGGCAAACAGCCCAATAAGCAAGGTTTGCAACACGCTCACCAGGCCCAGGGTGAAAATCATGCGGGTTTTGAGTTTTGTGCGTCGCTTTGCAGGCATAGGCTTTAATCAGAATCGTCTATTGGCGGCAAGGTTCAGGGTAAAACACCCCAACCGGGTTTGCCCGTGAACTTTATGAACAAAAAGCACAGTAGTTTTTTTAAGTGAGTTACGCTCGCAAACTTCAGCAAATACGGATTGCCTTCTAGTCTGTTTATTGAAACAACAACGAGGTGATCAATATGTTTTTCAAAACAACAATAGCATTTGCAGCAGCGGCTGCGTTCAGTATGTCTGCCATGGCCTGGGAGCCCAGCGGAAAAGTTGAGTGTCTGGCACCGGCTGACCCCGGCGGCGGTTGGGATTTTACCTGCCGCAGTGTGGGTAAGGTTATGCAGGAGCTGGACCTGGTAAGTGGTTCAGTACAAACCGTGAACATGGCGGGCGCAGGTGGCGGTGTTGCTTATGCCCACACCGTAAGTAAGCGTAAAAACGACGACAAACTGATTGTTGCGGCCTCTACCGCTACTACCACCCGGCTGGCTCAAAAGCAGTTCCCGGGGATGGATGCCTCCATGGTTAAGTGGGTTGGCGCATTGGGCGCAGACTACGGCATCATCGCTGTAAGCAAAAACTCCAAATATGAAAACCTGAACCAGCTGATGGATGCGGTGAAAGAGAACCCGCGTTCAGTCAAATTCGCTGGCGGCAGTGCCCGTGGCGGCTGGGATCACCTCAAGGTGCTCATAGCAGCAAAGGCTGCAGGTGCTGAGAAACTGCCTTCTATTCCTTACCTGTCGTACAACAACGGTGGCGAAGCCATGACACAAGTGGTTGGCGGCCAGGTGGACGCATTCACGGGTGACGTATCCGAAGCCACTGGCTTTATGGAATCCGGTGATTTGCGCGTGCTGGCGGTGCTGTCAGAAGAGCGCCTGCCGGGCAAGTTCGGCAACATTCCTACCGCTCGTGAGCAGGGCATTGATGCCCTCGGCCCTAACTGGCGCGGATTTTACATGCCAAAAGACACCTCCGCAGAAGCGCAGCAGTATTGGGTAGGCGCAGTCGACACCCTTTACGCCAGCGATGAGTGGAAGGCGGTCATGAAAAATAACGGCTTGATTCCATTCCACCCGAAAGCCGGTGAGTTTGAAAGCTTTGTAACCAACCAGGTGCAGGACATTGAAACCCTGTCCCGGGAAATTGGTCTACTGAAATGACTGGCCTGGGCGACCGTATTCTGGGCTTGTGCCTGTTGGTGCTGGCGGTTGCCTATGGCTGGGTGGCGCAACAGTGGCCTGAACCCTTCGGTGGTACCGAGGGGGTAGGGCCGGAAACCTTCCCCACCATGCTGGCCGTTGTGCTGGTGGTGGGGAGCCTGTACCTGATGATCAAGCCGGATGCCGACACCCAGTGGCCTGTTGGGAAAACAGCCCTGGAGTTGGTGGTTTCGATCATTGTGCTGGTGGTTTACGCGCTGCTGCTTGAGCCATTGGGCTTTGTTATCTCCACTACCCTGGCGGTTGGCGCGTTGAGCTGGCGCATGGGTGCACCTGCTAAATCAGCGTTTGCAATTGGGCTGCTCAGTGCCGTTGTGGTGTTCGGGTTGTTTAACTATGGCTTGTCTCTGAGCCTGCCCACTGGCTTGCTGGGAGGCTTTTAACCATGGAAACACTTGGTTTTCTGATGGACGGGTTTGCGGTGGCGTTAACGCCGTACAACCTGATGTTTGCGCTGTTTGGTGCCTTCGTGGGCACCCTGATTGGCTGCCTGCCAGGCCTGGGCCCGGCGAATGGTGTGGCCATTCTGATACCTCTTGCCTTTACCTTGGGCTTGCCGCCTGAAACGGCAATGATTCTGCTCACATCGGTTTATGCGGGTGCCATGTACGGCGGCCGGATTTCATCGATCCTGCTGAATATCCCGGGCGATGAGCCAGCCATGATGACCTGCCTTGATGGCTACCCCATGGCGAAAAAAGGCCGTGCGGCAGATGCCTTGGCAATCTCGGCGATTGCCTCCTTTGCGGGCAGTCTGATCGGGACCTTGGGGCTGATCATGCTGGCGCCAGTGCTGGCGCGCTTTGCGCTGACCTTTGGGCCGGCGGAATACTTCGCGCTGTTCTTGCTCGCCTTCGCTACGCTGGGAGGCATAACCGGCAAGAACCCGATGAAGACGGTGATTGCAGCTGCGCTGGGCATCATGATTTCCACAGTGGGAATCGATATCTCTACCGGTACCCAGAGGTACACCGGGGGCGTGCTGGAGCTGTATGAGGGCATCGATTTCATTTTGGCGATTGTGGGTCTGTTTGCCATATCCGAGCTTCTGTTTTTTGTAGAAGCACGCATGGGCAAAGGCCGCAGCAAAGTGAATATGGGCAAGCTGACGCTGACCTTCAAAGAGATTGTATCGACAATTCCCACTCAGCTGCGTGGTGGTGTGCTCGGCTTTATTGCCGGAGTTCTGCCAGGCGCGGGGGCCTCATTGGGAAGCTTTATAAGCTATACCCTTGAGAAGTCGGTGCTCGGCAAAAAAGGCCGCTTTGGAGAAGGTGATATTCGTGGTGTAGTGGCGCCGGAAGCCGGTAACAATGGTGCCGCGTCGGGTGCCTTGGTGCCCATGCTAACCTTGGGTGTACCCGGAAGTGGTACTACAGCAGTATTGCTGGCGATGTTGATTTCCCTCAATATTACGCCCGGGCCTCTGATGTTCACCCAGAATGCGGATATCGTGTGGGGTGTAATCGCCGCACTGCTGATTGGTAACGTATTGCTGCTGATACTGAACATTCCGATGATCGGAGTGTTTGTAAGGCTGCTGTCTGTACCGCCTATGTACCTGCTGCCAATCGTCACCATGGTGGCGTTTGTAGGTATCTACTCCATCAGCCACAGCACCTTTGATCTGTACTTCATGATTCTGTTTGGTGTTGGCGGTTATATTCTGCGAAAGCTGGAAATTCCTTTGGTTCCCATTATTCTGGGCCTGTTGTTAGGGCCCGAAATGGAAAAGAACCTGGGCCATGCGCTGATACTGTCTGATGGTGACTGGACCACACTCTGGTCGAGCCCACTGTCGATAGGGTTGTGGCTGGTAGCCGGCCTTGGTTTGGTGTTGCCGACGTTGGTCGGACCTGTTCTGCGTCGTCGTATGCGCAGCGCCATCAAGGAAGGGCCTGTTAGCGACTAAGCGCTAAGGTAAGCCGTTTCGGCGGGTATTATGAAGGATGTGCACCGGGCTTTGCCCGGTGTTTTTATTTATCGAAGCACAGGAAGTTATGTCAGATTTTTCTCTAATCCAGTATGCCCTGGTCGCACTGATTTTTATCTGGAGCGGGTTCGTGCGCTCTGGCCTGGGCTTTGGCGGAGCGGTGCTGTCGCTGCCGTTCCTGTTGCTGGTGAAAGACGACCCGCTAATCTTCCTGCCCATCATTGCGGTGCACCTGCTGTTTTTCTCATCTTTGACCATCTGGATGAACAATCGCAAAAGTCGCACCGGCAAAACCGGTGATGGTAGCCAAAAGCTGACCGGGTTCGGGCCAGATGCAGCCGCAAAAGCACCCGAAGGCACGGTTGATTGGTCCTACCTCTGGCGGATGCTGGGCATCATGCTGGTACCCAAATTGATTGGCGTGTTTGGCCTGTTTACGCTGCCGTCTCACGTGCTGAGTGCAATTATTTTTGTGATTGTCGCGGTCTACTCGGTGTCTTACATCATCAACAGACCTTTCCGCAGCAGAAGTAAAACCGTGGATGTGATCTTGCTGATGGCCGGTGGTTACATCAGCGGCACCTCGCTGATCGGCGCACCGCTGATTATTGCGGTTGCGGCACAGCACGTGGCACGGGAGAAGCTGCGCGACACCTTGTTTGGCCTTTGGTTTATTCTGGTGTTGATCAAGCTGGCCGCATTCATCTGGGTTGGGCTTGATCTGCAGTTGATCCATCACCTTTGGTTACTGCCGTGTGCCGCGGTAGGGCATGTGATCGGGCTACGTTTTCACGAGCGTATTCTGAAAGCGGAAACACCGGTGTTTTTCCGCATGCTGGGGGTGGTGCTGTTGGTGGTCAGTAGTGTGGGTATGGTTAGCGTATTGCTTTAACAGCACTATTCTATGAACAGAATTCGATCTGTATTACGCAGTTTGATGGCTATGATTGAACGCTAGGGTCTGACGTTTATGCCGGATTTATTAAGGTCTGAGTTATAGGGATGTGCAAGGCCAGGACAGTGCCGTAGTTTATGCAAGCCTTAGTAAAGCGAGCAGTAATAAGCCTGCTCGCTTCGGTTAGACTCAGGCTTGAAGTACATTGCCCGTTTTTTATGTTTACGTCCAAATACTTGGAGGCAAGTAGCAACTACCCTCTACGGCACCAATCCGGCCGTTATCTTAAGTGCCGTGTTTGCGAGGTGAACACTCCGATTACATGCAGGGTCTATGGCGCCCTTCATGAATCTTTACCCGGTCAATGGCGAAACCGTCAAACTGTCTCATGTAGGCACCATCTCCCACCTTTTCAAAAACACTGCAACCGCCACGATGTCCGTAACCCACGTTGGTGCAGAATTCTCCATCTTTTACTTCCCAGGTTCCGAGATATCTCGTATAGCCAGAAGCTTGTTGAGCTCGCTTTTCCTGACCATAGATTTTGCCATCCTCCGAAAAGTACTCATAAAACGTGCGACGACACTCACCACCTTCCTGGTAATCTGCTTGCAAAGTATTCCCTACAAGTAGCTTGGCAATCTGCTCCCCATCGAGAATTTCCTGACTGAGAACAACGCTGGAAGCAGAAAACAAGAACGCCAACATGGTGATAGCAAATGTTTTTTTCATAATATTCCCTCAAGAGTTAATCCACGGTTCAGAGTATAGGATATCTGCCCTACTTTTCCATTCTTACTGCAGCGCCGTGAAAACTTGCAAGCCCCAACATAACAGCGTGTTGGTTGCCCTGGGCCTCAATAGAGCATGTGGTCGGGCTGCGCTTCCATGAGCGTATTCTGAAAGCGGAAACACCGGTGTTTTTCCGCATGCTGGGTGTGGTGCTGTTGGCGGTCAGTAGTGTGGGTATGGTTAGCGCGTTTTTTTGAACTAACCTTTTCGCCCCAATCTTTCCAGCGCCATTAGCGTGTCTGTGTATTTCACCAGCCGGTTTAGATACTCCGGCGACAACTTCTGCATTTCGGCCATTGCCAGGCTCACCAGGCGGTGTGCGTTCATGGGGCCGGCGTCTTCGGGGGCCTGTTCGATGGCGCAGCGAACACGGTCCTGAAGGGCTTGCTCTCCCCGGTCTGCCGATGCTCTGGCCATGGCTTTTAGAGGCTGGTGGGAGCTGGTGTTGGCAATGCTCTGTGGGGCTTCTGAGCTTTCTTCGGGCGCTCCAAACACCAGCTGTTCAAGCGTCGACCGGGGTTGTGTTTGAGGTGTACTCTGGGTTTGATTCAGCCTGTCCAGCAAAGCTGAGAGCGGCGAAGGGCCAGGTGCTTCAATGGTTTTTGTTGACTGCTGAAGTGCTTCGAACCTTTCCTTGTAATCTGCGGCAGCCTGCTCCAGCTTCTGCCAATGGCGGGTGTGCTGCAGACATTTTGCTTCCAAGCGCAGCGCCAAGGCTTCCAGGTAGCGGAAGCGAGCCGGGTTCATCTGGTCGGCTCCGGCGTTTCGGAGGTCTTCCAGTTGCGGGTGAAAGCTGGTGGCTTCGGCTAACGCATTCATCCGCTGCCAGCCTCCGCTTCAGCCGTTGCAGGTGATTGAGGTGCCAGAGGTACAGTGCTAATTTCTACTCGCCGATTCTGAGCTCGGGATTCTGAATCAATATTGGGCACCGCCGGATGGTGCGGGCCAAAGGCTGCGGCGAATACCCGATCGTTGGGCAGGCCAAGTTCTATTAATGTTCGGGTGACTGTAAGTGCCCTCTGGGCAGACAGCCCCCAGTTGTCTTGGTACCGGTTGCCGCTGTGCATGGGCAGGTCATCGGTGAAGCCGCTGATCATCAGCAGTTCCGGGTGCTGAGTCAGATAGGTTTGCAGCGGGGTGATGAGGGCTTCCAATACTTCCACGCCATCGGCTTGCAGCTGATCCGAGTTCAGCTCAAACAGCACGTTGCCACTGATGCCAATGCGGCCATTGTGAAAGGTCACCAGGCCTTTGGTGAGCGGATCTTCCAGTGCTTGCTCCAGGGCAATCCGCCGCTGTTCTTCGGCTTCCCGCTTGGCTTTTTCTTCCTCAAGGGATTGGCTCAGTTCCAGTTGAACGCCAATCACCCACACCAGTATCAGCACCAGAATACCCACCAGCGCAGCCATCAGGTCTGAGAATATTGCCCAGATAGGGGTGGACTGCTGTTCACCGTCTTCCAGATATTCCATCAACTGGCTCCGCTGGTCTCGGCGTGATTGGCGATCAGAGCTGTAGCCGCATCAATCACGTCTTTCTGGGAGCTTACGGAGAGGTCGATAACTTCTCGGGCCTGGGCAACGTAATAGGCCAACTGTTCATCGTGGCGCTTGCCGGCTCCATCCAGTGCTTTCTGAATGTTGGCCAGGCTTTCCTGAAGCTGAGTGTTAGACGCGCTGAACAGTTCTACTGCGGCAAGGAAGGATTCGCTGAGGGCGCCGACTTCCTGGCTGCTGCCGGTGATGTCTTCGCCCAGCTTGCCGAGTTGCTGGCTTTGCTCCTGAATCAGAACATTAAAGCGTTCGCTGATGCCTGTGAGGGTGTCGCCTGCACCACTGATAAGAGAATCCACCGCCTCGCGCTGGCTGTCTGCATTGCTGCGCTGGGATTCCAGAAGGCTGTCCAGCTCCTGAACCAGCCGCTGACGCTCTTCCAGCAGTTGGTTTTCCCGTTCGCTGTTGCGGGCCATTTCGCTTTGCAGTTGCGAGATCACCCGTGCGGCGGCTTTGGGGGTTTCCGACGCGGTTTCTATCAGGCGGGTCATGGGGGCTTCCAGGCCGGCGCCCAATTCGGTCAGGTGTTTGGTGACGGTTGCTTCCAGCTGGGCCAGGCGTTCATTGGCCGCGTCGCCTCGGGTTGCTTCTTGCTCATGCAGTTTGGAAAGCTGCTCGCTGATTCGGGTGATGAGAGCATTCAGGCCTTGTTGCTGATTGGTGGTGAGCTTGGCGCTTTCTTCACGGAAGTGGGATTGGTATTCCTGCAAGGTATTCTGCAGAGCTTTGCTGTGTTCAGCCGAGGCTTGTTGCTGAGCCAGAAGATTTTGCTGCCAGTTATTACCTGCTTCCTGTGTGGTTTTCTGGAAGCTATCTGTGAGTTCAGCAAGCTGCTGCTCGGTGGTGGCAGACCAGTCTTCCTGGAGCTTTCCGGCGCTGGACTGCAGAGTTGTCATGGCTTCGGTAACGATCGGCTCTATGCGCTCAGCGGCCAGGCGGCTGCTCGATTCCAGAGCTTTCTCAAGAGACTCGGCCACAGACGTTGCCAGGGTCTGGTAGTGACCGCCAACGGTGGTGTGGAACTCTTGCTGATTTCGGGTAAGGGATTGCTCAAGCTGCTGCCCTAGCTGCTCCATGCGGGCGGTCATGGATTCCATGGCAGTTGCCAGTTGGGGCAGGGCTTCTGCTTGGGATTCCAGTGCTTTGAACGCCTGTTGGCGCTGATAGTCTGTCGACAGGTGGTGTAACCGCTGGCGCAGAGTCTTATCCAGCTGGCGGGATACCTGTAAGAGTTCCCGGCGGCTGAGGGTGGAGGCCAGCCCCAACATTGCGGACGCTGCCACACCGGCAATGGAGGTGCCGAAGGCCAAGCTCAGCCCGGCAATCGGGGCGGCCAGAGCGCTGCGAATCACACTGAGTTCGGTGCTGCCATCCAATGCAGATGCCGCGCCGCTCAAGGTCACAATCATGCCGGCAAAGGTGCCTAGCAGGCCAAGCATAACCAATAGGCCAACCAGGTAGGGCGTAAACTGCGGGCTTGGCAGTGCAGCAAAATGCCCATCAATGCGCCTCTGTACTGCAAACTGAACTTGCTCCGGCAGGCCGGAGAGCCAGCTTGTCAGTTGCTCGCGGCTTTCCGGTGTGGTGCCCAGCTTCTGTTGCAGTTTTCGGGTTGTGCTCCGGAACCCCATCAACTCAACAAACCCCAGCGTGTAGACCGCCGCAATGATGACCGTTACGGACAGCGCCAGCAGGTCAGAGCCTAAAAAGCGCTGGCCAATCCAGGCCGTTACCGCCAGGCCTATGGCAAAAGCGAAAAAGAAGAAAAGTCTGCTCATGGAGAATCCATTACCTCGTTGTGGCAGGCCTCAAGTAATCCCAGTACTGGCTCCAGCCGAACATCCAGTTCAGCGAGTAAAAGATTCTGCGCTTCTTCGCAGTAACGGTGGAGCCAATCATCCGGCGCAATGCCGGTTTCGTGGGAGGGATCAGAGGTTGTTTGTTCTGCGGGAGACAGCGCGTGAAATCGCTGCTCCAATACTTTGGAAATATGAGAGAAACACTGGCTGGTGTACCCGGTCATTGCCTGGTCGAAGGTTGAATCCAGCTCTGCCAGCCTGGCCAGATTCTGGTTGTGATCCTTCATCGCTTTTCGGGTTTTGTCGCGAAGCTGACGGCTGGCGGCGATCACTCTGCGTTGCAGGGTTAGCCAGCTATTCAAATACAGTTCAAAATCCACATTATCCGTTGGCTCAATTTCATCGCCGTACTTGGAGATTTTTCGAACGAGTGCTGTGCGAGTGGTGGCCAGTTCCTTAATGATTCGTTCAAAAGCTGGCCCTTGATCCATGCCCGGATGGCGGGATCGAAAAGCAATCGCGGAATCCAGAACAAGGGTGTCTGAAAGCCCAAACAGTCGCCCCAGGCGTTCGCCACAACAGGGCAGCGGGCCGTCAGCAAGCGGCGCCCCGGATTGGGCTAGCAGCTGCAGCAGCCTTGGTGGTGAAACCCCGGCAGAATGTGAGGGTGATTGAGTCATCAAATAATCGCGCACAGGTTGGGTAACAGGAAAATCCCGGGCTTTCTGGGGCGACTATTCTAAAGGGTATGGGAGGTGATTGATAATGACTGAATTGCCAGAAATATATGCCCGAACAGACTATGCCCGGGCATATATGCAGTGCTAACCGATCAGCGCTTGGCCATCAGTGCTTCAAGTTCATCGGCGCCGCCAACCAGCTGGCCGTCGATAAATACTTGCGGGGTTGTGCCTTTGCCGGTCACTGCCTGCAGGGTGCTGTAAGACAAGCCGCCACTGCCCAGCTTGATCTCTTCATACTTGTAACCCTTGCTCTGTAGCAGCGATTTGGCGCGCGTACAGTGCGGGCACCCGGGCTTTGTGAATACTGTTACCCGTGCCGGCAGGGTTGCATCCGGCTTGATGTAGTTGAGCATTGTGTCGGCATCGGACACTTCAAACGGGTCGCCAGGCCTGTCTGGCTCTATGAACATCTTTTCAATGGTGCCGTCTTTCACCAGCATGGAATAGCGCCAGCTGCGGTCACCAAACCCGATGGCGCTTTTGCTGACCAGCATGCCCATTTCACGGGAGAAGTCGCCGTTGCCGTCTGGAATGAATTCGATGTTGTCGGCGTGCTGGTCTTCAGCCCATGCCTGCATGACGAAAGGATCGTTCACCGACAAGCAGATTACCCGGTCTACGCCCAACTCTTTGAATACCGGTGCCAGCTCGTTGTATCGCGGCAAGTGAGTGCTTGAACAGGTTGGTGTAAACGCGCCCGGCAAAGCGAACACAATGACTGTTTGGCCGTTGAATAGCTCGTCGCTGGTTACCGATGTCCACTCGTTGTCACGACGAATGGGAAACGTAACCTGAGGGACTTTCTTACCTTCCGATGAACTTAACATTTAAAACTCCTTGGAGTTCGTGGGTTATTTGTTCGATAGGGAAACTGTATCGCAATCAAACCTTTCTGGACACAGGAGATTGTCAGAGCCAAGTATAAAGTCGAGAGCCCCTTCGTAAGTCAGTTCAGCCCATACTGCCGGGGCCGTTCAAACCGGTAAAATCCTTCCTCTTCTTCCCGGGCGATGGTCGGCGCAGCCATTCCGAAGTGCTTCTCGCGCAATTCGTTGAGTGCTGTTTTGAGCGCTTCCCCAGACAGGCGCTGGTTTAGAGCGTCCCGTTCGGTGGTGTAGACTTCGCCCTTCTGCCATTTGTCTTCCCGGACCTGATCCTGTTCGGCCATTCGCTCCACGGCGCCTTCGGAAAAGCCTAGTTGGAGTCTGAGGCTGTTAATGGCTTGCTGGCGTTGGTTCGGGGGCAAGTTTTTGAGTTTGGTTTGCACGCTTTCCAGGCTGAAAAGAGCATGCCCCAAGGCGCCAGAGCCTGCGAACTGGAAGCCCAGATCTCCACCGTAAACCTCTTCTGCATTGGTTTTCAACTGGTGTGCCAGCTCTGTTAGCTGCAGTTCACTGGCTTCATTCAGGTGTGTCATTTTTTGCTGGAAGACCTGTGACTTCTCTTCCAGATAGGACTTTTCTTCCCCCCATATCTGGCTTGCTATAGCCCCGAAGAGGGCTTCCCGCTGTTGCCAGAGCTCCATTTCCTGTTGAAAAACAGGGAGTGCATGCAGGCGCAGCTCGTTGTTGTCCAGCCACGTGTTATAGCGGTCGAGGTTGGCCATGAGGGCTATGATTTGGCTGCGTAGTTCTGGAAATGCCGTTTCTATCGCGCGCTCAAACAGTTGAGCGCCAACGTCGGGGTACTGTTCCAGCAAGGCTCGTCGTTCGTTATACAAACGAGCTTGAGTTGCGGGCTCGGCTATGGAGTCTCCATAACTTTCCAGATATTGCACAGCCAACTTTATAGCCAACTGTGATGAATCTTTTGCCGCGGGATCTTCAAGTGAGTGTTCTGAGTTGGCGCTGTGTCCGGTTCCGTTCGTTATCTGATGCACCTGTTCATCTGATTGATGAAGGAGCATGTAGCCACCGATTGCGCCAACGGCGACGATGACGGTAAGAAGGCCATAGCGTGTCTTTGAGCTCATTGTTTTGCCTTTGAAGCATGGTGGCCGCGAATGCGGCCACCAAATTCCAGTTACTGATTAGAGCAGAGGTTGAAGCTTGGGCCAGATCAGATCTGCAATTTTTTTCGAACCGCTATCTGCAGGGTGAATGCCGTCGAAAATAATGTCGCTGTTGCTGATGACCGGGCGGGTATCAACAAAGGTGCAGTCGAGCACGGAGTTCTTGCACGCACGGGCCAGAGTGGCATTGCCGTAATCGATGGCTTCTTTCATGTCTTTCAGGCGGAATAGCCCGTTTTTGGTGTAGTAGTACCCTACAAAAATGCCCTTCCGGACACCGGCTGCCGCCATTTCATTTAGGAAATCTACGCCTTCAACGTAAGTGTTATCAATAATGTCGATACACTTCTGGCTCAGTCTTCCGAAGCGGTACCACGGCGTTTTGCAGCTGTTCGAGTTGAACATGATCGCGGGGATCAGAAGGTCGTTACCGCCGCCATCACCTACCACTATGTCGATGTTCGGGTCGTCAGAGACCGCCTCGCGAAACTGGTTAGGAATGGAAGGTGCAATCAGCTCTCCGCTAAGCTCGGCACCGGATACGGTGTAGCGCCGGAAGGTTTCACCTGCTTTTGATTCAAGCTGATTCTGTATCTCGCCAGACAGGGCGAAGATTGAGTCACCAACAAAAACCACCTGGTTGTTGTCTGCATCCGTCACCTTGTCGTTGCTGAGCAGGTAGCCCAACTCACTGCAGCCGGTGAATAGAAACGCGGCACAGACCACAACGGCAGCCCGAAGATGGGCGGCGCGGCTTGGTACCGAGACTGCGGCTCGTTTTTTAATATTGTTATCCATTATTGCAACTCCGTTTGTAAGGGAAGTACTTTTTTTCTTTTGGTACTGCAATATGGATAGTGGCTTGTAGTGGGGGTTTATAGAAACGGAAAAACGCGGTTTGGCTTGTCCTAAGCGGCCAGTTGCAAGCCACTGTGAGCGGGGTCACATTGGATTCCAAACGGACTATTAACCTTTGTGTAAAAGGCGGTGGTGGTCAGCCTGCAATTGAGCCGGGGTGACCACCACTTCAAGGCTTTTTAAGACAATATAACCAAATGATTTGGCAGTTCATCTTTCTGGTGGGTGGCAGGTACCTTGGCTTTCAGGTGCTTTCCACAGTCTTCAATGCAGGAAATGAAGCCCGTCAGTGTCTCGCCCTGTTTTACTTGCTTGGTGAATGCCGCAATGATGTCTTCCCAGGCGTCGTTGCCTATTCTTTCCGATATGCCCCGGTCTACCAGAATCTCAACGTAGCGCTCGGCTTCAGAGACGAAAATCAGCATGCCAGTGGCGCCTGCGGTGTGGTGCAGGTTCTGTTCCAGAAACTGACGCCGGGCCAGGTTTGACGCACGCCAATAGCCTACGGATCGGGGGATCAGCCGCCTGTTGATGCCGGGTATCCGGAACACCAGACTGAGCAGGGCAAACACGCCCCATTGGCTGAGGAGGAGTACATCTGCCGACAGCCAGCTGGTAAGGTAATTAATAATACCGGGCACCAAAAGCGCAATGATCCCGGCCCAGAGCAGGGGGATATATGCGTAATTGTCGGCCTGGGCGGTTAGCACCGTTACCACTTCTGCGTCGGTTTCACGCTCAACTGCGGTGATAGCGGCCGCCACTTGTTCCTGTTCCTGCTTGCTTAGTAATGTCATGGGGTATCACTGTTTGTTGGGTTGAAGGTTGCCTTTCCGATGCGTGCTTGATCGCTACCAGCCACCAGATGCCCCTCCGCCGCCGAAGCCTCCGCCCCCGCCGCCAAAACCACCTCCACCGAAACCGCCACCACGGCCACCCATGCTGGCGCCTAGCAGTGCACCACCTACCAGAGCTGCGCCTGAACGGCCGCCTTGGCCGCGGCCACCACCCATGAAGAAAATGACAGCCATAATGAATAGGAAAAACATCAACACCGTTTTCGGGTTGGGTTTTTCCTGGGGGCCGCTTCCGGTTCTGGCCGGCGCAGCCAGGGGCTCGCCGCCAAGAACTTGCACCATGGCGGCAGCGCCATTGGCAATGCCTTGTTCGAACTGACCTTGCTTGAAATCGGGGGCGATTATCCGGTTGATAATGGTGGCTGAAGCCGCATCAGTAAGGTGCCCCTCTAGGCCATAGCCCACTTCTATCCGAATTCTGCGTTCCTCCTTGGCAACGATCAACAGAGCGCCATTATCTTCACCTTGCTGGCCTATGCCCCAGTGACGGCCTAGCTGATAGCCATAGTCTTCTATGCCATAACCCTGAAGATCCGGCACGGTGACGACCACAACCTGCTCTGTGGTGCTTTGTTCGTGGGCCTCAAGCATTTGGGCTATCCGGCTTTCGGTAGCAGGGCTCAGCATCTCCGCCTTATCCACCACCCGACCCGTCAGTTCCGGGAACTCTGGCGCAGATTGCGCCAGCGCCGCTGATACAGGCAGTACAATCAGGGCAAGTATGACCGCAACGGGGTGGATAAAGGCGTAGCGCAAAGAGTGTCGCGAAGGAAATTGCATTTAAAACGTTACCTTGGGCGCTTCGTCGGCATTGTCGGCCGTAGCCTTGAAGTTTTCACGCACTTCCATTTCGCTATAGAGAATGCTGTGCCAGATTTTGCCCGGGAAAGTCCGGATCTCGGTGTTGTAGCGCTCTACCGATTGAATAAAGTCGCGCCGGGCAACAGCGATGCGGTTTTCAGTGCCTTCAAGCTGCGACTGCAGGGCCAGGAAGTTTTGGTTCGATTTCAAATCCGGGTAACGTTCGGAAACCGCCATCAATCGGCTCAATGCGCTGCTGAGTTCACCCTGAGCTTGCTGAAATTGCTGGAGCTTCTGAGGGTTGTTCAGAATGCTTTCATCAACCTGAATGGAGGTTGCCTTGGAGCGCGCCTCAATAACCGCCGTGAGCGTTTCCTTCTCCTGAGCAGCAAAGCCTTTCACTGTTTCCACCAGGTTAGGTACCAGATCTGCCCGGCGTTGATACTGGTTTTCAACCTGCGACCAGGCGGACTTAACTTTTTCATCGTAGGTGGGAATGTTGTTGATGCCGCAGCCGGTTAGCAGAAACGCCAGCATGAGCAAGGTTATGAGTTGCCGCATCGAACGCATGGGTGTGTATGTTGGCTGTGTTTGCATGGTGTAAGAGTTCCCTGATGATGACCAATGCCCCCGAACCAAGGGCTGTTAATGGTAGAAAGGGTCTCACACTCAGCCATTTCAAAACAGCCTGCTAGACTATCAATACTGATATCCGGTTGGCTGTTTAAGATCATACTGGTTGAGAGCTGGGTAGCCATTGAGCCATCTTCCTTCTTTCGTTTGTTCCGCGTATGTTGGAGCGAAATGTATCTGCCGGTCAGCTGGCCGGTAAAGGCGCACCGGGTTCATCCCAGGCATTGATATAAGGAAGGGTGCCATGCAAGGGGTAAGCTGCCCGCATAAAGTTATAACTCCGGGCTTGCAGGAAATTTACAAACGCACTGTTAACCAGATTGGCTGGGTGGTCATCGCCATCGCTGCTTTGGTTGTGGTGTCGTGGGTTTTCGATATTGAGGCAGGAAAACGCATACTGCCGGCCTTTGAGTCCATGAAGTTTAATACCGCACTTTGCTTTCTCGCCTGTGGACTGATTTTTCAATGTAAAGCGATCTTTGGCCGCGCCTCGGGCGGAGACTACATTGTTGCTCTGCTGGCGGTTTTTATACTCCTGATATCGGGGGTGACGCTTCTCGAATATCTAATGGGATGGCAACTGGGCATCGATGAGGTTCTGGTTAAAGACCCTGAAACGCCGCCTGGCGAATGGCCCGGGCGCATGTCTGCTGCCACCGCATTATGCTTCAGTGTGATAGGTGTCGCCTGGCTGGCTACAGTGCTAACGGTTCGCTACGCCACGCTGATTTTGCAGACCCTGGCGCTGGCGGTAATCATGGTCAGTGGAGCAGTGCTGGTCGGCTATGCTTTTGGTGTGCAAAAGTTCAGACTCTTTATTTTCTCCACCATGGCCTTGCACACATCTTTGCTGTTAGTGCTCTGCGGTGCCGGCATGCTGTTCGCCCGGCCAGATGATGGCCTGGTGCGTTCTGTCACAAGTTCCTACATTGGTGGGCGGTCTCTGCGCCGGCTAATGCCGTTCATTATCGTCACACCGGTAATAACCGGCTGGCTAAGCATGCAGGGAGTAGTGGCGGACTACTATTCGCCTGCGTTCGGCTTCGCACTGAGTAGTCTCTCCAGCATTCTGGTGCTTGGCTTTATTGGCTGGCGTGGGGCGGAAGCCCTGAACCGCGAAGAAGCACGATTTCGCTCGACTATAGATGCATCTCCTGTAGCCACGATCATGATCGATGACAGTGGCATCATCCAAATGGCCAACAAGCTTGCGCACACTCTGTTCCTCTACCCGGCAGGCGAGCTATTAGGCCGGTCAGTAGAACAGTTGGTTCCTGAAGAGGCTCGCAAGGGACATGAGGGGTATCGCCATGACTACGAGCGCACCGCTGGGGTGCTGATGAGTTTATCGTTTTGCTACCAGGCCAGAGTGCCGCAGAGGTATCGGATGTTGCTAAATGCATAGTGGGTGAGTTGCACTCAGTTATCGTGATGGACGAGGGCCGGGAACTCTTTGTCTCATGCAGTATGGGCATTGCAGAATACCCGCGTAGCGGGACGGATATGGATGCGGTAATCAATAGCGCCCGAAGTGCCATGGTGGCTATCAAGGCACAAGGTGGCAATGATTATCAGCACTTCGACCCCGTGAGCGACAATACCTCCGGTGATGGGCTGGCGCTGGAAACATCATTAAGGCATGCCTTGGACCGTAACCAGTTCTTGCTGCATTATCAGCAGCAGATTGATATTGCCACCGGGCAGGTTGTGGGGCTTGAAGCACTTCTACGCTGGAATCACCCAACAGAAGGCATGGTGGCTCCAGACCGCTTTATCCCCCTGGCAGAAAAGACAGGGCTAATCGTTCCTATTGGTGAATGGGTATTGCGCGAAGCCTGCCGCCTGGGAGCCGCTGGCCGCGATTTGAAAATGGCCGTGAACCTCTCCGCCCGACAGTTTCACCAGAAGAACCTCCTTGGCGTAATTCAGCAGATTCTGGAAGAAACCGGCATGCCGCCGGCCAACCTTGAATTGGAGATCACCGAAAGCGCTCTCCTATACGACGTTGAGTCGGCAATAGGAATAATGACAGAGCTGGCTGGTTTGGGCCTGAGCATTTCCCTGGATGATTTTGGCACGGGATACTCAAGCCTGAGTTATCTCAAACGCTTCCCTATCGATACCCTGAAGATCGACAAATCCTTTATCGCAGAAGTAACAACAGATCCGGGCAGTAAAGTGATCGTTAACACCATCATCGCCATGGCTCATGCCCTGGAGCTCAAAGTCGTGGCTGAAGGTGTGGAAACCGAGGAGCAATTGGCGCTGCTGTATGAGCGCGGCTGCGACCAGGCCCAAGGCTACCTGTTTGCCCGGCCGTTGCCATACGATGAGGCAATAAACGCAGGGCGGTCTTGATCACTTCACATTTTCTTCGCCACCAGGTTGCACCACAGCAGGGCGCCTTGCTTCCGGGTGCACGTTATTGGGCTCCTGGCTATTGGTTATAGAGCCTCATTTCTTCTTGTTTTTCATTCTAATTCATTGAAAAAACATAAGTTTTCATGCTGTGGAACGGCTGATGCAGAAGAGGGTTGCGTTACTGACGAACGGCGCAACCCACTCGAATGCAAAGGACGATGAAATGAGCATCAAAAAACACGTGAAGCTGGGCCTCTCTGCACTGGCACTTTCCATCTCGTTCAACTCCGTTGCCGCGGAAGATCCTATCAGGGTCGGCATTCTGCACTCCCTCTCCGGCACCATGGCGATCAGTGAATCCACCCTGAAAGACACCATGTTGATGCTGATCGAAAAGCAGAACGAAGCCGGCGGAGTGCTGGGCCGTCAGCTTGAACCGGTTGTTGTGGATCCTGCCTCCAACTGGCCGCTGTTTGCGGAAAAGGCGCGCGAGTTGCTGGCAAAAGAAAAGGTAGATGTAATCTTCGGCAACTGGACTTCGGTTTCCCGCAAATCCGTACTGCCGGTGATTGAAGAACTGAACGGTTTGTTGTTCTATCCGGTTCAGTACGAGGGTGAGGAGTCCTCCCAGAATGTGTTCTACACCGGGGCGGCTCCCAACCAGCAGGCCATTCCAGCGGTTGATTACCTGATGAACGACATCGGCGTCGAGCGCTGGGTTCTTGCAGGCACCGACTATGTGTACCCCCGCACCACCAACAAGATTCTTGAGACCTACCTTAAAGATAAGGGCGTCGCGGCTGAAGACATCATGGTCAACTATACGCCGTTTGGTCACTCCAACTGGCAATCCATTGTTTCCGACATCAAGGCATTTGGTGCGACCGGCAAGAAGACTGCAGTAGTTTCAACCATCAACGGTGATGCAAACGTGCCCTTCTATCGTGAACTGGGTAACCAGGGTATCGATGCCGCAGACATTCCGGTGGTTGCTTTCTCCGTGGGCGAGCAGGAGTTGTCTGGCATAGACACTGGCCCACTGGTGGGTCATTTGGCGGCGTGGAACTATTTCATGAGCGTGGAGAGTGACGCCAACTACGACTTCATTGATGCCTGGGTTGCTCATACCGGGAACGAAGAGGCAGTTACCAACGACCCCATGGAAGCCCACTACATCGGCTTCAATATGTACATTGAAGCCGTTAAAAAGGCCGGCACTGCGGAGGTGGATGCAGTGAAAGACGCCATCATTGGTGTATCCGTTCCTAACCTCACCGGTGGCTTCGCCACCATGATGCCGAACCATCACATCACCAAGCCCGTGCTGATTGGCGAAATTCAGGACAACGGCCAGTTTTCTGTGGTGTGGGAAACGCCGTCTACCGTGGCAGGCGACGCCTGGTCTGATTTCCTGCCGGGCTCCAAAGACCTGATCAGTGACTGGCGCAAACCGCTGTTCTGCGGAAACTTCAATGTGGTTTCCGGCACCTGTGGCGCCCAGGCGAACGTGGCTAACAAGTAGCGTTTGAGGCGAATTGAAGCAGGTGGGGGCTTTCCTCGCCTGCTCATTAACATGGCGTTTTTCCCATACCCTCTTATTCAACCGGACAGGACTCAATGATGAGCACCTCCAAACTGCTCGGCCGTGCGCTGTTTGCTTGTTTTCTTTTGTGGGCCGGCGATTTGCTGGCGCAAACAGAAGACGCCGAAGCACACCAGTTGCTCACGGTATTGGCCGAATCTTCATCCACGCAAAAGAAAGCGGCGGTTCTCCAGATCGCTGGAAGTGGCGATGTGCGTGCTCGAGGCTGGCTAGAATCGTTTGCCAACAACAAGCTGGGCCGCATCGAATCCAGCGGTCAATTCATAATTGTGCTGGAAAACCGGGGCCGGAACTGGACCGTGGAAAGCGCACTCACCGGCGAGAACCTCGGTAAAGTTTCCCGCCGCGACATAGACACCGTTCGTGTAAACAATGCCTTGCGTAATGAGCTTGAAGGCATTCTCGCGGTGATTGATCTCAAGAGCCCGGAAGAGCACAGCCGCTTAACCGCCGCCCGCGCTTTGAAAGGCAGCGTGGATGGCACTCTCGCCGAGCGACTGCCAGAACTGATGAACGACGAAAAGAGCGACGCCGTTCGGGCGGCGCTGACTGAAGCCCTGGCGATTTATAAAGTGAAAGAGCAGGGCGATGTTGCGGCTGTAGCGACCCTCTCCGGCAGCCTTAACTCAGAAGCCCGCGCTGCTCTGCAACAAGCCATGCGCAGCGACGATGCTGTTTTGGTAGCTGCGGCCACCGAAGCCATGGCGAGCATCGAACAAAAGCTGAAGCTGAACCGTGCCGCCGAGACCCTGTACTTCGGTCTGTCTCTCGGTTCCGTTCTGGTGCTGGCGGCCATTGGCCTTGCGATCACTTTCGGTGTGATGGGCGTTATCAACATGGCCCACGGCGAACTGATGATGCTGGGTGCCTACACCACCTGGGGCATGCAGCAACTGATGCCGGGCCAGCCCGGTTTGGCGTTGATTCTGTCTATCCCTGCAGGTTTTCTGGTGGCGGCATTGGCAGGCGTCGCTATAGAAAGAACGGTGATCCAGCACCTGAAAGGCCGACCGCTGGAAACCCTGCTGGCCACCTTTGGTGTCAGCCTGATTTTGCAGCAGCTGGTGCGTACTGTGATCTCCCCCCTCAACCGCACCGTGATCACCCCGGACTGGATGAGTGGCTCGGTGATGATCAACGAAGCGCTGTCACTCACCCTGAACCGCCTTTACGTGATCGGCTTTGCCCTGGTGGTGTTCGCCGGCCTGATGTTGATCATGCGCAAGACTCGCCTTGGCCTGGAAGTGCGCGCCGTTACCCAGAACCGTGCCATGGCCCGCTCCATGGGCATCAAAGCCACCAAAGTGGACATCCTTACCTTTGCGCTGGGTTCCGGCGTGGCGGGCCTGGCCGGTGTTGCGCTCTCCCAGATCACCAACGTTGGGCCCAATCTGGGCCAGGCCTACATCATCGACTCCTTCATGGTGGTGGTGTTCGGCGGCGTGGGTAACCTCTGGGGCACCCTTCTTGCGGGTATGGCGCTGGGCACCATCAACCAGCTTCTGGAGCCCTGGGCTGGCGCCGTGCTCGCCAAGATTTTGGTGCTGGTGTTCATCATCCTGTTTATTCAAAAACGCCCTCGGGGACTCTTTCCCCAGAAGGGCCGTGCAGCAGAGGGCTGAACTATGTGGTTAACGAGACCTTTGCAGGAGCGTTCTACCCGTATTTTTTTGGGCGTTCTTTTCGCGGCCCTGGCGATTGTCAGTGTGCTGCATGTGTTCATGCCGCAGGACAGCGCCCTGTATGTAAGCGCATACACCGTTACGCTGCTGGGTAAGTACCTGTGCTACGCGCTGCTGGCGGTGGCGGTGGACTTGGTGTGGGGTTACCTCGGTATTCTCAGCCTGGGCCACGGCGCTTTCTTTGCGCTGGGTGGCTATGCCATGGGCATGTACCTGATGCGCCAGATTGGCGATCGCGGCGTGTATGGCGACCCGATCCTGCCGGATTTCATGGTGTTTCTGAACTGGCAGGAACTGCCCTGGTACTGGCTGGGTTTCGACATGGCCTGGTTCGCCTTCATCATGGTGCTGCTGGCCCCGGGCCTTCTGGCCCTGGTGTTTGGCTTCCTCGCCTTCCGCTCCCGGGTAACCGGGGTGTACCTCTCCATCATCACCCAGGCGCTGACCTTCGCGCTGATGCTGGCCTTCTTCCGCAATGAGATGGGCTTCGGCGGCAACAACGGCCTGACCGATTTCAAAGACATCCTTGGCTTTGATCTGCGCACTGATGCCACCCGGCTCGGCCTGTTCATCGCCACGGGCATCGCACTGGCCATCGGCTATGTGATCTGCCGCAGCATTGTGACCAGCAAGTTGGGCCGCGTGAGTGTGGCCTGCCGGGATGCCGAGGCACGCACACGCTTCCTCGGTTACCGGGTGGAGCGGGTGCAGCTTTTCGTGTTCGTGGTCTCCGCCATGCTTGCTGGTGTGGCAGGTGCGCTCTATGTGCCTCAGGTTGGCATTATCAACCCCAGCGAGTTCTCGCCGCTGTTCTCTATTGAAGTAGTGGTTTGGGTGGCACTCGGTGGCCGCGCCACTCTCTACGGTGCTGTTATCGGCGCCATATTGGTGAATTACGGCAAAACCGTGTTCACCGGCATCATGCCAGACGCCTGGCTCTTTGCCCTAGGTGGCCTGTTTGTTCTGGTTACCGTGTTCCTGCCCAAAGGTATCGCAGGCCTGCTGTTCCGCACTAAGAAAGCCGATAACAATGACAAACTGCCCGCCGCACATGAGGCTATCGCATGAGTATTTTTCAGGAATTGACCAATCGGGATCGGGTATTTGAATTTCTTGCGCCCGCGCAGTCCCCGGTAGATGTGCGGCACGGGCCTATCTTATATCTGGAAGATGTGAGTGTGAGCTTTGACGGCTTCAAAGCCATCAACAATCTCAACCTCACCATCGACGATGGCGAACTGCGCTGCATCATCGGCCCGAATGGTGCAGGTAAAACTACCATGATGGACATCATCACAGGCAAAACCCGCCCTGACACCGGCTCGGTGTGGTTCGGTAGCCGCCACAACCTGCTCACCAAAAGCGAACCAGACATTGCCTCTCTAGGTGTAGGGCGAAAGTTTCAGAAACCTACGGTGTTTGAAGCGTTAACGGTATTTGAAAATTTAGAGCTGGCCATGGCAGCGGATAAGCGGGTCTTACCAACCTTAACGGCCCAAATGAAACCTGAATACCGGGATCGCATTGATGAAGTGTTGGCATTAATTGGTCTTAAAGAACTGCGTCAGGCATTCGCTGGCATTCTTTCTCACGGCCAAAAACAGTGGCTGGAAATCGGCATGTTGCTGATGCAGAAGCCGCGTTTGTTGCTGGTGGATGAGCCGGTAGCAGGCATGACGGAACAGGAGATGGAACGCACCGCCGAACTGCTTACCAGCCTTGCTGGTAAGCAATCCGTGGTGGTAGTGGAACACGACATGGGCTTCGTGCGCTCGATTGCCCGCACAGTGACCGTTTTGCATCAGGGCAGTGTGCTGGCGGAAGGTTCGATGGATCAGGTGTCCAGCCACCCGGATGTAATCAAGGTGTATCTCGGGGAGGAAGCCTAATGCTTATAGAAAGCGCGATGCTGAAGATCGACAAGCTTAACCAGTATTACGGCGAAAGCCACACGCTGTGGGATCTGGAACTGGAGGTGCCCCAAGGCCAGTGCACCTGCGTGATGGGCCGCAACGGCGTGGGCAAAACAACTCTGATGAAATGCATCATGGGCGAGGAACCCACCAAAAGCGGCAGCATGGAATTTGCCCGCAACGTGGCGCTTACTAAAAAGCGAATTGAAGATCGCTCTAGACTTGGTATTGGCTATGTACCTCAGGGACGGCAGATTTTCCCGCTGCTCACAGTAGAAGAGAATCTACGCACAGGCTTGGCCGTGCGTAAAGATGGGAGCAACAAAATCCCAGCACGAGTGTACGAGTTGTTTCCGGTACTAAAAGAAATGCGCCACCGCCGCGGTGGCGACCTTTCTGGTGGGCAGCAACAACAGCTCGCCATTGGCCGTGCACTGGTGATCGAGCCCCGCTTGTTGATTCTCGATGAGCCGGGGGAAGGTATTCAGCCAAACATCGTCACCCAGATTGGCGAGGTTATCCGCAAATTGATAGAGGAGGACGGCCTAACCGTGCTGCTAGTGGAGCAAAAGTTGCCTTTTGCCCGCAAGTACGCAGATCGTTTCGCCATTCTTGATCGCGGTCGCCGAGTGGCAGAAGGGGAAATTGCGGGCCTGACTGATGAGCTCATCAAGAAGCATCTCACGGTATGACAGCTATTCAGCGGCTAGATGATTACCGGCAATCAGGTTACGAATCAGGGCACCGCTTCGATCTGGAGCGCCGCTGGGCTGCTAGCTTGTCACTTGGTTTTGAAGTGCGAGAGGGCATGAAGGGCAGTGTTGGGAGCAAAGCGGTTACCCGTCTGGCGCACCGAAAACATCACGGCCCTCTCAGAGTGCAGCGACCGTTTTATCCGGAAGGGCGTAATGGCTGCTGCCACGTGTACCTTTTGCACCCACCAGGCGGGCTGGTGAGTGGCGATGAGCTTCGCATCGATGCATCGGTGGGCAAGGGTGCACACGTGCTGCTGACCACGCCCGCAGCGGCAAAGCTCTATAAGGCTGACAGTCATGGAGTTGCTTGGGGCCAGCACACCCGGTTGCAGGTCGCTAACAACGGCATCCTCGAATACCTGCCTCAGGAAACGCTCGCCTTTGACGGTTCCAAAGGTGAGCAGACCACCACCATCGAACTGGAAACGGGCGCAAAGTGCATCGGCTGGGAAATTCTCGCCCTTGGCCGCCCAGCCAGCAACTTGCCGTTTGTCTCCGGCTACTTGGAACAGTGCTTTCGCCTGCTAATGAACGGCCGCCCTCTGTGGCTCGAACGCCAGTTGATGGACCCCGCGCACCCCCGCTTCAAAGGCCACTGGGGTCAGGGCGGCGCTACCGTACAGGCAACCCTCTGGGTGGTCGGCCTCGAAGACGAAGCCGCTGCCCTAGAAGAACTCAGAGAAATCCTGCCCGCCAACCATCGCTGGGCTGTCACCCGCCGCCGTGGCGTAGTGCTGCTGCGCTATCTAGGGCAGGAGAGAAACGAAGCCTGGGCGCTATGCCAGCAAGCCTGGGAGCTGCTGAGGCCAAGACTCACCGGCCAGCCGGCCATGGTGCCTCGAATATGGCTGACCTGAAATTTGGTGTAAGAACAGAGCGGGGCAAACCGTCCGGGGCACGTTGTGAATACGTCCCTGTACGCTTGACAAAAACATCCCTGTTTTTGACATCCCCGGACGGTTTGCCCCGCTCAGTTCATAAGCATTTGGTATCGGCCTGCCAAGAAATACGAGTTAAACGGAGGACAAAATGGAACTGACACCTAGAGATAAAGACAAGCTGCTGCTATTTACCGCAGCACTGCTGGCCGAGCGCCGCAAAGCCCGCGGCCTGAAGCTGAATTACCCGGAAGCCATCGCCCTGATCAGCGCTGAAATCATTGAAGGCGCCAGAGCGGGGCGGTCCGTTGCGGAGTTAATGAGTAGCGGCGCGGACATTCTGACCCGCGAAGACGTCATGGATGGGATCGCCGACATGATCCCGGAAGTGCAGGTGGAGGCCACCTTCCCGGACGGCACCAAGCTTGTCACCGTCCACAACCCGATTGTTTGAGGAACACGCCATGATTCCCGGCGAATACCAACTCAAAGACGACGACATAGAACTGTGCGCCGGTCGACCGCGCATCTCATTAGATGTGGCCAACACTGGCGATCGCCCTATTCAGATCGGATCCCATTATCACTTCGCCGAAGCCAACCCCGGTTTGCTTTTCGACCGTAATCAAGCAAAGGGGTACCGGTTGGACGTAGCTGCGGGCACCGCGATTCGCTTCGAGCCGGGCCAGGTTCGGCAAGCCACCCTAATTCCGTTTTCAGGCAATCGCGAGATCTATGGCTTCCGTGGCGATGTGATGGGCAAGTTGGAGGGCCCTGAATGAAAATATCAAGGCAAGCATACGCTGACATGTACGGCCCCACCGTGGGCGACCGCGTGCGGCTGGGTGATACCGAGCTGTGGATTGAAGTCGAGAAAGATCACACCCATTACGGAGAAGAAGTAAAATTCGGCGGCGGCAAAGTTATTCGCGACGGCATGGGCCAGAGCCAGCGTGCCGATGATGCAGTGATGGACACAGTAATCACCAACGCCCTGATTCTCGACTGGTGGGGCATCGTTAAAGCGGATGTAGGTATCCAGAACGGGCGCATTGCCGCTATTGGTAAAGCCGGCAACCCAGACACCCAGCCAGATGTCGATATAGTGATCGGCCCCGGCACCGAAATCATCGCCGGGGAAGGCAAAATTCTTACCGCCGGTGGCGTCGACCCCCATATTCACTTTATCTGCCCCCAGCAGGTGGAAGAAGCCCTGATGAGCGGCATAACCACCATGCTGGGCGGCGGCACAGGCCCGGCAACCGGCACCAACGCAACTACGTGCACACCCGGTGCCTGGCACATGGGTAAAATGCTGCAGGCAGTAGACAGCCTGCCCATGAACATCGGCTTTCTGGGCAAGGGTAACGCCAGCCTGCCGGAAGCGCTGGAAGTGCAAATCAAAGCCGGTGCCATTGGCCTCAAGCTGCACGAAGACTGGGGCACCACCCCGGCCAGCATTGATAACTGCCTGACCGTTGCAGATAAATACGACGTACAGGTGGCCATCCACACCGACACGCTGAACGAATCCGGCTTTGTGGAAGACACTCTGGCCGCTTTCAAAGAGCGCTGTATTCACACCTTCCACACCGAAGGTGCTGGCGGCGGCCACGCGCCGGATATCATCACCGCCTGTTCCAAACCCTATGTGCTGCCGTCTTCCACCAACCCCACGCGCCCTTACACGGTGAACACCATCGACGAGCATTTGGACATGTTGATGGTTTGCCACCATCTGGATCCCAACATTCCGGAAGACGTTGCCTTTGCTGACTCCCGCATACGCCGGGAAACCATCGCGGCGGAAGACATCCTTCACGACATGGGTGTGATCTCCATGATCTCCTCCGACTCGCAGGCCATGGGCCGGGTAGGGGAGGTGATCTGCCGCACCTGGCAAACGGCCCACAAAATGAAAACCCAGCGCGGTCTGCTGCCGGAAGACGAAGAATTGGGTGCCGACAACTTCCGCGCCAAGCGCTACATCGCCAAGTACACCATCAACTCCGCCATCACCCACGGTATTGCCCACGATGTGGGGTCAGTGGAAGTGGGCAAGCTGGCGGACCTGGTGCTCTGGAGCCCGGCATTCTTCGGCGTGAAACCCGCCTGCATCATCAAGGGAGGCATGATTGCCGCTGCGCCCATGGGCGATCCCAATGCGTCGATTCCCACGCCGCAGCCAGTGCACTATCGCCCCATGTTCGGTGCCTTTGGTAAAGCCGCCAGTGCCACCCGCCTGACCTTTGTTAGCAAGGCGGCGCTGGCAGCCGGTATTGGCAAAGAGCTTGGCCTGGACAGCACGCTTTCTGCCTGCACCAACGTACGGCAAGTGCGCAAAAGCGATATGAAACTGAACGACGCCTGCCCGCACCTGACCGTAGACCCGCAAACCTACGAAGTGCACGCAGACGGCGAGCTGCTGACCTGCGAGCCAGCTTCCCAACTGCCGTTGGCGCAACGCTACCACTTATTCTGAGCTGGATGCCGGAGAACCTTATGTTGGAACTGATCAAACGCATCACCAATGTGGAAACCACAGAAATTTTAGACAACCTCACTTTGCCCTACGAACTGCGCATGCGGGGCCGGTTACGCGCCACCACAGAAACCAGCCAGGACGTTGGCCTGTTTCTGGACCGTGGCCCGGTATTGCGCGACGGCGACCTGCTGCAAGCCAAAACCGGCGAGGTTATCCGCGTCCGCGCTGCGGAAGAGCCCGTGGTAACCGCTCGTATACATGGCGGCCTACCGTTGGCACGTTTGTGCTACCACCTGGGTAATCGCCATGTTTCCCTCGCCATAGGTGAAGATGAATTGGGCAGCTGGATTCGCTTTCCGCCAGACCACGTTCTTGAAGAGCTGGCCGAGCGGTTAGGCGCCGTGCTTGTTCGCCACACGGCACCCTTCGATCCCGAACCGGGAGCTTATGCGCAGGCCGGAAAAGCCGACGGCGGACACAGCCATAGCCACGGCCATCACCATGCTCACTCCCACTAACGCCGCATCAAGTGATCTGGCACTTTTGGGCCTGATGCAACTGGTCAGCCCCGCGCTGCCCATAGGTGCCTTTGCCTGGTCGCAAGGGCTGGAAAGCGCCTTTGAACTGGGCTGGGTAAACAACGAAGCAGAGCTACAGCAATGGCTGGAAGGCGTGCTTGAAGACGGCCTGAGCCGCTGCGAACTGCCGTTGCTGGTGCGCCTGCAACGTGCCTGGGCAGCCGGGGATGCCGACGCTATTGCCCAGTGGAACGACTGGCTGCACGCCACCCGGGAAACCGCAGAACTGAGTGACGAAGACACCCGCCTGGGTGCGGCGCTGGTCACCCTGTTGCGCAACCTCGGCTTGCTGCCGGAGGCAAAGCTGATTCCAGACGAACCCGGATACATCACCATGTTCGCCTGGGTGGCCCATTACCGGAAGGTACCCGAGCGCCAGACCTTGATCGGCTTCGCCTGGGCCTGGCTGGAAAACCAGCTGGCGGTTGCCTGCAAAGCACTGCCCCTCGGCCACACCGCCGCCCAGCGCATAACCGAACACATGCGCCCCTTATTGGTAACCGCCGTAGAGATCGCTCTGCAGCGGGATGACGAAGAGCTTGGCCCCATTCTGCCCGGCCTGGCCCTCGGCAGCGCCTTACACGAAACCCAGTATTCACGGCTTTTCAGAAGCTGAAACATAAAGACATTCACTCCGAGGTCTGGAGCGGCGGTCAGTAAGTCCTTCCGGGACTGTCTGCAGCATGGATGCTGCAGTCAAGCGTACAGGGATGTATTTACAGCGTGTCCCGGAAGGACTTACTGATCGACGCAGATGCGGAGTCCGAAGATAAGAGGATAAAGCCATGAAACATTGTTTGAGAGTTGGAGTCGGCGGCCCGGTCGGTTCCGGAAAAACCGCCCTCTTGCGCCAGTTGTGCAAGGCCCTGAAAGACCACTACGACATCGCCGTAGTCACCAACGACATCTACACAAGAGAAGACGCCGACTTCCTGCTGAAACACGAGGCCCTGCCGGCTGACCGCATCCTCGGCGTGGAAACCGGCGGCTGCCCGCACACCGCCATCCGCGAAGATGCCTCCATGAACCTGGCCGCCATCGACGACCTGCAAAGCCGACACCCCAACTTGGAACTGGTACTGGTGGAATCCGGTGGCGACAACCTCTCTGCCACCTTCAGCCCGGAGCTGTCTGACCTCACCCTGTACGTGATCGACGTCTCCGCCGGCGACAAAATCCCCCGCAAAGGCGGCCCCGGCATCACCAAATCCGACCTGTTGATCATCAACAAGATCGACATTGCCGAACAGGTACACGCCTCCCTCGACGTGATGGAGCGGGACAGCAAGAAAATGCGCGGTGAACGGCCTTTTGTGTTTACCAACCTGTATGACGGAGTAGGGCTGGAGACGATCATCAGCTTCATTCTGGAGCGGGGCATGCTGCCGGAAAGACGCCCCGAAAAACTGGCAGAACCAGCCTGAGCTAACCGAATCCGAACGAATCCAGAACCACCAGGAGAAATACCATGAAACTCACAGCCAAACTCCTTACCGCCGCCGCGTTGCTGGCCGCCTCCGCCTCAGCAATGGCCCACCCCGGCCATGCTGAAGGTGGATTCATCAGCGGCCTGTTACACCCGATGCTTGGCCTGGACCACCTGCTAGCCATGGCCGCTATTGGGTTCTGGAGCGTGCGCCAGTCCGCCACCCTGAAAAACAGCACACCCCTGTTTGTGATCGGCGGCATGATCCTTGGTGCGGGAATCGCTTGGGCTGGCTTTAGTCTGCCTGGTGTGGAAACCGGCATTGCACTTTCGGTGCTGCTGGCCGGTATCCTGATCGCCACTATGGCCAAACTACCGACCGCTGTAGGCGGAACATTGGTTGCTGCATTTATGGTATTCCACGGCTTTGCTCACGGCACTGAAATGCCGGCTGGCGCGGCGTTGGTGGCTTATCTGGCTGGGTTCTCCATCGCCACGCTGGCGCTTACGTTTGTAGGCCGGGGACTTGGTGCTTTGATGCAGAAGACCGATAACCGCTTTGGTCGAGTGCTGGGTGGTGTGGTTGCTGCTACGGGAGCTTTTCTGGCTGCTGCATAATGGCTTTCGCTTAGAAAACAGAGTTAAAAGAGAAAGCTGTGCGGGATGGCCGCACAGTTTTTTTGTGGAATTAAGATATGTATTTTCATAATAGGGGCCGGCTGAGTGTGCTGAGATGGTCTACATTAGATAGCTAAACACTATGGAGGCACCAACTGTTATGGATGCCGGCCGATGGGTGCCTCTGCGCTGGCACCGCATTTTGTCAACCTTTGGTATTTCGTGCCATTCTCACTGAGGGAAAGCAACCTGCGTTCAGTGGAATCACCGTTGCTGACTTTTATTGGCTTAAAAGGATACGAGTAATCTTAATGTCACTTCACCATTGATACGCTAAAGTCACATACATACTGCACCACTGCATTTTCCAATTCTGGCTACTGCTGTTTGCGCCTTTCTTCCTCGGATTTCCTAGGGTGAACTTTCTTTGAGCATGCCATTTTTCGTGACTTGTTCGATACCGGAGGGGCTACTGCCCACCTGTATCATTGTTTTGGCTTCCTGTAAGCTAAGCGGTTGAACCGAGAAATGAGGGGCGTTAGGGGGGGGGGCAGGTTTTTACTTACATAAACGTAATGAGTGGTGAGAGATGGAAGGTCAGCGATTCGTCACCGGAGATAGCAAAAGGATTTTTGTAAATACAGCTCTAGGCTGTAATTCATCTTGTTCATACTGCTATTTGCCTGCGGAAGGATATAGGACTGGAGTGCCCCCCGAGGTAAATATCAGCCTTGAGGCGGCAATTAATCTCATTAGAAGTTCTGGTCTTTATGTCCAAGGGAGATATGGAACAATTATTTCAATTGGATGCTTTTCAGAGTGCTGGGACTCGAGCAATCTTCAAAAGACTAAGGGGATTATTTCTTGGGCGCTAAAGAATGGGAATCCTGTCCAGATGGCGACAAAAAGAGTTGTTTTCCCTAATCAGGTCAAAGATCATTGTGAATTGATTCAGTGGAAAGGGCAGTATTCGATATTCTTGTCAAGCGCCACTATTTCCCAATGGAAGGAGTTTGAGCGTGGCACGTCGAATCCATTTAAACGGTTCTATCATATTGGCGATTTAATTAGTCTTGGTGTTGTATGTTATATTTATATAAAGCCGGTAATAGAAGGTGTGACTTTAAAAGATGGGTTGATTTACTCTGACATTGCGAACGAAAAAGGTTGCGGAGTTGTTATAGGTTCGCGCTTTGATGATAGTGTTTCTGATGGTGTTCCGGCACCTATAGACTCCGTTTCTGGTTTGCGCATGGTCGCTTCTAACGAAGAGGATCAGCTAGCTGAGATTTTCCCGCCCACGATACCAGTATACTGGTCTAGCGTAGATGCAATTAATAGTTGGAGGTGAGTGTGAATAGGAAAGATTGTATCCAAAAGGCAAAGAAGACAGTTTTTGAGGGCTTGGATAAAAGTTTGTCTGAGACTCTGGGATTAATTGAATCTGTTGATGCGATAAGTTTAATTTCCGCACTTATATATTCGCTAGGATACGAGAGTGTCAATATTTCTGAGAGTAAGTCTCTTGTAAGGTTCTTTGGTACGTGGATGAGTGGCGACAGTGAGGTGCTTGTCTTTGATAAAATATCGAAAGATATAAGCGGGCCTCTAGAGAAAGAAATGCCATCAACATTTTTTTTGGTACAATCGATTGAAGGTATTCTTAGCAATTCCTTAGAGTTGCCCCATGAAATGCGCCAAAAAAGAATTAAGTCGATTATTGGTGAGGCGGGTGTGACAGAGGATCGTTATAGTCTTATATTAAAGAATTGGAAGAGTTTTTAGTATGTGGTGGGACTTTGATTTTGATGATTTGATATTGGTTGTGCTATCAATATCTACTTTTTCATCAGTGCTGATCTGGACTGGATTTATGCCAGCTTGGATTACGAAGCGTCTTGCAAAGAATAGGTTAACTGAAACGGTCTTAGTTCTTAGGGAGTTTGGGATCGATGTTGAAAAATACAGGAAGTTAAATCTATCTCGAAGTGTCGACAACCACGTTGATGCTAACAATATTGAGCGATCGTTGAGTCGGATTTTAGATGGTTCAACGATAAAAAAGCGTGTGCACGTCGGGAAAACTGACCAAGTTGAAGTTGATCACTACGTAGATGCAATGAGTTTAAGCACAGGTCCTTCTGACTCAGTTCAACTCGCTAGGATCCTTGCATCATTTTGGAGAAAAAAACTTTCCGAGGAAGACCCAACAATCCGAATCGCTGACTTTGATTATATTGTCACGCCAAAGGAAGGGTCCCCAATACTTGGTTATGAGTTTTCAAAGATTTTAGGTAAGCCTCTGATTTTGCATTGTGGTAGTGAGAAAAAGTTCGAAACAGGGTGTGCAAACCTTGCGTTTCAATCGACGTTCGACACCCGAACTGTACCCAAAGCTGGTGCAAAAGTGATTTTAGTTGATGACAGTACAACCGGGGGGCGAAAGGTAAGGCAGGCCATAGACGACTTAAGGCGCAATGAGATAGTAGTTCATGACTGCTTGGTTTTGTTTGAGCCTACAGTAAAGAATGTTCGGAAGCGGGTTGAGGAAATGGATGTAAGTTTACATGCGGTGATCAGGAAATAATTGATGAGCAGACTAATAGCTATTGAAGGTATAGATGGCAGTGGTAAGAATACCCAGACAGAGCTTCTATTGAGCCGACTTAATACTGAAGGCAAGAAGGCTAAGAAGATATCATTTCCTTGTTACTCCGAAACGTTTTTCGGGAAAGAGGTAGGGCGCTATCTAAATGGTGAATTCGGATCTTTGGATCAGGTCCATCCAAAGCTTGCAGCAATGCTATATGCGGGAGATCGTTACGAAAAATGCAGGTATATTAGGAAGCTTCTGTCCGAAGATGTCTTGGTTATTGCGGACAGATATGTACCATCAAATATTGCACACCAGTCTGTAAAAGTTGCTACCGATGTTCGCGATGAGTTTTCCAAATGGGTGGAAGATCTGGAGTATGAAATATATAAGATGCCAAAGCCGGACTTGGTGGTTTTTTTGGATGTTCCGCCTGGAAACTCCCAAGAACTTATTTTGATGAAGGAGAAGCGTGACTATACGGAAAAAGCTAGAGATCTCCATGAAGAGGATGAGGACTATTTGAAAAAAGTTTACAAGTGTTTCTTAGACCTTTCGGCCAAGCCTGGCTGGACCAAGATAGAATGCTCACATGAAGGGCGGCTAAGAAGTGTCGATAGTATTTTCGTAGATCTTTGGGAGACGGTGAGTCAAGTAATTAATAAGTAAAAGTTTTTGAAGGAAAATTGGAGCAGATTTTTTTCTCTGTTTCTTCTGAAAACTGGGACGGATTTTTTTGGATTCGTGAACGAGGGTCTTGGTGACTCGGTAAGCATTATCTATGAAGAGTTTCGGAGAATAGAGCATATATGGATTATACGTACTGGCTGGATTTTGCCCCTTCTGCGCTTTCGGCTACCGCTGGATTGGCAGCAGCCATTGCGGCCTTTAATTCCCTGAAAGTTAGTCGCGAGTCCCAAACGATTGCAGAGCAAAGCGCGCTTGCGATCCATCACGATGAGGCGTCACGAAAACTTGCCGATGTTTCACAAGCAGTCTCCGTGCAGGCCAGAAACTTGCACCAATCTGCCAAGGATGTATGGACCGAGTTTCCTAGAGAAGTTGAACGGTCTGACCTTCGTGATGCTGGCGGTACTGACCCACGCCCGCTCAGGCATGTGTTAAACAATGCCAGTGAGATGCTGGAGAGGTATGCAACCAATGACGGGAAACAATACTCTCGAGCTCGGCATGGCATTTTCTCAGTAATTCGCAACGGTATGGGGAAATTGTCAGACTCAGAATATCGTAAGCTTCTAAAGGTGGCAGACCGAACTTATGGTGATTTCGAGAGCATTTTTGGAGTTCCTCGCAAAGACGCGAGTATCTCCGAATCATTGGCATTCAGGTGGGCATACTATCAACTGGAACGGCGAGTGGGGGGCGAAGAGTGGGGTCAAATATGGGGGAGCGCTTGGTCATCTGGCGGCCGACTTAAGAGATATAGAGATGAGTTTGAACAATTAAAGCCCACGCTCGAAAGGGAGCTTGCAGTACTGCAGGTTGAAAGAAGAAGATTACAATATACGGTCTTTCCGCTCGCCAGAAACGAGCCTCTTTATCGCGATTATCTTAGGGCTATCGGTATCCTTGAGGGTTTGGTTGATGTTATCGAGTTGGATCTGTTCGATGGGTATATTCACGACCCCCACCCTGCTGACCTAATTCCGTTAGTCATTTCATCAGTTGCTGCTGCCATTATGACGGCCCGGGCTATCGACGATTTAGAGGAATCCGAAACGGAGTAATTGAACCCAAGCAAAATTGGGACGGATTTATTTTCTGATGCTTTGCGGAAGATCTGGTTTGAACAATGGCCGACGGTTTTTGGCAATGCTGCTCTTACTTATTTCGCTAGCGACTTACGGAGTGGAGATGAACAACCTGGGCGACTATCAATGGAAAAACCGGCTGATCCTGGTTCAGGCATCGTCGGAAACGGAGGACGTTGTTGAAACCCTCAGGGCTGCCCATGCCGAACTCGATGATCGTGACATTATCTGGTTCGTGAACACCGAGGCCGGTCTGGTCTCAAATCAGGCAAGGGTGTCCGGTGGTGTTGAGCACGACGTCAACGAACTGTTTGCAAAGGTCCGCTGTAAGCGTCCGGCAAACCCATCTTGAGTGTGATGCCGAAGGCTTCAAGATAGTGTCCACTTATTCTTTAGTGGACACTATCTATGAACAACGTAAGCGTAACCCGCCCTTACCGAAAACGTCGCCGACACGCTCCGGAATTTAAAGCTCGGCTGGTGGCCGAGTGCCACAGACCTGGAGCTTCTGTTTCCCGCATTGCCCTGGATAACGACCTCAACGCCAACCAACTTCGGCGCTGGATCAGAGAGTCGAAGCAAGACGATGGAAGCCAAGCCCCAGCCTTTCTACCGGTTCGTTTTCCAGCGACGGCCGTGCATACCACGAAACCTGCCGATAAGGATCGCACCATCCGCATCGAGATTCCGCGAGCCGGCGGCCCGGTTGTGGTGGAATGGCCCGCCGATCAAGGTCAGCAATGCGCGGCGTTTCTGCGCGAACTGTTGCCATGATCCGCATTGACGAGATCTGGCTGGCCACCGAGCCCTTGGATATGCGGGCTGGGCCAGACACCGCGTTGGCGCGTGTCGTCCAGGTGTTCGGCTCAGCCAGGCCCCATTGTGCGTACCTGTTCGCCAACAAACGGGGCAACCGAATGAAAGTGTTGATCCACGACGGTCTTGGTATATGGCTCTGTGCCCGTCGATTGAATCGCGGCAAGTTCCACTGGGGCGAAACCTGGCGTGGCAAGCAACTGTTATTAACAGACGAACAATTGGCTGCGCTGGTTCAAGGGTTGCCGTGGCAACGCCTCGGTGCCGCCGGTGTGATCTCGATTCTGTAACCACAAGCCGGTTACCCAGACCATCATCAGAATGGCGAATCGTCACAGTGGCCGTGACTTGGGATACTGTTCTGCATGTCACAACGTCCCGACCTTAATCAACTCTCCGCCGATCAACTCCGTGCCCTAGTCACGGATCTGTTCGATCGCGTAGAAAATAAGGATCGAGCACTCGTACACCGCGATGCAGTCATCGAGAAACTGACCCACGAAGTGGCCATCCTTAAACGCCACAAGTTCGCCCGTCGCAGCGAACAACTGGATGCGGTTCAAGGCCGCTTGCTGGATGAGCTGATCGACAGCGACATTGCTGCCATCGAGGCTGAACTGGCACAACTCACAGCCGCCGAAACACCGCCCAAGCCAAAAATACAACCCAAGCGGGCTCCACTGCCACCGGAGTTGCCCCGCACCCTGATCCATCACGAACCCGAGAACACTCAGTGTCGCTGCGGCTGCCAGCTCAAGCGCATAGGCGAAGACGTCAGTGAAAAGCTGGATTACGTGCCGGGCGAGTTCACAGTGGAGCGCCACATCCGCGGCAAATGGGCCTGTGAGCAGTGCGAAACCCTGACCCAGGCACCGGTGCCTCCGCAGGTTATCAATAAAGGCATTCCCACCGCCGGATTACTGGCTCAGGTGCTGGTGGCCAAGTACTCGGATCATTTACCACTATACCGTCAAGAACGTATCTTCGGTCGTGCTGGCCTCGCTATCCCGCGCTCAACTCTGGCGGAATGGGTAGGCGCTTGCGGTGTGCAGCTGCAACCGCTGGTGAATGCTCTTAGAAATGCACTACTGGAACACGGCGTTCTGCACGCCGATGAAACACCGGTCAGCATGCTGGCTCCGGGCAAGAAAAAAACCCACAAAGCCTATGTCTGGGCCTATTGCACCACACCGTTCTCCAATCTGAAGGCCGTTGTTTACGACTTCGCCCCAACCCGGGCGGGTGAGCACGCTCGAACCTTCCTGGAAGGCTGGCAAGGCAAACTGGTCTGCGACGATTACTCGGGCTACAAGGCGGGCTTCGGCAACGGCATCACCGAAATCGGTTGTATGGCCCATGCCCGTCGCAAGTTCTACGACCTACACCAAGCTAACCAGAGCCAAATAGCGGCACAGGCTCTGGAATACATCGGTCAGCTGTATCAGATCGAGCGAGAAGCCAAAGACCTGCCGCCGGATAAGCGACAGCAAATCAGAAATGAAAAGGCCAGACCAATAGCCGATGCCCTGCATCAATGGATGTTGGCGCACCGACAGAAAGTGCCGGATGGCTCCGGCACGGCCAGAGCCTTGGACTACAGTCTCAAACGCTGGACAGCGCTGACGCGCTATCTGGACGATGGCGCAGTGCCCATCGACAACAACTGGATGGAAAACCAGATACGCCCGTGGGCATTGGGTCGGAGTAACTGGTTGTTCGCAGGTTCATTGCGAAGTGGTCAACGCGCTGCTGCGGTGATGACGTTAATCCAGTCCGCAAAGCTCAATGGGCATGATCCGTATGCCTATTTGAAAGATGTTCTGACGAAACTGCCGACGCAGAAAAACAACGCCATTGATGAACTGCTACCGCACAACTGGAGGCCGGTGAGCATTAGCAAGGTGTGATGGGCGGACGCTTAC